>NZ_FRFF01000003.1 GCF_900143625.1 Nocardiopsis sp. JB363
GGGTACTGCTGCTGCGGGGGGTAGGGCGGGGCCGGAGGCGGCGGGGTGAGGCGATGCTGCGGCAGGAAAGTGATGATCGCCGTCGCCAGCATCCCGATACCCGTGATGCCCAACAGGACCGCCCCCGCGCCGGCAGAACTATGGCTCTGGCTGCTCGCCGCGGACGCGCTACCGAAGCCGTTGATCATCCCGATGAGGCCGGCGAGGACGCCGAGGACCCCCGCGGTGATGATCGCCCACTTCTTACCGGTCACCAACGACACCACGGCGAATCCGATGACCACCAGGAAGAGGACGAGCATGATCGCCCCCTCACCATCGGCCTCCTCCGAGAAGTAGTTGACGCTCCTCGAATGGCCCCTGTACGAAGCCGAGACGATGGGCATGAAGAGCGAGATGATCGCGATGAACGTGATCACGGGAAGCGCGAACCGGAACCAGATCGTCCAGTGCACCGGTCCGCCCGGTGCCTGCCCGGACCGTTGGCTCACGGTCTGAGCGGTGTTCACAGCGGCGGGGGCGACGGTGTTGGCGAAGTAGTCCTTCGCGCCGCCGGCCAACTGCTTGGCGCCCGAAGCCAACTGTTGCGCGCCCTGGGATGCCTGCGACCCTGTGTGGGACTCGCCTGGGTGAGGTTGTGGGCCGGGCTGAGGCTGACCGTGGTCGTGCTGACCGGGTTGGGGCTGACCGGCTTGGGGCTGAGGGTAGGACTGCCCACCCTGCGGCGGGCCCGGATTCCCCGGAGGTCGCTGTCCGCCGGTCTGCGCGCCGAACGGCGGCTGCGCACCGGTGGAAGTGGGTGGCTGCGGTGCGGCCGGCCACGAGTTCCGCCGAATGTATCCGGCGAGTTCCTGGTCGCAATTCGAGTGGTTCTGGATCTGCGGCCAAAGATCCGTGCGAACGGCGGCGATCTGCCGCAATGTCGCTGAGTCGATGCTCGGGTCGGCCAGTTCCTGAGCGGAGTAACTGGCCGGGTCACGCTGCCCGGGCGGATTCATTTGCGCTCCTAGGGGATGTCTCAGGGGATGCTCAGCACACCTGCTCGCGAAAGTACCACTGGCGAGTACGTCGCCTTCGCCGTGAGTCACCAACACCTATACGTCTCTCGCGAATCCGAGCCTTGTTGGAACTCAGTTGCAAGATGGGTGATAAGCAGGCTGTTGCCTATTCACCAAGAATCGTCATCAGCACTGATCACCGCCCTGATACCCGGCACGGTTCCGGCGAGCCCCGGATGAACGGCGGCAAGGCGTCTACCGAGTCCTTTGGAGCCCCCAGCCGATGGCCGAAACCGGCCACCGGGACCGGAGACGGGGCTGTGGACGCCTTGGAGAGGAGCGCACCGGGTTGGCAGGATCGCCTTGGCGCGAAGGCTTCCGGGCGGGGTGGCGGCCCCGGCGCGGGTACGAGCGCCGGGGCCACCGGACCGGGACCTACTCCCCGAGCGGCTCGCGCAACCAGGGTTCGGGCAACGGGGAACGCTCGACGAGCGCGTCGTTCAACCGCCGCCAGTACCGGCCGGCCTCCGCCAACGCCCGCCAGGCGACCACCACTCCCCCGACCTCGCGCAGCGCCTCGCTCACCGAGTCGTAGCAATGGGTGGCGTAGTCGTAGGCGATCCCCCGCGCGGCCGGCGGAACGGGCGGTCGCACCATCGAGGCCAGCCAGGCCGACGGCAGGGGCTCACCGGAACGGATCCGTCGGTCGAGTTCGGCGAAGAGACGATCGGCCCGGGCCAACGTCCACACTGCGTGCGCCGGTCGCCCGGGGTGTTCGAGGAGCCGGCCGATCCCGGCGACCAACTCATCGGACCGCGTGGCACTGGAGTGCGGGGAGGTCCTGGGCTGCGAAGCCGGGGAGGACTCGGCGGTCACGGAGGTCGTGGAGCTGTCGGGAACGTTGATGTTCATGCGCAGCACACCCTCACGGTCGCCTCGGGCAGATTCCTGGCGTAGCGCCGCACCCGACGGGAGCGGCGGCGGATCTCCGAGGTGAGCTGGTGGGCGTAGCCGTAGGAGGCGGCGTGCAGGCCTCGCGAGGGGCGAGAGAGCCGCACGAGCATGGCGAGTAGGGCAAGCAGGGCCACGATTAGGGCCACTAGGATCTTCATTGTCGTCCTGTCTGTTTCAGGTCGGCCATGGCCCCGGGGCGTGTTCCAGCACGTCGCCGGGGTTCCGTACATCACGGAGCCTTTACTCTACCTGTCTTTCCCTCACTGTTACATGGTTATCCTCAGACGTCCCCAAAAGATACCCGTGAACCCCCCTCAACCATGCTCGTTCTATGGACTTGCCGAGCGGCTACAGGCCGGACTCTGAGATCGACGACGAAGCCATGGACCCCGTATGGGTACAGCTGGCCGCGATCCTCGTCGCTCGAATCGACGCGGGACAGTACCCCGCCGGTCGAGCCATCCCCTCACTCAGCCAACTGCGCCAGGAGTTCGGGGTTGCCAGAGGCACCATCGTGAAGGTGACCAACTTCCTCGCCGATCAGGGTCTCGTGCGCCCGGTACACGGCCGAGGGGTGTTCGTCCTACCTCGGGGCTGAGGGCCTGATGGGTCGCCGGGAGGGGGATTCGGTCACTGCCACCTCAACGGACAGGGCTTCCGGAGGTTCAGTGCGGAGCGTATTAAATCCGTGACCGTAGAATTGTCGGGTTCGCCCCTGTAAGGGCGTCCACCGCCGCGAAAATCTCGAAGAGAGTGCTCGAAACCGTCGCGAGGCCCGGCCTCCGTCCTACATAATTCTGATTGAGGGTGGGGACGGCCCGCCGGGGGTTTCACTACTCGTTTTCCCCGGTGGGTCCCCGTCTACCCTCCCTTTCCCGGGATATGTGATTTGCGATGGGGACTAATCAACTTCCCGGGATTCGGTCTCAGGACCGGGACCCTCCGCTGAGGACAAAGGGGGAACTCCGTGGGTACCGTTTGCAGAGGGAGCGGCCGGGGGTACGGAGTGATCAGCGTGAGGGGCCCGGTCCTGTGCCTGAATCCTGCCTTGTAGGTCCTGCACCTGGGCAGTGAGCTCCTCAAGCTTCAACATCACCTGATTGTGCTGGACCAGTTCGAGCTCCTGGTCCTCTTCCCAACGGCCCTCGCTGTACTCCTGCTCCATCGCGGTGACGATCACACCGATCACCAGGTTCAGCATGATGAACGCCGTGAGCACGATGTACAGGACGAAGAAGATCCACGCGTAGGGATGTTGCTCCAACACCGCGTCCGAGACGTCCGGCCAGTTCTCCGTGGTCATGAGCAGGAACATCGTGTACAGCGTGGTGCCGAGGTCACCGAAGAACTCCGGCACGTCCTCGCCGAACATCTGCTGGCCGAGGATCGCCGACACGTAGATGACGATGAACAGCAGCCCGATCACCGTGCCCATGCCGGGGACCGCTTTGAAGAGTGCTCCTATGATCTGCCGCATCTGCGGGACCGCGGTGATGAGTCGCAGGATCCGCAGCACCCGGAGGATCCGCAGCACCGCGAACGGTCCGACCGCCGGGATGAGCGAGATGACGACCACCCCGAAGTCGAACCAGTTCCAGGAGTCCTTCCAGAACTTGCCCCGCCAGGCGTAGAGCTTCAGGGCCATCTCGATGACGAACACCCCGATGATGACCCGTTCCGCGATGCGGAGATACGGAAGGGCTGCACCCCCATAAGTGGCCCATCCCAATATCACGGCATTTCCCAGAATCACGACGAACATCGTGTTCGAGAACCATCGGCTCTCCACCAATTGTGTGACCTGGTCACGCCGCAATGTCACATCCCCCTCAACGTTGAGACCTTGAAATAGGACAAGGTGCACCCAAATATATCGAAGCGCTTGTTCGCGCGCCTAAGTGCCTCTCGCTTACCGAAGTACACCCATGCGACCCAGGGCCGATGGTCCCCCTCCTCAGCAGCGAACGCCACCCCACGAAGGTACGACGAGCCGAAGACGAATGCGTGATGAACCCATCACCCGACACTCGTGTCACAGGTGCGCTCCACCACAACTCGGACAACTTTTCGGCCTCGTCGGCTACCCGCCTGACGCAAGAGCGCCCAACCACGCGATGCGCGAGACGCATGACGATCGGTAAGACGCATGATGCGCCGTGCGCATAGAGGGGTGACAGCGTCCGAGCGGGTGCGATAAGCGGGTCCCGCCGCTGGTATGTTCACCTCTGGCCTCGGTGACGCTCCGGGCCGCACCCCTGCCCAGTGCCCCGACCGAGGAAGAAGCATGGCGGAGCTGAAATACTTCACCGGTTCGATGAACTCGGGCAAGAGCACCATGGCTCTCCAGGAGCACCACTCCCGGGGCGGAGAAGGCGTCCTCTACACGAAGCAGGACCGGGCCGGCGCCGGGATCATCTCGTCCCGGCTGGGTTTGAAGTCCGCCGCGATCGAGGTCGGGGACGTGCTGGACCTGTACGACGACGTCGCCGACCGCAAGGTGCCCTACGTCATCTGCGACGAGGCCCAGTTCCTGTCGTACAAGCAGGTCGGCCAGTTGGCGGGCGTGGTCGACGGCATGGGGATCGACGTCTACTGCTACGGGATCCTCACGGACTTCCAGGGGCAGCTGTTCCCGGGCTCGAAGCGCCTCGTGGAGCTCGCCGACAAGATAGAGGTCCTGCCGGTCTATGCGCGTTGCTGGTGCGGCAACCGCGCCACGCATAACGCGCGGGTGGTCGACGGGGTGATGGTGTACAGGGGCGAACAGGTCCACATCGGCGGTATCGAGTCGTACACGACCCTGTGCCGCCACCACTTCATGGCCGGCATCGCCTAGCCCAACCCCACTCGGTGACGTCCTATCAGCCCGGGCCAACCACGCCTAGTCGAATTTCGATGTATTCCAGCAAGGAATCCCGTTCATACTCAAATTCCTCAGCAGGGATCAGGTCACCGCTAGGAAAATCAGTGTTCGACTCGAAGTTCATCTCATAGACGGTGTCCCCAGAACGCAGAATCACCACATACGCCGTCGTTCCAACCCCTGTCAGGCCATGGAAGAACTGCGAATCGTCAGCCACGCCTGCTTCCCCTGATGATCCTGCTTCGAGTCCAAGGCTGTCAGCTTGCGAAACCCTCTCCTCGTAGTCTTGTACGGCTTCTTCACTGGATTCCGCAGTCTCATCACCAGTAACAAAAGCCGCATAGGAGAAATCAAGTTCCCACGGCGATCCCACACCACCAGCCGGAATTACGTTCCAAATACAATGATCGACCACAACACGTGGAACTTCCCCTTCGCCAGGGTCTTCGTATGCATCCCCGGGATCCGCCCTGGTCGCGCTAACCTCAGCTTGGGGGATAGTACCCCCGCAAAGGTCAAGCGCACCTGTATCCAGGCTGTCACGCGGCTTTATAGTTTGTTCTGGAACGACGATCTGACCGTTCTGCTCTTCTCCCTCAGCAGAGGACAAGCCCGACGAAGCAACGTTGAGGAACATGCTCAGAACACCAACGATCACCCCGAAGACACCAAAAGCAGCCAGCGTGCCACAGCCGAAGACTGCCGTGGCTGCCTTCCAGCCATGCAGCCCCTTCTTCGCCGGCTCCTTGCTCCTTGGTTCTTCTTCGGTCTTCGTATCCGACAAGGTTAAGCCTGCGCTTCCAGCTGGGCCTTCACTTCGGGGTGCTCAAGCGGACGGGTGAAACCCACGATGTCCGCACGATTGGGGTCATCGTACTCGCGGACCGCGATCGGTCCACAGTTGGTGCACCAGGCCTCGACCATCAGACCATCGCCGACGACCATTGCCATGTGACCGGGACCTGGCGGTTCTCCTGCTCGCGTGACATTGAAGAAGACCAGGTCACCTGGCTGTTCTTCACCTATCGGCACTTCTGGGCCGAAGTTCCACTGGTCCTGGGAAACCCGAGGAACGGTCACCCCGATGCTCTCGTAGGCCTTCATGGTCAACCCGGAGCAGTCGAAGCCGTTCGGCCCGGTGCCACCCCAGACATACGGCTTTCCTCGCTGGTCAAGAGCCCAATCGACGACGGCCTGGGTCAGGTCATCCGGGGCGCTTCCGATCGGTGCACCATCTTGGTCCACTTGGCAGAGCACCGCCGTGCGAATGGAATCGGTGGAGTTGAAGTCACCTTCCGCATAGCGGTCGGCCCACTCCAATACATCGTCCACGTACCACCAGGCATGGTTATAGCCGTAGATGGCCTGCCGCACGTCATCCTCTATCCCGTGGGCGATGAGGTAGTCGGCAGCGGCGGGGATCGCGTCGGCGGGGTCGTACACGTTGACGATGCCGTCATCGTTCCCGTCCACTCCGTATCCCTGTTCCGGACGCTCCGCCACGGGCTGGATCGGCTCACCACCCCAACTGTTCCCGGCGGCGGAGCCATCCAAGGACCCGAACTGCATCGGACCGGCGGCCCCCCAGTCGTTATGGCCCTCGGTGATCCCTGGTCCATCCCACCGTCCGTGGTGCGACTCGACCTGACCCACCCCGGCGAGGACGTTCCACGGGATCCCTCGATCCTCACCCACGTCCTGGTAGGCCTCCAGATAGTTCTCCGGGATGGAGTCCATGGCGTATTCGCTGCTGTCCGGTTGATCCGCGTCGGCGTTGGGGCCGCAGACCACCCCGGAGGCGAGCAAGGTACCGGCATTGTTGCTGGTGATCGCGGGAATCACCATCAGCGTCAGAAAGACGAGTCCGGCGACACCGATCGCCGCGATCAGCCCTATGCGGGTCAGGCATGAGCCACCCGAATCCGAGGCCGGGGGTTGACGCTGCCAGAGCACGTGGCTACTCCTCCCCGAACTGACCGGCATCGGCGGGCTGGAAGTCGAAGACCTCCCACGAGCCGCCTTCCTTGGTCACGGTGACGGCGAACTCTCCCAGATCCTCATCGAACTCGGCTTCCCCGGTCTCGGTGATGGACTGGGCCGTGACCACGAAGGTGATGGAGTCCGAACCGAAGGTGCGAATGGATTCCACCTCGGACCGACCCTGAGCAACGGCTTCCGCCTCGCTCATCTCCGCCCAGAAGGCCCCGGCACGATTCTCATCGGATAGCACTTCCGCGTACTCATCGGCGGCCAGCTCCTCCATCGATGCGTAGTACGACTCGGGCGACTCGGAGTAGTCGATCGTTCCGTAGGCCTCGGCGAAGGCCTTCGCCGTCGCACCGGCGGTCTGGAACTCCGCCTCGGTGAACGGAAACCAACCGATGACGTCCTGGTCCTCGGTGTCGGTGGTCGGGATCGGACTCGGCGGAACAGTAGCCAGTCCACCGGGATCACTCCCGGCAGAACCCGTCGCTTCCTCTGTGGGAGCGACCTCCCGAGGTGGACCGGCGGCATCCTCGCCTTCGTCACTGAATCCACCGAGGCTGAAATAGATCCCGAACCCGGCCAGAGCCGTGATCAGACCGATCACGACCAGCCGCTGTGTGCGCTCGGAGAGAGGGTTGGGCATGGTCTTCAGTTGCCTTGTCGTCTACTCGGTGGCCTAGTCATCGTTCAGCCAGAAGGGCACGTCCCGCTTGCGGTCTCGGGTCGAGTTTCCACCCTCGCCCCAGAAGGGGGTGATGGGGGCGTCGTCACGACGCTTGTCCGAACCGGTCAGCCAGCCGCCTTCCCGGTCGCCTCGCCCGCTGCTCGCGGGAGGCGGAGCCTGACGCGACGGCCGCTGAGGAGCGGGACGGTCACGCTTCTCCCGAGGGGCTCCCCACCGGGAGCCACGGTTTCCGACGTTGCCCTGCGCGGGGGTGTCCTCACGTCCACCGAAGATGCCACGCCCGGAACTGGGTTCTGGGCGCTCGGAGCCGGCGGCCCGAGAGTTTCCTGAGCCCCCGCCGGACGCTCCACCCCTGCCGGAACCGCCGCCCTCGTTACGGGTCGGGCTGTCATTCCGCCCACCGGTACCGAACACCGCGGCCCAGCCACTGTCACCGGTTCCGGTGTAGCCGCCCGCGGGCCTGGGCGGGATGTTCCCGCTGTTGGCGTTTCCACCACCGAGGTTGGGGGCCTGGTCAGTGGTGCGATTGCCACCGCTGGGACGTCCACCGACTCCGGTGCTTGCGGTGGATGCGGTGTTGCGTCGATTGACGTTGAGGGGTGGCGCGGCTTCGTTGCCACGGACCCGGCCATAGCCGCTGGTACCTCGCACCCGTGCGGGCTCTCCGGTCTCGCCGGGGGTGTCCTCTGGAGCTCGGGTATCGGTGGTGGCACCAGGCGCTCCGGTCCCGTTCGCCGGAACACCGGCTGCTGCCCCCGCGATCATTCCCGCCCGGCGGCGTCCCCAGTTCTGAGCCTTGAGATAGGCGACGGGAGGCAAAGCCACCGCGCTGTTTTCGAGTGCTTGGCTACGTGCCGCATCACTGACGACCCGCGAGGTGAAGGTGTTCGCGTTCACCGAGGCGAACAGGTAAGCGAAAGTCTTGCGGTAGATGAAGAGCGCCAGGGTGAACAGGGCCAGCAGAATCATCTGCAAGCCCCAGCCGAGGCTCGTTGACATGACGATGCCGTAGCTCATGACCAAAAGCGCGATCAGCAATACCACAAATATCTGTTTTAGCAGGAAGCCCACCATGAGCTCAACCCATCGGAGCAACACCATTCGTCCGTAACCTGGATGGATTCCGATGAGCAGGAATATCGGCGAGAGCATGAAGAGCAACATGAAGCCGATTTTCAGAACAATCAGTGCGACTGAACCTGCCAGGATCAATCCACCTGCAAAAACCGAAGCGAACAGCGCTAATGTCGCAACCCCGAGGCGACTCCCCTGATCTTGCCCAGAGTAAAGGGGGTAGACACTCGGGTAATACTCCTCAACGTCGGCCGAAATTGACTCATATGCTTCTTGCTTATCAGCGATCAGAGTATTAGCGTCAACTTCACCATCACGAATCTGCTGCTGCTCAATCCGACTTACCCCTTGAGACGCCATCAAGTCGACAGCATGGTCTTCAACCGCACTACTCGCAAAGGGGCCACTGCCGAACTGACCCGCGACCCAAGGCTGACACACCAGGCTGGACCACATCATGTCCGCGTTACGTCGGACCTGGAAGTCAGCCTCAGATTCCCAATCAGCTCGCTCCGGTGGCTCTGCACCAGCTGGACATGACGCAGACCCACCGCCATAAGGAACCTGCCCAACGGCGCTGGTCACCAGCTGAGTTCCGGAGTTCACCAGGCTGCTGCCCAACCCCATCACCTGAGCCGGGTTGATCAGGATCCACATGCCGAGCGCGGTCGCGGCCACCATCCAGACCGTTGACTCGATGGTCAGGGTCATCCGCTTACGGATCAGACCGAACCACCCGAGCCAGATCGCACCCAGGATGACAATGGTCGGGATCAGAGGCCGCCAAACACCTTCGCGCAAGGCGACGACGACACTTTCCACCGTTTCGGTGAAGCTGGAGAGCAATCCGTCGGAGGTCGCAGCCTGGTAGACGGTGATCGTCGACTGGTTGATCGTCTTCGAAAGGTCCCAAGCGGAGTTCGCGAGGGTGGCCTGGGGCCCATTCGCCATTCCATCGACGCAGGACTCGGTGATCATGTGCCATTGCTGCCCGGCCGTTCCGTACTGGCCGTACATACTGGCGTCAGGAGGAAGGCCGTCCGGGGAGCCCTGGATCGCGGATTGAGACTGCGGGGGAACAAGAAGGCCGTCGGATCCGCTGCCCGCGGACTCAGGGAGTGGAGCCGGCTCCCCGGGGCATAGTGGGTTCGCTTGGGCGCTGGTCAGCGGGATGAGGATGAACCCGCAGAGCATCAGGAACGTCATCAGGAGGCGTCGCCATCCCCGCCGGTGGACGTGCTGATGCGTCATCTGCTGAGCTCCTGCGTCGTGTGTTCGTACGGGATGATGGCAGACCAGAAGGCCTCACGCCGCACACTCGTCCACGCGCCACCCGGCACGCGATCCGTCCGCGACAACAAGGCCCCCGCATGTCTTTACCCCATCCTCCATGGTGCGCCATCACGGGGCCGGGGGTTGGCTGCAACGCGACCCGTTTTCTCCACGACACCTCCGGACCACTCCACCATGGGGGGACGAATCGCTGATTCTGTGACGTTTCCGCAGGTAAGGACTCTGAACGGACGCCCGTAACTCCCAAAAACCGCGAGGCCACAATTTGCTGTCCGTTCACGGACTATGAGGGGCGTCACAACACCTTTCGTCATGGAAAGCGGACATAGCGCAATCTTTCGGACTGACACCGGGTACCCATAACTGCTTCCGTGAGAGCCACAGTCGGCATTGGCGTTGGACCGAAACGGTCCCAGGATCCTTCCCGGGGCCGGGCACTCAGCCCCGCCCATCCCTCTCCGCCCTCACCCGTCCCTGGTCTCGCCGGGCCCGACCCGGCGAACCGGATCCACCGGCCGGGCGTCTAGACGAACGGGAGCACGCGCGTGTTCCGCTCCCGTCGTCCCCTCCCCCACGCCAGGAAGAAGCCACCGGCCATGGACCCCGAGCCCCCGAACAACGAACGCCGGATGAGTTGGCGACCTGCCCGAGGTCGACGCTTCCCGGGCGACCGCCGCGCCTCCGCCACCCCGCCCCCGGCTTCCGGTCCTCAAGCCCTCCCCGAAGCCCCGGAGGCCGCGGGAACTCCGGAGACCCCGGAAATTCCCGGAACCACCGCTTCTCCCGCTCCGACTCCGGCCCCCACTCCCGACCCTGTCCCTGCCCCCGGCCTGGGCGGTGTCGTCGTGCTCGGGCTCATCGCGCTGTTGCTGCCGAGCGCCATCACGTGGCTCGCCTTCCCCCTGCACATCCCCCTGTACCTGTTGGACTCCCCCGCCGGCCCGGGCTCCGCGAACCTGCCCGCCTGGTCGCCCCACGTCCTGGCTGGCGTGATCGGCGCGCTGTTCGTCGGGTCCCTGCTCCGTCGCGTCGGGTGGCCTCGTCCGTGGGCGGTGACGCTGTTGTTGGTCGCCGCCGTCGCCCTGGCCGCGCTCCAGTCCCCGGCACTGGGAGCGGTGGCCGGTCCCCCTGTGGCGGGCCCGGAGTGGCGGGTGTCCGCCCTCGTGCACCTGCTGCCTGTGGCCGCTCTGCTGGCTTGGCCCGTCCTGCGAGGTCAGTATCGGGCCACGGTCCGCTCCGGGATGGTCTTGGCGGCCGTGGGACTGATCGTGGCGGTGCTGGCGACGTCCGTGATCTCGGTCGCCATGACATACCGAGCCGCGCCGGACGCGAGCGCTCCCGAACCCGTGGCGGTCGCCGTGGTGGGTCTCGACGGCCGCTGAACGCTCCGTCCGGGAGTGGCCGGGTCGTGTCGATCGGTGGTGCGGGCGCGAACGCGCGCGAGAGCCCTCTCCGGGACGAGGCGCACCACGGTGTCGCTCCCCGATGGATCGAGCGCCGACCACAGACGGCCGCCGGGGCCGGTCACCGGAACCCCACCATCACACAGCGCGTCGAACAGAACACTTCGGTGCCGTCACGGGCCGCACCGGCACCCCTGTCCCTGGTCCCCACCCGCTTCCGGTTCCCATGCGGAACCGGCGGAGCGGTACTCGACACGTACCCGACGGACACGGACGCGTTCCGTTCGACGATCACCACCCGGGTGACGGCGGGACGATCACAGATCCCGACCAGGTGACAGGAGCCGGAAATGGCAGAGATCGCGCGGAACTCCATCGTCGTTCCAGTCGTCCACGGCACGATCCGCGTCGCGGACTTCAAGGAGGTCCTGGACCCGGACGTTCCGCGAAAGGTGATCTCCCCGATCATCAGTGAGAGGGGCAACCACCTCTACATCCACTGCACCGGTGAGGTGGCCCGCGTGCGCCTGACCGCTCGTTTCTTCGACGTGCCCGGGGAGCACGGCGTCACCTCGATGGAGGGCTCGGGGACCGCGCGGTTGGATTTCCGCTCCCAGTTCGTGGCGGTCTACGGCTCCCCAGGGTCCAACTTCCTGTGGGGTGCGCCGTTTCAGGGGCCGGCACAGGTGCGGGTCTCCCACGCGGGGCGCCGAGACGCCCACGAGCCCGGGGACGGAACCATCGGCGGCGGGACGACGGACGCACCCGACGAGGGCCCGGTGATGGAGACGTACCTGCTCGACATCTCTCCGGCCCGGTAGGTGGGCACGGTCGAGATCACGGGTCCCCGAACCCACGAGGTACCGGATCCGAGACGGCCGTGCTGAACCGAGTACCGTACGAGCCGCCCCCGACCCCCTGGAGAACCATGAGTCTCGACCCCTCGCCGGAACCACTGGAACCGCGGGAATCACCGGAGGCACGGGAACCCGCGCCGGAGGGGCCGTTCTGGAGGGCGCGGCTGCTGACACTGGCCGCCACGGTGGTACTCCTGCCGGTGCTGGTCGCCGTGACGGTGATGCCCATTGGCATGATCGTCGGGGTCATCACGACGTTCGCCTTCTTACCCGGAAGCACCCTCGGAACCGTCCTCACCTATGTCTCCGTGCTGATCCCGTTGGCGGGCATCGCCGTAGCGGCGCGGTACGTGCTCAAGCGTTCCGGATGGCGGCGTCCCCTGGGCATCGTGCTGGTGCTGTACGTGGCGTTGGCGTTGCCGCTGCTGCCGGTGACGGGGATGGTGCTCCTGTCCGAGGCCGGTCTGCTGCACACCCCCGAACCGGTCAGCATGCACTCCGAGGAACCGCCCTGGTTCCCCTGGGCCTACCTGCTCGTGGGCGCCGTTCTCCTCACCCTGGTGGCGGTGGAGTCCCTGGCCCTGGCTCGGGCGCGGCGTGGCCGGGATGAACGGGCCGGTTCCGGGTGGGGCGGGGTCGTCCTGGCCGCCCTGTCGCTGCTGGTGGCCGCCGCGCCCATGACCGCCGTCTCCTACGAGAGCGCGGCCCGGGAGACCGCCGACGACGTGGCCCAGGACGTGGCGGACATCGGCGAGTTGAAACATCCGCTGACGGTCCTCGACGACCCGGAGTGGGGCCCCTGGTGGATGGACCTGCAACTCGACAGCGAACGGTACCGGGTCGACTACCACCGCGAGGACGGCGTTCATCTGGAGGTGTACACGGTCCCACTCGAATCCGAGGTGGTGGAGTGCTGGGAGGAACCCGAGGAATCGGACTGCGAGATGACGCGGATCCGGGTGCCGGAGCTGGGCGACGGTGAGCTCCGAGCGGCGCTGAACCTGGACACCCCCGCGAAGCCCATCGACACATCGACCATCGTGTACCTGGAGGTCCCCGACAGCGACCGCATGGTGATGCTGCTGCCCGGCATCGACCAGAGCCGGAGCTTCCTGCAAGGGAGGGTCCGCTTCGACGTCTCCGAGCGGGAGCTCCTGGAGCTCGCCGAGGGGCTGTACCAGCTGGAGCCCGACGACACCGAGGCCGCCTACGACCTGGCCTTGGCCGCCCGGCTCGCCTGGTGAACGGCGGCGCGAATCCCCCGAACGAGAGAGCGCATCCCCCATGCCGCACATCCCCCCGGAACCCCCGCACGTGCCACGCTTCCCGCCCTTCCGGATACCGGTGGGGGCGATCGTCCTCCTGGTCACCATCGCGGCCCTCTTCCCCGGGATGGTGCTCCTACTGGGCCCACTGACCTTGCTCTTCGTGTACCTCGGTGCCCTGGGGTCGACGGTCGGTCAGGCACTCGCCGGCGCCGCCGGCATCGTCTTCGTGTTGATGGTCTGGAAGGCCCCGCCGCGCTGGAGCGGGTCGGTTTCCCCCGGCCACGCCTTTCGTGGGTCCTGCTGTTGGGCGCGACCGCCGTGGGCGTGATCCAGATGGTGATGCTCCCCGGCCATTCGACCTTCCCGTTCCCCGTGTGGCTGCTGCCCTACGTACTCGTCGCGTCGGTGGTCGCCGTCCTGCTGTGGACCCGAGGGTTCCTGCCGCCCGACGAGCGTGACCCACAAGGAACCCGCAACCGTTGGGGCACGGTGATCCTCGTCCTGCTGGTCCCCGTGACCTCCTTGGTGTGGGGGTGGACCGCAGAGGAGGCCCGGGACAGGTGCGTCCAAGAGCAGTCGGAGTCGGCGCGACCGTTCACGTCGGGAGCTGCCGACCCCCGGGACGGGATCGTTCCCGGGGTCTGTGTGTCGGCCGAACCCACCTCGGGCATTCGATCGGTGGCGGAGGGGAAATATTCGGTGTCTATCGACGAACTTCAGTGAACTCGGGTGAACTCAAGTGAACTTCTCCCTACCTCTTCTCGGTCGGACGGTGACGACCCGGAGGGCGGAAAAAACCGAGCGGCAGGCCGGCATTCCCGCTTTTGTCCGAGAGGGGTGAGGAAGAGGTATTCGATGGCCGCCGCCGGATGAATCACGTGACCGACAGCGCAGGTTCGGGCACGTTACGTGCGCTGGAAAAGGCTTGAAACACCGGACCGCGCGCCTGACCGCTTTCGGTCAACTGTCCTTGGTCCCCAATGCATTCTTCACCCCACCGGACTACAGTGGAGTTTTGGTTCCGACTGGTCATTGAAACGGCGTCCCCTCCCGCACCGCATCACACCGCCAGAAAGGAAACCTTCCCCCCATGCCGACCCCCCAGCACACCACCATCGGCCGCTACGAACTACGCGGACGCCTGGGCACGGGTGGGATGGGCACGGTCTGGCACGCCTTCGATCCCACCCTGCAACGGGACGTGGCGGTCAAGGAGGTCCTGCTGCCGGACGGCATGAGCGAAGAGGACCGGACCGAGGCGCACACCCGCACCCTCCGCGAAGCCCAGGCGACCGCACGGATCCACCACAACGCCATCGTCACCGTCCACGACGTCCTCGAACACGACGAGAGCCCGTGGATCGTCATGGAGTTGCTCAGCGGCTCTTCCCTGCACCACCACATCGAAGCGCACGGCCCCATGCCGGTGGAACGGGTGGAACAGGCCGCCAGGGCGCTGTTGGGCGGGCTGAAGGCCGCCCACGCGGTCGGGGTGACCCACCGGGACGTCAAGCCCGCCAACATCATGCTCACCGAGGACGACCGGACCGTCCTGATGGACTTCGGGATCGCCAACGTCGACGGCAGCACCGCGCTCACCCAGACGGGGGTGTACATCGGTTCGCCCGAGTACATGGCCCCGGAAAGGTTCGAGGGCGAGCGGGCGCTTCCCGCCTCGGACCTGTGGAGCCTGGGGGTGACCCTGTACGCGCTGTTGGAGGGACGTTCACCGTTCAAGCGGGACAGCATCACGGGGATGATCAGCGCGGTGCTGACCTCCCCGGTCCCGCCGCACCTGAGCCGGAACGAGGCGGCGGGGTCTCCGCGCGGCGCGGCCCTGCAAGCGCTCATCGCGACGCTGCTCACCCGGGACGTGGCGGCCCGGCCGAGCCCGGCGGAGGCCCTGGAGCTGCTGAAGCGGGAACGGCAGAACGCGCAGAAGGACGTGCGGACCAGGAAGGCGCCCTTCCCGGACGAGACCACGGTGGAATCGGACGCGGTGGTGGAGTCCGCCGTGGCGTCGGCGGTGGAGTCGGCGGCGGTTTCGGAGACCGTGGGACCCGTGGAGACGGGGCCCGACGAGAAGGGACCGGCCGCGACGGGGCCCGCCGAAGGGTCGAGGTCGGGGCGGGGTCCGGGTGCTTCGGGTACCGGGGCCAACCCCTCACAGCGGAGTGGAGACGCGCGGGACGAGCCGGCGCGGGCGGCACCCGGGCAGGGCGTTCCGGCGTGGTCCTCCTCGGGGCAGAGCGGCCCGGGGACAGGCGACCCGGCGACCGATGTCCCGAGGCCGAGCACGCCCGGGCAAGGCGTTCCCGCATGGTCCTCCTCGGGGCAGAGCGGCCCGGAGACGGGTACTCCAAGGCCGAGCACGCCCGGACAGGACGCCCCGGCATGGTCCACCTCAGGTCAAAGCGGCCCGGGGACAGGCGACCCGGCGACCGGTACCCCGGGGCCGGGGACCCCCGGGCAAGGCGTCCCGGCGCGGCACGGCGCCTCGTCCAACGGCGCACCTATGCGGCAGGGCCCGGCGCAGGGCATCCCGGCCCGGGGCACGCCCGCTCAAGGATCCCCGGCGCGGAACCGGCCCGTGCCCGCCTGGGGACAGCCGACCCCGGTGCCGCACGGCCACCCCACCCCCGGCGCCCGGCCACAACCTCGACTCCAGACTCACCAGCCGGTCCTTCGACCAGAACACCCACAACAGGTCCGGCGGCAGGCGAGCGCGGCCACCGGTGCGGCCCAGCACTTCATCGAAGGCACCGGCTACACCCCTTCCACGGCTCCCACCGGCCCGGAACCGGACAAGCCCGCCGGCGTGCTCACCGCCATGGCCATGCTCGGCCTCAACGCGCTGGTGCTGTTCGTCCTCACCGTCGTGACCATCGTCGGCTCGGCGGGCTCGACCGACCCGTCCTGGGGCAGCGCCCTGTTCCTCGGCGGCTGGGGCCTGTTGTCGACGGTCGGCGCCCTGGCACTGCCGACCCGCTCCCGACCGGTGTTCGCACTGGTGGTGATCGGCCAGGCCTGCGGCGCGGTGTTCCTGGCCCTACGAATGTTCGAGGTGGTCGTCTACACCCCGGACCTCATCGTCATCTACGCGTTGTCGCTGCTGTACACGCTCACCGTCGGCGGGCTCCTGCTCCTGCCCGCGCCCTCCCGCGCTTTCTTCCACCTCGGTTGAGCCGGGAGGGGCGGGCGAGGCGGGGCCCCACCGACGACCCGGGATCCACCCGCCCACCACACGGAAACGCCTGAAGCCCAAACAGGCGTTACCTCAACCCTGGTCCCACGCGATGGTGCGGACCCCTTCCTTCTCCGGCAGGCCCGAGTCCCCGTCCAGCGCGAGCCGGCACACCAGATCCTCGGCGTCCGCCAGACTCCCGAAGCACCCGTACGACATCCGCCGGTCCGGGTCCGGGTTCTCCAGCCACAGGGTGTTCTCGTCCTGCCACAGCAGTTGCAGCGTCGCCCCCGTATGCGACCGGAAGACCAGGAACGCGCCGAGGCTGGGGGTGGTCCGGTACAGCAACGACCGGGCCTCGACCAGTTCCAGCGGCACCGGAGACGCCCGCGATCCGGTGCCCAGCGGGTGGGGGTCGTCGTGGCTGACCTCCACGAATCCGGTGGGGTCGGGGTGGGCGTCGCGGGCCGGCAGCGACCCGTCCACCGCCCACCGGCCCAGGATTTCGTCGAGGTGGCGGCGGTCCAGACGGCGCCCGGATCCCAGCACGCGGATGCGGTCGAAGTCGCGGTCCAGGGTCATGCTCTTGCCGGTGATCAGGCTGGTGACCGTGACGGCCATGGAGGAGGGCAGCCACGGCAGGAACAGCCGGGTGAACTCGCGGACCGGGACACAGCGGGACCGATCCTCGCCCCACCAGGCGAGCGAGTTGTCGACGGGGCTGGTCAGCACCACGTCGATCGTCGGTTCCCGGTCCACGTCGGGGCCGGGGTGGGCCGCCGACTGGCCGAGCCGCCGGCACCGCCATTCCATGTCGATCCGGATGCGGTTGACCGACTCGTCCGTCCACATCGCGTCCAGACCGTGGGCCTGAAGCACCTCCAGGACCTCTTTGGCGACCGCGTGGGTGAGCCGGCCCTGTCCGGGATCGAAGGTCAACCACAGGCTCTCGCCGGCGAGCGCCAGTTCGATGTCGGTGTCGAAGAAGTAGACGGCCGCGCGCGCTCGCGGGTCCTGGGCGACCGCGAGCCGCCACAGGTGGACCTCGCCACCGCTGTCGGCGAGACAGCCGTCACAGCAGTCCAGCGCCTCGAAGTAGGGGATCCCGATCGCGGCGAGGGCCTGGCCCGCGCGTTCGAGCCGGTCCACCTCGGTGCGCACCGGCCATCTGCGCTGCCACCTCAGCTGTCGGGAGAAGGCCCGGTCCAGCATCTCCCGCAACGCCGGCACGCCGGGGTGTTCCGTCCGAGGATCACGGCCACCGTTCTCCTCCAGCATGTCGGACACCTCGGTGAGGATCTCCCCGAACCCCTGCCGGCCCGTCGCCACGCGCACGGCCATCTCCTCCCGGAGGGCGGCGTGAGGGTCTTCGCCGCTCACCCGTTCATCATTCATCCGCACAATGTGTCAGACCCGGGCGGCCCATGGGTGGGGAACGGGCGAAGCTTCACCGACCGTTTGCGGCCGTGGGTCGGTCGCGGTCCGGTCGCGGGGTCAGACGCGGTCCGGTCGTGGGTCGGCCGTGGTTCGGCCGTGGTTCGGCCGTGGGGTCAGCCGCCGCTCGGTCGCGGTCCGGTCGCGGGGTCAGACACGGTCGGCCATGGGTCGGCCGTGGGGTCGGTCACGGGGTCGGATATAGGGCACGAGCGCCGCCCCCTCAGGCGGAGATACCAGTCAGCCCCGTGGCGGACGCGTGCACGCGGGCGGCGCTCTCGTCGCGCACCCTCCGGGCGGCCTCGGCGGTCCGGGCGAGTTCGGCGACCTCCGGGGACTCCTCCGCCAGCAAGGACGCCTCGACCCGCAGTTCCGCGTAGGCGCCGAGTGCTCCGACGGCCTCCTCGCACTGTTCCCATTCCCGGTGTGCCGTCACCGCGGCCTCCACCAGATGCCCGTACTCGACGATCTGTTCGACTCGGGCGCGGATGTGCTCCTCGGTGGCGACCAGGTGTTCCCGTTGTGCCCGGAGCACTTCTCGGACCCGGTCGGTGGTGGCGCGTTGACGGCGCAGGAGGTACTCCCTGCGCAGCTCCCGTTGGCGGGAGAGCAGGGAGGCGATCCGCCACTCCTGTTCGCGCAGCACGGTCAGTCCACGGTCGGTGTCGAGCGTATCGGCCCCGGCGAGTTCCACCCGGGCGTCGACGACCCGGTCGATGGTGTGCTGCACGTCCACCAGCAGCCCGTGATCGGCGGCGCTGATGTCACCCGGCAGCAGTACCCGGTCCCGATGGTCGGCCGGTGGTTCCCGTCTTCGACCGGAGGTCAGCACGTCGGCGGTGACGGTGCTCGCGAGCACCACGAACAACGCCCCCGAGGTGAGGACGGGCGGAACGGCGGCGATGAGGCCGAACAGCCACAGGGGTGTGATGGTCAAGGCTCCCGCGCCCAGGAGGCAGCCGGTGACCTGTACCCAGCGGGCCGCGTCGGGGCGCAGCCCCAGAGCGGTGACGTAGGCGACCAGGCTGATGGTGGCGATGACCATGCCCAGGAAGCCGCCGGCCAGTCCCAGGGAGAGGGCGAGGGTGAGCCCCACCCAGAAGAGTTGGGCCCAGGCCTCGCGCAGGCGTTTGGAACGCAGGAGTTCCTCGGTCCGCGCGACGGAACGGTGCGGGGCGGTGATGGCCCATCGGTAGGCGTCCTCGCGGGCGTCCTCGGTCAGGGCGGTGTCGACTACGGGGCGGGGCCGGCTGACGTCCTCACTCATGGGCGGTCCCTTGTGAGTGGTGGGGGGGAGGGCTCCCCCTATAGGTCCCCACCACCGGGGCGCCCTACTCCTCGCGGCCGTTTGCGGACACCAGTGGCCGTTCGCGGGTGGGGTTGGTGTCCAGCCAGCGCAACAGCGACTCCGAGACGAGGTCGACGGCGATGCGGCCGGTGCGGCCGTCGAGGTCGCGGAAGAGGCACTCGCCGTTGCCGAGGTTGCGCAGCGCCGCCATGTGGTCCTCGTTGGTGTCCACACCGAGCAGGTCCATGACGCTGGCGACCTCGTGCGCCTCGCTGGAGCGGAACGCGAACACCGACGACAGGCAGTTGGTGACCTGTTCGTTGAGCATGTCACCGGCGTTCTGGGAGACGAGGATGAGCGCGGTGTTGCGGGAGCGGCCCATGCGGGACACCTCCGGGACGAGTTTGGCGCCCTCGGGGGTGGAGGTGACCGCCCACGCCTCGTCCAGGAAGATCGCCTTGGGCAGGCGACGGTCCAGACCGTTCATGAGGCGGCGGGCGAACTGCGACACCAGGTACAGCAGGGCCACGGACAGGCGCTGCTCGTAGGAGTAGTCGTCGCGGTGGACACCGGAGTCGGGCAGGGTGAGGCCGCCCAGGGTGAACACGGTGGTCCAGCCCTCGGTGTCGATGCGCGCCTCGCCCTGGGGGTCGAAGCACAGGGAGGCCAGGCGCATCTCCGACATGGAGCCGAGCACCGCGCCCAGGTTGCGGGAGGCGGCGTCCTCGGAGGCCGTGAGGTGGTCGACGACCTTGGCCAGGGACGGCTGTGGCTGGTTGGCGACGGTCGCCACGGCCTGGATCATCGCGGACTCGCGTTCCTCGCTCATGCGGGGCAGGAGCAGGCGCAGCGTCTCGGTGGCCATGGTCTTCTTCGCGGCGAGGTCGTCGCCGAACGCGAAGGGGTCGAGCAGGCCGGGCTGGGCCGAACCCAGCGACATGATCCTGGCCTTGCGACCACGGGTCTTGAGCAACTCCACGAGTGACTCGGCGTCGCCCTTGGGGTCGATGGCGGCGACGGTGACCCCGCGCAGCGCGAGCTGGTAGATCATCAGCAGCGCCAGGGTGGTCTTGCCGCCACCGGGTTCGCCGGTGATGGCGATGGCGGTGGGCCGGTTGCGGGCGGCGGCGACCATGGGGTCGAAGTGGACGATGGAACGCGTCCGGCCGGTGGTCTCGCCGACGTAGGGACCGATCCAGCCGCCGCCGGTGCCGTCCACCCGGTCGCCGACGTCGACCGTGGCGGTGGGCATGCCGCCGGCGATGGTGCGCAGCGGCTGGCGCTGGGCGTAGGCGTTCAGGCGGATGCGGTCCCCCGGCAGGGACTCGTTGAACAGGGAGAACTGGTCGCCGGTGGAGTTGATGACGTCGATGCCGATGTCGCGGTAGTGCTCCACGACGGCCTCCACCTGCTGCACGAGGAGACGTTCGGTGGGCGCGGACACCATGAGGCGGTGCCAGCCGTACACGAACGGCAGGCGTTCCTTGGTGATGCCGTGTTCGAGCATGCGGGCGGCGTCGATCTGCTCGGCCAGGGCGATGGGCGCCTCCACCCCGGCCTCACGGATGTGCGCGTCCATGTCACGCGCGTGCGCGAGCTTGCGGCCCACGTCCTTGGACGCCTTCGCCGGCGGGACGAGCTTCATGCGCAGGGACAGCTCGACGGGGAAGGGCAGCGCGTCGGCGTGGTGCAGCCAGGGCTCCCCGTCGGGGAAGGGCATGAGGTCGGGGAAACGGGTGAAGGACAGGAACGCCACGTGGGTGGAGCCGGCGGGCTGCTCCAGGCGCAGCGCGGAGCGGCCGTTGTGGACCACGCCGTCGACGAGCGCCTCGATCTCGCCGCGCCCCCAGGTGCGGCGGCCCGCCGCCGACGGCTGGATCTCCTCGGCGGTGCCGCTGACGGCGTGCCGGATGAGCCAGGCGATCTCGTCGGCGGTGGAGTGGCGGGCGTGCAGGGAACTGGCGGCCAGGGCGCGGCCCAGGCGTTCGGCCTGGTCGGTCCAGCGGGCGAGTTCCTTGTCGTCGATGGCGTCGTCGTTGATGCCCAGGGCCTGCTCGGTGCGCTGGTAGGCGCCGAAGACCTGGGAGAAGAGGCCCATCCCCACACCGGAGTTGCGCTGCCCGAGGCGCACGCCGAGGTAGACCTCCTTGGTCCAGAAGTCCTTGGCCCACACGTGCCGGTACATCTCGTCGAGGTAGTCGTACCAGCCGGGGCCGCTGTCGGCGGTGCCGTCGAGTTCGGTGGCCCACTGGGCGGCCGGGTAGGTGCGGTGGGCGACCCGCAGGTGCACCTCGGCGTCGTTCATCCGGATGGCGGCGAGGGCGATGGTGATGTTGGTGGCGAGGGCCTGGCGGTCCTCGGGGGTGGTGAATTCGTAGGAGACCGTGGGCAGCCGGAAATAGGCCCAGGCCTCGTTATCGCTGAGCAGGACACGGTCGTCGAAGTAGCGGACCGCGAGACGGGTCGCCCCACGAGTCCCCCTGGTACCGGTCATCGCGCGATCGCCCTGCCCTTCTGGTCGCTTACGGCGGAGAGTGCCGCCTCTCATAGTGAAGCATCGAGGACGGGCCGTAGAAGCGGACGGGGCCGCGCGTCATCCGAAACGCACGACCCCGACCTTCCAGAACAGTCCCGGCAGGCTCTCTAGCAGGCGCTGTCGAGGGTGCTTCCCAGGGTCGACTCCTCGTCCGAGGTGATCGTGAGGTCGTACTCGTGCTTCACGTTGATCCAGGACTTGACGTAGTCACAGTGGACGGCGGAGTTGTCCGGCATCCACTCCGAGGGGTCCTTGTCGCCCTTGGAGCCGTTGCTGGAGGGGGTGGCCAGCCACAGCTGGGACGTGTCGACGTCGTTGGCGAAGTCGGCGCGCTGGGAGGTCGACCAGTCGGCGGCACCGGTCTTCCAGGCCTCGCTCAGCGGGACCATGTGGTCGACGCTGATGTCACCGGGGACGTCGTAGACCCATTCGTCGTCGAAGGCGCTCCACCAGCTGCCGGCGGTGGGCTGGCAGCTGTCGTCGGTCACGACGTCGTGGCCGTCGCGCTGGAGCACGACCTGGCGAGCGGTGCAGGGGCTGTCCACCACGTTCCAGTGCGGGAAGAGGCTTCGGTCGTAGCCGTCCTGGGGTCCCTTGGCGGCGACGGTGAGCGAGTCCAGCTGGGTCCGGGCTTCCGCCTCGCCGGGGATGGCGGGGGGCATCGTGTGGTCCGCGGCGGCGGGGGCGGACCAGCCGAGCACCACCGCGAGGGTGAGCGCGGAGATCGCCGCGAAGGCGCGCGAGAGCGCGCGGGGGTAGGGGGACAAGTGATTCTCCTCAAGAGCGGGTCGAGGTGAACAGGACGACCCTACTGTGGAGTAATCCAGCCTTTAACGCCAGTCCCCCGGGGGTGAATTCTTTGGACCATATGGCACACCGAATCCTTGTGAAATAGGTCACATGAAAACCCGGCTCTCGGCGCGGTGGGGGACGCAACCAAAGCTCCATAACCGGACGACCTGGGAAGATGATCTTCAGGAGGCCGGTCGACCACCCGGGCGACACAACGCAGGTAAGCCGGGACATACCTCGCCACAACGCCCGAAAAACCCGAAGAAATAACCTCCGGGTTTTCGCTTTTCGCCCATATAGTATGGCAGTAATACCCAGATGACCGCATGGTAAACAAGCGCGCACGAATGCACCACTCGTCCCCACCATGTGAATTTGTTAAGTTCACGAGTCGTACGGAGAACCCGAACGGAGAGGAGCTCCCCTCATCGAGGGGAACGGTCATGACTCTGCAGATGGATCTTCCGACCGCGGACGACTACCCGACCCGTAAGGCATCCGAACCCTCCCTGCTCTACCGTCGCGACCCCGTCGCCTGGCGTGGTGGGGATGATGGACCCTTCGGACCCGACGAACTGAGCGGCTACGAGAAGCGCGGATACACCCAGGTCCCGTCCATGGTCACCACCGACGAGGTGGAGACCTACCGGGCCGAACTACGCCGTCTCGCAGGCGACCCGAAGCTGCGCGAGGACGAGCGCGTCGTCGTGGAACCCGCCTCCGACGAGGTGCGGTCCGTGTTCGAGGTGCACAAGATCAGCGGGGTCTTCTCCGACCTGGTCAACGATCCCCGACTGGTCGATCGCGCCCGTCAGATCCTCGGAACCGACGTGTACGTGCACCAGAGCCGCGTCAACTACAAACCCGGCTTCGGGGGCGGCTCGTTCTATTGGCACTCGGACTTCGAGACCTGGCACGCCGAGGACGGCATGCCACGGATGCGCGCCGTCAGCTTCTCGGTGGCTCTCACCGACAACTACACCCACAACGGTGCCCTGATGATCATGCCGGGCTCGCACAAGACGTTCGTCTCGTGCGTGGGAGAGACACCGGACCACCACTACAAGGCATCGCTCAAGAGCCAACACGTGGGCACCCCGGACCAGGAATCACTGTCCATGCTGGCCGAACGGCACGGCATCGACGTCCTCACCGGCGCCGCGGGCGACGTCACCGTGTTCGACTCCAACTGCATGCACGGGTCCGGCGGCAACATCACGCCCTTCCCACGGTCCAACGTGTTCATCGTGTTCAACAGCGTGGACAACGCCTGCACCAAGCCGTTCAGCGCGGGTACGGCACGACCCGAGTTCCTCGGCGCCGCGGACACCACCCCGGCCGGACGTTAGTGCGACGTCGGCCAAGGTTCACCCCGTCCAGGAGTTCGGCACGGCACCTCGCCGTAGTGGCGAAAAGCCCATAGCGGACCATAGAGGAACCGCTATGCGGGCTTTCCACCGTCTTGCGACGCACCATCTCGAACGCCGCTCCGTCACGGGCGAACCCCGGCCGACCCGGCGCTGGAGACGCCGACACGGCTACGAACGAAACCTGTGAGGCCCGCCCCTGAACGGGGCGGGCCTCACACGTTCGTCGACCTCAGGACTGCCCGACCGGTTCCAGCGTGTTGACCAGGACCCCGGCCAACGCCCCGTGGGCGCGCTTGGTGGCCGGTTTCAACGCCCCCACGTCGATCTTCGTGTAGGACGCGCCCAGGTGGTCGTCCCACGGGATGCGCACGATCGCGCGGCAGCGACCGCGGGCCACCCGTTCGGCGGCGTCGACGTCCGGCAGGCTGCGCTTGCTCACCCCGTTGACCACCAGGACCGAGTTGGCGCGCAGGGCCGCGTATCCATTGCCGTCCAACCACTCGAACGTCATGGACACCGCCCTCTCCGCGTCGGCGCTGGCCGGGGCGACCAGGACGAGCCCGTCGGCGACCGGGAGCGCACGGGCCACCCCGGTGGCGGCCGGGTCCAGCAGGGTGATGCCGTAGAACGAACCCAGCAGGTCGGTGAGCTGACCGTAGTCACGATCGTCCAGGGTCTGCACGTACGGGTCGTCGAGGGTCTGCACGACCTCCAGACCCGTGCGGGCGCGGCCGGCGTAGGAGCGCATGTGCTCGTACTCGTCGATCGCGTCGGCGTTGGCCAGCAGCGCGGTGAGCGTCTCCGGGGCCTGGGCGCCCACCCGGCGGGACAGACCGTTGGCGCCGGGATTGACGTCGACCGCCACCACCCGATCGTCGCGGTGCACCGCGAGGGTGTGGCCGACCATCAGCGCCGTCACCGTCTGCCCGGCACCGCCGGTGCAGCCCAGCACCACCAGGGAACGCGGTTCCGCCAGCGGGGCGCGCAACCGTTCGATGTCGGCGGTGGGCAGGTCCGATCGGACCGGGGTGCCGCCGCCCGTGACGACCTTGGCGAGCCGGCGCCAGCCGCGGGTTCCACCGGAGTCCGTCGCCGGTTCCTCGGTGGCCGGGGCGGGCTCGGTCAGGCGGTCCTGTTCACCGGTTCCGTGGTCGAGTTCCAGGCCCGGCTTGGCCGGTTCGGGTTCGGGTTCGGTGGTGGCGGGGTGGTGCTCGGGCGGTTCGGGTTCCTCGCCGGGGGTCGGCTGGCCGAAGAGCTGCCCGATGCGTCGCGCGTTGTGCGCCACCCGGTGGAACACCCCGTCGTGGGGGTCGTGGGGGTCGTGAGCGGCATCGGTCTGTTCCTCGGCCTGCTTCTCCGCGGGTTCTTCGGCCTGCTTCTCGGCCTGTTTCTCGGTCGGGAGGTCCTCGCCGGGCCGCTCCGCCTCCTTGTCGCGGCGCCGCGCCCGCAGCGCGGCCTCCTCCGCCTCGGCGAGCTCCGCCTCGGTGGGGCGGGCCGGCTCGGGTTCGGGCTGCGGCTTGGCTCGGGGTTCGGGCTTGGGTTCGGGGCGCTTCGCCTTGGGCCTGGGCCTGGGCCTGGGCTTGGGTTCCGCACGGACCTCGACGAAGCTGACGAGTTCCCCGGTGCCGTGGTCCAGCTGGGTGGCGGGCTTGACGGCCTCGGCCTCGGCGGCCTCCTCCGCGGTCCGCCGCTCCTCTTCCTCTTCGCGTTCCTGCTTACGGCGCTCCTCACGGAGCTCGCTGACGGGGATCACCGGGTTGTCCTTGTCGCCGACCTTCGGCTGGTCCGGGTGGCGGCGCTTGCCGTCGTCGAACCATTCGGAAGAGTCGGTGGGCTCGACCGGTCGCTCTTCCACGGGGATCGCGTCGGCGAACTTGGGCCGCGGCGGCGCGGGGGTGTCGGCCTTGATCAGGTGCCGGTCGAGCACGGACATGTGGTTGTCCTGCTCGCCGGTGCCGTGGTCCAGTTCGGGAACCTGCGGGCGGGGTCGCGCCGCGTGCGAGACCTGGGGACCGGCTTCCGTACGGCCGACCCGGTCCGGGGTTCCGTGATCCTCCCAGGAGGCGTCGGTCTCGGCCTGCTGAGCGGGCGCCTCCGTCGCGGCCTTCTGAGCGGGCGCCTCGGTTACGGCCGCGGGGGCCTCGGTTACGGCTGCGGGCGCCTCGGTTACGGCCGCGGGCGCCTCGGTCTCGGTCTCGACCTTCTCCACCGGCGCGTCCGTCTCGGTCTCTTCGACCTCGACGTCGGCCCGGCGCTGCTCCTCGGTCTTCTTCGGAGTGCCCGAGGCGGGGGGCAGCCAGGGGGCCGGTGCGACGTTGCGGGCCGCCGAAGGGCGACCGGTCGCCTCGGCGTATCGGGCCGCGTAGTCCGACAGGTCCGGGTACTCGCCCCGGCGTTCCGGCTTCTCCAGCTCCCAGGGGGAGGCGTGCGGGCGCTCCTTGCGGCGCGGCCGCTCGGCCTCCTTCTTCTGAACCTTCTCGTCGTCGGTGACGGGCAGTGCCCGACCACGGGCCTTCTGCGACTCCGCCGGCGGGCGCACCCTCTCGCGGGCGCGCTCGGGTGCGTCGCTCACCTCGGTGTGCGCGGTGACGTCGGTGGGCTCGCCCTCACGTTCACGGCGGGCGTCCAGGTCCCGGGCCACCTGAATCCCCTGCACGCGCCCGCGCAGGCGGCGCGAGGGCACGGAATCGAGCGAGGACTCCGGTTCCGGCTCTCGGCGTACGGCCTCGCCGAGTTCGGCGCTGCTCATCGCCCCGGTGTCGCTGGGGGCGTAGGCGCTCTTGGAGGTCAGCCCCACGGGAGTCTCACCCGAGGAGGCCTTCAGCTGGGCGAACCACTCGTCGCGGTCGCGCTGCTCGTCCTCCTCGGAGACGTAGAGGGGTTCGCCGAAGTCGACGTCGTCCTCTTCCTCCCCACCGGCGTGTGAGAGCGCGCGGTGATCCTCACGGGGCGGCGGGGTGCCGTCGTCGTTCGCGGACAGGCCGAACCCGAAGTATCCGAGCACCCGGCGGCCCACGCCGCGACGCGGACGATTCTCCTCGCCCTCGTCCTGACCGGGGGGCCGCGTGGTGGTCATGGCCATGGGCGCCTCCTCCCGGTCGGGAGCCTCCGCCGTGGCCCCGACGGTGACCGGGACCTTGCGGGCCGGGGTGTACTCGACGGCGTCGTCGGGTTCGGGCTCCGGTTCGGCAGCGGGTTCGGGGGTGGGCACCCCGCGCAGTGGCGGGGCGGCCTCCCGAGCGGCGCGCAGGGCCAGTTCCTTCTCTGAGACCTCGGGAACCGGGGCCTCCTCGACGGAGGCCTCGTGTTCGGCGAGCGCCGTCTCCTCCTCCACGCGCCCGCGGCGGCCACCGCGGGCCAGGGGCAGTGGACCGGCGGCCGGGTCCCGGTGCCACACGCGCACCGCGACCCGGACCTGCGCCGGTTCGTACTCCGGGGCCATCCGGGTGTACACACGCGCCTCGGCGAGGAAGCGCGTCTGCGAGATGAGCAGTTCGGTGAGGCGTTTGCCCTCGATCACCGGCCGGGTCGCGAGCACGGTGATCACCCCGGGCGGGACGACCCACAGCACCAGGTGCCAGCCGTTACCGAAGTCGAACGGGGCCCGCAGCAGGGTCAGCAGCACCACCCAGAGCGCGAAGACGCCCAGGGCGACACCGAAGGTACCGACCGGAAGCGGCATGGGCAGCCGGAAATCGTAGAGCTTGTACAGCCGCTTTTCGATACGCCAGATGTTGGTGTATGTGGGCAGATCCACGTTTCCGGCCTCCCTCGCCTATTCCGTCGGTACGCCCATCGCTCGGGCGATGGCCACCGCGATGACCTCGATGATGCCGGGGACGTAGAAGACGATCCCGATGAAGATCGCCAGGATCATGAACTGCGCGAACCGGGTGATCTCCCTGGTGAACAGGAAGAAGATCGCGACGATGGACACGATGACGAGGAAGAGCGGACCGAAGAACCCGCGCAGGAACTCCGCGAGGCCGCCGGTGTCGGGGGCGTTCTCGGTGGGGGTCTCGGCCGCCAGGTGGAGAAGGTCCGTACCGCCGAGGGCCGTCATGGCGTCGGCGGTGGAGGACAGCAGGGGGAGCATGTCAGGCGTCTCCCTCCGGTGTCGTTACTGGTGTGCGCATGGTCCTTCTCGTCTCCTTGCCTACGGGCCCCGTCATCCGCCGAACGAATGCGGGGCGCCCTGGATGTCACGCACGTACCACTCGTTGCCCGAGTTGACGACCGTGACCAGGTAGTTCTGTGCCATCGTCCCGGTCCCCGCGGCGCCCTCCGCCGGTTCGGCGGCGGGAAGGGACCAGGACACGGTGGCCGATACCTGACGTACGTCATCATCCTCGGTCGAGGACTGAGATGGCACGGTGATATCGGTCAGTTCGGCGAATTCCAGGGTGTTCGCCGGAAGTGGGGCGATCGTGGCGCCGGGTTCCACGTACCGGTCGAGGTGCCCGGCTTCCTCCGCGTAGACCTCGAAGAAGCCGGAGAGGGTGTCGGTGAGCTGTTCGGCGGCCTGTTCGTCGGTGTCGTAGGACTGCCCCTGCGGCAGTTCCGCCTGGGCGGGGGCGGCCATGAGCGCGGGAGGTCCGGAGAGCACCAGGGCGTCGCCGTCGCTGTAGACGGGCACCTCCAGGCCCATGGGTTCGCCGTTGACGTCGGCGCGCACCACCACGCGGGCGTTGTGGTCGTCCAGGACGTCGACGGCGACGACGGTGAGGTTGTCGCCGGTGAGGCTGTCGGCGGGAAGGGCGAGGCCGCCGGTCTCGTCTTCGGGGACGAACGCGGCCAGGGCGCTCTGGCGGGCCTCGGGGTCGGAGGTATCGAGGTAGGTGCCGGCGAAGCGCAGGGCGAACGCGGCGGCGGAGGTCTCGGGGAAGGCCGCGGACTC
Organism: Nocardiopsis sp. JB363; assembly: GCF_900143625.1. Lineage (GTDB taxonomy): Bacteria > Actinomycetota > Actinomycetes > Streptosporangiales > Streptosporangiaceae > Nocardiopsis. Next base: position 28,883 of record NZ_FRFF01000003.1, read on the forward strand.
GGAGGTCTCGGGTTCGGAGGCCGAGGAGATGGGGAGGGAGAACCCGTTGCGGATGGGGAACCAGATGCCGTTGAAGACGACGACGATGATGAACGCCCACAGCAGGACGCGCCCCACACCGACCCACCAGCGACCGCCCGCGCCCGCGCGTGGAGTGCGGGTGCGCGGGGCGTCGAGATCGTGGTCGTCGTCGGCCCGGTCACGCACCTTGGCCATCCCCGCCTCCTGAACACGGTTACGCGCCGACGTTGTCGCCGACGCTTCGGTCATGCACTTGTCTACCCCATCCCTATAGTGAGGCATTGTGCGGGTTGGGAGCGCCCAGGAAGGGCCCGCGTTTCCCCATCGAGGGCACATTGCACCCCAAGGGAAAACCACCCAAAGGGCCTAGAGTACGACAATTCTCCACAGAAACCTCTGTGAAGAGGTGTCGACGGGCGCATTTCTGGCCAGACCGTAAAGGGATTAGTCACCCGCTGGAGAGCAAGATGTGGCTTGCGGGCACCGATCCCGGCATCGATTCGGGGCCGACCGGGCCGCGGGGACCTCCGGCGAACCCGTTCGAAAAGGGGACATTCACACCTCAGTGACCTGCATCACCCCTAAGATGTCCGGATGATCCCCAGTCGCACACTTCCCCGCGTCCTCCTGATCCTCTTCGCCGTACTCGCGGTGGCGCACCTGGTGATCCAACTGCTCGGGATAGCGGCCTGGGATCGACCGACGCAGGTGTTCCTCATGCCCGCCCTGCTGTTGGTGCTCGCCGGCGCCACCGGGCGACCGCGCGGCCGACTGATCATCCTGGCGATGGTCGCGCTGGTGTTCTCCTGGCTCGGCGACACCGCCCCGGCGTTCGCCTCGGGCGACCTCGCGTTCCTGCTGATGGTGGGGTTCTTCCTCATCGCGCAAGTGGTGTACGTGGCGGCGTTCTGGCCCTACCGGTCCGACAGCGTGCTGACCCGGCGCAGGTGGCTGCTGGCGCCCTACATCGGGTTCGTGGCGCTCCTGGTGTGGGCGTGCGCCCCGCACGCCGGCGGTCTCTTGGTCCCGGTGCTGTTGTACGGCCTCGTGCTGGGGCTGATGGCGGTGCTCTCCACCGGGCTGGGCCCGTGGGTGGCGGCCGGCGGCGCGCTGTTCCTGATTTCGGACGCCCTGATCGCCCTGCGCGCGTTCGCGCCAGGATGGGACGCGGTGCCCTTGGGCGGGTTCTGGGTGATGAGCACCTACATCGTCGCGCAGACCCTCATCGTGCTGGGCCTGCTCGCCCGCCCCCGCACCCACACCCGGGCCGGCGTCGGCACCTCGGCGTAGTGTGCACGCCATGGACCAACGACTTCGCCGATTACGGCGCGAATTCCGCAAGAACCGAAAGAACGAACACCCGGCCCGACGGGCGACGCGGGTGTTCGGCTACGCCGCGCTGGTGGGGTTGGCGTTCCTGTTCCCGGGCGTTCCGATCGGCATCGTGATCGAACTGCTCACCGGCGGCCTCGGAGGCCCCGTGTTCCTCGTCCCGCTCGGGTCGGGCGTACTTCTGACCTCCGTGGGTTGGATCATGTGGGCCTCGTGGTCGGCGACCCTGGATCGGTACGAGGATTCCCTCGATACGACCGCGAAGCTCACCCTGGCGGCCACCACGGCGCTCGTCCTGGGCGTCGTGTGCGTCGCGGCCGTCGGACTCCCGCTGTACTTCCATCCCGACGCCGAACCCCCGGACTCGCTGATCCCCGTGATCATCGGTCTCATCGGCCTGGGCGTCCTCCTCGTCGTCGGGACCATCATCGGGGCGGCCGTCTACGGAGGGATCGCTCTGGGCGGTCCGCGCTGGTGGTGGGCGGGCGCGCTGCTGTGTGCCGGCCTCTTCGCGACCGCCATCGGGATGGGCGTCGAGGTGCCCTCGCTCACCGTCCTGGGCGTCGCCGCGCTGGTCGTCTCCGTCATCGGTTACCGCCGAGCCCTGAAGTCCGGCCTCGCGCAAGCCGGTCCGGACACCATCGAGTCGGCCGCCCACCGCGAGCGCCACGACCTGTGACGGCCACTCCCGCGTAGTGTGCCCGCCATGGACCAACGACTCAGTCTCGTCACCCTGGGCGTGCACGACGTCGCCGCCGCCGCGGACTTCTACGTGGCCGTGGGCTTCGAGCGCCGACACGACCTGGGCGGCATCGTGTTCCTGCCCACCACCGGAACGGCCCTGGCCCTGTACGGGTGGGACGCCCTGGCGGCGGACACCGGGCGGCCCGCCGCCGGCGAGGGCTTCCGCGGGGTCACCCTGGCGATGAACCTGGACTCCGTATCCGAGGTCGACCAGGTGTTCGCCGCGTGGGTCGCGGCGGGGGCCACCGCCGTGCGCGCCCCGGAGTCCAAGGAATGGGGCGGCCATTCGGGTTACGTGGCCGACCCGGACGGGCACCTGTGGGAGATCGCGCACAATCCCTCACAGGCGCTCATGCGCATCGACGAACACGGCCGCCTGTACCTGACCCCGCCGGTCGCCCGCTGAGGCGCGGCCTCAGCGGATCAGTTCGCCTCGGAAACGGCAGCCGCCTGCTCGCCACGGGGGCGAAGGATGAAGCCGGTGAGCGCCATCGACGCGGGCCAGGCGACCATGGTCAGGGCGAAGGCGATGGGCCAGGCGATGATGAACTGCTTGGGCCAGGTGACCAGCCACTCCATGGACGGGCCACCGGAGAAGATCATGCCCAGGAGGCCCGACATCGTCGAGGCCATGATGAAGGTCATGATGATCTGGGAGAGAAAGATGCTCTTCTTGCTCAACGTCGGTTCCTTTTCAGGGACGACGACGCCATCGATGCAGACGGTGGCGCCGCCCCTTGGGTAAGAGGTATCGGGCGCCTCGGGTTCGCACCGTCGGGTACGACTGCATCTCAAGAGAGTGAGGGCTGGAATAACCACACCAGCCAAGATCTTTCAGGCCCGTCCATGATATCGCGTCCAGGCGACGGTGCCGGTGTGGCGATGCCCACCGGTCTCCTACGTGCTCGCCCCATCCGCGCTCGGCCATGGGCTCCACGGGTTCCGGAGCCGAACAGCCTCCGTGGCGGGCACGGCGTGGAACCGGCCCTCGCTCCACCAGTTCACCGAATCCGCCGCTGCGCCGATCCAGATACCCAACAGGATCCAGATACATACTGGTATGCTCGTGGCCATGACGAGTCAGACCCAGGGTGCTCGGACACGACTGTCGCGCGATGAGAGCCGCGAGGAGACGCGACGGCGGTTGGTCGACTCCGCGACCGAGCTCTTCGCCCGGTTCGGTGTCTCCGACACCTCGCTCCACACTGTGGCCGAGCACGCCGGGTACAGCAGGGGAGCATTCCACAGCAACTTCGCCGACAAGGCGGAACTGGCCGAAGCGGTGGCGTTGAGCGCCACCTCGACGATCGGGCCGACACTCGACGCGCTGTTGTCCGGCCCCTCCCCGAGTTCCGAGCGGCTCCGGGACTACATTCGCGGCTACCTGAGCTTCTGCGCGGAGCACCCGGTCCAGACGGGAGCGCTGATCGCCGTGGTCGGGTTCCAGAGCCGGTTCGACACCGCCCGGTTCACCTCCCGAATGGAAGAGTCGTTCCGCGGCCTGATCGGACTGTTCGAGGACGGTCAGAACCGCGACGAAATGCGCCCCTTCGACCCGTGGTTCATGGCATACGTGCTCCGCACGACGCTCGACGCCTCCGCGGCCCGTATCGACGCGGGAACACTGCCGACCTCAGCGGAGGAAACGATCAATGAGGTCGTCGACATATTCGACCTGGCGACACGGAGAGAGACGAACTGATGGAACGAACCTATCGAGTGACCGTTCGAGGCAGGTTCACTGATCTGACATCGCAACAACGCACCCGGTTGTTGGCCGAGCAGAGCGATCATGGGTTGTTCAGTGCGACCTTCAGCCGTGAGGGAACCTTCCTGTACGGTCCCGAACTCGCCGGCTACCAGTTCCGATCCGAAGTCGTCATCGACGAGCCCGACCCGGTCGACGCGGAGACGCTCGCGCGAATGCAGGCGGAGGACCACGCGACCACCGACCTGGAGAACCGCGGTTTCCAGGGGCGGATCGTCGACGTATCGGCCGTATGCATGAACGACATACGCGTCCGAAGAGGAAGCTCACGCTCATGACTCCGCCACGGGCCCGTGGAGGACCTCTCGTGGGTGCTCGTCCGTCGAGTGGATTCGAGACCTTGAAGCGGAACTCCACGACGTCGCCCCGGGACTAGAGTTCCTACGACATCCACGAACGACGAACGAGGACTCCGTGAAGATCACTTTGGTCGGCGGTTCTCAGGGCACCGGCGCGCGACTGGCCGCCCTCGCGCGCGAGGCGGGACACGACGTCACGATCGTCTCGCGCGCCGCCGACGCCGCAGGCGCGGGCCGCGTGATCACCGGCGACGCCACGGATCCCACCGTGGCCGCGGAAGCGGTCACCGAAGCCGACGCCGTCGTGGTGACCGTGGGCGGCGCGAAGGGAGTGCCCCATCAGCGCACCGCGGTCACCAAGAGCGTGATCAAGGCGATGGAGGAGGCCGGGGTGCGCCGCCTCCTCGTTCAGTCCTCCCTGGGCGCGGGCGACTCCACTTCACAACTCCCCGGCCCGATCGGTCTGATCACCCGGCTCCTGCTCGCCAAACCCCTGGCCGACCACAACGAGCAGGAGGCGGCCGTCCGGACTTCGGGGCTGGACTGGACCGTGGTCCGACCGACGGGACTCACCGACAAGCGGCCCACGGGTGCGTGGCGTGCGTTGGAGGTGGCGGACCAGGGCCGGCTCGGTGGCACGATCACCCGGGCCGACCTCGCCGCGTACATGCTCCGGGTCCTGGAGGACGACGCGACCATCGGCAAGGCCATCGGGGTGAGCAACTGACCCCGGGCCGCGCCGTCGACCGGATCCCCGGTGAGGACGAGAAGCGGGGTCAGAACCAGTTCTCGGCCAGCAGCTGGAGTGAGCGTTCACGGACGGCCGGGTCGTAGGCGTAGGTGACGGTGATGAGCTCATCGGCGCCCGTGCGCTCGACGAACTCGGTCAGCTGACGCACGGCGGTCCGCGGGCCGCCCACGGCCTTGATGCTGAGCATCGGGTTGTCCCCGCCCCGCGCCTGGGCCGGGTCGATCGGCGGCTGGAGCTTGCGACGCCGGCCGGTCGAGATGTCGCCGAACATCTGGATCAGGGTGGTGTACTCGCGCTCGGCCTCGGCGTCGCTGTCGGCCACCATCACGTTGATTCCGGCCATGACGTAGGGCTTGTCGATCTGCGCCGTCGGAGCGTCGGCGGTGAAGCTGCTCCGGTAGACCTTGATCGCGTCGTCGAGCTGGTCGGGCGCGAAGTGCGAGGCGACGGAGAACGGCAGCCCGAGCTGACCGGCGATGGAAGCACCGTTGACGGTCGAGCCGAGGACCCAGATCGGGACCTCGGTGCCCTGGGACACCGCCGAGGCGATCGGCGCGCTCCGGCTCGTGCCTTCGCTGCCGAACCAGCCCTGGAGGTCGAAGATGTTCTCCGCGAACGCCTGCGGTTCGGCCGAGGAACGGCTCAGCGCCTGGGCCGTCATCATGTCGGTGCCCGGCGCCCGGCCCAGACCGAGGTCGATACGGTCACCGTGGATGTTGGCCAGCGTGCCGTACTGTTCGGCCACCATGAGCGGGGCGTGGTTGGGGAACATGACGCCGCCCGATCCCACGCGGATCCGCTCGGTCACCGTGGCGGCCTGGTCGATGAGCAACGCCGTGGCGCTGGCGGCGAGGTTCATGGTGTTGTGGTGCTCCGCGAACCAGAGTCGCGTATAGCCGAGCCGGTCGGCCACACGCGCCGCCGACATCGACGCCGCGATGCCCTCGCGGGCCGTCGACCCCTCGGAGATGGAGACAAGGTCGAGAATACTCAGTGGGACCGGCACAGTAGGTCTTCTCCTTCACGAAAAGCTTGGCCGGGCCGCGGTGACGCGGCCCCGACTCGGGTGTGACCCAGAGCGAGCGTCGCCAGGTGTCACGAAGGGCGGCCCAGGACTCCCCGGACCGCCCTCGCATCGGATCAGACGTTGAAACGGAACTCCACAACGTCGCCGTCCGACATCACGTATTCCTTGCCCTCCATACGGACCTTGCCCGCGGCGCGGGCCGCGGCCATGTCGCCGTTCTCGACGAGGTCGTCGAAGGACACGGTCTCGGCCTTGATGAAGCCGCGTTCGAAGTCGGTGTGGATGACACCGGCCGCCTGGGGGGCCGTCGCGCCCTTCCTGATCGTCCAGGCGCGCGCCTCCTTGGGACCCGCGGTCAGGTACGTCTGAAGCCCGAGCGTGGCGAAGCCGACGCGGACGAGCTGGGCCAGGCCCGACTCGGTCTGGCCGAGGGACTCCAGCAGCTCCTGGGCCTCGTCCTCCTCCAGCTCGGCCAGCTCCGCCTCGATCTTGGCGTCGAGGAAGATCGCCTCGGCCGGGGAGACCAGCTCCTGCAGCTTGGTGCGCAGGGCCTCGTCTTCGAGCTCGTCGCTGTCGAGGTTGAACACGTAGATGAACGGCTTGACGGTGAGCAGGCTCAGCTCGCGCAGCCGGCCCAGGTCCACACCCTTGGCCTGGGACAGCGAAGTGCCCTCGTTCAGGATCTCCTGGGCCTCGTTGGCGGCCACGAGGAGCTCCTGGGCGCCCTTGTCCTTGGCGTTGCGCTTGGCGTCCTTCTCCAGGCGCGGGATCGCCTTCTCCAGGGTCTGGAGGTCGGCGAGGATCAGTTCGGTGTTGATGGTCTCGATGTCGCGGGAGGGCTCGATGTCACCGTCGACGTGGGTGACGTCGGCGTCCTCGAAGGCCCGGATGACCTGGCAGATCGCGTCGCTCTCGCGGATGTTGGCGAGGAACTTGTTACCCAGGCCCTCACCGGTGGAGGCGCCGCGGACGATGCCCGCGATGTCCACGAAGTCCACCGTCGCCGGAAGGATCTTCGCGGAACCGAAGATCTCGGCCAGCTTTCCGAGCCGGGCATCGGGAACACCCACGACCCCGACGTTGGGCTCGATGGTCGCGAACGGATAGTTCGCGGCCAGAGCGTCGTTTTTGGTCAGGGCGTTGAAAAGGGTGGACTTGCCGACGTTGGGCAGGCCGACGATCCCGATAGACAGACTCACAAGCTCAGAGTGTATGCGTCCCGACGGGTGGGCGAGGACCGAGAACTTTCATGAAAACCCAGTGCACCGACATCGCTACTCAGAGTAGGTTCGAGGTGCGAAGCCGGGCACCTCGGACGGGGAGACGGAGACGTCCGAACAAGTACACAGATCGGACGGCGGGGTGACCGGCGACGCCCACGGCACCATTCTTTGGGGGAAGAGGACACTGTGGTCCACGACCAACTGCGCGCACTCGTGCGCCGATACCCGATCGTGCGTTTCGCCACCCGCCGGATCCGCGTCCACCTGCCCAGACGACTCGGTGGCCTGGACCCCGCCCGTGTCCCGCCGCGCCGCCGCCACCTCACCCTCACGCTCCCTCGCACCGAGAGCGACACACGGGCCCTGGGCCCGGACCGGGTCGAACTCCAACTGCCGGGTGACCTGACGGTCCCCCGCAGGTTGGCCGCCCAGGGGCTGTCCTGGCACGAGCCCGACAGCCTCTCCTGCTTCATGGCGATCCTGGACCACACCGGACCGGGCGCGGTCCTGGACGTGGGGGCGGGGGTGGGCGTGTACGCGATGCTCGCCGCCGCGCGTTCGCGCCGGCCCGTATTCGCCTTCGAGCCCACACCCGAGCTCGCCGCGGCGGCGCGCTCGGTGTCGTCGGCGGCCCATCTCGGTTTCAGCGTGGTCGAACTGGCCCTGAGCAACCACAACGGCACGGCCCGACTCCAGCGGGCGTTGCACAACGACATGTGTCATCAGGTCGTGCACAACGTCCGCCCCGGCCTGCACCACCTGACCGTCGGGGCCACCACACTGGCCCGGTGGAACGAGACGGCGGGCAGTCTTCCCACCGTGGTGAAGATCGACACCGCCGGGAGCGAACCCGAAGTGGTGGCCGGTGGACTGGAGATCCTGCGCCGCTACCGGCCCTGGATGCTCGTCAAGGTCCGGCCCGACCGCGGCCTGGAGGAACGCCTGATGGCCCTCATGGAACCGTTGGAGTACCTGTGGTTTCCGGTGGCCGGCGATCCGCCTTATGAATCCCGCACCCAGATCTGTGGGCGTGCCTCCCCCTCCTGGGAGCGCATGTGGCTGCTCACCCCCGAGGAACCACCGGAGGCGTTCTGGCGCTCACTGCGGGAGTGGCGCACCGCCCTGGAGTCGTGCCGAGGGAACCGGAACTGAGCGGGGCTCACCCACGATGCGCCCGTCGGGGGCCGGCCCACCCGGCCGCCCTCGACGGGCGCACCCTCGCGTGACGATGCCGGGCCGTCGATCCCCGGTGCCGATGGGAGTCGCCGAAAGTTCCAGGGCGGTCCAACAACCCGAGGAAAACGTCCGTCATCGCCCCCGTCCCCACCGCCTCTGCGGGAACATGGGGCACCATGGACGGCTTCGCACTCGTACTCATGCTCCTCATCGGCATCGCCATCGGCGTCGCGGTCGGATGGGCCCTCGCCCGTGGTCGGGACGCCCAGGCCCGGGCCGACGCCCGATCGGCGGAGGAACGCGCCACCTACGTGGAGGAACAGCTCGCCGACCGGTTCCGGGCGATGTCGGCGCAGGCGCTGGACCAGACCAATCAACGATTCATGGAACTGGCCGAGGGGCGGCTGCGCGCGGTCAACGCCGAGGCGGGCGGTGACCTGGACGAGCGTCGCCGGGCGGTGGAACGGATGGTCGAACCGCTCACCCAGACCCTGAACCGCGTGGAAACGCAGCTGCGCGAGGTGGACTCCGGGCGGGCCGCGGCGCACGCCGAACTCGCCAAGCAGGTGGACCTCGTGCGGGAGGGTTCCGAACGCCTGCGCGACCAGACCCAGTCCCTGGTGACCGCGTTGCGTCGACCCGAGGCGCGCGGCCGTTGGGGCGAACTGCAACTGCGCCGGGTGGCGGAGCTGGCGGGGATGGACGCGCACTGCGACTTCCAGGAACAGGCCGTGGCGGGCGCGCACCGCCCCGACATGGTGGTGCGGCTGGCCGGCGGCAAGAACATCGTCGTGGACTCCAAGGTGCCGCTGGCCGCCTACCTGGACGCCGTGGAGGTGGGCGAGGGGCCGAGCGCGGAGGAGCGGCTGCACGCGCACGCCAAGCACCTGCGCACCCACGTGGACCAGTTGGCCGCGAAGTCGTACTGGGCGTCGTTCACCCCGTCACCGGAGTTCGTGGTGCTCTTCATCCCCGGCGAGGCGTTCCTGGCACCGGCGCTGGAACGCGACTCCGGGTTGTTGGAGGACGCCATGGCCCGCCGCGTGCACATCGCGACACCGACCACGCTCATCTCGCTGTTGCGGACCGCGCAGTACGCCTGGCAACAGGAGGCGTTGAGCGAGAACGCGCGCGAGGTGTTCGACCTGGGCAAGCAGCTGCACGGTCGCTTGTCGACACTGGGCGGGCACGTGGAGGGGCTGGGTCGGGCGCTGACCCGGACAGTGACCGCCTACAACCAGACGGTGGGTTCCCTGGAGAGCCGGGTGCTGGTGACCGCGCGGCGCTTCGGGGAGCTGGGCTTGGTCGACGGTGAGCTGGACCGACCGTCCGGGGTGGAGGAGCGCCCGCGCGGGGTGTCCTCACCGGAACTGAGCGAGGGCGGGCTCGACGGGGTCGGGACGAACGGGACCGGTTGAGATACGGGCCGATCGAGGCGCGGGCCGGTCAAGGCGCGGGCCGGTCAAGGCGCGGGCCGGTCGAGGCGCGGGCTGATCGAAGTGTGGGCTGATCGAAGTGCGGGCCGGTCGAGGTGCGGAATCGGTCGAAAGTACGGGCCGGGCGCCAACGACTCGGACATCTGTGGAGCGTCCGGCGCGAACCCTCGCAAGCTCGACGGTATTCGGTGTGCGAACAACGAATAGATGGGCATGACCCAAACCGGGAGCAAGAGGTTCGGACACGGAGGGTGACGAACCACCCGAGTCTCCGGAATCGGCCCGAACCAGGTGGGGTGATCTCGGCGTCCAAGGGGTGGAAGGCACGATCGTCCCGGAACGGGCAAGTGGCCGAAATGACGACACGATCCCGTGAAAGACCCACGAAGCCTTACTAGAAGTGACACACTAAACACTGTGAGTAACAAACTTGGGAGGCGCACGACCATGCCCCCACGCAAGTCGGACGGTCCGGAGCCGGGACAGGCTCCGTATTTCGTGCGGTCCAACGGTCGTGGCCGGAACGTTTCGAGCGCGTCCAAGACACGCAGCCGACCCACGACCACCAAGAACACCACCAACGGGCGGACCGGAACGGTGCGATCCAGCGCCGAACGCGGTGCCACCGGTCGGACCACCTCCTCCGGAACCGTTCGATCGCCCCGGCTGACCGGACGCGGCGCGGTCCTGGTCATCGTCCTGAGCAGCTTCGCCGGAACGATGATCGCGAACCTGACCTCCATCCCCGCCGTCCCAGGCATCATCTTCACGCTCGCCTGCCTGGCCACCGCCGCCCTGGTCCGCCCGGTCGACCTGCTCTCACTGTCGGTGAGCCCGCCGATCGCCTACTTCATCGCGGTGGTCTGCGCCGAGAGCGTGCTCGCCGCCGGCAACGAGGGCTTCGTGCGGGTGCTCATCCTGGGCCTGGCCGCCCGGCTCGCCGAGATCGCCCCCTGGCTGTTCCTGGGTACCGCGCTCGTGCTGGTCATCGCGGTCTTCCGGGGCCTGCCCGGAAACCTCCGCACCCTGGGCGACGAGCTCAACGGACGCAACTGACCGGAACCCGGAGCCCGGGACCGGTCAGAACGGGGTGTCGGGGTCCGCCGGCGCGTCCTCGCGACGCTCGTCCATGGCGGCGGCCAGCTTGGCGCGGGCGCCCTCCAACCAACGCTCGCAGATCCGCGCCAGCTTCTCCCCACGCTCCCAGAGGGCGAGGGACTCCTGGAGGGTCAGGCCGCCCGACTCCAGTTTTCGCACGACGTCGTTCAGCTCCTCCCGGCTCTCCTCGTAGCTCGGCTCCGGGGCCTCGTTGGTCTCGGTCATGCCTGTTCCCCCTGGGTGTCGTCGGTCGTGGTCTTCTTCGCGGTGCTCTTTGCGCCGGTGGACTTCGTCTTCGCCCCGGAGGACTTCGAGCCGGCGCCCTTCGTTCTGGCGCCCTTACCGGCACCGCCGGTCTTCTTGGTGGTGGTGGCCTTCTCAGCGGGGCTCTTGCGGGCCGCGGGCTTCTTGGCGGGGGCCTTTCCCGTGGCCGCCTCCTCGGCCGGTTCTTCCGACTCCGAAGCCTCCTCCGATTCCGGAGACTCCTCCGACCTCGGGGGCTCTTCCGGCTCCGAGGACTCCTCCGGCTCCGGGGGCTCCTCCGGACCCGGCTCCGGACCGGTCGCGGGGTCGGTGTCCACCTCGTCCACGGTGGCGGTCAGACCGTCCTCGGCGAAGCGCAATCGCAGCTTCTCGCCCAGCTCGGGTTCGGTCGCCGAACGCACCACCGAACCGTCCTCGCGCTGCACGATCGCGTACCCGCGGGCCAAGGTGGTGGCCGGGGACAGCGCGTGCAGGCGCGCCTCGGTGTGACCCAAGGCCTCCTGGGCCCGGTCCAGCGAGATCGTCAGGCTGCGCCGCGCCCGATCGCGCAGTTCCAGGACCTGGTCCGTGAGACGTTCGGTCTCGCGCACCGGGTCGGCCAGCACCGGACGGGCCCGGATCCCCGCCAGCCAGGTGAGTTCGCGTTCCAAACCACCGCCGATCACCCGGCGACCGCGGTCGCGCAGCTGCCGGATGATCTCCAGCTGCTCCCCCACGTCCGGGATGGCCTTCTTGGCGGCGTCGGTGGGGGTGGAGGCGCGCACGTCGGCGACGTAGTCCAGCAGCGGGGTGTCCTGTTCGTGCCCGATCGCGCTGACCACCGGGGTGCCCGCCGCGGCCACGGCTCGCACCAGCGCCTCGTCGGAGAAGGGCAGCAGGTCCTCCATGGAGCCGCCACCGCGGGCGATGACGATGACGTCGACCTCGGGTCGCGCGTCCAGGTCGCGCAGGGCGTCGATGACCTCGCGGGTGGCGCGGTCGCCCTGCACGGCCACCGGGCGCACCTCGAAACGCACCGCGGGCCAACGACGGCGCCCGTTCTCCAGGACGTCGCGCTCGGCCGCCGAGTCGCGGCCACAGATCAGACCGACCGTGTTGGGCAGGAACGGCAGGGGGCGTTTGCGTTCGGGGGCGAACAGGCCCTCGGAGGTGAGGGTGCGGCGCAGCTGTTCGAGTCGGGCCAGCAGTTCGCCGATACCGACGTGCCGGATCTCCCGGGCACGCAGTGAGAACGTGCCCCTGAGCTGGTAGAAGTCGGGTTTGGCATGGACGACCACGCGGTCGCCGGGGCCTGGTGGTGGATCCTGACGGCGCAGCACACCCGTCTCACAGATGACCCGGACCGAGGCGTTGGCGACCGGGTCGCGCAGGGTCAGATAGCTCATCCGCCCACGCGAGTTGAGTTCGGCGACCTGGCCCTCGACCCAGATCGCGCCCAACCGGTCGACCCAACCACCGACCGCCTGAAGCACGGCCCGGACCGGCTGCGGTGACTCCGCGGAACTCTCCATACCCATGGGTCCAGAGCCTAGGCCAGGGTGGCGACAGTTCCCGATTCGACGGTGACCGTGGGCCGGGCGTCACCGGTTCGGCGCGGCCCGGTCATCGGAGCGGGAGCGCCGACGCAGGGCGGAGGTCGCGAAGAAGGATAGGAAACGCGCGACCGCGCGGGCCCGACGCGCCCGGGTGAACCTCCGACCGGAGATCGACGTTCCCAGCCGGGCCAGGTCGCCGATTCCGATCGTGAGCACGAGGCACAGCCCCTCGCCCTGTTCGGCGTCGAGGGGGAAGGCCTCGGAGCGCAACGTGGTCAATCCGGTCAGGAGTTCCCATGGGCTCCGAGAACGCACGGCCTTGGTCCCCGTGAACCGCCAGGGACGTCCTCACGTTCCTTCAGAGGGTGTCGGAATGGGGAACCGGGTGGTGGGCGGGGTGTCCGCTCCGGTGGTCAGGCCCCACCGAACGCGTCGGCGTGTTCGCGGGCGAAGTCGGTGACGTCGCGCGCGGGGCGTCCGGTCAGCTCGGCGACGGCGCCGTGCACCTCGGCGGCCTCTCCCCTGGCGTAGTGGGCGTAGTCCTCGACGAGGCCCGCCAGCTGCCACGGGGGGAGCACACCGGCGAGCGCTTCGGAGAACTGTTCGGCGGTCGCCTCCTGGAAGGTGATCTCCCGTCCGGTGGCCGTCGACAGCGCCCGGGCGATCTCGTCGTGGGTCACGGCCCTGGGACCGGTCAGGGTGTAGATCCGGCCGGTGTGCCCTTCGCCGGTCAACACCTCGGCGGCGGAAGCGGAGATGTCGCGGGTGTCGATCGCGCTCACGGCGGCGCCACCGATGGGCGCGGCGAACCATCCCTGCGCGATGGTCGCGGCGAAGCCGGTCAGGGCCTGGAGGTAGAGGTTGGGGCGCAGCACCGTGTGGTCCATGCCGAGCCGCCGCACGTGTTCCTCGACCTCGGCGTGCCAGCGCAGGAACCGCACCGGTGAGTCGGTGCGCGCGGCGTACTGCGAGAGCAGCACGAGGCGGCGCACCCCGCTCTCGTGGGCCAGGTCGGCGAACCGGATCTGGAGGGCGGCGGCGCCCTCCTCGGAGGGGCTGTTGAGGAAGGCCGTGTCGACGCCTTCGAGCGCGGCGGCGACCGATGCGGGGTCCTTCAGGTCGGCGACGACGTTCTCGACGCCGGGCACTGCCCGTCGAGGGTCGCGGGTCATGGCGCGGACCGTGGCGCCGCGCGCCTGGAGTTCGGGGATCAGCGCCGATCCGACGGTGCCGGTGGCTCCGGTCACGAGCACGGTGGGTGAGTTCATCTTCGAGGGTCCTCTTCCGGTCGGCGCCGAGGCGTGTTCCTCGGCGAGGGGTGGTCGGCGTTTTCAGGTAGTGAGTGATCACTATCAATAGGCGAAAAAAGGCGGGCCTCCCCCGCCCATGGGAAGCTCAGCTCCCGGAGGCCAGGAAGCGGTCGGCCCACTCGTCGGTCTCGGCCCGGCCGGGCAGCCCCATCGAGGCGGCCACCATGTACAGCATTCCGTCGGCGAAGAACTCGTGGGCCTGGTCGGTGTCGACCTTCGGCAGCGCCTCGAAGCGCTCGAAGACGTCCCGCGTCCACTCGTGCATCACGTCGCGGATGTCGGGGTCGTTGGCGGCCGCGTAACCCTGGAGCAGGATGAGCATCACCTCGCGGCGCTCCATCAGCACACCCCAGCCGTCCGCCATCGTCCGCAACGGTTCGTCCTCGGCCTTCTCCCCCGGAACGAGCATCTCCCGCTCGATGTCCGCGAAGGTCCTCTCCAGGACCGCGACGAAGAGTTCCTTCTTCGTGGAGTAGATCCGGAAGAGGTTGGGGTGCGAGATCTCGACGTCCTTGGCGATGGTCACGGTCGAGCCACCGTGCAGCCCCTTGTGACTGAACTCCTTCAACGCCGCCGCGAGGATCTGCTCACGACGCTGCTCGATACCGACCCGTGGTCTCCGCCCTGCCGTCATGATTGATAGTTAACACTCACTATCAAAAAGGTGTCAACCCTTCCGGTCGACGGAAAAGCGACCACGGCAGGGGCTCGGGGCGATCGACCCTCCCCCGGACACGCAGGGGGCGAGGGGCCGTCGGCCCCTCGCCCCCTGGTCCGCGAAACGGTACTCAGGCCCCGGTTTCGGCTTCGAGCTTGGCGATGCGGTTGTCGTACATCTTGATGAACTCCGGGCGTCCCTGGTGGGCCACCTCGTAGGCGCGCAGGTCGCGCACCTGCTCGATGGTGAGCTTACGCAGGCGGGCCCGGATGGACGGCAGGGTGAGCTCGTCGTAGGTCGGGACGGCCAGGTCCTCGACGGCCGGGGCGTTGCCCTTGCGGACCTTCTCCAGGACCTCGTCGCTGGCGACGGTGGTGTGCGCCTCGGCGGCGGTGAGCTCCTCGGCCAGAGCGGAACCGTCCTCGGAGAGGTCCACGGTGGCGGGGATTCCGGGCTCACCGCTGGACTCCTCGACCAGCTTCGCGGCCTCGGCGGCGTCGGTGGGCTCGGTGGAGTCCACGTCCGCGTCGGTGGCGGCCGGGGCGGGGGTCTCCGGGGTCGCCTCGGCGACCGGCTCCGGCTTCTTCTCCGCGGGCTCGGCGGGCTTGGTGGGCTCAGCGGGCTCGGCGGGCTTCCTCTCGGCCTCGACCTCGGTGTTCTCCGTGGTGTCGGCCTCCTCAGCGGCCTTCTCCTGCTCCTGGGGAGCCTCGTGGGTGGTCTCCACCTCGGCGCTCTCCTGCGCCTCGGTCGTGGACGCGGGGGCTTCGTCCTTCTTCTCCGGCTGTTCCGGAACGGTCGTGACGACCGGGTCCTTACGCCCGAAGATGCCCTTGAACAGGGAGGTCAGCTTCGTGACGATGGTCGGGTTCGACATAGGACGGGGGCTCCTGATGCTCTCGGCGTTGGGCCGGCGGCGCGCGTCCAGCAAACCAGGCAAGGCCGAGTTGAGGGCGAACCGCCTCATGAACTGATGCGATGGTGAACCAGGATAGATGAGGGAGGATCACCATAAGCGGGCCGGAAGTGAACGATTTCGCCACGTCGCGGCCCGACCGGGTACGTTCTGTTGCGGTGACGTCACCTGGTCGTGGCCTCCACGATAGCCATGTCCGCTTCGGTGCCGTATCCCACACCCACTTCCACATCCCACGATCGCACCTAGGATGTATCCCATGACTGCGATGACGACTGCCACGAACCAACGTCGTGTGCTCCTGGCCAACCCCCGGGGCTACTGCGCCGGTGTCGACCGAGCGGTCATCACCGTCGAGAAAGCCCTCGAACAGTACGGCTCCCCGATCTACGTACGTAAGCAGATCGTGCACAACACGCACGTCGTACGCACCTTGGAGGAGCGCGGCGCGATCTTCGTCGAGGAGACCGAGGAGGTGCCCGAGGGCGCCATCGTCGTTTTCTCCGCCCACGGTGTATCGCCCGCCGTTCACGAGCAGGCCGAGAAGCGTCAGCTCAAGACCATCGACGCCACGTGCCCGCTGGTGACCAAGGTCCACAAGGAAGCGCAGCGATTCGCCTCCGAGGACCGCGACATCGTCCTCATCGGGCACATCGGCCACGAGGAGGTCGAAGGCACCAGCGGCCAGGCCCCCGAGCACATCCAGATCGTGGAGAGCCCGGACGAGGTCGACAAGGTCCAGGTCCGCGACCCGAACAACGTGTCCTGGCTGTCCCAGACCACCCTCTCGGTGGACGAGACCAACCAGACCGTGGACGCTCTGCGCAAGAAGTTCCCGAACCTGCTGGCTCCGCCCAGCGACGACATCTGCTACGCCACCTCCAACCGCCAGGACGCCGTGAAGGCCATGGCGCCCGAGTGCGAGCTGGTCATCGTGGTGGGTTCGGACAACTCGTCCAACTCCGTCCGCCTGGTCGAGGTCGCCCTCGACGCCGGCGCGAACGCCTCCTACCTCATCGACAACGCCACCCTCATGGAAGAGGCCTGGCTGGAGGGCGTCACCACCGTGGGTGTGACCAGTGGTGCGTCCGTCCCCGACATCCTGGTGCGCGAGCTTCTCGAGAAGCTCTCCGCGCACGGGTACGGCTCCGTCACCCCGGTGACCACCGCCGAGGAGAAGCTCACCTTCTCGCTGCCCAAGGAACTGCGCCGCGACCTGCGCGCCGAGTAGCGCGAGGTGCGAGTACGACCTGCGTGACGAGCGGGCCCCGAGGAACCTCCGAGGTTGCTCGGGGCCCGTTTCGCGAGCGGGGGGTGGGCAGCACGAAGTCGGGGAAAGCCCGGGCTCCCCCGATAACAAGGAGACACCACTTCGCCGGGCGGGCGCCACCCCTGCCCCTCCCGCCTGTGGACAACTCACCGACGACCGCCCAGGGGCACGTAAACCCTTTGTGTCCGGTGCACGGGTGCACGATACTCACGCCCATGGTTTCGATAGTGCAGAACGTGGCGATCGACTGTGCGGACGCCTATGAAATGGCCCGGTTCTGGAGCGCGGTGACCGGCCGTCCCGTGCATCCGGAGAGCGAACCGGGTGACGCGGAGACCGAAGTGCTGTTGGCGGAGGGCCCGGTGCTGCACTTCAACCAGGTGCCCGAGTCCAAGGAGAGCAAGAACCGGATCCATCTGTGCCTGCGCCCGGAGACCACCCGTGAACGGGAGGTGGAACGGCTGCTGGAGCTGGGCGCCGCCTTCGTCGGCGACCACCGCGAGCCCGACGGCTCGGGGTGGGCGATCCTGGCCGATCCCGAGGGCAACGAGTTCTGCGTACTTCGCAGCGCGTCCGACCGAGAGGCCATGGGAGAGAGCGGCGCTTGACCGCTCAGGACTCCTCGGACTCCTCGGACTCCTCGGGTTCCTCGGAGGCCTCGTCGTCCTTCTCGGGGACGGGGTAGGTCTCCATGTGCTCGGCGAGGACGGCGAACTCGTCCAGGGAGGTACTGCCGGAGATGATCAGGGTCCGGTCGTCGCCGCGCTGGACGAGGGCGCCCCAGTCGTCGGACTCGAACTGCTCCCACTCCTGGTCGGCGACCATCACGGAACCGACCGGCTCCGCATCCTTGACGCGGTCGGCGATCACCGTCTCCGGGTCGTCATCGCTCTGGGTCAACATGGCGTGACTGTCCTGCGGTGTGGCGAAGCCGATGCTCCACGACACCGGGCCGGTCACGTTCAGGTGCGAACTGGTGGGGGTCCACCCGTCCGGCATGTCCTCCGAGGGCGCCGTCACCTCGTAGTCGGCGGACTGACGCATCACCTCGATGTCCGGGCGATAGTCCACGGTGGGGATGTTCTCGCCCGAACGCGTGGAGACAACGAAGGCCATCACCAAAAGGATGCCGACGACGACCCCGAGGGAGATGGCGTAGTTCTTGAAGGTGGCGTTGGCCCTGCTGTACTTACTCATGACCCGTCCAGCTTGCCGCAGGTCCACAGCCCCTTCGACCCGGGGTCCCTCAAGAGGGATCCTGGACGGAGGTTTCCGGGTGTTCGGGGCGGCGGTTGCGGGGTTCCAACTCGGTGAGCAGGCCGGTGATGTCGTCAGCGAGCTTGCGGGAGTCGATGTCGTCGCGGTTGACCACCTCGGCGACGGCCAGCAGCATCGATCCGCTCACCACGATCAGCAACGCCTCGTCGACCGGCTCGTCGGCCTTACGGAACAGCGCCACGTTGCGGTCGGTCCACTGGGTGAGCCGCGACCGCAGTTGGTAGTCGAACCCGGGAGGACCGTCGCCGCTGAAGAACAGCCGAGTGGTCTCCCTCTCCTCTATGGCGCCGAGCAGGTAGGCGTGGGCCGCGATGTTCATCAGCCGTGTGGGATCACTCTCACCGCCGGAACGAGCGTCGCGCACCGCTTGGTGGGTCCGTTCCTGCTGTCGCTGCTGGAATTCCTCGTACAGGGCGAGGTACAGGTCCGCCTTACCGGTGAAGTGGTGGTAGAGGCTGCCCACACTGGCGCCCGCGACCGAGACGACCTCGCTCACACCCGCCTTCGCGAACCCCACCGTGCGGAACACCTGGGTCGCCGCCTTCAGTAGGGAGGTGCGGGTGGCCGCGCCTCGCGAGGAGACCCGCGCGGGCTTGTCCGTCTTGTCCACTGTCACGCCCTCACTCCTGTCCGGCTCCCCGCCAGGGTAGACCGTCGCAGGCCACTGGGGGGCGGCTACATCCCGGTTGGACGCGCCCACCCGCGATGACCAGGGAACACCCGAGGTGACTACCCTAAGGCGTGAACTCCACCCTGTTCACAGACGGAAGGTGTCACCTCCATGTCGCAGCCCAGTAACCCACCCGCGCAGCACTCGGTGCCCGACCGCAACCTCGCGCTGGAACTGGTCCGCGTCACCGAGACCGCCGCACTGGCCGCGGGCCGTTGGGTCGGCAAAGGTGACAAGCTCGGGGCCGACGGCGCCGCCGTGCGCGGGATGCGCCACATGATCAGCACCGTGTCCATGAACGGCACCGTGGTGATCGGCGAGGGCGAGAAGGACAACGCCCCCATGCTCTACAACGGCGAGCGCGTCGGCGATGGCGGCGGGCACGACTGGGACGTGGCGGTCGACCCGATCGACGGCACCACCCTGGCGGCCATGGGCATGCCGAACGCCATCGCGGTGATCGCGATGAGCCCGCGCCACACCATGTTCGACCCGTCCGCGGTGTTCTACATGGAGAAGCTGGCCACAGGTCCGGAGGCCGCGGACGTGGTCGACATCGCCGCCCCGGTCGCCGACAACGTCCGCGCGGTGGCCCGCGCCAAGGGCAAGTCCCCGCAGGACGTCACGGTCGTCATCCTGGATCGTCCGCGCCACAAGCAGCTGGTGCAGGACGTCCGGGACGCGGGCGCCCGCATCAAGTTCATCAGCGACGGTGACGTCGCGGGCGCGATCATGGCGGCCCGCCCCGGCACGGGTGTGGACCTGATGCTGGGCATCGGCGGCACCCCGGAGGGCATCATCACGGCGTGCGCCATGAAGTGCCTGGGCGGCGTCATCCAGGGTCGGTTGTGGCCCAAGGACGACGAGGAGCGGAAGAAGGCGCTCGACGCCGGGCACGACCTGGACCGTGTCCTGTACACGAACGACCTGGTCACCTCCGACGACGTGTTCTTCGCGGCGACCGGCATCACCGAGGGTGAGCTGGTGGGCGGGGTGCGCTACGAGTCCACGGGTGTGATCACCGACTCACTGGTCATGCGCGGCCGCAGCGGCACCGTGCGCCAGGTGCGCAGCGAACACCGGCTGAGCAAGCTGTCCGCCTACAGCGGTGTCGATCTGACCTCCGCCCCGGAGTAGATCAGGGCCTCTCCGGATTCGGTCACCGGCGCCGCTCAGGCGGCGTCGGTGCTGTTCCCGGGGTTATTCTCGGAACCTTCCGACCTTGGACGGCGTCGTATTCCACACTGGCCGCGTGGCCGGTGATCCCTTCTTCTGCACCACCCTCGCCGGAGGTCCGATGTCCTACCCTGATCCCCCGCAGCAGCCTCAGTGGCAGCCGCCGCAGCAACCGGGACAGGCGTTCCCTCCCCCGCAGGGTCCCCAACAGGGCTTCCCGCAGGGTCCCGGTCAGCCCGGACCACCCTTCCCCGGTGGCCCGCAGGGCCCCGGCCAGCCTCCCTACGGCGGCCAGTACCAGGGCGCCCCGATGCCGCCCGGCGGCGACGGTCGCGGTGGCGGCCGTAAGTGGCTGATCCCCGCGGCGGCCGTCACCGCCGTCGTCTTGATGGCCGGCACCGTGTGGGCGACCGTGTCGCTGGTGAGCTTCGGTGGCCCGCAGCCCGAGTCGGTGCTGCCGGGCAACTCGGTCGCCTTCGCCAAGGCCGACCTCGACATCGACGGTTCCCAGGCCATGGACCTGCTCCGCTTCGTCGAGAAGCTCCCCGACGAGGTCAGCGAGGAGATCGGCGACGTGGACGAGGACGACACCTCGGCCCCCTTCGCCGAGGCGTTCGCCGAGTCCTACGACCTGGACCCCTCCGCGGTCGAGGGGTGGATCGGCCAGAAGGTGGGCGCGGCCTCCTGGATCACCGACAACCCGGAGTTCGAGTCGAGCGAGGGCGCGACCTACGCGATCGCCCTGGCGGTGAACGACGCCGGTGCCGCCGAGGAGCAGTTCACCGACCTGACGCAGTCCCACGACGTCGAGTACACGATGGTCGACGACTTCGTGGTGTTCACCGACCAGCCCGGCGGGATCGCCGACTACAACGACCAGATGTCGACCAACGGCGACCTGGAGAGCGACGACACCTACAGCGGTGACCTGGACGGCGTCGCCAGTGGCAGCATCGCCCTGGCCTGGGCCGACCTGGGAGCCCTGGGCCAGATCAGCACCATCGAGCAGGAACTGGCCTCGGAGCTCGGCTCCGCCGGTTCCCTCCAGGGCCGCATGACCGCCTCCTTCCGGGTCACCGGCGACTACCTGGAGGCGCGGATGGACGTGTTCGGCTTCGAGGTCGAGGGCACCGACGTCAGCTGGCTCGCGGAGGGGTCCGGGGCGAGCCTGGACGCCATCGGCGGTCTGCCGGAGAACACGACCGTCGCGTTGGGCGGCAGCGGCCTGGACCAGATGTTGGGCACCGCCTGGGAGAACGACGAACTGCCGTTCCTCGACGAGCAGGACCGGCAGAGCATGGAGACCGAGATGAACTCCATCGGCGCCCCGTTGCCGGAAGGGTTCACCTCCCTGTTGGGCGGTTCCACCGCCGTCGGCCTGTCCGACTTCGACATGGGCGGGATGAACGGTCCCGGAGCCGCAGCCGACCCGACGGTCGTGTTCCGTGCCGTGGGCGGTGACGCCACCGCTCTGAACTCGTTCGTCGACGAGATCGTGGCGAATCCGTACTCCTCCGTCCCGGCACCGACGGTGACCGAGGACGGCGACACCGTGGTCGTCACCAGTGGAGACGCCGGTGGTGGCGTGCTCGCCGACGACGAGGTCTTCCAACAGACCATGGCCGACATGGACGACGCCGTCATGGCCGGCTACGTGGACATGCGCCAAGCCGTCACGCGCGACGACGTCCAAGCCCCCGAGCAGTGGGGGGCGGTCGGTGTGGGTCTGAGCGTGGCAGAGGGCGGCGAGCGCGCCGTGTTCGAGCTGCGGTGGGCGCCCAGCGGCGCCTGACCCGCGAACCCGACCCGAGAGACGGCGCGGCGAGGAACCATCCTCGCCGCGCCGTCGGCGTTCAGTCCACGACCCGGCGTCGCATCTGGAACGCGGCCAGGTTCCACATCAGGAACGAGAACCCGGCCAGGACCGCCACGTGCAGCAGGGCCGTACCGGGTCCCAGTCCGCCGAACACGCAACCGCGGATGAGCTCGACCGCATGGAAGAGCGGGTTGGCCATGGCCGCGGTCTGTACCCAGGCGGGCAGTTCGGTGATCGGGAAGAACGTTCCGGCCACCAGGAACAACGGGGTGAACAGGCCGCTGAACACGTAGTCCATGGAGCGCACCGAGGTGATCACCGCGGAGATCCAGATGCCGAAGAGCGCGAAGGCGAACCCGGCGAGGAAGGCGACGAACGGCACCAGCAGCATGCCCGGGCCCGGTCGCAGGCCGAAGCCCATCGCGACGAGCAGCGGCACGCACCCGTAGACACCGGAGCGCAGGGCCAACCACAGCGCCTCCCCGGTCACCAGTTCGCGCACGTCCACCGGGGCGGCGAGGATGCCCTCGTAGGTGTGCAGGAAGCGGCGCTTGATGAAGGTGTTGATGACGGCGGGCATCATCGACTGGAACATGACCGACACGGCGACGATGCCGGTGCCGAGGAAGTCGATGTAGCTGAACCCGGCGAGGGTGCCGATGAGGGCGCCCATGCCGAAGCCGAAGCACAGCAGGTACAGGGTGGGCTCGACGATCGCGGCGAAGGTGGTGGCCCGCCAGGACTGCCCGTAGAGGATCCACTCCCGGGCGACCACCCCCAGGACGGCGTCGGCCTCGAACCGGCCGGGGCGGGTGTGGCGCTCGGGTCTTGCGTCCGCGCGCTGTTGCGTCAGGCTCATACGACGGCCTCCCCGGTCAGGGTCACGAAGACGTCCTCCAGGTTGGCGGCGCGTCGTTCGGGTTCACCGAGGCGGTCCCGGAGGGAGTCGGGGAGTTCCTCGGCGCGTAGGACGGACAGGCTGGTGCCGGTGCGTCGGGTGTCGAAGCCTTGTTCGTGGACCAGGCGTTCGAGTTCGGCGATGCCACCCGAGCCCTGGGGCGTGTACTCCTCCACGGTGGTGCCGGCGTACTTGGCGACGAGGTCGACCGGGGTGCCGCGTTCGACGACCCGGCCCTTGGCCATGAGGGCGACCTCGTCGGAGAGGCGCTCGGCCTCCTCGATGTAGTGGGTGGACATCAGGACGGTGACGCCCTCGTCGCGCAGTGCGGAGATGACGCCCCACAGGTCCTGACGCACCTGCGGGTCGAGGCCGACGGTGGGTTCGTCCATGAGGACGAGTTCGGGGCGGTGCAACAGGGCCCGGACGATGAGCAGCCGACGGCGCATGCCCCCGGACAGGTCGTCGACGGGGGTGTCGGCGCGGTCGCTCAGTTGGGCCAGGCGCAGGGTGCGTTCGATGGCCTCGCGGCGTTGCCGGCGCGGGACCCGGTACAGGAACGAGAACATGCGCAGGTTCTGCTCGACGGTGAGTTCCTCGTCGAGGTTGTCGTGTTGGGGGACGACACCCATGCGGGCGCGGGCCCACTTGGACTCGGCGGGGATCTCGTGGTCGAGGATCCTGATCGTGCCCTCGTCGGCGATCGCCTGCGCGGTGAGCATCTTCATGGTGGTGGACTTGCCGGCTCCGTTGGGGCCGAGCAACCCGAGCACGATTCCCTGGGGCACTTCGAGGTCGAGGCCATCGACGGCGGTGAGGGGGCCGAAGCGCTTGACGACCCCGCTCAGCCGGATCGCCGGTACGTGGCGTCCGGGCTCTGGTGTGGTCATGGAAACACAGTAAGGAGAGCCGGCTCGGGATTTCCACTGGTTTTCCGAGCGGATCGCGTGTCCGTTTTCCGGGGGTTTCGACCATTGCGAAAGAAGGGCGTCATCGCCCTTTAGAGACACACTGCCGCAGCTCGGGTCAGAGTTCCATAATCAACCGAAAACAAACCTTACTGATCGCAGGATCATCCGTCAAATCCACAGGTCAGTGCCTTTTATCAGGCGAAAGCTTCCTTTTCGGATTCATGTCTGTATAGTCGCCACCCACACCTTTCGGACGGGCTGGAACCCCATGACCCTTGCGCTCATGGACTGTCCGAAAGGTGGTCCCTCCAGCCCGGACGACCGTGCGGGTTCGCGACCCGCACGGCCCCCGCTAGTCCACGACTTGAGGAGAACCCCGATGAGGTTCGGACGACTCGCCCGTTCCGCCGCCGTCCTGGTGGCCGCCCCCATCGCCGTCACCGGTCTGGTGGCCGCACCGGCGCAGGCCCACGGAACCCTGGGCGACCCGATCAGCAGGATCGCCGCCTGCTACGCCGAGGGCCCCGAGAGTCCCCGGTCCGAGATGTGCGTCCGGCTCGTGGAGGAGAACGGCACCCAGCCGCTCTACGACTGGCACGAGGTCAACATCGCCAACGCCGACGGGCAGCACCGCGAGATCATCCCCGATGGTCAGCTGTGCAGCGCCGGACGCGACAAGTACTCCGCCCTGGACAACCCGGGCGATTGGGCCAGCACCGCCGTCACCGAGCTGCCCTCCGGCTCCGAGTACACCTTCGACTACACCGCGGCGGTCCCCCACGCCGGCTACATCGAGTACTACGTCACCACCGACGGCTGGGACCCGAGCACCCCGCTCACCTGGGGTGATCTGGAGGCCGAGCCGTTCGCCGTCGACGACCAGCCGGTCGCCGAGGACGGCAGCTACACCATGACCGCCCAGCTCCCGGAGAAGAGCGGCCGGCACCTCATCTACACGGTCTGGCAGCGCACCGACAGCCCCGAGGCGTTCTACAGCTGCTCCGACGTCACCTTCGGTGGTGAGGGCGACGCGGTGAACACCGCCGTGGAGGAGACCGAGGCGTTCTCCGTGGACCCGGCCGCCCACGAGGACCTCGACCACGACCACGGCGACCACGCCGCCGAGGCCCCGGTCGAAGAGGACGCCGAGAGCGCCGAAGGGGCCGAGGCCGCGGAGGAGCCCACCGAGGAGAAGGCGGAAGAGCCCGAGGAGGCGCCCGCCGCCGACCACGGCACGCACGCCTCCGGCGGCTCGGAACTGGCCGAGACCGGCACCGCCATCACCGGTCTGTTCGTCACCGCCATCGCCCTGATGGCCGCCGGCGCGGGCGCCCTGCACCTGGCCCGCAAGCGCCGCGGCACCGTCTAGGAACCCCTGGTGCCATCGGTGCCCCGGTCGAGCGGGCAACGGCTCGACCGGGGCACCGACAAGACCCGAGACTCCCCCCGGGCCCTGCGCTAGGTTGGGCGTATGCGTCTCGGCCTTCCCCCCTTGGACCGGCGCACCTGGATGGACGCGATCGCCATCGGCGTCAGCGCCCTGTACCTGTCCACCCATCGCCGCCTGGTCGAGGCCTTGGGCGAACGGGCGGAGCGGGCCGAGAACGAACAGCACCTGCGCACCGAACGGGCCCGCGCCGAGGAACGTGCCCGGCTGGCCAACGAGATGCACGACATCGTCACCCACAGGGTCAGCCTGATCGTGCTCCAGGCCGGCGCGTTGCGCGTCACCGCGACCGACGACGCCGTCCGCTCCGCGGCCGAGGAAATGCGCGGCACCGGGTACCGAGCCTTGGGGGAACTCCGCGACCTCACCGGGGTGCTCTCCCAAGGGCACGGGCTCGAACCCCTCACCGACCCCGACCCCCGTGCGCTCGTCGAGGACACCCGCCGCACCGGCACGCCCGTGGAACTGGAGACCAAGGGCGACCCCTCATCGGCCTCCCCCTTGGTCGCCGCCACTCTGTACCGGCTGCTCCAAGAATCACTGACCAACGCCCACAAGCACGCTCCCGGGTCACGGGTTTCGATCCAGCTGTCCTACGGGCCCACCGCTTCGCTCCCACCTGCGGACCATCCTGAGCGTCGACCCGGGCATCGACGTCGTCGGCCAAGCGCACGACGGTGACGCGGCCGTCGAAGCGGTACGGCGCCACCGACCCGACCTCGTCCTGATGGACCTGCGCATGCCCATCCGTGACGGCATCGGCGCGACGGAGGAGATCACCTCCCTGACCGCGCCGCCGGTCGTGGTCGCCCTGACCACCTTCGACACCGACGAGTACGTACTGCGCGCCCTGCGCGCGGGAGCCGCGGGTTTCCTCCTCAAGTCCACCCCGCCGGAGGAACTGGCGGCTCTGTGATCCGAGTCGCCGCCCAGGGGCACACGGTGATGTCGCCCGAGGCCACCCAGCGCCTGATCGTCTCAGCGCGGACGGACCGGAAGCACCGCCTGGACCGGGCGACGTTGGTGTCCACCCTGACCGACCGGGAGGTCCAGGTCCTGACCTGTCTGGGCGAGGGCCTGACCAACGGACAGATCGCCCGACGCTTCTTCCTGACCGAGGCCACGGTCAAGGGCCACGTCTCCCGGCTCTTGGAGAAGCTCGGCTGCGGCAATCGGACCCAGGCCGGGCTGCTCGCCTACGAGGCCGGCCTCGATCGGAACCGGTAGGAACGGCCGCTCCCGAACGACCGCCGGGCGCGACACCACGTGGTGAACCCCTTTACCGCCAGTACATGAACTCACCGTGTGCGTCGACGACGCCCGACCGGGAAATTCGGATCGCTACTTTCGTAGGGGGCGTCCCCTCCTTTCCGATCTTCCGAATCCACACCCTTTCCCGATGGAATATCGGTGGCGGCCGGAATTCTCCGGCCCCGTCATGGGGAGGAACTGTGGATGTGCTGGACCTCGCACGGCTTCAGTTCGCGATCACCACGAACCTGCACTTCGTCTTCGTCGCACTGACGCTCGGGCTCGTCCCGATGGTGGCGATCATGCAGACCCGGCACACGTTCACCGGACGTGATCGCGACGAGCTGTCGACCCGTTTCTGGGGGCAGATCTACCTGATCAACTATGCCCTGGGAATCGTCACGGGACTGGTCCTGGAATTCCAGTTCGGCATGAACTGGAGTGGGCTGTCACATTTCTCGGGGGACGTCTTCGGAGCCCCTCTCGCCATCGAAACGGTGTCGGCGTTCTGGATCCTCACCGCGAACTCCTACCTCCAGAACCCGGTGGGGTCCCGGGTGGTGGACGGCCGTCTGGTGCTCATCGCCCTCGCCCCGCTGCCGGTGGTGGCCTCCGCCCTGGGATGGGTCGGCAGCCGTGGCTGGTGTACGAACACCTCACCGTCGCGGAGGGGCTTTCTCCCCATGTCTCCGCACCGATGGTGATCGGTCTCCCTCGTGGTGTTCACCCTGGTCCTGGGCTCGCTCACGCTGACCGACGTCGTCCTGATCCTCAAGGCCGCCGCCCGGGCCCCGGCGACGTCCTCCTGGGCTCGAAACCGGTCGAGCCAGAGCCCCCTTCCCCCGTCTCGATCTCCGGAGAGAACACATGAGCGTCCTATGGTTCGTCGTCTTCGTGACGGTGCTGGTCGGTTACCTCCACCAACACCCTTCTGGTCCTGACCGTGTTCGCGCTGCCGTGCTACACCCTGGTCGTGGCGGTGCAATGGTGGGGGCTGCGCTGGATGTCCCGGAACTTCGAGCGGGCCGAGTCGACCCGGCGATCGTTCTTCTGAGGGCCGCGCCGCCGTGTTCCGGGTGGGCCATGGAAAACCCGTTGCCGTGCCCGGGACCGCCCGGCTACCGTCGACGGGACGGATCGGAACACGGACTCGATCCGGGGCCAGGCTCCCCGGACGTTAGGACAGGTGGGTATGCCCCGGAACGCGCCGAGCGCGCCTCACAGCCGCGCGGGCCTGAGCCTGCCCCGAGTCCCCTCGGCCGGCTGAGCCGGAACCCGCCCCACGTCGAGACCCGCTCGGCACTCTTGCTGACCCAAGCCTGTCCTCTCAGCAAGGAGTTTCCGGGTGTCCAACACCGAACCCGACTTCATCTGTCTCCACTGTGGTCTGACCGTGTCCGCCTTCGCCCCCGACGGCGACGAACGCGACCACTGCCCGAGCTGTCTGACCTCCCGGCACGTCCACGACCAGCACGACGACGGTGTCTCCGACTGCGCCGCGCGCATGACGCCCCTGTCCGTCGTGGTCCCGAGTGATGGGCGCTGGCGACTGGTCCACCGATGCGTGGGCTGTGACGAACTGTCCGAGGGCGTCGTCGCCGGCGACGACAGCCCGCTCCTGCTCATGCGGATCGCCGTACGGCCCTTGGCCGAACCGCCGTTCCCGCTCGAACTCCTCGGGCGGGTGTGAGCCATGGGCCGGCGCGACCACCGCGGACCTCGGCGACCGCAACGCCGCAAGACCGTGCTGCGCGCACGGGGTGAACAGGGACGTCGCGCCGGCCCGGCGGCGGAATCCTTCCGCTGCGCCGGGTGCCGACTCGACGTGCCCGCCCGCGCGGTGGGCTCAGCCCATCGCAACCACTGTCCGCACTGCCTGACGAGCCTGCACGTCGACGGTCGGGTCCCGGGTGATCGGACCTCCGACTGTGGGGGGCGGATGACCGCGGCCGGACTCTTCGCCCGCCCGGACGGGGAGTGGATGCTCATCCACCGGTGCGCGTCCTGTGGTGAGCTGAGCGCCAACCGGGTCGCCGGCGACGACAACGCCCTGGCCCTGGTCCGGCTGGCGGTGCGGCCCCTGACGACGTCGGAGGCGGCCCGTCGGACCCTGGCCCACCTGTGATCCTCGTTCGCACATCCATGACCTGCGCCGATGTCAACATGACACGTGCAACACCGTCAACCCAGGGTGAGGTGCTTCGGGTTCTCTCGGGTCTGGCAGGCTTGAGTTCACAGGTTTTCCCAGGAGAGATGGGTAGTCATGAGTGAGTTCCGTATCGAGCACGACTCGATGGGTGAGGTCAAGGTCCCCGCGGCCGCCAAGTGGCGGGCCCAGACCCAGCGTGCCGTCGAGAACTTCCCGATCTCGGGACAGGGTCTGGAGAACGCCCACATCGCCGCCCTCGGCCAGATCAAGGCCGCTGCCGCCAAGGTCAACGCCGAGCTCGGCGTGATCCCCGACGATCTCGGCACGGCCATCCGTGCCGCCGCCCTCGAAGTGGCCGACGGCAAGTGGAACGACGAGTTCCCGATCGACGTCTTCCAGACCGGTTCGGGCACTTCCAGCAACATGAACACCAACGAGGTCGTGGCCACGGTCGCCAAGGAGCGCACCGGCCTGGACGTTCACCCGAACGACCACGTCAACGCCTCCCAGTCGTCCAACGACGTCTTCCCGTCCTCCATCCACATCGCCGCCACCTCGGCGGTGCGCAACGAGCTGATCCCGGCGCTGCGCCACCTGGAGGACGAGCTCACCCGCAAGGCGACCGAATTCGCCTCCGTGGTCAAGAGCGGTCGCACGCACCTGATGGACGCCACCCCGGTCACCCTGGGCCAGGAGTTCGCCGGGTTCGCCGCTCAGGTCCGCTACGGCGTCGAGCGCGTCGAGGCCGTCCTCCCGCGCGTGGCCGAGCTCCCGCTGGGCGGCACCGCCGTCGGCACCGGCATCAACACCCCCGAGGGTTTCGCCGCCCGGGTCATCGCGGAGATCGCCGACAACACCGGTCTGCCGTTGACCGAGGCCCGCGACCACTTCGAGGCGCAGGGCGCCCGTGATGCCCTGGTCGAGCTCTCCGGTCAACTGCGGACGATCGCGATCGGCTACTGCAAGATCGCCAACGACATCCGCTGGATGGGTTCGGGCCCGACCACCGGTCTGTCCGAGATCTTCCTGCCCGACCTTCAGCCGGGCTCCTCGATCATGCCGGGCAAGGTCAACCCGGTCCTGTGCGAGGCCATGCTCCAGGTCTCCTCGCAGGTCGTCGGCAACGACGCGGCGGTGGCCTTCGGCGGTGCCTCCGGCAACTTCGAGCTCAACGTCCAGCTGCCGATGATGGCCCGCAACGTGCTGGAGTCGATCCGTCTGCTCGCCAACGTCTCCACGGTCTTCGCCGATCGTTGCGTGGCCGGCATCGAGGCCAACGAGGAGCAGTGCCGGGTCTACGCCGAGTCCTCCCCCTCGATCGTCACCCCGCTCAACCGCTACATCGGCTACGAGGAGGCCTCCAAGGTCGCCAAGCAGTCGCTGGCCGAGAAGAAGACCATCCGTGAGGTGGTCCTGGAGCGCGGGTACGTCAAGGACGGCAAGCTCACCGAGGAGCAGCTCGACGCCGCCCTCGACGTCCTGAAGATGACCAACTCCCAGTAGGTCGCCGTCGGACCCTCGGGGCACCTCGCTTCGGCGGGGTGCCCCGGGCGCTTGCCGGAACCTTTCGGCCCGCGACGTCGTCGGACAGTAGTGCCAGAGCGCCCCCTTTCCCCTGCTTCACCGGCCCGCTTCGAGAGAGCGATAGATGTCGAGTAACAGCGAACACCCCGTCGCCGACCGCTACGTCCTGCGCCGTGAACTCGGACGGGGCGGCATGGGCATCGTCTGGGAGGCGTACGACACCGCCCTCGATCGCGTCGTGGCGATCAAACAGGTGCTGCTGCCCGGACACTTCACCGAGGCCGAACGCGACGACGCGCACGCGCGGGTGCGCCGCGAGGCCCGCTCGGCGGCCCGGGTCGGTCACCCCACCGTCATCACCATCCACGACGTCTTCGAGCACGAGCACGACCCGTGGGTGGTGATGGAACTCGTCGAGGGCGGTTCGCTCCAGGACATGCTGTCCGAGGAGGGCGCCCTGCCGCCGGAGCGGGTGGCCGACATCGCCGTCTCGCTCTTGGAGGCCGTGCGCGCCGCGGACGCGGCGGGTGTGCTGCACCGCGACATCAAGCCGGGCAACATCATGATGTCCGCCGACGGGCGGATCATCCTCACCGACTTCGGCATCGCCACCGTGGAGGGCGGTCCGAGCATCACCCGGACCGGTGCGCTCATCGGGTCGCCCGAGTACATGCCGCCGGAGCGGTTGGAGGGTGCGCCCGCCGACCACCGTGGCGACCTGTGGAGCATCGGCGTGACCCTGTACGCGGCGGTGGAGGGTTCCTCCCCGTTCCGGCGCGACTCCATCACGGCGGCGATCGCCGCGGTGATCTCCTCTCCTATGCCGCCGATGACGCGCGCGGGGTGGCTGGAACCGGTGATCGCGGGTCTGCTGGAGCGCGACGCCGAGCGCAGGCTCACCGTGGATCAGGCGCTTCGGTTGTTGGAGGACCTCCGATCCGGTGCGGCCGGACCGGCGGGTGCCACGGCCGTCGCCGGCGTCCCGAGCGGGCCTCAGGAGCCGGTACACGACGCCCACAGTGGTGGATATCCCGACAACGCCTACGAGGCCGACTACTCCACCGGGCCGCACCAGGGCGGCGGTTACTACGGCGGCGGCGCCTACCCGAACTCCGCCGCCTACGCCGGCCCGGTCGCGCCCCCTCCCCCCGGGGAGCCCGCGCGCCGTTCCCGCAAGGGCCCGATGATCGCCATGTTCGCCGCCGCCGCGGCGCTGCTCCTGGTGGCCGGGTTCGTTCTGGTCGTGGCGCTGCGCCCCGACACCACCCCCGCCGACTCCACCGCGGACTCCGAGGGCCGGCAGGACACCACCGGCGACCAAGGTGGCCAGAGCGACCAGGGCGGTGAGGAGAGCCAGGAGGGCGCCGGACAGAACGACGCCCCGGTCGCCTCGGACGGGTCCCCTCCCGAGTACGAAGAGGACGACCTGTCGCTCTACGACTCACCGTGGTTCACCATCTCCTACCCCGGCGGTTGGGAGATCGGTGAGGAGGACCCGGACGACTCCTACGCGTCGTTCGTCGCCCCCGGTCTGGAGCACCAGATCGACGTGGAGGGCTGGGAGGAGACCGAGTTCACCGGAACGAGCGCGGAGTACCTGGCCGACTCCCAAGGCGGCACCGACATCGACGGGGACGTCACCCGTGACTACGAGATCCGCGAGACCGAGGACTTCGAAGGCGACGACTTCGAGGACGGCCTGGCCGGCATGGACGTGGCGATGGTCGAGGCGGACCTGGTGAACGACACCTGGGACGACCCCGAGCGCCGCTTCTGGGCGTACTCGGTGATCATGAACGAAGGCGGGGAGCGGGTGTTCTACCTGGTCACCGTGAACGTGCCGCGAGCGCAGGCCGATGACTTCGACGAGGTGCACGAGGACGTGATCGAGAGCTTCACCCCGCTGAAGTGACACCGACGGCGACGGCCCCGCCCAGAAGGGATTTCCCTTCCGGACGGGGCCGAAATGCTGCCTGAGGCTCTGAGAGAGCTCCGTCGGCTCTAGTACCAGCCGACGGACTGGGAGTGGGCCCAGGCCTCACAAGGGGTGCTGTAGCGACCCTTGATGTAGTCGATCCCCCAGGCGATCTGGGTGGCCGGGTTGGTCTGCCAGTCATCGCCGTGGGTGGCCATCTTGCTGCCGGGCAGAGACTGCGGAATCCCGTACGCGCCGGAACTGGAGTTCTCGGCGGTGTGGTTCCAGTTGCTCTCCTTCTCCCACAGGGGCTCCAGGCAGCCGTTGAACTCCTCGGCGCCCCAGCCCTCGTCGAGGACCATCTGCATGGCGATGCCCTTGGGGTCCCCCTCGAACTCGGGCGGGACCTCCTCCTCTTCTTCTTCCTCCTCCTGAATGGCGGAGCCGGTGGCGGAGGTGCTGACGACGCTGTCGCCCCGGGCGCTCTCGCGCTGTTCCTGGGCCTGGTCGCGCCGGTTCTGGAGTTCGTCCTCGGACAACTCCTCGGAGGAGGCGAAGAAGTCCTCGTTCTCCTCGGATCCTGTGTCGGCCTCGGGTTCTGTGTCGGCCGCGGGTTCTTCGGACTCCAGGATCGCGGCACTGGCGGCCGCATCCGGGTCCAGACCGTCGTCCGCGAACGCGGAGACGGCGAACGTCGCGCCGGCGACCAGGGTCGCCGCACCGACCGCCGCAGTACTGCGCAGCGACATTCGGTTGAGTAGCACGCTTGCCTTTCCCAAAAGGGGGTTTAGGGCGGGGAAAAACCTATTAATACCAGTTGTTCGCCTGTGAGTGGGACCAAGCGCCGCAGGGAGTGCCGTAGCGGTCCTTGATGTAGTCGAGCCCCCAGGCGATCTGCGTGGCCGGGTTGGTCTGCCAGTCATCGCCGTGACTGGCCATCTTGCTGCCGGGCAGAGACTGCGGAATCCCGTACGCACCGGAACTCGCGTTCTCGGCGGTGTGGTTCCAGTTGCTCTCCTTCTCCCAGAGCGGCTCCAGGCAGCCGTTGAACTCCTCGGCGCCCCAGCCCTCGTCGAGGACCATCTGCAGGGCGATCTCCTTGGCCGAGCCGGAGGGGACCGACCCGCCGGAGGAAGAGGACGAGCCCTCGGAGCCGGAGGAGGCCTCGGGGGTGCTCTCGGGTTCGGGTTCTGGTTCTTGGATCTCGCTGCCGGTGCCGGAACCGGTACGCGAGGAGTCGTCGACGGCCGCCCCGGCCTGCTCGCGGGCTTCCTCGCGCCGGTCCTCGCGGTCCCGCTCGTCTTCGGGGGAAGGACTGGCGAAGAACTCGTCCTGCGGATCCGCCTCGACGGGGGTCTCCTCGGCCTCGGGGAGTGTGGCCGCGGATGTGGCCTGCCCCGGGTCGAGGTTTTCGGTGTCCGCGAAGGCGGAGACTGTGAACAGACCGCCCGCGACCAGCGCCGCGGCGCCGACCGCGCTCATCTGGCGCAGAGAGATGCGGTGAAGTAGCAAGGTCGCCCTTTCACGTTGACGCACGCGCACCCATTCGGGGTGTTCGCGTGGTGTGGGATGCCGCCGCAGGACCGCGTGGCCCTGGTGACCTGCGTGGAGGGGACGGAATTCGCCGTTCGACCGACCACGGGCGGGGGCTCCCACACGGGAGGGGGTTGCTCGGTGCAGCGCATTCAGCCTGCATCATCGTCACGTTAAAGTAACGCCGGTTTTACTGTGTCGTGACTCACATCACGGAATGTGCCTGTTTTGCGAGGCTCTGACCTGGCCTTGGACACGAAGAGTCAATAGGTGATCAAGTACGGACAGGTTTGTGTCACTCGTCTCCCAGGGCGGTCCTGAGTACCCGTACCGATGCGTCCGAACCGGAGAGGACGCAGCATGGGGGTATGAACGCCCAAGGAACCCCCCGTCGGCCAGGGGCACCGCACCGCTGCCCCGACTGCCGGGCCGTGCTCGCCACGTCGGTCCGGGCCTGCCCGCACTGCGGGCTGGGCCTCGTCGGACCCACCGCGCAACGTCTGTGGTGGATCGACTCCGAACTGGCCTCGGTGGAGCTGCGCAGGCACACGCTCCTAGAAGAGCGGCCCGGGGTCCTGGCCCGGCTGCGTTGGGAGACCCGCGCGGCCGAACCGATCGCCCCACGCGCCGCCCCGGGCGCACCCTCCCACCCGGCCGAGCAGAGCTCCGAGCACGCGTCCGCGTCTGCCCCGCCGCCCGGGGCCCCGGCCCGGGACCGGACTCCCCACCCCACGACGGCCCCTTCCGCACCCGCCCGCGAGGTGAGCCCGCGCTCGGCCCAGAACGTCATCCTCGGCCTGGGCGCCCTCCTCATCGGGATCGCGGCGCTCGTCTTCGCCGTGTGGACCTGGAGCGACCTGGGCACCGGCGCCCGCGCCACCGTCCTGGGCCTCACCACCCTGACCTTCACCGTCATGGCCCTGCCGCTGTATCGGCGCGGTCTGCACTCCACCGCCGAGGCCGTCGGCGTGGTGGCCGCGTTCCTGATGTGCGTGGACGCGCTGGCCCTGTGGTTCCTGTCCGACCGGCTCACCAACGGCCCCGGGTACACGGCCGCCGCCCTGGCGGTGATCGGCGCGCTCCTGGCGCTCTATCCGGTCCTGGTTCCGCTGCGCTCGCCCCGGGTCCTCGCCGCGCTGCTCGCCCAGCCCGTGCCGGTCCTGCTGGTGGCCTCCCTGCCGGACGTCCACCCGGTCTGGCTGCTCACCTCGTTGGGCGCCACGGCTCTCGCCGACGCGGTCGCCGTCCTGCTCCTCGGCGCACCGCGCCCGGGGGCTCCGGTGCGGACCCTGCGCGCGTCCGCCGTCACCCTGTGGTTGTTCTCCTCGGTGGCCACTGTGGTGGTGGTCGCGGTGGCGGGCACCGTTCTGCCGATCCGTGACAGCGATCCGTTCCACTGGTGGGGCCTGGCCGGAACACTGTTCCTCGGCGGGGCGACCGGGCTGCTGTCGGCCCGGGGCCCCGGCCGGAACGCCGACGCTCCCTCGTTCCACTCCGTGGCCGGCCTCTCGGTCCTGGCACTGCTCCCCCTGGCGGCGGGCCCCTCGACCCTGCCGGCACTGCCCCGGGTGACCGTCCCACCGTGGAGCGTGTCCCCGTCGGAGATGTCCACCAAGGCCCTGGCCCTGCTGGGGTCGGACGGCCGTGCCATGCCCGAGTTTCCGACCGTCTACCTGATCGGGGTCGTGGTGGCGGCGCTCCTGGCGCTGGGCGCGGTGTGGCTGTTGCGTCGCCGTTCGCTGTTCGTCATCGCGATGCTCTTGGCCCCGTCCACGCTCCTGGCCGTGCCGGTGCTGCTCGGGATGTCCCAGACGATCACCGTGGTGTGGGCGCTGTTGGTCGGCGCCGCGCTGGTCCTGAGTGCGGGCGTGGCGCCGCGCGGGCTGAGTTCGACACCGGTTCTGGTCGGCTCCGCAACCCTGTTCACCGGACTGGTGTGGGCGTTGCCGGAGCGGTACACGACCCTGGCCGCGCTGCTGCTGATCGTGGCCACCGCCATGGTCGCCGCCGCCGGGGCACGTCGGTTCGCCGGGTCGGGCCACCGTCCGGAACCGGGTGGCCGGGTCGCCGGACTGTACATGGGCGCGATGCTGCCGTGGGCGTTGGTGCTGCTGACCGGCTCGGTCTTCATGATCGTCAACCGGGGCGCCGCCGACACCGAACAGGCCCAGTGGTGGCTGCTGACCGCCACCGTGGTCCTGACGGGGGCCACGGCGCTGCTGATGAGCCGGGTGCCCACCCCCTCCTCGTTGTCGGCGCCGACCGCCCCGAACCAGCCGGATCAGCGCACCGATCTGCGCGGGATGTTCTCCGTGGTGGGTGTGCTCCTACTGCCGGCCGCGCCCTTGCTGGCGCTGCCGTCCGACAGACCGGCCCTGGCCCTGTTCTCGTCCGAACACACGTCCTGGTCGGCGTCGCCGGGGGTGGTGCGCGAACCGGCGTCCGCGGTGCTGGGTTCGTCGGCCCAGCCCGACCCGCTCACCGGGGCGTTGTCGGCCCTCGGTGTCGTGGCGGTCGGCGCGTTGGCCCTGGCGCTGGTCGTGTTCATCGAACGGCGTTGGACCGCGGTGGGTGTGGCGCTGATCGCTCCGCCCACGCTGGTTCCGCTACCGGTGCTGTTCGGGGCCCCGTTCGCGGTGGCGGTGGTGTGGACCCTGTTGGTCGGTGCCGCGCTGCTGCTGTGCGCGGCGTTGCCACGCGCGTCTCTGCCCTCCTGGCTGCTCGGGGTGAGCGGTCTGGCGACCCTGCTGCTCGGGCTGGCGTGGTCGTCGGTGGAGCAGCACACGATGCTGGCCGCGCTGGTTCTGGTCGCCGCGATCACGATGGTCTCGGCGCTGTCGGCGCGTCGCCCATCCGTCGGGGGTGAGGGCGAGGACGACACCGCCGCGGCCGTGTACGGGACGACGGTCATCGTGTGGGCCGTGGCGTTGGTGATCGGGGGCGCCTCGTTGGCGGCCACCGCCGCCCGAGCGACCTCGGGTGCCGAGAGCCACGGCCCGTGGTGGCTGCTGGGCGCCACGGGGCTGCTGCTCGGTGCGACCGCCCTGGTCCTCGACGGGGTCGCCTCCCGTGTGCTCGGCGCGACCGACGACCCCCGGGGTGAGGACGGGCCCGGGTCGGACTCCACCGGGATCGGTCCGTTCGGGATCGGCGGGTTGCTCCTGCTCATCGCGCAGCCCCTGGTGGTCGGTCCGGCCGGGGTACCGGCCCTGTCGTTCTTCGCCTGGGACCACCTTCCGGAAGGGGCGTCGACCGGGGCCCTGTTGGAGCCCGCGCACGAGTTCATCGGTCTGTCCGACGCCACCACCCTCGCGGGCCTGGCGGTGGCACTGGGAACGTTGATCACCGGTGCCTTGGCCGTGGGCGCGGTGCGGCTGTTCCACCGGGGTCTGCTCGTGCCCGCGGCGGCGCTGCTCGCGCCGTTGACCCTGGTGCCGCTGCCGTTCGCGCTCGGGCTGCCCTTCCTGGTCGCCCTGGTGTGCGCCGTGTTGGTGGGGGCGGCTCTGACGGCCGGCTCCGGCCTGGTGGACCGAACGGGGACCGCCTGGGTGGTGTGGTCGGCGGGGTTGTTCACGTTCGCCCTGGCGTTCAGTTGGGCGCTGTCGGAACGGTACGCCGCCGTGGGGGTTCTGCTGGCGTGGGCGGTCGCGGCGTCCGTGACGTCCGCTCTGGCCCGCGTCAGGTCGATCACCGTGGCCTCGACCGCCGCGGCGACCTTCGGCACCGGAGCGTTCTCCCTGGCGCTGCTCCTGGCCATGGGCGCCCCGGCCGAGTACGCGGCGTTCGGTCCGCTGATGGTGGTCGCCGCCGTGGCGGCCACGGCACCGCGGCTGCGTTCGCCCCTGTCGGAGGCCACCGAGATCCCGGCCGCGGTGTGGGCGGCGATCGCCCTGCTCGTCACCGTGGGCGCCGGCACCAGGCTGGAACTGGTCGCGCTCGCCCTGGCCGTGGTCGGGGTGATCGCTCTGGCCGGTGCGGTACGGCCCGGCCGGTGGTGGACGGCCCTGGTCGGCGGGCTGCTGATGTTCTGCTCACTGTGGACCGCGCTGGCGGCCTGGGACGTCGCCGTCCCCGAGGCCTACACGGTGCCGCCCGCGCTCGCGTTCCTGGTGATCGGCTGGGAGTGGGAGCGCCGGGTCGACGAGGCGCCCGCCAGCCTGCTCTCGTACGGCGGCGGGCTGCTGTTGCTGCTCGGTCCCACGGTCTGGCTCGCGCTCGACGGTCAGGACCTGGGGTGGCGGGTCCCGGTGGCGCTGGTGGTGGGCCTGGCCACGGTGGTGTGGGGCCTGCGGTCCCGCCTCCAGGCACAGCTGCTGCTCGGCGGCGGGGCGCTGCTGACGGTGTCCCTGCGGGCCTTCGGTCCGCCACTGTGGGACCTGACCCTGCTGCTGCCCAACTGGGTGCCGTTCGCGGTACTCGGCCTGCTGCTGCTCCTGATCGGCGCGCGCTACGAGGCGAACCTGAACCGGCTGCGCCGAGTCGGTCGGTACGTCGGCGCGCTGCGCTGAGCCCGCCGGAAGGGGACGTGGGCTCTCGCCGGATCGGCGAGAGCCCACTCGGGTCTCGGTACTAGCTTTCGAGCATCTCGGTGACCAGGGCGGCGATCGGGGAGCGCTCCGACCGGTTCAGGGTGACGTGGGCGAACAGCGGGTGGCCCTTGAGCTTCTCGATGACGGCGACCACACCGTCGTGCCGGCCCACCCTCAGGTTGTCGCGCTGGGCGATGTCGTGGGTGAGCACCACCCGCGAGTTCTCCCCCAGCCGGGACAGCACCGTCAGCAGGACCCCGCGTTCGAGGGACTGGGCCTCGTCCACGATCACGAACGCGTCGTGCAGGGACCGGCCCCGGATGTGGGTGAGCGGCAGGACCTCCAGCATCCCGCGGTCCATGATCTCCTCGATGACGTCCTCGCTGGTCACCGCGGACAGGGTGTCGTGCACCGCCTGACCCCAGGGCGTCATCTTGTCGTTCTCGGTACCCGGCAGGTAGCCCAGTTCCTGGCCGCCCACCGCGTACAGCGGACGGAACACCATCACCTTGCGGTGCCGGCCGCGCTCCAGGACGGCCTCCAGACCGGCGCACAACGCCAGCGCGGACTTACCCGTACCGGCACGGCCACCGAGCGAGACGATGCCGACGTCGGGGTCGGTGAGCAGATCGAGGGCGATCCGCTGCTCGGCGCTTCGGCCCTTGAGACCGAACACGTCCCGATCGCCGCGCACCACCTTCGCCGACTTGTCCGCCTGGACCCGGCCGAGCGCCCGGCCCTGCTCGGAGACAAGCACCAGACCGGTGTGGCAGGGCAGTTCCCTGGCCTCCTCGATCTCGCTCTCCCCTTGGGAGAACAGCTCTTGGATGTTGGCGGCGGGCACGTCCAGCTCCGCCATCCCGGTCCAACCGTGCTCGATGGCGAGCTCGGCCCGGTACTCATCAGCCTGCAAACCGATCGAGGATGCCTTGATCCGCATCGGCAGATCCTTGCTCACCAGGACGACGGCGTCCTCTTCCTCATGCTCCTCCTGAAGGTTGCGCGCCACCGTCAGGATCCGAGTGTCGTTGTCGCCGAGCCGGAAGCCCGCCGGCAGGATCTTCGGATCGCTGTGGTTGAGCTCCACCCGAAGCGTGCCGCCGTGGTCGTTCACCGGAACGGCGACGTCCAGACGGCCGTGGGCGACCCGCAGGTCGTCCAGACGGCGCAACGCGCCGCGCGCGAAGTACCCGAGTTCCGGGTGGTGACGCTTGCTCTCCAACTCGGTGATCACCACCACGGGGATGACGACCTCGTGCTCGGCGAACCGGCTCATGGCCAACGGATCGGCGAGCAGGACACTGGTGTCGAGCACGTAGACGCGCGTGCCCTCTACCGCCTCAGGGGCGGCGGGGGACTGGGTGTCACGGCGATCGGTCGAGGAACTAGCCACTCGTTCTCCCCTTGGGCACCACAAGGGCGCCCTACTGTCACGGGATCATGGAGGACCGGGACCAGACCCACGAGGGCCGGGTCCGGCCCTCCTCGTCGACATCCCGCCAGGGCGGAGAAGATCAATGAGCCGGGGCCTCCCGAACGGATGGACGAACGCCATCCGCTGATACCGACGCTACGCGCCCGAGAGCCCGTTTTCCAGGGCCCGAACCGGCGTCCCCGTGAACTCCTCGTTAAGGGACGATGGTGAGACCGTTGTCGGGGATCAGGAGCCGAAGCGTCGGTTGCGCGCGCCGTAGGAACGCAGGGCACGGAGGAAATCCACTCTGCGGAAGGCAGGCCAGAAGACCTCGCAGAAGTAGAACTCCGAGTGGACGCTCTGCCACAGCATGAAACCCGAGAGACGCTGTTCACCCGAGGTGCGGATGAGCAGGTCGGGGTCGGGCTGTCCGCGCGTGTAGAGATGCCGGGCGATATCCTCGATATCCAGGCGCTCTGCCAGCTCCTGGATACCGGTGCCCTTGGTCGCCTCCTCGTGGAGGAGGGACCGAACCGCATCAGCGATCTCACGTCTACCCCCATACCCGACGGCGACGTTGACAACCAGACCCGGGTTGCCGGATGTGGCCTCTTCCGCCTCTTTCAGGGCACGGACCGTCGAATCGGGCAGCACGTCGAGAGCGCCGACGGGGCGGGTGTTCCACCCTTCCTCGCGCAGGCGCGCGATGGTCTGCTCGATGATGCGCACGAGCGGGCCGAGCTCGGTCTCGTCCCGGGTCAGGTTGTCCGTGGACAGCATCCACAGAGTGACGACCTGCACACCGATCTCGTCACACCAGCCGAGCACCTCGAAGATCTTGTTCGCGCCGGCCTGGTGGCCCTGTTCGGCCCCCGGCAGGCCGCTGCTCTTGGCCCAGCGCCGGTTCCCATCCATGGCGACACCGACGTGCCGGGGGATCTCCTGGCTGGTCAGGCGGCGTTCCAGCCGCCGCTCGTAGAGCCAGTACAGGGGGTCACGGAGCCCCATTGGCGAAACCTCTCAGAGCTGGATCAAAAGACGGCGCACTCCAGTGACGGATGTGCCGACGGGATGAGGTCCAGAGTAGTTCGCCCGGAGCCCTCACGTCACGGCGAGCGACTTCCGCACGTGCTTGCGGCCTTGGTGGATGCGCGACTTGACCGTGCCCAGGGCCAGGTTCAGTTCGGAGGCGATCTCGTTGTAGTCCATCTGGCACAGGTCGCGCAGGACCAACGGCGCCACCAGGTTGGGGCGGTCCTTCTCCAGCTGGTCGAGGGCCTCCAGCAGGTCGATCCGCGAACCGGCGATCACGCTGGTGGTGCGCGGGTCGCGCTGGTGCGGCATCCGCTCGGCCTCGGTGGGGAACTCGGCGGAGCGACGCTTCATGGACCGGTAGGTCTGACGTGCGGAGTTGGACACCACGGTGTAGAGCCACGTGGTGAACAGGGAGTCGCCCTTGAAGCTGTCGATCTTGCGCGCCACCCGCAGGAGCGCGTCCTGGCAGGCCTCCTCGGCGTCCTGACGGTAGGGCAGGAACCGGGCGCAGCGTCGCAGCACCTCGGGTTGGATGCGTCGGAGCAGTCCGTCCAGGGCCACGGCGTCACCTTCCTTGGCCCGGCGCGCGAGATCTTCGAGTTCCTCGTCGACGTTGCTCGCCACCCGGCGGCGGGGGGTGGGGCGCTCCTCGTGGTCCGGTTGGTCACTACTACGCATGGCTTCGTCTCTTCCTGGCTGACGACAGACGTCCGTTGGTGAGGGTCACACGTCTATAGGACGTCTACGAACCCCGTTCGGCTCCGTTCCCTCACTCGACTTCACATGCCGATCCCGTTGTCTCACGCAGCGTTGTCCCACGAGGGCGGAGGGCCCGAAGGGGCCCCTCCAGTTTCCATGCCCCGAAGGCGTCGGCGCTACCCGGGAAGGGGATCATATCCGTGGAAGCCCTCGCCAAGGCTCAGATGGTGTATTAGTGGGCAACGAACCCGTATTCACCCCCAATAGACCG
The DNA here is from genome assembly GCF_900143625.1 of Nocardiopsis sp. JB363. Classification (GTDB taxonomy): domain Bacteria; phylum Actinomycetota; class Actinomycetes; order Streptosporangiales; family Streptosporangiaceae; genus Nocardiopsis. The sequence goes on from NZ_FRFF01000003.1 coordinate 70,224, forward strand.
AGGCGGAAATGAGCCAACCGGAGGCCTTCGGACGTTACCGCGTCATCCGGCGCCTGGGGTCCGGTTCGTTCGCCACCGTCTGGCTGGCCCAGGACGACCTTCTGAACTACCCGGTGGCCATCAAGGTGCTGGCCGAGAACTGGGCGCACCAGATGGACATCCAGTACCGGTTCCTGGAAGAGGCGCGCATCCTGCGTCAGACCGACTCCACCTGGCTGGTGGCGGTGCACGACGTGGACGTGCTGCCGGACGGTCGTCCCTACATGGTGATGACCTATGCCGACCAAGGCAGTGTCGCCGACCTCATCCGTCGAGGTCAACTCCCCTTGGACGAGGCCCTGCGGTTGCTGACCGAGATCGGCCAGGGCATCACCGTGCTGCACAACCACGGCACCATCCACCGCGACATCAAGCCGTCCAACGTGCTGTTGCAGTCCTCCCCCGTCGGCCAGCGCGTGCTCGTCGCCGACCTGGGCTTCGCCAAGTCCATCGACGAGGCCTCCGGGTTCACCGCCGCCGCGGGCACCCCCGGCTACATGTCGCCGGAACAGAGCACGCCCGGCGGTGATCTGGACGTTCGCTCCGACGTGTACTCACTCGGTGCGGTCGCCTACGAACTCATGACCGGCCAGCCGCCCCCGCGCCCGCCGGTTCGGGCCGCGCCTGGCCGGATCCGGCCAGGTCTGCCTCCGGCTCTGGACGAACTGATCCTGGCCGCGCTATCGGTGGACCGGGACGACCGGCCCGGTGACGCCAAGACCTTCACCGACCGGGTCAGGGCGATCCGTATGTCGCCCGACCTGCCCAGGACCGACCCGTGGTGGTCCCGCCAGCGCATGCCCTGGCGACGGACCGTCACCCTCACCGCCCTCTGCGGGGTGGTCGCCCTGACCCTGACCGCTTCGCTCGGCGCCCCGGGGATGTCCTTGACCACCGTCCGGCACACCGGCCAGGGCGTCCGCGTGGACGTGCCCTCGGTGTGGGCCCGGGAGCTCGACCCCGGCCAGGAGGCACGACCGGCCGTGGCCGAGGCAGGGGCCGGACCCGGTCTGCTCGCCGCGACCGACGCCGACCACTGGTACACCACCGACGAACCGTCCTACGGGGTGTACGCCACCGTGCTGCCCGGCTCCCCCGACCTGCGCAGGGTGGCCGAGACCGACCCGTGCGAGGGCCGGCCCGAAGAGCGCGCGGTCCGCACCGAACAGTGGGAGGGCACGCTCTGGGAGTGGCCCGAGTGCAACGGCAACGGCACGTTCACCTCGGTGGCGGTACACCCGCCCGACACCCCGCGCACGGTGTACATGGAGATCCGCCAGCCCGACTACCGGCCGGACGTCGTGGACACCATCATCGACAACGTCCGGCTCCGGTAGACACACCGGGCGGTATCACCCGGCCAGTTGCGTGAGGAGTTCCTCGGTGGTGGTCGCGGGGAGCTTGCAGGTGAAGCCCTCGCACACGTAGGCGGTCGCCTTCCCCTCGATCGGTACGCGGTGCTCCAGCAGGGGCACTCCCCCACTGTCACGACCATCGCCCCGGGACAGCACGGTGCCCAGCGGCGCCCAGCGCAGGACCGTGCGCACCATCTCCTCGACCGCCGGGTCGCCGGTGTCACCGACCACCGCGACCGCGCGCGGTCCGCTCAACAGGGCTTCCCCCGCGGCCAGACCCCACCCGGCGAAGCGCGGGGCCTTCTCGGCCAGGAGCGGCACCACCGCCAGCGCCCCCTCGGCCGCCTCCCGGTGGCGTGCGCTCCCCGTGAGCGCCGCGTACGTGAGCAGCGCGGAGGCGGCGGCGAAGCGTCCCGAGGGGGTGGCGTTGTCGGTGGGGTCCTGGGGACGACTGAACAGTTTCTCCGCGTCGTCGGCGGTGTCGAAGAACCCGCCCTCGTCGTCACCGAAGTGGTCCAGGACGGTGTCCAACAGACCGCCGGCCTCCCGCACGTAGCGGGCCTCTCCCGTCACCCCGTGCAGGGCGAGCAGCCCCTCGGCCAGGTTCGCGTAGTCCTCCAGGACACCCGCGCTGGGCCCGGCCCGACCGTCCCGCGAGGTGCGCACCAGGCGTCCATGACGCAGGTGGACGTCCAGGATCAGGTCGGCGGCCACGCGGGCGGCGGCGATCCATTCGGGTCGGCCCATCAGGGCTCCGGCCTCGGCCAGGCCGGCGATCGCCAACCCGTTCCAGGAGGCGACCACCTTGTCGTCGCGGGCCGGCGGCACCCGATCGGCGCGAGCGGACAGCAGGGCGGCGCGCACACGGTCGAAGCGTTCGGGATCGTCGGGGTCGGCGGGCAGGCGCAGAACGGAGGATCCACGCTCGAAGGTGCCCTGCTCGGTCACGTCGAACAGCGCGGCCGCCCACGCGCCGTCCTCCTCTCCCAGGACCTCGCGCAACTGTCCGGGAGTCCACACGTAGTAGGTGCCCTCCTCACCCTCACTGTCGGCGTCCAAGGCGGAGGCGAACCCGCCCTCCGGGGTGCGCAGGTCGCGCAGCATCCAGTCGGCGGTCTCCTGGGCGGCGCGCAGCAACAGCGCCCGGTCCGAATCGGCCGCAGCGTCGCCCTCCGCGGGGCGCCGGCTCAACCTGGTGTAGGCGCGCAGCAGTAGGGCGTTGTCGTACAGCATCTTCTCGAAGTGCGGTACCACCCACTCCCGGTCCACGGAGTAGCGGGCGAAACCCCCGCCGAGCTGGTCGTGGATGCCACCACGCGCCATGGCCACGGCGGTGCCGCCCGCCATGAGCGCGGCCGGGGTGGGCTCGTCGGCGGTCTGGAACGGGAAGGTCCGTTCATGCTGCGCCATGAGGAACGACAGCAGCATCGACGGCGGGAACTTCGGTTCGTCGCCGTACCCGCCGGCGGCGGTGTCGTAGTCACGGATCAGCGCCTGCACGGCCAGGTCCAGGTCGGCGGCGGTCGGCGGCGGCGAGGACGCCAGCCGACGAGGCGCGCCGAGGGCGTCCACCACGCGTTGTCCCTGATCGACGAGGTCGGACCGCTTGTGCCGCCAGGCCGAGGTGATCCCCTGGAGCAGCCTCTGGAAGTGCTCGCGCGGGAAGTAGGTACCGCAGTAGAAGGGCGCCCCATCAGGGGTGGCGAACACGGTCATGGGCCAACCGCCCTGACCGGTCATGGCCTGGGTGGCCTCCATGTACACCGCGTCGACGTCGGGGCGTTCCTCACGGTCGACCTTGACGTTGACGAACAGGGTGTTCATCAGATCCGCGGTCGCCGGGTCCTCGAAGGACTCGTGGGCCATGACGTGGCACCAGTGGCAGGCCGAGTATCCGACCGAGAGGAGGAGGGGGACGTCGCGGCGGCGGGCCTCGGCGAAGGCCTCCTCACCCCAGGGCCACCAATCCACGGGGTTGTCGGCGTGCTGCAACAGGTACGGGCTGGTCGCGTCGCTCAAGCGGTTGGGCATGTCCCCCACTCTGCCGGCCGGTGTCCGGTCCCAGGCGAGAGCCCGCGGGTCAGGTCCGTGTCCGGGCCAGGTACACGCGCGGCGCCATCCCCTTCCAGCGTTTGAAGGCCGTGGTGAAGCTCGGGGTGTTCCGGTAGCCGAGCCGGCGGCCGGTCTCCTCCACCGTGCACCCGGCGGCGAACAGTTCCTCGGCCAGCCCCTCCCGGACCTCGTCCAGCAGCACACGATAGGAAGTGCCCTCGTCCACCAGTCGCCTGCGCAGGGTCCGCGAGCTGACGTGCAGTCGCCCGGCCACCACTTCGAGGTCGGGGACGCCGGGGAACGCGGCCATCAGGTGACCGCGGACCAGCCCGGCCACCCCGGCACGTCCGTACCTCTCTTCCAGCAGCCGCCGGCACTGTTCCTCGGCCAGGGCGGCGGCGTGCGCGTCGGCGCGCGGCAGCGGCCGGTCGAGTTCCGCGGCGTCCAGGACCAGGGCGTCCTCCTCCGCGTCGAAGCGGACGCGCGGGCCCAACAGCTTCGCGCGAGGCCCCGGATCGGCGGGCGGACGGTCCCGCAACCGGACCTCGGGCAGTTGTTCCTCCGCCAGGCCCAGCTCACGAGCGAACGCGATGATCGAGGCCAGCTCCCGGTGGACGAAGAAGCGGCGCACGTCCAAGGGCAAGTGTTCCGAATGCAGCAGCAGGCGTGATCGGGCACCGCCCTCGACCACCGACATGCCACAGAAAGCCCAGGTCAACGCCAGATACCGCAGACCCACACGGATCGCCGAACGCAGGTCGGGGCTGCCGGAGATCGCGAACCCCCAGACGCCGTGCGTGGTGAGGTGGTAGCGGGAACCGGCGAGCACCGGCAGCGCCTCGACCGTCGGGAGCGCGCCGAGCAGGTTCCGGACGATCCGTGTCTCCTGTTCCGCGCCGACCAGAGCGTGCGGGTCCTCCAGGTCGTCGACGGCGACCCGGGTTCCGTGGAGAACGGTGCTCGCGGGCACCGAATGTTCCTCGCCCAGCCGCACCAGCAGCAGGGCGCTGGCCGGACCGCGCGGCAGGTCCCACCGATGCACGACCATCACCTCCCCTCCCGAACTCGTGTCCGGAAATGTTAACTCCCTGGCCGGGCGGAGAGTGGTCCAGGCCACTCTCCGGTTCCTAGGGTGCCGTAGGAAGAGCGGTTTGCCGGAAGACGGAGGACGAGGATGAGCACAGGTCACGCCGAGGAAACCCTGGCCGACATCGGCGCGCGAAGTGTCCCGGAGTTCGAGGGGGTGCACGACGTCTGGCCGCGCGGAGAGCGGCTGAGCGCGGTCAAGGAGGCCGCCCACGCGTACAAGGAACGCTTCAAGTCCCAGGGCACGGTGCGCGCGGTGCGGTCGGTGGACATCGCCGCCGCCCCCTACCCGGTCGCGTTCGCGTTCAACAACGCCGTGTCGGTGCCGGCCCTACCGATGATCGCGATGATCAACCGCATGGTGGTGGTGCGGTACGACGACTGGGACGGACGTCCGCGCACCCTGGTGTTCGAACCGACCGTCCCGGACGGATCGGCGGAGGCCCCGTTCTACAACCACCTCCAGCAACTGATGCGCAGGATCCCGGGCGGAACCCGCCTGGCGGAGGCCTTCCTGCTCAAGTACTACAACGAACCGGGGGACGCGCTCACCAAGCTCGGACTCACCCCGGAGGACATCGACTTCTGCACCTTCGACCACCTGCACGTCCAGGACCCCCGGATGATCCTCGGGTCGAGCGAGGCGATCCCCGGGGAGAGCCGCCCGCGCGGCCCGCTCTTCGGTTCGGCGCGCATGTTGGTGCACTCCCGTGAACTGGCCACCCTGGAGTCCCTGCACCCGATGCAGTGGGCGTGGTACGTGGAGGACGGGCTCCGCGGCGTGGACCGGTCGTCGTTCGTCACCTTCGACGGGGACGTCGAACTCGGTCCCGGTGTCACCCTGCTGTGGACTCCCGGGCACACCGACGGAAACCACTCACTGCTGCTCAACACCCCCGACGGGGTGTGGGTGTCCTCCGAGAACGGCATCGCGCTGGACAACTGGCAACCCGAGCTGTCGAAGATCCCCGGGGTGCGCGGATACCACAGGCGCTACGGCCGGGAGATCTGCCCGAACGCCAACACCCTGGAGGACTCGCTCGACCAGTACGACTCGATGATCAAGGAGAAGATCCTCGCCGACCCGTGCCGCCGGGATCCGCGCTGGCTCCAGATCCTCCCCTCGACCGAACTCGCGCCGTGGAAGCGGTTCTGGCCGGTCATGCCGACGTTCACGCACGGAGGCGTCTCCTACGGCGAACTCAGCGGGGGTGGGGCACGATGACGGCGGAGACGGAGCCCGGTGGCGCCGTGGTCACCGGCGCGGGGCGCGGCCTGGGCCGGGGGATCGCCGCGCTTCTGGTGGAACGCGGGTACACGGTGCTGGTCACCGACGTCGACGGGGAGGCCGCCGCGGCCACCGCCGTGGAGCTGGGCCCGCGCGCCGCATCGATGCGGGTCGACGTTCGAGAGGAGACGCAGGTCATCGCGGCGGGCGAGGAGATCCTGGCCCGCGCCGGACGACTGGTCGTGTGGGTGAACAACGCGGGGGTGCTGATCACCGGGCCGGCCTGGGAACAGGACGAGGCGACCCGGTCCCTGATGTTCGACGTCAACGCCCTGGGAGCCGTCAACGGCACCGTGACGGCGATCCGGGCCATGCGGGAACGGGGCGCGGGGCACATCGTCAACGTCGTGTCCTTGGCCGGGATCACCTCGGTGCCCGGCGAGGCCGTGTACGCCGCGTCCAAGCACGCCGCCATCGGCTTCAGCCTCAGCACCCTCGCCGACCTACGACTGGCCGGGATCCGCGACATCGACATCTCGTGCGTGTGCCCGGACGGGATCTGGACGCCGATGTTGCACGACAAACTCGACGACCCCGAATCGGCGCTGTCGTTCTCGGGCGAACTACTGCGCCCGGAGAAGGTGGTCAAGGCCGTCGGCAGGATCCTCGACCGGCCCCGACCCGTGACCGTTCTGCCGCGGTGGCGGGGGTGGCAGTCCCGGATCGCCGACGCCCTGCCGAGGTTCGGGCTGTGGGCGCTGCCCATGGCCGTGGCCATGGGACGGAGCACCCAACGCAGGATGCTCCGATCCCAGAGGAACGGATCGCTCCGTCCCGGGCCTTCGAACTAACCCTTGTCCGTACCGCTGTCGACCGTCTCGGAACCGGCGGCCCGGACGTCGGAGTCCTTGGCCTCGGCCGTGTCGCCCTTCTCGGTCTCGACGTCCTCCTCCGTGGAGTGGTCGTCCACCGCGGACGGCGCCTTCTCCCCGGCCTCCTCGGCCCGGTCCGAGACCCCCCGGAGCTTGCCCGTCATGTTGCGCATGAGGAAGTACAGGACCACACCGATCGCGAAGATGGCGAGGAAGCCCATGACACCGGGCGTGACCGTGTCCTTGTCCAACGAGAAACTGTCGGCGAGCACCATCGTGGACGCGAGAAGGGTGTTCATGTCGTTCATACTCTCATCGTCTCGCGGACCCCTGCGAAGAGGTCCTTCTCCGGGACCTCGGTGTCCACCAGGGAACGAACGAGGTGGTAGTCCTCGGTCGGCCAGGCCTCGGACACGATCTCGTTGGGCACCGCGAACCAGAACCCGTTCGGGTCGATCTGGGTGGCGTGCGCCCGCAGCGCGTCGTGCGCCAGGTCGAAGTACTCACCGCAGTGCACCCGGGTGGTGATCTCCCAGCGACGACGGTCCTTGTCCTTGAACCGCTCGGCCCAGCCCTCGAAGGGGTTCTCCAGGCCGCGTTCGGCCAGGACCTCGGCGAGCGCCTCGAAACGCTCGGGCGGGAAACCCACGAAGTAGTACAGCTTGAGGGGCTGCCACGGGTCGCCGGCGTCCGGATAGGCGTCCGGTTCGGGCGCGGCGTCGAAGGCGTGCATCGACGCTTTGTGGGTCATGATGTGGTCGGGGTGCGGGTAACCGCCGTTCTCGTCGTAGGTGAGGATCACGTGCGGACGGAACCGGCGGATCGCCTCGACCAGGGGGGCCGCGGCCTCCTCCACCGGCAGGGTGGCGAAACACCCCTCGGGCAGGGGCGGCAGCGGGTCGCCCTCGGGCAGACCCGAGTCGACGAAACCGGCGAACTCCTGCTCGACCCCCAGGATCTCGCGGGCGCGGTTCATCTCCTCACGGCGCACCTCGGTGATGTTCTCCCGGATCTCCGGGCGTTCCATCGCCGGGTTGAGAATGTCACCGCGTTCACCACCGGTCATGGTGACGACCAGCACTTCGGCACCCTCTTGGACGTAACGCGCCATGGTGGCCGCGCCCTTGCTGGACTCGTCATCGGGATGGGCATGGACGGCCATAAGCCGCAGGCGCTCGGACAACGGAAGGATTCTCCTTGGCTCGGTCGACGACCCGGACGACCTATGGGCAGGGGTACGTCCGTACCCCCGGTGGTGCACGGCGTCGGACGACTCACGTGCGGGCCGCGTAGGGGGGCTGTCAGGTCGGGGATATCTTAGACAACACCATCCCCTCGCTCGGAGATTCCCAATGTCAGCGACCCCGGAAGATGATGCCGTGAACAGTGCCGACACAGCTCCAGCGCTTCGCAAGCGCCACGGGAACGGGCCCGTCTTCTTCGTCGTCGGCACCATCTTCGCCGTGGTGGTCACCTTCGGTTGGGGCCTTTCCGTGATGAGCTACAACGGGTTGGGCGGTGGCGTGTTCCACCAGGTGGTGACGGTCACCGCACCATCCGCCGACGAGGCGAAGATCTCCTTCGAGGTGAACAGCCGCGACGGCGCCGAGTGCCTGCTGCGCGCGTTGGACGAGCAGATGGTCGAGGTGGGTACGCACAGGGTCGAGGTCGAGCCCGGGAACCGCATGGTCCAGGCGAACTTTGAGACGGTTCGCCAGGCCGCCACGGTAGAAGTGGCCTCTTGCAGGGAACAAGGTTCGCAAGACTGACCGACCGAACCCTCCCCGACCGGACAGCAGGAGCGGGGCGGAACCCCGAGACCACGGACACCGGGCGCGTGATCGCGCTCGGTGATATTCTCGTAAGTTCAGCTCTGGCCGCCTGGTGGCCTTTGCTACTAGTACACAAGGAGTTCCCGTGACCCAGACCCGCGATGACAACGCCACCTGGCTCACCCAAGAGGCGTATGACCGGCTCAAGAACGAGCTGGACACCCTGTCGGGGCGTGGGCGCATCGAGATCGCGGAGAAGATCGAGTCCGCCCGAGAGGAGGGCGACCTCAAGGAGAACGGCGGCTACCACGCCGCCAAGGAGGAGCAGGGCAAGATGGAGGCCCGCATCCTCCAGCTCACCGAGATCCTGCGCACCGCTCGCGTCGGCGAGACGCCCCGTACCGAGGGCGTGGTCGGACCCGGCATGACCGTCACCATCATGTTCGAGGGTGACGACGAGGAGGTCACCTTCCTGCTCGCCTCCAGGGAGGAGAGCGGTGCCCCCATCGACGTGTACTCCCCCAAGTCCCCGTTGGGTTCCGCGATCAACGGCAAGAGCGTGGGCGAGACCGTCAGCTACGAACTCCCCAACGGCAAGAGCCTGGGTGTGGAGATCATCGGGGCGGTGCCTTACAGCGGCATGTGAGACGCTCCGCCCTCGGGCGGGCGACAGCACATGACGAGGGGCGGCCACGGCCGCCCCTCGTCGTGTGCCCGATGGGTCCTATTTGCTCGGTACGCTGCATTTGATCCCCGCTCGTCGACCCCCTTCGACCCAAGGAACTGGCGGCCTTATGTCCTCGCCCTACTGGAACCCCCGAGATCCGTATCAGGGTGGGCCGCCGCAGAGCGGTGGTTGGTCCTACGGAGGGCCGCCGCCGGCACAGCAGCCCCCGCCGCCCACGCCTCCGATGCCGCCGGTGCGTTACGCCGAGTTCGGCATCCGCTTGGTCGCCCGGACCATCGACGCGGTGCTGGCGTTCATCGCCGCCTTCACGTTCTTCGTCGTGCTGGTGCTCTTCACGGAGTTAGCGACCGGGGGCGGTTCGCCCACTGATGCCGAAGGAGCTCTCTGGGGCTCGTTGTTCCTCTTCGGCTGGGGACTGCTGCTGTTCTTCTACGACTGGCTCTACCTGATCACGTGGGGTCGCACCCTCGGCAAGATGATGGTGGGCATCAAGGTGGTCGACGCCACGGACCACGGCAGGCTGAGCCAGGGACAGGCCATCGGCCGGTCCATGCTGTTCTGCCTGCCGCAGTCCCTACCGTGTCTGGGCCACCTGTTCTCCCTCGGGGAGTCGATGGCCATGTTCGGCGACGAGCGGGGACGCGCCTTGCACGACCGCGTCGCCGGAACCATCGTGATCCGCACGCGCTGAATCCGGGGTCTTCGCCTGTGCTTCAGGGCTGGTCGGGGAGGCACTGTGGGGCGTCGGATCCGCCCGAGGCGAAGGCCGCCGGAACGTAGTGGTCCTCCCCGATCCGATACCAGACGTCGCTGGTGCCGTTCGGTCCACTGGCGGGGTCGCCGACGACCTGACAGGCCACGTCGACGTTGGCCTTGTGGGCGGCCAGGCCGGCGGTGTCGTGGTGGCCGGCGGGACCGGTGCGCACGATCACCGGTTCGCCCTGGGTGGCCGTGGTGATCTCCGCGCGTGCGCGGTACTCGGCGGTCCACAGGTAGTCGACCTGAACCCAGCCGTTGGTGGGCAGTTGCAGCCCCTCGTTGAAGGCGCCGTCGGCCAGGTCGATGCCGGCGGGGTTCAGCACGCGGCGACCGGAACCGTCCAGTCCGCCGTTGTGGCCCTCGGTGTAGGCGGCCTGCGCCTGGGGACGGCCCCGATCCAGGTCGCGCCAGGACTCACGGTCCTCGTTCCAGTGGTCGTCGGTGGTGTTCCAAGGGCCCACGTCCCACACGGGCAGGTAGGCGCAGCGCGGCACGTGGTCCTCGGTGTCGCCCGAGGCGTCCGGGTCGAGCTCGCCGGTGGTGCACACCCGGACGGTGTACTCGCCGCCGCCCCGGTTCGCCAGGCCACGGCGGGAGGGCAGGGCGACGAAGTGGTCGTCGGGGCGAACCGTGTGGCCGTTGGCCGTGGTGTTGCCGACCAGACCGATACGGGTGGCGAAGAGCCGGGCGGAGTACGGTCGGGGCACGTCGTCCCCCACGGACCCACCCCGCCCCTCCTCCGCGGAGTCGCTCTCCCCGGCGTCGGTGGAGGAGGACGCCACTGGGCGCAGACGCACCTCGGTGACGGAAGTGTCCTCCTTCTCCCCCTCTCCCTCACCCTCCGTGGACATCTCGACGCGCAGCTGCACCTCGGTGACGTCCTCGGGGAGGGACACCCGGCTCCCGCCGGGCCGGGTCGGGTGCCACTCGGTCCACATGCCGTCGGCGCGCACACCTCGCGCCTCGGTGAGGACCTCCTCCTCGTCGCCGATGGTGGTCACGGCCACGTCGACGGTGTCGGTGGGGGCTTCCAGCACGTGTTCGGGGAAGGTCGCCAGTCCGGTGCGCCGTTCGGTGGTGTCCAGCCGGGGCGAGACACCCAGGACCTCCCCGGAGCCCAGACGCAGTGCCCCCGAGTCGAGGGCCAGCCCGATCCGGTCGGTGGAGGACAGGTCCTGCTCGAACCAGGTGGTGTCCGCCGAGGCCGCTCCGGGGACGGACAACGGGGCCAACAGGGCGAATACCCCGAGTGCCACCAGGGGCGCTGTGGTGCGCCGATTCTGCGCCATCGTTCCTTCTCTCGCCAATGACCTGAAGTGAAGAATATGATCACTCTCAGTAACTAACGGAACGCACGCGCATACAAGGAACCAACGCCGGGTGTTGGTGATACAGCGGTAAAAGTCCGACTTGGAACAGGACGACCCGAGGTGTCAGGGGGCGAAGGCCAGCAGACAGGCGGTGAACCCGTGCACGTGGTTCACCCCGGAGACCGGACCGATCTCCCCCGCCGCGAAGAACCCCGCCACCGGTGCGGCGCCCAGGATCCGCCGGACCGCGAGCACATCGTGGTCGGCTCGGGTGAACAGGCCGTCACCGCGACCGTTGCAGGAGAACAGCAGCCCGGCGCCGACCGCGTGTTCGGCCCCGAACTCGGTCAGTCTGCGCGCGAAGTCCTCGTCGGCGGTGCCGGCGTCCCGGACCTGGAAGCGGACGGTCTGTCCGATCTCCACCATGTCGCCGATGGTCAGCCCGCCCAGTTCGGAGTCGGCGCCCACCAGGCTCCGGATGAGGAAGTCGCCGTGCTCGTGCTGGTCGGCGTACTCGTCCATGGCCACACCGATGTGCAGGCCACGTTCGGCGAGCTCACGGTCCTCGTCGGAGAGCTCCTCGACCAGTTCCTCCAGCTTCTCGTAGGCGTTCTCCCCGGCCAGTTCGAGCAAGAGGTTGCCCTCGGCCTTGGTGACGGTCATGCTCGGGCCGACCGGACGGCAACCCTGGCTGACCACGGTGCCCAGCACACCCTCGCCACCGATGAGGACGCCGATGGCCCCGTTGTCCACCACCTCGCCGTCACTGAACAGCCGCACCGAGTCCTCGCCGCGCATGCCGTCGGCCATCCCGCCGATCAACGGCAGCCCGTCCAGGGCGGCGGTGGTCTCTCGGACGAACGCCTGGGTGGGGAACTCGTAGGGGTTGGTGAGCAGGATGCCGGCCCGGTCGTTCGGCCCCGGTTCGCGCATACCCACCACCGCGAGCTGCTCGTCCTCCACCACGGTGTCCAGACGGAACGGGGTGAGTTCCACCTCGGGAAGACGGGCGGCCCAGACGCTCACCGCGCCCTGGCCCTCCACACCGCGGCCGCCGCCGAGCACACCGGTGGCGCTACAGCCCAGGGTGACCGCGCCACCGGACAGTTCCATGACCTTCGCACCCGCGAGCGTGACCTCTTCGGGGTCCGTCCCACTGACGAAGAAGCACACGAGGTCGGCGAGCCCGTCCACCTGTTCCAGGGCTTGCAGAACAGCGCGCTCGGCCGCGTTCACGAGGTCGGCCCCCGTCGTCAGAGCATCGCCGAACCTTGTCACTGCCACCCCCGTCTTCGCCGGCCACGACACCGGCCATGGGAACCTTACGGTCCCATTCTTCCATTCGTACTCCCAGGGGCTTTCCTGCATCTGGCCCCTCAAACTCTCCCGGGCCTACACTGCTTGCCGTGACCTATGCCTCACCACAGCCCGGCGGGTACGCGCACACCCTCGGCGCACTGCGCGAATCCGGCCATGTCCACCGTTCCACCGCGGCCGAACTCCGAGAAAACCTCCTGGCCCGCATGGGCGCCGGGCTGCCCCGTTTCCCGGGGGTGCACGGGTTCGACCACACGGTGCTGCCCCAGCTGGAACGGGCGCTCATCGCCGGTCACGACGTGGTGCTGCTCGGGGAACGCGGGCAGGGCAAGACCCGCCTGATCCGCACGGTGGCGGGACTGCTCGACGAATGGTCACCCACGGTGACGGACTGCCCGATCGGCTGTCACCCCTACGCGCCGACCTGTCCGTCCTGTGCGCGCCGGTCCACGACGGAAGGGGACGATCTCCCCGTTCGATGGCGGCACCGGGACGAGCGCTACGGCGAGAAGTTGGCGACCCCCGACACCGGCACGGCCGAACTGGTCGGTGACGTCGACCCCGCCCGGCTGGCCGAGGGCCGCTCCCTCGGCGACCCGGAGACGATCCACTACGGACTGCTGCCACGCGCCAACCGAGGGATCTTCTGCGTCAACGAGCTGCCCGACCTGCCGGCGCGGGTCCAGGTGGCGCTGTTCAACGTGTTGGAGGAACGCGACCTTCAGGTGCGCGGATACAGTCTGCGGCTGCCCCTGGATTTGGTGCTGGTGGCCAGTGCCAACCCGGAGGACTACACGAGCCGGGGGCGGATCGTCACCCCGCTCAAGGACCGTTTCGGCGCCCAGGTGCGCACCCACTACCCGCCCGACCTCGACCACGAGTTGGCGCTGTTGCGACAGGAGGCGGAGCTGCCCGAGGGCACGGTCGTGCCCTCGCACCTGTTGGAGACGGTGGCCCGGTTCGCCCGTCTGGTACGCGGCTCCAATCGGGTGGACCAGCGGTCGGGGGTGTCGGTGCGGTTGACCGTGGCCGCCGCCGAGACCGTGGCGGCCTCCGCCCTGCGCCGCGCGGCGCTGACCGGGGAGGAGGTGCCGGTGGCGCGGGTCTGCGACCTGGTGGGGGTGGCCGAACCCCTCCTGGGCAAGGTGGAATTCGAGACCGGCATGGAGGGCCGTGAGTCCTCGATCCTGGAGACGCTGCTGCGCCGCGCCGTCGCGGAGACCTTCCGGGCCCGGCTGGGCGAGGCCGACCTGGAACCGTTGGGCGACCGTTTCGCCGGTGGCGGCACGGTGGAGAGCGGTGACCTGGTGGGCGCCGCCGAACTGCTGCGCCGGGTGGGGACGGTACCGGGGCTGGCCGGGCTGATCGCGCGGGCCGCCCCCGAGGACGTGGACGGACCACCCACCCCGGGGCTGGCCGCGGCGGTGGTGGAGTTCGCGTTGGAGGGTCTGTACCTGGAACGACGACTGTCCAAGGACACCGCGCCCGACGGTGGCGTGTACCGGTTCTGAGAGGGCGTGTGGTGTGAGGTTTCGTTACCGGGCCTACATGGGCGGACCCGACCCGTTGGCCGATGAGGGACCACCGCCGCGTGAGGCGGTGCGCGCCGCCGGTGAGCTGCGCGCGCTGATCACCGACGCGCTCTCCGATCGGGAGTCCTCCGAAGCGGAGGCGGCGCTGCTGTCCGCCGCGGAGGAGGCGCTGGGACGCTACGGGGCCGGGGAACGGTCCGCCGTGGAGGAGGTGGACACCGTGGCGCTAGGCGGTCTGCTGGGTTCGGAGGGCCGTGAACGCCTGGACCGGTGGGACGAGGCCGACCACGGGTTGACGCCGCGCGAGCTGCGCCGGTTGGGCGAGGTGGCGCTGGCCGAGATCGAGGCGGCGCCGAGCGTACGGGGTGGAGACCATCGCGGCGGTTCCGGGCACGCCGGGGAACCGACCGGCGCGAGTGTGCCGCACGACGGCCTCGATCGTCCCCTGGATCCGCTGTCCACCCTGCGCGCGGCGATGGTGCGCCGTGCCGCCGAGGGAGACCTCGCGGGGGTGAACGGGACGCCCCTGCGGACGGACGACCTGCGCTACGCGGAGACCGAACCGACCGGTGCGGCGGTGGTGTGCCTGTTGGTCGACCTCTCCCATTCGATGACCACACGGGGCCTGCACGAGGCCGCCACCCGCACGGCCCTGGCTCTGCACACCCTCGTGCGCACCCGGCGGGCCGAGGACCGGATGCTGGTGATCGGGTTCGGCGACCGGGCCCGGGAGATGACCCCGGCGGAGCTGGTCGAACACGACTGGCGTCGGGTGCCCGGCACCAACCTCCAGCACGCGCTGCACCTGGCCCGCGCCCATCTGCGGCGGCACCGGGGACTGCGGCCCGTGATCATGGTGGTCACCGACGGAGAGCCCACGGCGCACTTGGGCGAGGACGGCGACGCTCGGTTCGCCTGGCCGCCCACTCCGCGCACGGTGGGGGTCACCACGGCCGAGCTGGACGCGGCGTTGGCCGAGGGGGCGGAGCTGACGTTCTTCCTACTGGCCGACGATCCCCGGCTGCGCGCCTTCCGGGGGTTGTTGGAGCGGCGGCGCGGGGTGCGCGTGGTGGACGCCGACGCCGAGGTCCTGGGACCCCTGGTGGTCGGGCGCTACCTCGACGGGGAGGGCTGAACCGGCCGGGCCCGGGTCGGGGATCCCGTGGGGTCAGCGCTCGAAGATGTTGACGTCCGAGGCCATGAGCAGGAGCTCCTCGGGTGCGTCGCCGCCCGAGTACAGCATCTGGTGGCGGTTGGCGGGCATGAGCGTCTCGGTGAAGCGCAGCGGTCGTTCCCCGTCGTAGGCGGAGCGTTCCTGCACCAACAGCGGGATGCCGGGACCCAACCCGAAGGCCTCGGCCTCGTCCGGTGAGGGCATGCGCGCGCCCACGATGTCCCAGTTCCAGTCCTCACGGAAGCCCAGGTCGCGCATGACGGCGGTCGCTCCGCCCTCCAAGGGTTCGGGGGACATCAGCGCGGTGCCGCCGGCGATCGCGAACGGGAAGTAGGTGATCTGGGACTGCCAGAGGCTTCCGTCGACGAAACGGTCCGAGGAACGGATCACGACGAGACCGCCGTGTTGTTGCCCGTCGTCGTTCTGGGGGCGCAGCCGTTTGGCCACCTTGGGCCGCATGGTGTCCAGGCTGACCTTGATCTTCTCGTCGATGTCGTGGTAGCCGGCCTGAAGCAGTCGGGGCTGGTAGCCGGCCTGAAAGCGTTCGGAGTCGCTGCCGCCGGAGACCGGGGTGGCCAGGTGGAGGAACGGCTGGTGGTCGGCGACGAAGGCACCGCGGCCGGGCATGATGTCGATGCGGCCCTCGTCCTGGAGGATGCGCATGCCCAAGCGCGCGGTGGCGCGCGAGACCCCGAGGTCGTCGGCGAGATCCTCCTCGCCGGGTAGTCGTTCACCCGGCTCGTAGTCGCCTCTGGCGAGGGCCTCGCGCAGGTGGTCGGCGACCAGCGTCTTCTTCGGTGTGCTCATGCGATGCATCAGTCCCGGTGGTAGGCGTTGAGGTCGCCGTGCTCGTACTGGTAGCGGATGCTGTTCCCCGCGTACACAGTGTGCACCAACCGGATGGGACGGTCCTCGGAGTAGTCGGTGCGGTGGACCTCCAGGACGGGCACCCCGGGTGTGAGCTCCAGTTGGCTCGCCTCCTGGGGGGTGGGCATCCGGGTCTCCAGTTCGTCCACGTAGCCGACCTGGCGGTGCCCGTGTTCCATGAGGACCTCCAGGGCGCTCTCCACGTCCTCGGGCAGCATGAGCGGGGTGCCCTCGACGAGGTCCATGGGGTAGAACGCCGAACTGATGGAGCCCGACCGATCGCCGGCGAAGCGGTGCAGGCGACGGACGACCGTCATGGTGCCCTCCGGAACGCGTAGCCGGGGGGCGATGTCGGAGTTGGCGCTGAGGAGTTGGAGCTCCTCCAGGGTCAGGCCGGCGAGGTTGGGTTCGTTGAACCCGCCGGGGCCCCCGCGGCTGCGGGTGGCGTAGAAGATCTCGGGGACGACGTCCTGCACGTAGTGGCCGCGTCCGGGTCTGCTCACGATGAGGCCCTGGTTGCGCAACATGCCCAAGGCGAGACGGATGGTATTGCGGGAGGCCTCGAAGCGCTCCTCCATCTGCTTCTCGGAGGGTAGTTGACCGCCCGGAGGCAGGCTTCCCTCCTGGATCTCCCTGCGCAGAGTTCGAGCGATCTGTCGATATCGGCTTTCTGCCCGCATAAGTCCGCCCTCTAGGGGTAAAAGACCAACAACACAACCTGTACCAACAAGCTGAGAGCTACACCAGCCGAACAAGTCCAACCGGTTCCGTTGCACCCATATTAGTTGAAGGCCACCCGGAGTACACGGTGGATCCCCCTCTCGGCCACGCGGCCGGGCGAAACCGGGAGACACCCGAGCCCCACCGACCACACACCGACCAACGGCACCGAACACCAAGAGGGAAAGCCTTCACACCTTGAGAACACAGCCAACGCCCCCTCGCCTCACAGGGGGGCCGACCGGATAGCAGAAAGACTCTCCACATCCCTTAGGAGAACCGCTGTGGAAACCACGTTCATCGTTTTGACCTTCGTCGGCCTGATCCTCCTCGGCCTCGCGGTCGGCTTCTTCCTGGCCATCTCCATCGGCATCCGCCGTCAGGACAGCCGGGGCCGCTACCGCTCCCTGCGGGACGACGACAACGACAGCGCCCTGTCCTACACCGGACGAGTCGTCTGCGGCCTGCGCTTCCGCGACGAGGCCACCACCGGCACCGCGAACCTTCCCACCCAGGACCGCACGCCCACCGCGGCCTGACCACGGAAAGAACCGCGGCCGGTGATCACCCCAGGGCCATGACGCCCGCAGGGCTCCCTCCCGGAGCCTCCCCCACGACCGCACTCACACCCGCCCCGACCACGTGGGTCGAAGTGACGACCGCAAGGCCGAAGAACGTCGCGACGGGCCCGGCAACGACGCCGGGGAACCCGCGCGGCAGCGCCGCGCGGGCCCCAGAGGGATCAGCCCTCCAACGCCTGCAACAGATCGGCGACCAGGTCATCCCCGGACTCGATGCCCACGGAGATCCGCACCAGATCCGCCGGGACCTCCAGCGGTGAACCGGCCGTCGAGGCGTGGGTCATCCGCCCCGGGTGCTCGATGAGGGACTCGACCCCGCCCAGGGACTCCCCGAGCGTGAAGACCTTGGTCCGCTCACACAGCTCCAGTGCCGCCTTCTCCCCGTCGCGCAGAGCGAAGGAGACCATCCCACCGAAGGAACGCATCTGCCGCTCGGCGATCTTGTGCCCCGGGTGCGCCTCCAGGCCCGGGTAGTACACACGCCGCACCGCGGAATGGCCCTCCAGGGCGGCCACGACGCGCTCGGCGTTCTCGCTGTGACGGTCCATCCGCACCCCCAGGGTCTTGGCGCCGCGAAGCGTCAGCCAGGAGTCGAAGGGGCCCGGAATAGCTCCCATGGTGTTCTGGTGGAAAGCCAGCCGCTCGCCCAACTCGGCGTCGGCCACGACCAGCGCTCCCCCGACCACGTCGGAGTGGCCACCGATGTACTTGGTGGTGGAGTGCACGACCACGTCCGCGCCCAGCGTGAGCGGCCGCTGCAGGTAGGGCGAGGCGAACGTGTTGTCCACGACGTACAGCGCACCGCCGTCGTGCGCGATCTGGGCGACCGTCTCGATGTCGGTGATGCCCAGCAACGGGTTGGTGGGCGTCTCCGTCCACACGACCTTGGTGTTGGGGCGCATGGCGGCCCGCACCGCGTCGATGTCCGTCTGGTCGACCGCGTCCCAGCTGACGCCCCAGCGCTCGACCACCTTGGAGATCAGGCGGAAGGTGCCCCCGTAGGCGTCACCGGGGATGATGACGTGGTCGCCCGGGGAGAGCACCGCGCGCAGCAGGGTGTCCTCGGCGGCCATGCCGGAAGCGAAGGCGAGCCCGCGCGACCCGGCCTCCAGGGCGGCGAGGCACTCCTCCAGTGCGGTGCGCGTGGGGTTGGCGGTGCGGGAGTACTCGTATCCCTGCCGCATCCCGCCGACGCCGTCCTGGGCGTAGGTACTCGTCTGGTAGATCGGCACCACCACGGCGCCGGTGCCGGCGTCCGGCTCCTGCCCCGCGTGGATGGCCAGCGTTTCAAACCCATCGAACTTCATGGGGCCAACACTAGTGCCCGTGCTCCGTGCGGGACCCTCTGTCAACTGGGAGGTCTCACACTCCGGACTTTGAGGGGGAAGCGGGACCTTGAGGGGGAAGCGGCACCCTCAGGCCGGCGGGAAGCAGGTGGGCGATCCCGGCTCCGGCGGTTCGGTGGACGTCTCGGGCGGCAGTCCGGTCACCGGGGTGGGAACTCGGGGGGGGGTCCCGGTGCTGCGCAGCGGCGGGTCCCAGCCCAGGCCGGGGTCGTGGCTGCGCACGACCTTCCCGGGGATCCCGGCGATGACGGCGTGGTCGGGGTAGGTACCGGGGCGGACCACCGTGCCGGCGGCGACCACCGAGTTCCGGCCCAGGTGCACGCCCGGCAGGATGACGGAGTTCGCGCCCAGCCAGCTCCCGGCGCCGATGCTCACCGGGTCGTCCACCGGCCACTGCAGGCCGACGGGGATGTCGGTGTTGGCGTAGGAGTGGTTCTGGTCGGTGATGTAGACGTAGGGCCCGGTGTAGACGTGGTCGCCGATGTCGACGGACCGGTGGGCGACCACGTGCGAGCCACGGCCGATGGCGCATCCGGATCCGATGCGCACGACGGAACCCTCACCGAGGTCGTAGTCGGGTCCCATCCCGGCGGCCAGGGTGATGTCGCCGCCCAGGACGGTGTGCACCCCGATCTCGATCCAGGGTTCGCCGTACAGGGTGGCGATGGGAAAGGCGATGGCGGAACCACTGCCGAAGCGGGCGAACCTGCGGGCGGCCTTGGACTCCGCACGGATCTCACCGTGGGTGCGTGCGTACGTCCAGACGGAACGGATGATCCAGTTGAGGAGCCGCGACACGGGTGCACCCACTTATTACCGGCCAGTAAATACCAATGCGAACATTAGCAGTGTCCGAGTATGCGGCACCCTGACCGGTATGTGAACACCGGGCCCCGAACAAGGTTCGGGACCCGGTGCACGAAGGCGTCCGAGATCAGCCCGAAAGGTGCGCCAGCAGGTCCTGGCGGGTGAGAATCCCCACCGGCTTGCCGTCGCGCAGCACCACCAGGGCGCCCGACCTGCGCAGCAGTCGCACGCAGTCGCTCACCGGGGTGCCGGTGCCGACCGTGGACAGCGGCTTGCCCATGTGGGTCTCCACCAGGTCGTCCAGGTCGGCGCGGCCGTCGAAGAGAGCGTCCAGCAGGTCGCGTTCGGCGATGGAGCCCACGACCTCGGCCGCCATGACCGGCGGCTCCTCCTTCATCACCGGCAGCTGGGAGACGCCGTACTCGCGCATGATCGCCACGGCGGTGCCGACGGTCTCGTCCGGGTGGCTGTGCACGAAGTCGGGCATCTCGCCCTCCTTGTCGGCCAGCACCTTGCCCGCGGTGGCCTCCTCGGTCTCCGCGGACAGGAAGCCGTAGTCGGACATCCACTCGTCGTTGAAGATCTTGCCGAGGTAGCCGCGGCCGCCGTCCGGCAGCAGCACGACGATGACGTCGTCCGGCCCGGCCGTCTCGGCCACCCGCAGCGCCGCCTCCACGGCCAGCCCGCAGGAACCGCCCACCAACAGGCCCTCCTCCTTGGCCAGGCGGCGGGTCATCAGGAACGAGTCCTTGTCGCTGATCGCCACGATCTCGTCGCAGATCGCCGTGTCGTAGGTGCCGGGCCAGATGTCCTCGCCCACGCCTTCGACCAGGTAGGGACGGCCGCTACCACCCGAGTAGACCGAACCCTCGGGGTCGGCGCCGATGACCTGTACCTGTCCCTCGGAGGCCTCCTTGAGGTACCGACCGGTGCCACTGATGGTTCCGCCGGTGCCGATGCCCGCCACGAAGTGCGTGATGCGGCCCTCGGTCTGGTCCCAGATCTCCGGACCCGTGGACTCGTAGTGCGAGGCGGGGTTGTTCTCGTTCTCGTACTGGTTGGGCTTCCAGGCGTTCGGGATCTCCTGGGCCAACCGGTCCGAGACCGAGTAGTAGGACTCGGGGTGCTCCGGCGCGACCGTGGTCGGGCAGACCACGACCTCCGCGCCGTACGCCCGCAGCACCGACAACTTGTCCGGTCCGACCTTGTCCGGGCAGACGAAGACGCAGCGGTAGCCCTTCTCCTGGGCGACCAGGGCCAGGCCGATGCCGGTGTTGCCCGAGGTGGGCTCCACGATCGTGCCGCCCGGCTTGAGGGCACCGCTCTTCTCGGCGGCCTCGACCATACGCAGTGCGATGCGGTCCTTGACCGATCCACCCGGGTTGAAGTACTCGACCTTCGCCAGGATCGTCGGGGCCAGCCCCTCGGTGACCTTCCGCAGACGAACCAACGGGGTGTCCCCGACCAGGTCGATGAGTGAGTCGTGTACCCGCAACTTTGCTCCTTCGCATAGTGGCGACCGGGTCTTCGGCCCGCCTGTATCGCAATCCCCGGTGACGTCCGAGGCGGGTGGGACCGTTCCGGTCCCCCACACCTGAACTCTAGGGCGTGTTCTCGGGGGTTCGCTCCCCTTCACCTGGCGCGGAGCCCCGAGGCGGACCGATCGTCCCGATCCACGCGAACGTATCGAACGGGTGGCCCCGGGGCTCGGATTGTGTGCCGCCGAGTTACGTGACCACGGGGTTCCTCGCCGGTAACGTCGGTGGATGACCGGCTCGCCGGCCTGTGGGGCGGGTCCGACTCACCGGGGGTGACTTCCGCATGCTGCGAGCCGTACGAGCCCGTCGCATCGCCGCCGCCACCGCCTTCGGCGGGGGTGGACTCACACTCGTGGGCGGAGGCACGGTGGCCCTGCTCTACCTGCAGGCCAAGCTGGCCAAGAACGCCATCGGCGTGACCAAGTGGCGACGCCCCCGTACCGACGGCGTGTACGGGGACGGCGACGGCCCACCGCTGCGCCTGTTGATGCTCGGGGACTCCACCGCCGCGGGGTTCGCCGTGGAGGAGGCGCGCGAGACACCCGGCGTAATGCTGGCCGCGGGCCTCGCCGCGGCCGCTGATCGTCCGGTGCGGCTGCGCTGCACGGCCAAGCCGGGCGCGACCTCCGCCGACCTCGACCGCCAACTCGAACGGGCCGGGGCACGCCGGCCCGACCGTCACTTCGACGTGGCGGTGGTGTTCATCGGCGCCAACGACGTCATCCGCCGGGTACGACCCAACGACGCCGTCGCGTCGCTGCGCGAGGTCACCCGGGACCTGAGGGAGCTCGGCACGCCGGTGGTGGTGGCGACCTGCCCTGACCTGGGCACGGTGCGTTCCATCGGCTGGCCGCTGCGGTCGGTGGCCCGACGGGCCTCCCGCCAGTTGGCCGCCGCGCAGACGATCGCGGTCACCGAGGTCGGCGGTCGCACCGTCTCCCTGAGCGACCTCCTCAGCGACGATTTCCGGACAGATCCCGTTTCCATGTTCGGGCCGGACCGTTTTCATCCGTCAGCTCGCGGGTACGCCCAAGCCGCGTTCGCCGTCCTGCCGTCCGCGTGCGCCGCCTTGGGGTTGCTGCCCGAGCTCGACGAGGGCGAACGCACCCGAGGTGTCCTGCCGGTCGAACGCGCGGCCGTGGTCGCCGCCGAGACACCGGGAACCGAGGTCACGCGGGCCGGCGGCCTCGAACCGAGCGGTTCCCGATTCGGTTGGGCCGCCCTCGTCCGCGGCCCGTTCCGCCCCCGGACCACCGCCCGGGAACACGGCGACGAGCCCGACTCGCAGGACGCACGAACGACGACCCCGGATGGCGCGCGGGAACGCCCGCCGGGTTAACTGGTCAGTAACAACGTGCCCATGACAAGGACGAGGAACATGCCCGAAGCAGTCATCGTCGCCACCGCGCGCTCTCCGATCGGCCGGGCCTTCAAGGGCTCCCTGAAGGACATGCGCCCGGACGACCTCACCACCCAGATCATCGGGGCGGCACTCGCCAAGGTCCCCGAGCTCGACCCCAAGAGCATCGACGACCTCATGCTCGGCTGTGGCCTGCCCGGCGGTGACCAGGGCTTCAACATGGCCCGCGTCGTGGCCGTGCAGCTCGGCCTGGACACCGTCCCGGGCACCACCATCACCCGTTACTGCTCCTCCTCCTTGCAGACCACCCGGATGGCCTACCACGCCATCAAGGCGGGCGAGGGCGACGTGTTCATCTCCGCCGGTGTGGAGACCGTCAGCCGGTTCGTCAACGGCAGCAGCGACAACCCGCAGAACGAGAACCCGCTCTTCGCGGACGCCAAGGCGCGCACCGAGAAGCGCAAGGAGGGCGGCCAGGGAGCCTGGACCGACCCGCGTGAGGCCGGGAACCTTCCCGACGCCTACATCGAGATGGGCCAGACCGCGGAGAACGTCGCCGAGCTCACCGGCGTCTCCCGGCAGCGCCAGGACGAGTTCGCCGTCCGCTCACAGAACCTCGCCGAGAAGTCGATCGACAACGGCTTCTGGGAGCGCGAGATCAGCCCGGTGACCCTGCCCGACGGCACCGTCGCCACCACCGACGACGGCATCCGTCGCGGCACCACCTACGAGAAGGTCTCGCAGCTCAAGCCGGTGTTCCGCCCCGACGGCACCGTCACCGCCGGCAACGCCTGCCCGCTCAACGACGGCGCCTCCGCGCTGGTCATCATGAGCGACACCAAGGCCAAGCAGCTGGGTCTGACCCCGCTGGCCCGGATCGTCTCCACCGGTGTGACCGGTCTGAGCCCCGAGATCATGGGCCTGGGCCCGGTCGAGGCCTCCAAGCAGGCCCTGGCCCGCGCCAACATGGCCATCGGCGACATCGACCTGGTCGAGTTGAACGAGGCCTTCGCCGCCCAGGTGCTGCCCTCCGCCGACCAGCTGGGCATCGACATCGACTCCCAGCTGAACGTCAACGGTGGCGCCATCGCCGTCGGTCACCCGTTCGGCAGCACCGGTGCGCGCATCACCGGCACCCTGATCAACGGTCTTCGATTCCACGACAAGACGTTCGGTCTGGAGACCATGTGCGTCGGCGGCGGCCAGGGCATGGCGGCCGTCTTCGAGCGCCTCAGCTGAGCAGTCCTCTCCGTCGGGCCCCGGACCGGTTCGGTCCGGGGCCCTTCCTGTCCCCCGACCCCTGCGAAAGGGCGCTGAAGGGGCCAAAGCCCCACCGGGTTCGGCCATGTAGCACTTCCGGGGAAACGTTCCCACTCCGGCAAGGTAAAAGCCGGCGACCAGGCCTTGTCCAAACCGTGATCCTGATGCATGGTCGCAGGTAAGTGCCAGACGCCCAATGCACTGCGGAGGTGCCTATGTCGGTAGTCCACTCGCCGGAGATCCACGCAAAACTCATCGAACGCATCCCGGTCGTGACAGGCCGCGGACTCCACGAGTGGTTCGACTCGCTCGACAAGGGACCGGGCCTGCTGCGCCCCCTGGACCGGTCACACTGGCTCGCTGACGAGTACGACCTCACCCACGGCTACGCCCAAGCCATCGTCACCGAGTACGACCGCCGCCGAAGGAACCGGTCCATCCCGGCCCCACGCCGCGAGGGTTCCTGACCCGGGGAACAGCAGACGAGAAAGGGCCGCCCCGAAGCATCGCTCGGGGCGGCCCCATCCGTACGGGGTGGCCGATGACTAATCGGCGAACATCGTCTTGATGATCCAGAGCAGACGCAGGATCTCGATGTACAGCCAGACCAGGGAGACGGTCAGACCGAAGGCGAACTGCCAGGCGAACTTGTTCGGGATGCCGGCGTCGACGCCCTCCTCGATGCCACGGAACTCGATGGCCAGGGTCAGAGCGGCCAGCACGACGAACACGATGCCGACGCCCAGGCCCAGCCAGGTCGGACCGCGCAGGCCCATGCCACCGGCGATGAAGAAGCTGAGCACGAAGTTGACCAGCATCAGGGCGGCGGCACCCATGACGGCGTAGGAGACGGCCTTGACGAAGCCGTCGGTCACCTTGATGATCCGGAACTTGTACAGCGCCAGCATCACGCCGAAGACCGCGACCGTACCGATCACGGCCTGGGACACCAGCGAGGGGCCCGCGGACGGGTCGCTGAGGGTGGCCGAGAGGGTCGCGCCGAGGAAGGCGGACAGACCACCGACCAGCAGGCCCTCCAGCGCCGCATAGCTGAGGATCGCGACCGGGTTGGTGATCTGCTTGAACGCGATCACCAGGCCCAGGACGAGGCCACCGAGCATGCCCACGAACATGAGCGCCATGCCCAGGCCCGGGTTGCTCATGAAGAGGAAGTAGTTGATGACACCGAAGAGTGCGACGGCGCCCAGGGTCATGCCCGTGCGCACGACCACGTCGTCGATGGTCATCGGCTGGTCGCCGGCGGCCTGCTGCGGGTAGCCCTGCTGGGGGTAACCCTGCTGACCGTAGCCCTGCTGGGGGTAGCCCTGCTGCGGGTACGGCTGTCCGTACCCCGGCTGCCCATAGCCCTGCTGCCCGTAGCCCTGCTGGGGCCCGGACTGCTGTTGTAGCGCCCGCTTGAGGACGGGGTTCGAACTCCGCATCCGCATGTTCAGTAAAGGCCTTTCACGCGTGGTTTGCTGCCCACAAAGTAACGTACGGGCCTCTGCTCGGGTTCCGAGGGTAGATCACCGTTGGGAAACGGCGACGGCCCGCACCGGTGGAGGTCGAGGCGGGCCGTCGTCACGAGCGCGTGCTTCGCGCACGCTCAGCCGCGCGTGATCAGGGAACGCGCGAAGAACAGCATGTTGGCCGGACGCTCCGCCAGACGACGCATGTAGTAGCCGTACCACTCGTCGCCGTAGGGCACGTACACGCGCATGCGCTTGCCCTCGGCGGCCAGGCGCACCTGCTCGGCGTCACGGATGCCGTACAGCATCTGGTACTCGTAGTCGTCCGCGCCGCGGCCGTTGGCGGCGGCCAGCTCACCGGCGATGGCGATCATGCGCGGGTCGTGCGAGGCCACCATCGGGTAGCCCTCGCCCTCCATGAGGACGCGCAGGGCCCGCACGTACGCCTTGTCGACCTCCTGCTTGTCGCGGAAGGCCACGGTCTCGGGCTCGTCGTAGGCGCCCTTGCACAGACGCACCCGGGAACCGGCGCCGCTCAGGTCGCGGCAGTCGGCCACGGTACGGCGCAGGTAGGCCTGGAGCACCGCGCCCACGAACGGGAAGTCCTCGCGCAGCTCGCGCAGGATGCCCAGCGTGGAGTCGACGGTGGTGTGGTCCTCCATGTCGAGGGTGACCGTGGTGCCGATCGCCTTGGCGGACTCGGCGATCTTCCGCGCGTTCTCCAGCGCGATCTTCTCGCCGTCCGCGTTCAGGAACTGGCCGACGGCCGACAGCTTGACCGACACCTCGGCGCGGTCGCCCAGCCCGGCCTCACCGAGGGCGGCGAGCAGGTTCTGGTAGGCGTTGACCGTGTCGGTGGCCTGGGACAGGTCGGTGGTGTCCTCACCGAGGAAGTCCAAGGTGATGTAGCGGTCCCTGGCCAGCTCGTGCACGGCCGGCAGGGCCTCTTCCTGGCTTGCGCCCGCGACGAACCGGGTGACCATGGCCCGGGTCATGGGCGTGCGCTCGACGATCTTGCGGCAGGTCGCGGACCGGGCGGCGAGCAGCAGGGATTTGCGAAGCATGGTGACCTCGAAGAAGACGTGCGCGGACCGGTCGGTCGGCGCGGACGAAGCGCGGCCGGCTGATCCGGCCGCACCGATGGAATCCTCGGGGGGCGTGGGACCGCGGGGATCCCGGAGAGGGCGCGCACCCCCTCAGGACGGGAGGGGGTGCGCGCCCGAGCCACTACCCCTGGTGGGGGTAGGAGGAGACCGTCGGCGCGACGAACGTCTCCTTGATGGCGCGCGGGCTGGACCAACGGGACAGGTTCTGAGCCGAACCGGCCTTGTCGTTGGTGCCGGAGGCGCGACCGCCACCGAAGGGCTGCTGACCGACGATGGAGCCGGTCGGGCGGTCGTTGACGTAGAAGTTGCCGGCGGCGAAGCGCAGGGCCTCGGTCGCCTTGGCCACGGCCGCGCGGTCCTTGGCCAGGATGGCGCCGGTCAGGGCGTAGGCCGAACCCTCGTCGACGACCTTCAGGATCTCGTCGAACCGATCGTCCTCGTAGACGTGGACGGCGATGACCGGACCGAAGTACTCGGTGCGGAAGACGTCGTTGCTCGGGTCGGTGCCCTCGATGATGGTCGGGCGGACGAAGTAGCCGACCGAGTCGTCGGCGGTGCCGCCGGCGATGACGTTCAGGGTCGGGTCGGACTTGGCGTCCTCCAGGACCTTGGCCAGCTTGTCGAAGGAGCGGCGGTCGATGACGGCGCCCATGAAGTTCGACAGGTCGGTGACGTCGCCCATGGTCAGGGCCTCGGTCTCCGCGATCAGGTCGTCGCGCATCTTCTCCCACACCGAACGCGCGACGAAGGCGCGGGAGGCGGCGGAGCACTTCTGGCCCTGGTACTCGAACGCGCCGCGAACGATGGCGGTGCGCAGCACCTCCGGGTCGGCGGAGGAGTGGGCGACGATGAAGTCCTTGCCACCGGTCTCGCCCACGATGCGCGGGTAGGAGCGGTAGTTGGAGATGTTCTCTCCGACGCTCTTCCACAGGTGCTGGAAGGTCTTGGTGGATCCGGTGAAGTGCACACCGGCCAGCTCGGGGTCGTCGAGGGCGACGTCGGAGACGGCCAGACCGTCACCGGTGACCATGTTGATGACGCCCGGGGGCATACCGGCCTCCTCCAGGAGGCGCATGGTCAGCTCGGCGGCGAACTGCTGGGTCGGGGACGGCTTCCACACGACCACGTTGCCCATCAGGGCGGGAGCGGTGGGCAGGTTGCCGGCGATGGCGGTGAAGTTGAAGGGGGTGATCGCGTAGACGAACCCCTCCAGCGGACGCTGCTCCATCCGGTTCCACACGCCCTTGACGCTCAGCGGCTGCTGCTCGATGAGCCCGCGGGCGTAGGAGACGTTGAAACGCCAGAAGTCGATGAGCTCACAGGCCGCGTCGATCTCCGCCTGCTGGGCGGTCTTCGACTGGCCGAGCATGGTGGCGGCGTTGATGGTGGCGCGCCAGGGGCCGGCGAGCAGTTCGGCGGCGCGCAGGATGATGGCGGCGCGGTCGTCGAAGGACATCGCGCGCCAGGCGGGGGCGGCGGCCTTCGCGGCGGCGACGGCGTCGCGGGCGTCATCGCGGGTGGCGTTGCGCAGGGTGCCCAGGACGGACGCGTGCTTGTGCGGCTGAACGACGTCGATGGGCTCACCACCGCCCATGCGGCTCTCACCGTTGATGCGCATCGGAAGGTCGATGCTCTCACCGGCGAGCTCTTCGAGCTTGGCTTCGAGCTCGGCGCGCTCGGGGCTCCCCGGAGCGTAGGAGAGAACGGGTTCGTTCACCGGCATCGGAACGTTGGTCACGGCGTCCATGGGCATCTCCCTGGAAAGAATGTCCCTGAACGAGCAGGGTTGGGCTGATTCAACGGTCTCAGATGGTGGACGCCCGTACCTTGTGGGCCGGGCCACTCTTTGCCAGGCTTATTTGTCCGGTAGAACAAATCGGGACACTTGCGCTCTCCTCCGAACCCCAACAGCGCATCGGCGACCCCAGTAGTGTCATGGGCCGGAGCCCTCTCGGAAGGAATCACATCATGCCTGTTCAGACAGGTCAGGTTGGGGAAGTCGACGCTGGGATCGCGCTGCGCGCGCTGTTGCTCGCCCTGGGCGACCCGGTGGTCGACGTGGCCGCAGCTCCCCACGGACTTGATGTCCAGGTGGACAAGGTCGTCATCCTCGACCCCGAGGATCACGTGGAGGCGCGGGAGGGCGACCTCGTGCTGCTGATCGGGGTGCGCGGTTCCCGGGCCTGGAGCATGGTGCGCACGCTCGCCGAACAGGGCGCGACCGCGGTCGCGGTTAAGACCGGCGTCCACGCCCAGCCGCAGGAGGTGCTGCCGCCGGCCGAGCAACGGTCGGGACGTTCCCAGCGCCTGGCCGAGGAGGCGCGGGCTCTGCGCACCGAGGCCCAGGAGTCCGGGATCGCGCTGTTGACGGTGCGGCCCGAGGTGCGATGGGACCAGTTGCAGTCGGTGTGTCAAAGCATCGTGGACGACGCCCGGGTGACCGCGGCCGAGGACCTGGCGGAGGCGGGCGGCGACCTGTTCTCCATGGCGCAGACCATCGCGCACCTCACCGGCGGCCTGGTGAGCGTCGAGGACTCCGCGAGCCGGGTGCTGGCCTACTCCAGCGGCGCCGAGGTGGACGAGCTGCGCAGACTGTCGGTGCTGGGTCGGCAGGGTCCCGAGTCCTATCTGGCGCTGCTTCGCGAATGGGGCGTGTTCGCGAAGCTGCGCTCCGGCGAGGAGGTCGTGCGCATCGACGAACACCCCGAACTGGGCATTCGCCGCCGGCTGGCCGTGGGCATCCACGCGGGACGCCGGCCGTTGGGCTCGATCTGGGTGCAGGAGGGGACCGAACCCCTGGCCGAGCACGCGGAGGAGGCGCTCTTGGGCGCGGCCCGCACCACGGCCTTGCAGATGATCCGCCAGCGCACCCAGGCCAGCGCCGGGCTACGGCTGCGCGAGGACCTGCTGTCGAGTCTGTTGGAGGGGCGGATCGACGCGAGCGCGCTGGCCGACACCGTCGAGGTGCACACCGACCGGGCGGCGCTGGTGGTGGCGTTCTCACTGCGCCGCGGCGCGGGGACGGAGGTCGTCGAGGGCGGGGCCGGCGAACGCGCCGACCGGCCCGAACGGGAGCTGCACCGGCGGCAGCTCATCGACCTGGTGTCGGTGCACACCGCGGCCTACCGGCGCGGTTCCCTGGTCACCGAACTGGGCGGGCGGGTGTACGTCCTGCTGCCCGACCTGGCCCGGGGCCGTGAGGGGTGGCGCGGGGTGGAGCAGTCCGTGGTGACGCTGATCCGCAGGGCCGTGGTGGCGGCACGCGCGGCACTGGGCCTTCGGGTGCAGGCGGCGGTGGGTTCTCTGGTGGAACGGCTGGGCGACGTGCCCGAGTCGCGCGCCGAGGCCGACCGGGTCCTGGACGCCATGGGCCGCGACCTGGACGGAGGCAGCGACTGGGAGGTGGCGACCATCTCCGACGTGCGCTCACGGGTACTGATCAGCGAGACCCTGGCGCACCTGCGCGCGGACCCGTCGCTGCGGGACCCGCGGGTGGGCCGACTGGTCGAGCACGATCGTGCCGGCGGCGCCGACCTGGTGCACTCGTTGCTGGCCTACCTGGAGGCCTTCGGAGACGCCCGGTCGGCGGCCGAGCGGCTGCACGTCCACCCGAACACGCTGCGCTACCGGGTACGACGCGCGGCCTCCGTGAGCGGGATCGACCTGTCCGATCCGGGCGAGCGACTGTTCACCTGGCTCCAACTGCTCATGGAACAACACGATCCGGACGCATGAGTACCCTCGGTCGGACTCGAACCGACACTTGTGACCCTTTTAGGGGGCCTGCCTCTACCATTGGGCTACGAGGGCGACCCCATCCTACCGGCCGGGCCGATTGCCCACTTTGATTCTGCTTGGCCGGAAGGGGACAGAAAACGGCCGGGTTCCGCGTGGAACCGGCCGTTTTCTCTGTTCTCTTCGTGTATGTCAGCTCACGCGACGCAGATGACCGTCCTCGACCTGGGGGCGGCTGGCCGCCTCGAAGGCCTGGCGGGGCTCGGACATCTCGGGGAGCGCGGCGAAGTCGCGGCGCAGGAAGAACGCGAGCGTCCAGTCGGCGAGCACCCGCAGCTTGCGGTTGAAGGTCGGCACCGCGAGCAGGTGGTAGGTGCGGTGCGCGTACCAGGCCAGCCGGCCGTTCAGCTTGATCTTGCCGAACAGCTGGGCGGCGCCCTTGTGCACACCCAGACCTGCGACGGCGCCGAGGTTCTTGTGCTTGTAGGCCTTCAGGGCGGTGCCGCGCAGGGTGGCGATGACGTTGTCGGCGAGCACCGGGGCCTGGCGGACCGCGTTCTGGGCGTTGGGCGGGTAGTAACCGCCGTTGCCGTCGGGCACCTGGGCGTTGTCGCCACCGGCGAAGACGTTGTCGGTGCCGTGCACGGTCAGGTACTCGGTGGTGTCGACGTGGCCCTTGGGGCCCAGGGGCAGGTCGCTGGCGGACACGACCGGGCTGGGCTTGACGCCCGCGGTCCACACCAGGGTGCCGGCGTCGAACTCGGTGCCGTCGCTGAGCTTGATGTGCTGGTCGGTCGCGGACTCCAGGAACGTGCTGAGGCGCACGTCGATGTCGCGACGACGGAGCTGGTTGAGGGCCTTGGCCCCGACCTCGGGGCCGACCTCGGGCAGGATCTTGTCCGCGGCCTCGATGAGGTAGAAGTCGACCTCGCTCTGCTCGATCGAGGGGTGCACGCGCACGGCGTCGCGGACCATGTCCTCCAGTTCCGCGATGGCCTCGGCGCCGGCGAACCCACCACCGACGAAGACGAAGTTGAGCGCCTTGGCGCGCACGTCCTCGTCCTCGGTGGAGTCGGCGATGGCGAGCTGGTTGAGGACGTGGTTGCGCAGGTAGGCGGCCTCTTCGACGGTCTTGATGCCGATGCCCCACTCCGCGAGCCCGGGGATGGGCAGGGTGCGGGAGACGGCCCCGGCGGCCATGACCAGGTGGTCGTAGGCCAGCGTCTGGGGCTCGCCGAGGTTGGGCTCGTAGCGGACCGTGTTGTCGGCGTGGTCGATGCGCACGACTCGGCCACTGAGGACGCGGACCCGGTCGAAGACCTTGCGCAGCGGAACCACGACGTTGCGCGGGGAGATGCTGCCGGCGGCCGCCTCGGGCAGGAACGGCTGGTAGGTCATGTAGGAGTTGGGGTCGATGACGGTGATGCGCGCCTCACCGGCCCCCAGCTTCTTCTCCAGCCGCCTCGCGGTGTACATCCCGAGGTAACCGCCTCCGACGATGAGGATGTGCGGGATCTCCGCCTCGTCCCCGCCGCCGTGTACCAGCCGGTAGTTCCTGCTCTCGGTCATCGCATTTCCGCCCTAACGGTTTTTCCTGTGGCGCCCTTGCCTCAAGGGCCGCAAAGCCTGTCACGGTCTTCGGCTCCCCGGCCATGTGCGGCCGGGTCGGCCTCCGAGCCGTGGTTTCCCACCTTCGACTCTTGCGGAGGCTGCTTGTGCATTCTTTCACAAGCAGCCATCCGCAGGAAGGTTCACATCCGCCCACCTTCGCACCACCACGCGGCATGCGCGAGGGATGTCTTCGCAGGTCAGATGGGTTGTGAATGCATTCACAAGGGGCCAACGGGTGATGCGTCTCACCTAAGGTCCCGGGTCACACCCCCCTGAAAGTCCCTCCGGTTCCACCCGAAGTGCCCTTCCAGGGGGTGACGCCTCGATGTACTCGGGTCCCGGTCAGGGCCCCTCGTCCAGCGCGATGAGACTCCAGGCCACCCCGTCCAGGATGTCGTGCTCGCTCGCGGTGAAGTGGTCCGCGCCCGTACGCGCCAGCACACGGGACAGCACCAGGGCGCCCGCCCCGATGACGTCGACCCGACCGGGGTGCATGACCCCGATCTCCGCGCGCTCGGCGTGCGTGGAACGCAGCAGGTCACCGGTGATGCGCTCCAGGTCCCCCGCGAGGACCCGCGTGTGGTGGATGCGCTCGGAGTCGTACTCGGGAAGGTCCAGGGAGATCCCGGCGACCGTCGTCGCGGTCCCGGCCACGCACACGACCGAACCGGCCTCGCCCAGCGGGACGACCTTCTCCACCTCGTCCAGGGTGGCGTCGATGTCGGCGATGGCCGCCTCGATCTGCTCGGCCGTCGGCGGGTCCGAGCGCAGGTGGCGCTCGCTCATGCGCACGCACCCGACGTTCACCGACAGGGACTCCCGGACCAGCTCGTCGTCGGTGTCCAGGCCGCCCAGCACGAACTCGGTGGAGCCGCCGCCGATGTCGACGACCAGGAACGGCGGGGCGAAGTCCCCGTTGATCTCGCCGTCGGCCGCCTCGGCGTCCAGCTCGACCGTGGCTCCGACGAAGGACAACTCGGCCTCTTCCAGGCCGGTGACCACCTCGGGCTCCACACCGATGATCTCGCGGACCCCGTCCACGAACACCTGGCGGTTGCTCGCGTCCCGGGTGGCGCTGGTGGCGACCATGCGCACCGTGTCCGGACCCAACGCGATCCCGTGCGCCTCGATCGCCTCCGCGTACCCGCGCAGTGCGTCGAAGGTGCGCTCCAGCGCGTTCTCGGAGAACGCTCCGGTCTCGTCCACACCCTCGCCCAGACGCACGATCTCCATGCGTCGGTCGGCGTCGACCACCTGGACCTCGTCACCGTCCAGGGAGACGACGTCGGCGATCAACAGCCTGATCGAATTGGTTCCGCAGTCGATCGCGGCGACACCGCTCATGAGGCCTCCGTCCCTTCAGCGCCCTCGGGGGCGTTCTCGTCCACGCACACACACGGGCCCCGGTCCCACCAGTCGGGGAGCTCGTCCAGCGCCTCCGCACCGATGGGGTTGGTCCCGGGTGCGGCCAGCTCGTGCCCGACCAGGGCGTGCAGGCACTTGACCCTGGTGGGCATCCCACCGGTGCTCTGCATGCCCTCGGGAAGCGGCTCGACACCATCCAGGCGGGCCTGTTCGGAACGCTCGGCGACGTAGGACTCGTGGGCCTTGGTGTAGGCCTCCTGGAGGTCGGGTTCCTCGCCCAGACGCTCCTGCATCCGGCGCATCGCGCCGTCGCCCTCCAACCGACCGATCGCCGAGGCGGCGCGCGGGCAGGTCAGGTAGTACAACGTCGGGAAGGGGGTGCCGTCCTCCAGGCGGGGGGCGGTCCTCACCACGTCGGGCAGGCCGCACGGGCAGCGGTGCGCGACGGCGCGGACCCCGCGAGGCGGGCGACCCAACTGGAGTTCGATCGCGGCGAGGTCGCGCTCAGAGGCGGGACCACCATCGGTATGCCCCGGAACGGGCTGATCTGCGGAAGTCATGACACATCCAGCATAGGCGCACCCGGCCGTGGAAAAGGCCCCGATCCGGGGTAGCACGGGGCACCGAGCCTGGTCAGAGCCCGTCGTCGGGCCGGTCGGCTTCCTCCACCGAACGCCACAGTTCGGTGAACCAGGGAGCGCGGGGTTCGGACGGGTCGACCCGATCCTCGTCCTCACCCTCGGACTCGGGACGGATGACGATGTAGGCGGTCTCGTCCGGGTACTGGTAGTGCAGGCGGGCGCGCGCCTCGCGCTCCACGTAGGCGTCGTCGTTCAACGCCTCCTCGCGCCCGCCCAACTCCTCGATGTTGGCCTCCATGCGGGCCCGGTCGTCCTGCAACTGAGCGATCTCGGCGCGTTGCATGACGTACTCGCGCAGCGGATAGGCCACGCTCAACGCGATCACGCAGACCACGAGGGCGAGGATCGCGGCCCGGCTGGTGAGCATGGGCCGCACCCGTGAGGTGCGGCCCGCACTCGTGACCTTGTCAGCGGTCTTGGCCTTCGTGCCCGCTATGGTGGCAGCACCCTTCCGCGGCCTGTCGGATTTGTCGGTTTTGGTCGACTTCCGGGCCTTTGTGGGCGGCTGCTGTGTTTCGCGGGACACTGGGGCAGACTAGCCGTGCTCGGTGAACCTCGGGAAGGCCGACACGCCCGCGTACACGGCGGCGTCGTCGAGTTCCTCCTCGATGCGCAACAGCTGGTTGTACTTGGCGACCCGCTCGCTGCGCGCCGGCGCACCGGTCTTGATCTGGCCGGCGTTGGTGGCCACCGCGATGTCGGCGATGGTGGTGTCCTCGGTCTCGCCGGAACGGTGGCTGATCATCGCCGTGTAACCGCTGCGCTGGGCCAGGGAGACCGCGTCCAGGGTCTCGGTCAGGGTGCCGATCTGGTTGACCTTCACCAGGAGCGAGTTGGCCGTGTCGGCGTCGATGCCGCGCTGGAGCCGCTCGGGGTTGGTGACGAACAGGTCGTCACCGACCAGCTGGACCTTGGCGCCGAGCCGCTCGGTGAGCTTCTTCCAGCCGTCCCAGTCCTCCTCGTCGAGGGGGTCCTCGATGGAGACCAGCGGGTAGGCGTCGACGAGCTCCGCGTAGTAGGCGGCCATCTCCTCGGAGGTACGGCTCTTGCCCTCGAAGGTGTACACGCCGTCGGAGAACAGCTCGCTGGCGGCCACGTCCAGTGCCACGGCGACATCGGAACCGACCTTGTAGCCGGCCTTCTCGATCGCCTCGACGATGAGGTCCAGGGCGGCGCGGTTGCTGTCCAGGTTCGGGGCGAAGCCACCCTCGTCACCGACGCCGGTGCCCAGTCCGTGGGCCTTGAGGACCGACTTCAGGGAGTGGTAGACCTCGGTGCCCCAGCGCACGGCCTCGGAGAAGGTCGAAGCGCCGATCGGCGCGACCATGAACTCCTGGATGTCGACGTTGCTGTCGGCGTGCGCGCCACCGTTGAGGATGTTCATCATCGGCACGGGCAGCACGTGCGCGTTGGGACCGCCCATGTAGCGGTACAGCGGCAGTCCGGCCTCCTCGGCGGCGGCCTTGGCCACGGCCAGGGAAGTGCCGAGGATGGCGTTGGCGCCGATCCGGGACTTGTCCGGGGTGCCGTCCAGGTCGATGAGCGCGCGGTCGATGATGCGCTGCTCGTCCGGGGTGTGGCCGAGCAGCTCATCGGCGATCTCGTCGTTGACCGCGGTGACGGCCTTGGTCACACCCTTACCGCCGTAGCGGTCGCCGCCGTCGCGCAGTTCGACCGCCTCGAACCGCCCGGTGGAGGCGCCGCTGGGGACACCGGCGCGGGTGAGGGTCCCGTCGTCGAGCAGAACCTCGACCTCGACTGTCGGGTTTCCGCGGGAATCAAGGATCTCCCGCGCCTGTACTGACTCGATGGACGCCACGATCTCTCCGTCTCTTCGGTGTCTGGGCCCGCTATTTCCGGCCCGGACACGAGACTAGCGACCCGGACCCCGATCAGTGCAGTCCCCCCGGCCGAATTGGTCTAGTCCATATACGCCTTGCCGGTCTCCAGCGCGGCCAGGGCGATCTCCACCGCGGCGTCACGGTGGGCGTGCGCCTCCCCGGGGACCATCAGCACGGCGATGTCCTGGATTCCGCCGAGGGCGATCACCGCACCCATGCGCGCGGGTGTTTCCGGCTCCTCGCCGACCAACACCACGTCGAGCGCGTGCCGCCGGTCGATCACCCACTCCACCAGTCCGCTCTCCCCCAGCGACCCGACGTCGTTGAGCAGGGCCATCAGCAGAGCACTGTGGCGCACACACAGGTCGAAGTAGTCGCCGAGCACCGTCCGCGGGTCGACGGCGCCGTCCGCGTAGCCACCGAGCAGTTCCTCGGCGTCCTCGCGCAGCGGCCGCATCAGCGCCTGGAGCAGTTCGTCCTTGGACCGGTAGTGGTAGTAGAGCGCCGCCTTGGTGATGTCGAGGCGTTCGGCGATCTCCCGCAGGCTCGTCTTCTCATAGCCCTTGCGGCCGAACAGTTCCAGGGCCACCGTCCTGATCTCGGTCTTCGTGTCGCTCCGTGCCCTGGCCACCCTGGCTCGCTCCCGTCCGTCGTGATCGGTTCGCCGAGTCTATCCCGAACCTGCCGCACGGTAAGTTACTTGACGCACGGTAAGTAGCCGCTTAGCGTGGAGACTCCACGACACAAGGAGCTCTGACGGCCCAATGACCGCCGTTCGAACCGTCCTCGTCTCCGGAGCGAGCATCGCCGGGCCCGCGCTGGCCCACTGGCTCCACCAACACGGAATCAGCGTCACCGTCGTCGAAAAGGCCCCTGAGCCCCGGCCCGGCGGTTACGCCATCGACCTGCGCGGCAAGGCCATCGACGTGGTCGAGCGCATGGGGCACCTGCCCGAGATCCGTTCTCGGGTCACCGAGATGAACCACCTCGCCCTGGTCGACACCGACGGGCACCGACGCGTCGGTATGCCCACCGGGATGATCTCCGAGGAGGACCGCTCGTTGGAGATCCTGCGCGGCGACCTGGTGCGCATCCTGCATGGACCCACCACCGGGCACACCGAGTATCTCTACGGCGACACCATCACCGGCATCGAACAGGACGACGACGGGGCCCACGTCACCTTCGCGAACGCGGCCCCGCGCACCTTCGACCTGGTCGTCGGGGCCGATGGACTGCACTCCAACACGCGCGGCCTCGTCTTCGGGGCGGAGGACCCCTTGGCCCGCTTCCTCGGCGCCTACATCAGCATCTTCACCATCCCCGACCACGTCGGTCTGGACCGTGAGGCGCGGCTGTACAACACACCCGGCAAGCTCATCGGGATGTACCGGACCCCGCGGGCCGACGGGGCCAAGGCGATCCTGGGCATGCACGTGCCCCGCCCCCTCGGGGTGGAGCGCCTCTCCCCCGCCGAACAGCGCGGCTTCCTGCGCGGCGTGTTCGCCGGAAACGGGTGGGAGAGCGACCGGATCCTGGACGCCATGGACGACAGCGAGGACTTCTACTTCGACTCCATCACCCAGATCCGGATGGACCACTGGTCGCGAGGCCGCGTCACCCTGCTGGGCGACGCCGGTTACTGCCACTCCCCCTTGTCCGGGCAGGGCAGCACCCTCGCGGTGGTCGGCGCCTACGCTCTGGCCCAGGAGCTGGGTCGGCACACGAACGTGACGCGGGCCTTGGCCGCCTACGAGGACCGGATGCGCCCCTTCGTACGCGCCAACCAGGACATCGCCGACAGCGGCATGCGCTTCCTGGCGCCCAAGACCCGCTTCGGCATCGCGGCCCGGGACCTGGTCGTGCGCGCGGCACCGCTGATCAAGAGCCTGGGCACGTTCACCGGGAAACTGGACCGGGCCTCGGAGGCCTTCGCCCTGGACGCTCCCTCGGCCGTGCCCACGAGGTGACGACCTCCCGGTTCCGGGTGGTTCGAACGGACCCGCCCGGAACCGGCCCTGCCCCTTGATCCGCGAGGCGACCGGCTTATAGTTCGAATCGTGGCCGACCCTCAGAGCGCACACGCGGACGGCACGCTGCGTCCGGTCCGCCGACGGCGGTCCGAACTCGGGCTGCTCCTGATCGCCCTCGTCGTCACCGCCGCCGGCCTGGCGTCGGCTTCCCTCGCCATCACCGGTGGGATCGACCCCAGCGTGTTCACCTACGTGGCGGCCATCGGCCTCGGAGCGCTGGGCGTGCACGTCCTGCTGCGTTTCCTCGCCCCCTACGCCGACCCCGTCCTGTTCCCGGTGGCCACGGCCCTGAGCGGGATCGGCCTGACCATGATCTGGGCGCTGCAGATGTCGCGCACCGGCGGGGAGGAGCACACCGAGGCCGACCGGCAGCTGCTGTGGACCCTGATCGGGTTGGGGTTGTGCGCGGCCATCGTGGTGCTGGTCCGCAGGCCCCGCAGGCTGGCCCTGTACACCTACCTGATCGCGTTGGGCGCGCTCGTCCTGCTCCTGCTGCCGCTGTCGCCGCTGGGCCACGAGGTGCTGGGCGCGCGGCGATGGATCATGATCGGCCCGTTCACCATGCAGCCCTCGGAGTTCGCCAAGGTGCTGCTGGTCATCTTCCTCGCCTCCTATCTGGGCAGGCAGCGCGGGGTCCTGGCCACGGTGACCCGCACGTTCCGGATCGGCGGGGTGAAGGTGTTCAGCGCCCCGCGCGCTCGCGACCTGGCGCCCATGGGTCTGGGCTGGGGCATGGCGATCCTGCTGCTGGTGGGCACCAAGGACCTGGGCACCTCACTCCTGCTGTTCGGGACGTTCCTGGCGGTGCTGTACGCCGCCACGGCCCGCAAGTCCTGGGTGCTCATCGGTCTGGTGGCCTTCGCCGGCGGCGCGTACGTGGCGTACCTGTTGTTCGGGCACGTGCAGAACCGGGTGAGGATCTGGCTGAACGCCTTCGACGACGAGGTCTACAACGCGCCCGGCGGTAGCTTCCAGGTGGTGGAGGGCCTGATCGCCCTGGCCTACGGCGGGTTGCTCGGCACCGGTTTCCACGACGGCCGCGCACAGGAGATCTTCGCCGCCGACAGCGACCTGATCCTGGTCTCGGTGGGAGAGAAGCTCGGGTTCACCGGCCTCCTCGCCGTGTTGTTCCTCCTGTTCCTGTTCGCCCAACGGGCGTTTCGCATCGCTCTGGGCAGCCGGGACGAATTCCTGAAGCTGACCGCGCTGGGTTTCGGGTTCCTGACCGCGTTCGACGTGTTCATCGTCCTAGGCGGCGCCACCCGCCTCATCCCGCTGACCGGCATGACCACGCCGTTCCTGTCGGCGGGCGGGTCGGCGCTGATGGCCAACTGGGGCATCGTGGGTCTGTTGTCGACCATCGGCGACACCGCCCGCCGGCCGCAGGAGACGTTCAGCGCGGGGCTGGCTCCGAGCGATCCGTCCACCGAGGTGATCGACGTGCGCTCCCTGCCGGCGGGGATCAGGCCGCCAGGAAAGTGATGCACAGGGACGCCACCACGATGCCGAAGCACATCACCACCGCCGAGTAGCCCAGGATCTTTCCGGCGCGCAGCCTGGTCAGGGCCAGCAACGGCAGCGCCCAGAAGGGCTGGATCCCGTTGGTGAGTTGGTCGCCCATGGCCACCGCCATCACGCCGACCCCCGGTTCGATGCCCAGGGTCTCGGTGGCGCCCATGACCACCGGCCCCTGCACCGCCCACTGACCGCCGCCCGAAGGGACCGCGAGGTTGACCAGGCAGGCACTGATCAGCGCCCAGAACGGATAGGAGAACGGGGTCGAGAAGTCGATGAACCACTGGGTGATGACCTGCAACAGCCCCGAACTCTCCATGATGCCCATGATCCCGGCGTAGAACGGGAACTGGATGATGACCGCTGAGGCGTTCTTGGCGCCCTCCGCCGCGGCGGTGGAGTAGCTCGCCAGGGTGCCGTGCAGGCCCAGTCCGGCCATGAGGAAGGTGAAGTTGAGCAGGTTGATGTCCATGCCGACGATGCCGTCGCGCAGCAGCGCGGGCAGCAGGTGCACCAGGCCGAACGCGACCACCGCGTAGACCAGGATCCGGCTGTGCATGAGGCGCTGGGCCGCCGAGAGAGCGCTCGGTTCGGTCTTGGTGGGTCGACCTCCGGAGGGACCCCCACCGAGGGGACCGTCGTCGTCCGTCTCCCCGATCTCCTCGCTCTCGTCGGCCTTGGGGGTCATGCTCATCAGCAGCAGCGGGGCGCCGATCAGCATCACCACGAGGAAGACCAGGTTGAACGGCTGGAAGATGGTCTCGCTGAGGGGGATCAGCCCGATCTCATCTTCCAGGAAGTGCCCCGGGGTGTTGACCAGCAACGGCGCCGAACCGGACAGTCCGCTGTGCCAGACCATCAGGCCGACGTATCCGCTCGCCGCCAGCAGTGGGAAGTGCACCTTGATCCCGCGTTCCTTGCAGGATCGGGCCACCTCCACGGCCAGCAGGGCGCCGGCGATGAGGCCGAGACCCCAGTGGACGATACCGAGCAGGGCCGCGCCCAACGCGGTGATGGCCACCGCCGACAGGGGCCCCTTGGCACGGCCGGCCAACCAGGTGATGCCGCGCCTGGCCGGCGGGGAAGAGGCCAGAGCGTAGCCGGTGACCAGCACCAGCGTCATCTGCATGCCGAATTCGAGCAGGTTCCAGAACCCGCCGTACCAGTCCCCGACCAGCTCGATCGGGGTGCGTTCGGTCAGGAACAGGGCCATGCCGAACACGAGCGCGGACAGGATGATCGCGAAGACGAAGGCGTCCGGCACCCAGCGGGTGCTGAACGCCGCGAGGGCATTGCCGAATCGGCGCATGACGCTCCACTGTCCGAGGGGGAACCCGAGGTCGGAAGCACTGTGGTTCACATCACACGCCGACGTCAATACCGGCAGGCGAGGTTTGAGGGTTCTTGAGGTTACCCGTCGGTTTTCGACCAGTACGCGCGCCACTCCTCGGCGCCCAGCCCACGCGGCTCACGACCGTCGGCGCGCGCCGCGTCCTCGGCGGCCCGAACCCGGGCGTCGAACCGGCGCGCGGCGGCGCGCAGGTCCATCTCCGGGTCCCGCCCCTGGTCGCCTTCGGCCGCCACGGCCGCGAACAGCTCACCGCCCGCGGCCCCGTCGTCGCCCACCAGGTCGGCGGGGAACCCGTTACGCACCGCGCGCTTTCGCAGCTCGTCGGCGAGCAGCACCGCCGGTTGGGCGAACGGCACCCCGTCCAGCACCGAGACCTCACCGGAGCCGCCGTTCGCCTTGGCCTTCTCCGCGCGCTCCGCCGCCTTGATGGCCTCCCAGTTGGACCACACCTCGTCGGTTCCCGAGACCTCCACAGCACCGAACACGTGCGGGTGGCGGCGGGTCATCTTGTCGATGATGGCGTCGGCGACGTCGTCCACGGTGAACCGGGCCGGGTCCCCCTCGGGCCGCTCGGCTCCGATGGCCGCGTGGAAGACCACCTGCAA
Source organism: Nocardiopsis sp. JB363 (assembly GCF_900143625.1). GTDB lineage: Bacteria > Actinomycetota > Actinomycetes > Streptosporangiales > Streptosporangiaceae > Nocardiopsis. The sequence continues at coordinate 111,159 of NZ_FRFF01000003.1, forward strand.
CAGCACGTCGCCGAGCTCCTCGCGCAGCAGCGCGTGGTCGCCCTCCTCGATGGTCTCCAAGGTCTCGTAGGACTCCTGGATGAGGTATTTGGCCAGGGACTCGTGTGTCTGGGAGCTGTCCCAAGGGCACTCCCGGCGCAGCGTCTCCATCACCTCGACCAGGCGCGACACCCGGTGTCCGGGGGGTCGGACGTCTTCCGTCATCTATTCCTCACTCACATGCCGGTCCGGGGAGGGGAGCCAACCACCCTCGCGCAGGGCGTCCATCACCACGGCCACCGATTCGGCCGGGTCGGAGTCCACGGTCTCGACCACCAGGTCGGCGTCGGTCGGCGCCTCGTAAGGGTCGGAGATCCCGGTGAACTCGGGGATCTCTCCGGCGCGCGCCTTGGCGTACAGGCCCTTGCGGTCACGCGCCTCGCACACCTCCAACGGGGTGGCCACGTGCACCAGGAAGAAGTCGCCGAACTCCTCCACCATGGCACGCACCTCCGCCCGTCCGGCCTCGTACGGGGCGATCGGCGCGCACACCGCCACTCCCCCGTGCCGGGTGATCTCCGAGGCCACGTAACCGATCCGACGGATGTTGAGCTCCCGGTCCTCCCGGGAGAACGTCAATCCCTTGGACAGCATCCGACGCACCACGTCGCCGTCGAGCAGGGTCACCGCACGCCCCGCCCGTCGGATTCCGTCGGACACCCCACGAGCGATGGTGGACTTGCCCGACCCGGACAGGCCGGTGAACAACAAGGTGACACCGCGCTTGGTGCGGGCGGGTCGTAGCCGGGCCAGCTCCGCACCGACCCGGGCGGGGGTGAACCAGGCGGGCAGTTCACGCCCGTGCGCCAGCTCGGACTCCACCTCGCCGTCGGAGGGCTCCGCGAGCGCCTGTCCCGGATCGACGTGCGTGAACGGCTTCCACAGCGCTTCGTCGGAGTCGTACCGCCACGGTTCGGGGTCCAGGACCGTCAGCGGTGGGCGCAACGCCATCACCCGCTCGATCTCCGGCCCTCGTCCCCCCGACTCGGCCAACATGTGGGTGGCGCCATAGGCGGCGGCCACGTGCGCGGCCAAGGCCGTGTCCCGTTCGGTCCACGCACCACCGACCGCTCCGGAGGCGCGCGCCCGCGCACGAGGCAGGGTCAGGACCACGAACGAACTACGCGGCGGCAACAGGGGTTCGGCCGCCAGCACCGCGGTGGCCAACCCCTCCTCCTCCAAGGGCGCGTCGACCACCACGATCACCTCGGCCCGCTCACCACCACGCGCCAACGCGTCGGCCTCGGCCCGAATCTGGTGCAGGGCCCGGTGGTGCAACGGACGGTCGGTGACCACCGCCAGCAGTGACCGGCCCTCGGCCCCTTCGAGTTCGCTCTGCGCCCGCACCTCCGCAGGGGTGGCGCGCAGCTCGCGCAGCACCCCGTACGTCGCCGGACGCAGCAGCGTGACGTCACCGGCCAGGTGGTGGATCCCCGCGTCCTCCCAGTACTCGCGCACCTCCAGCCCGGCCAGCGGCGCGCCCTCCAGATCGGTGAGCGTGAGCGCCTTCTCCCCCGCCAGCTCCGCGGGGACCTCCAAGGTGACCGGAACCGGCCAGGTCCGGCCGTCGGGCAGCCGCCCGATCCGCGAGACCGACTCGGCCTCCTCCCGGGTCATGAACCCCGGGAACGGGTACGCCCCGCTGAGGATGAGCTCCAAGTGGGCGAGCCCGTCCGGACCAGGGGCGAAGACCGGGGCATCCCGACTCCCGTGTCTGTGGACACTCACCACGCACACCCTCCCTCTGCCATGGTCGTCATCCCACCCAGCGTAGACGGGCACCCTCCGACGACACGGCGCTGAGGTGCCCGAACCGGGAAGACTCCGAGCTCACCGAGCGTTGTGGACCACGGGGGCCGAAGACGGCCACACCCGAGCACCCGTACCGCGCGCCACCGGCGGACTGGATAAGCTGAGAAGAGAACGGGTGGCGCACACCCACCCACGGCCGCCCGGCTCACGTGCGGCCCGATCGTGCCCGGACGGATCCGCACATGGACCCGTGGCCGTGACCGTCTCCGCCACCGCACGTACCGCAGGACGCGACGCCTGAACCGGACCACTCCACTTTCTGGTGCTATGAGCCTCATTGGACTTCTTGCCGACGTCTCCCGGGACCCGGCACTGCACAGCGCGATCGAGACCGCCCGCGGCGGCCACGATCCCCATCTCGACCTCGTCGCCCCGGCGGCCCTGCGCCCCTTCATGGTGGGCGCGTTGGCCGCCGACGCGCCGGTGGGCGCCGAACGCCCGGTGCTCGCCATCACCGCGACCGAACGTGAGGCCGCGGACCTGACCGACGCCTTGGGCTCACTGCTGCCCGCGGACTCGGTCGCGCTCTTCCCCGCGTGGGAGACGCTCCCGCACGAACGGCTCTCCCCGCGTTCGGACACCGTCGGCCGGCGCTTGGCGGTACTGCGACGGTTGACCCACCCCGACCCCGCCGACCCGCTCACCTCACCGCTTCGTGTGGTCGTGGCGCCGGTCCGCAGCGTCCTGCAACCGCTGGTCGCCGGCCTGGGAGACCTCGAACCGGTCCGGATCCGGGCCGGCGACGAGGCGCCCCTGGAGGAGGTCGTCACCTCCCTGACCAACACCGGCTACGCCCGCGTGGACCTGGTCGAGAAGCGCGGCGACATGGCCGTACGCGGGGGCATCCTCGACGTCTTCCCGCCCACCGAGGAACACCCGCTGCGGCTGGAGTTCTGGGGCGACACCGTCGAGGACATCCGCTACTTCCAGGTCGCCGACCAACGATCCATCACCCCCGGCGAAGAGAGCGCGGGTGCCGGCGACGCCACCTCCGGGCTGTTCGCGCCGCCCTGCCGGGAACTGCTGCTCACCGACACCGTCCGCGAACGCGCACGCGCCCTGGCCGCCGAACACCCCTCCCTCGCGGAGATCCTCACCAAGATCGCCGACGGCGTGGCCGTGGAGGGCATGGAGGCGTTCGCGCCCGTGCTCGCCGAGAGCATGGAACCGTTCTTCACCTACATGGCCAAGAACGCCATGGTGGTGGGCTGCGACCCCGAGCGCATCCGCACCCGCGCCCTGGAGTTGGAGGCCACCAGCGCCGAGTTCCTGGACGCGTCCTGGATCAACGCGGCCTCCGGCGGAGAGGCCCCCATCGACCTGGGCGGGTCGGCGTACATGTCGATCTCCGACCTGCGCTCCATCGCCGACGAACTGGAACTCCCCTGGTGGGGGCTGACCCCGTTCGCCGCCGATGAGGATCGCAACGCCGAAGAGGACGACGCGGTGATGGTGGGCGCGGTGCCCGCCGACACCTACCGCGGCGACACCGAACGCGCCCTGGCCGACATCAAGGGCTGGCTGCACGACAACTGGAGTGTCGTGCTGGTCACCCAGGGGCAGGGCCCCGCCGAGCGGCTCGTCGCGATGCTGCGCGACGCCGGGCTGGGCGCGAGCCTGACCGACGACCTCGTCGAGGCCCCCAAGGAGGCCATCGCCACCGTCACCACCGGCCTGGTCGACCACGGTTTCCTACTGCGGTCGGTGCACACGGTGGTGCTCACCGAGACCGACCTGGTGGGGCAGAAGTCCTCCACCCGGGACATGCGACGCATGCCCAGCCGACGCAAGGGCACCGTCGACCCACTCCAGCTCAAGCCCGGCGACCACGTCGTACACGAGCAGCACGGTGTGGGCCGCTACCTGGAGATGGTCAGCCGCCAGATCCAGGGCGCCACCCGCGAGTACCTGCTCATCGAGTACGCGCCCTCCAAGCGCGGCCAGCCCGGCGACCGCCTGTTCGTACCCACCGAACAGCTCGGCGAGGTCACCCGATACGTCGGCGGCGAGGCGCCCACCCTGTCCAAGATGGGCGGCGCCGAGTGGAGCAAGGCCAAGAGCCGGGCCCGCAAGGTCGTCCGGGAGATCGCCGGCGACCTCATCCGCCTGTACTCGGCCCGCCAGGCCTCCCCCGGGCACGCGTTCGGCCCGGACACCCCCTGGCAGCGCGAGCTGGAGGACGCCTTCCCGTACGTGGAGACGCCCGACCAGCTGGCCGCCATCGACGAGGTCAAGAGGGACATGGGCAAGTCGGTCCCGATGGACCGACTGATCTGCGGCGACGTCGGCTACGGCAAGACCGAGGTCGCGGTGCGAGCCGCGTTCAAGGCGGTCCAGGACGGCAAACAGGTCGCCGTGCTGGTGCCCACCACCCTGCTGGTCCAGCAGCACATGTCGACGTTCACCGAGCGGTACGCGTCCTTCCCCGTCTCGGTCAAGCCGATGTCGCGCTTCCAGACCGACGGTGAGGTGGAGCTGACCCGCGAAGGACTGCGCAGCGGCGAGGTCGACGTGGTGATCGGCACCCACCGACTGCTGTCGCAGGAGACCCGGTTCAAGGACCTCGGACTGGTCATCGTCGACGAGGAGCAGCGCTTCGGCGTCGAGCACAAGGAGTCCCTCAAGCGGCTGCGCACCCAGGTGGACGTGCTGGCCATGTCGGCCACGCCCATCCCGCGCACCCTGGAGATGGGTCTGACCGGCATCCGCGAGATGACCACCATCCTCACCCCGCCCGAGGAGCGCCACCCGGTGCTCACCTTCGTGGGGCCCTACGAGGACAAACAGATCACCGCGGCGATCCGGCGCGAACTGATGCGCGAGGGCCAGGTGTTCTTCGTGCACAACCGGGTGGCGTCCATCGACAAGGTGGCCGCGTCCATCCAACGCCTGGTGCCCGAGGCCCGGGTGGCCTACGCCCACGGCCAGATGAACGAGCATCAGCTCGAACGGGTCATGGTGGACTTCTGGGAGAAGAACTTCGACGTGCTGGTCTCCACGACCATCGTCGAGTCCGGCCTGGACGTGCCCAACGCCAACACCCTCATCATCGACCGCGCCGACACCTACGGGCTCTCCCAACTGCACCAGCTGCGCGGCCGGGTGGGTCGTGGCCGCGAACGCGCCTACGCCTACTTCCTGTACCCGCCGGAGAAACCGCTCAGCGAGACCGCCTACGAACGGTTGGCGACGGTGGCCCAGCACACCGAGACGGGCGCGGGCATGTACGTGGCGATGAAGGACCTGGAGATCCGCGGCGCCGGCAACATCCTGGGCGCCGAACAGTCCGGGACCATCGCGGGCGTGGGCTTCGACCTGTACATGCGCATGGTCGGTGAGGCCGTCGCCGAACTGAAGGGCGACCCGGCCGCCGCGGAAGAGATCGGGACCAAGGTCGAGCTGCCCATCAACGCGCACATCCCGCACGACTACGTGCCGGGTGAGCGGTTGCGGCTCCAGTCCTACAAGCGCATCGCGAGCGTGTCCGACGAGGCCGACATCCTCGCCGCCTACGAGGAGCTCACCGACCGGTACGGCGTCCCGCCGGAGCCGGTGGACAACCTCATGGCGGTGGCCCGATTCCGGGTCCTGGCCAAGTCCGCGGGGTTGGCCGACGTGGTCATGCAGGGCAGTCAGATCCGCTTCTCGCCGGTGGAGCTGCGCGAGTCCCAGGAACTGAGGCTGCGCCGCATGTACCCCAGGTCGATCCACAAGGAGGCCGCCAAGACCCTCCTGGTGCCGGTCCCCAAGGCCGGCGGGATGGGGGGCAAGCCACTGCGCGACCTGGAACTGCTCAAGTGGTGCACCGACCTGGTGAACGCCATCTTCGAGCCGGACAAGCGCCGCGTCCGGACCAAGGCCGAATAGACACGGGTGAGGGCGGGGGTGCACCGAGGTGCGCCCCCGCCCTCACTTGTCCTCCGACGGGGCCTCGTAGGTGATCCCGTACAGCTCCTCCTCGGAGATCTCCTCTTCCCCGTCACCGCCGCGCCGCCACCACGATCGCGCCTCCTTCTCCTCGCGCCGCTGGTCGCGCAGCTCCCTGCGGGCGTCCTTGCGCGCCAGCTTCTCGGTGGTGCGGTCGGCACGGCGGGCCTTGCGGACCCTCTTCAGCTCCTGCCGGCGTTCCTTGATGGTGGGCTCGGTGTCCACCGGTGCCTCGGGCTTCTCCTCGCGGGATCGCAGCGGGGTGACCGTCGCCAACCCCTTGCCGCTGGGCACGTCCTCGGGCAGCTCCACCACCGGCGCCGAAGGTTCCGTGGAGGACCGTTCGGCCTTGGCGTCCTCCCTGCGGGCGACCACCGAACGGCTCTGCTTGCGCGTGTACCACCAGTTGGCGATCCAGGCGGCCACGGCCGCGGCCACCCCCACCTCCAGTGCGGCCACCAACCCCACCTGCCAGGCCGACGGTCCCACCTCCGCCAGGCGATGGGTGCCCAACGACCCCCCGGCGGCACCGGCCAGGGCCGCGCACAGGATCCCCGTGGTCACCCCGCACACGAACCCCCACAGCGGAGCGGCCTCGCTCACCACGTCCGGGGCGTTGCGCTGGGTCACCATCCCGCCGAGCGCTCCCGCCACGAACGGCACCGCCAACGCCGCCAACGACAACACCGGGGCCGCGCCGTTGGCCGGCAACGCGGCGAGCATCGGCAGCGCGGGCAGCGCCCCCACCGACACTCCCGTCGGCGCCACCAGCGTCTCCGCACCCACCGCGAAACCCGGGCCGAGCGCGTAACAGACCGCGAAGACCACCGCGTTGGGCAAGTAGGCCAGCTGGACGATGAGCAACAGCGCCCCGCCGATCACGCCGGGGGCGAGGGAACCGGTGATCGCCAGCACCTCGTCCAGGCTCATCGCCAACGCCACCAGGAACAGCAGCAGCCCGCCGGCGAGCAGGGTCCCCGAGGACACCAGCATCCCCACCAGGAGCGAACGCGTACGAGCCGGCATCAGGTCGAGCAGGTCGCCCGCGGCCACGCCCTTGTCCCGCATGAGCTGGCGCAGCACGCCCAGGCCACCCGCCAGGAACGCGATCACGAACCCCATGAGCAACGCCCGCGGCATGCTCGGCTCCACCGAGTCCGTGTGCGCCAGCAGCGCGAGCGTGCCCGCGATCGCCGCGTAGGGACCCGCGATGGCCAGGGCCGCCCGGTACACGTGCCGCAGCCGTTCGATCTCGCAGTTGCGGGCCAACCACCGACCGAACCGGTACAGCAGCATCCCGGGCAGCAGCACCAACCCCATCGGCAGCAGGCTGATCTGCCCCTCCAGCATGGTGAAGGACACGTGATGGCCCACCAACCAGGCGAGGACGGCACTGCGCAACAGGTCGGCGATGTCCTCGCCGAAGGTGTCGTGCGGGGCCGCCACCCAGCCGACCATGGTGAAGGTGACGATCACCGCCAACCCGATACCGGCGGCCGAGGCGGCGGCGATCCCGCCGGTGGAGTAGATCGGGCGGGGCTCGCCCAGAGCCTTGGGGGCTGCGGACGCGGAGCCTGACTTCGACGGGCGCCCTCTGTCGGGGGGTGATGCTGGCGTACTCACCCGACTTATGCTGCCAGGGACCGGAATGCTCCGTGGCATCCAGGCCGCGCGTGTCGTGGCCGCGTCAGGGCCCGGGAACGGGGAACGAACGAGATACGTCGTAAGATGACGAGCCCCTCCCCGTCCGAAGGACAGTCATGTCAGAGCTCGACCCGGACCACCACTACCGTCTCTCGGACTCCGAACGCGACGAGGCCCTCGAACACCTGCGCACGGCGCTGCAGGACGGGCGGCTGGACCTGGACGAGCACGAACGGCGATCGAGCGAGACCCTGCGCGCCGTCACCAACACCGACCTGGTCCCGCTCTTCGACGATCTGCCCCGCGTGCTTCGGCCCAGCGCCATCGAGGGATCAAGGGAGACGTCCAAGGCCCCCGCGACCCGTGCCAAGGGCGACGTGGCGAAGGCCGAGAAGGGTGCGGACGTCGAGGCGGAGAAGAAGAAGGACGGCCCCAACGTCAACGGGCTGGTCATCTGGGGCGGCATCATCTTCGTCATCTGGGGCATCCCGGCCATCGCCTATGGGGGTACCGGTTCCCTCATCGGATGGTTGATCTTCCTGGCGCTGTTCATGGTCCCCGCCGTCACCATCGCGACCGTCCAAGGGGTCCGCAAGAGGGCGGACGGCCGCCCCGAGATCGAGGAGTGACCCGCCGGGGAACGCCGACGGCCCCGCGCCACCGGAACACGGTGGGGCGGGGCCGTACGAGAACGGCTACGACCTCAAAGGTCAGAAGAGCTCGCGAGCCAGCTCGGCGGTCTCGGTCGGGGTCTTGCCGACCTTGACGCCTGCGGCTTCGAGAGCCTCCTTCTTCGCCGCGGCGGTACCGGAGGAACCGGAGACGATGGCGCCGGCGTGGCCCATGGTCTTGCCCTCCGGGGCCGTGAAGCCCGCGACGTAACCGACGACCGGCTTGGTCACGTTCTCCTTGATGAACGCGGCCGCGCGCTCCTCGGCGTCGCCACCGATCTCACCGATCATCACGATCACGTCGGTGTCCGGGTCGGCTTCGAAAGCCGCCAGGGCGTCGATGTGCGTGGTGCCGATGATCGGGTCGCCACCGATGCCGACGGCGGTCGAGAAGCCGATGTCGCGCAGCTCGTACATCATCTGGTACGTGAGCGTGCCCGACTTCGACACCAGGCCGATACGACCCGGCTTGGTGATGTCGGCCGGGATGATGCCGGCGTTGGACTCGTCCGGGGTGATCAGACCGGGGCAGTTCGGACCGATGACGCGGGTCTTGTTGCCCTTGGCACCGGCGTGCGCCCAGAAGGCGGCGGTGTCGTGCACCGGGATGCCCTCGGTGATCACGACGGCCAGACCGATCTCCGCGTCGATGGCCTCGACGACGGCGTCCTTGGTGAACTTCGGCGGAACGAAGATCACGGTGACGTCGGCGCCGGTGGCCTTCATACCCTCGGCCACGGAGCCGAAGACCGGCACCTCGGTGCCGTCGAAGTCGACCTTCTGGCCGGCCTTGCGCGGGTTCACGCCACCGACGATTTGGGTACCCGAAGCGAGCATCCGACGGGTGTGCTTGGTGCCCTCAGAGCCGGTCATGCCCTGGACCAGCACCTTGCTGTCCTTGTTAAGGAAGATAGCCATGGTGAATTCGTCCCCTACTTAGCCGCGAGCTCGGCGGCCTGAGCGGCGGCGCCATCCATCGTGTCGACCCGGCGAACGGCCGGGTGGGCACGCTCGTCCAGAATCTGTCGGCCCAGTTCGGCGTTGTTACCGTCCAGGCGCACCACCAACGGCTTGGACACGTCGTCGCCGCGGCCCTCCAGCAGCTCCAGCGCCTGCACGATGCCGTTCGCGACGGCGTCACAAGCGGTGATGCCACCGAAGACGTTGACGAACACGCTCTTGACCGCCGGGTCGCCCAGGATGATCTCCAGGCCGTTGGCCATGACCTCGGCCGAAGCGCCGCCACCGATGTCGAGGAAGTTGGCGGGCTTGACACCACCGTGGTTCTCACCGGCGTAGGCGACCACGTCCAGGGTCGACATGACCAGACCGGCACCGTTACCGATGATGCCGACCTCGCCGTCGAGCTTGACGTAGTTGAGGCCCTTGGCCTTGGCGGCGACCTCCAACGGGTCACCCTCCTCGGCGAAGGTCAGGCTGTCCAGGTCCTGGCGGAACTCGGCGTTCTCGTCCAGGGTCACCTTGCCATCGAGGGCGACGACCCGGCCGTCCTTGGTCAGGATGAGCGGGTTCACCTCCACGAGGGTGGCGTCCTTGCCGACGAAGGCGTCCCAGAGCTTGGTGATGATCTCCGTGGCGCCCGCGACGGCGGCCTCGGGCAGGTTGCCCGTCTTGACGATCTGCGCGGCGACATCGGTCGGAACGCCCTTCAGGGCGTCGATCGAGATCTTGGCGACGGCGTCGGGGTTGGTCTCGGCGACCTCCTCGATCTCCATGCCGCCCTCTTTGGAGCAGATGGAGAGGAAGTCACGGTTGGCGCGGTCCAGGAGGACGGAGAAGTAGTACTCCTCGGCGATGTCACTCGCCTCTTCGACCAGGACACGGTGGACCGTGTGGCCCTTGATGTCCATGCCGAGGATCTGCTCGGCCTTGGCCTGAGCGTCCTCGGGGCCTTCGGCGACCTTCACACCGCCGGCCTTACCGCGGCCACCGGTCTTGACCTGGGCCTTCACGACGACACGGGGCTTGCCCGCGGCGGCGAACTCATCAGCGATGGCACGTGCCTCAGCGGCCGTGCTCGCCACCTTTCCCTGGGGTACGGGAACTCCGTACTCTGCGAAGAGTTCCTTCGCCTGGTATTCGAACAGGTCCACGAGGGTCCGTCCTTGTAATTCGCTGGCTCAAGTGTGTACCGGGGTGGCGTGTCCGGACCGGCGGTGACCCACTGAACAGGTGTCACACGACGCGAGCCCCGCTGGGGCCGAGCCGCCTACGGAAGATCGAGATCGCCGAGACGTCGCCACCCGCGACATGCGCAAAGCTTAGTCGCCCGGGATCCGGTCGCCGGCCACCGGGGCGGCGTTGACCCGCGGGCCACACCCCGGAAAGCCGCTCACGCGGTAGTACCACGGCTCTCACATGGGAAAATCTGTGACCAGAGACACGGCTGATAACACGGGCCCGGGGGTGTTCCACCGCACTTCGGACTCGGCCGTGGATGCGATGAACGTCACGATACGTGCGAGGTCGTGGCTCAGGCGGCGTGCTCCGGACGGATGTTCTCCCGCACCCAATCGGCGATATCGGCCGTCGGCGCTCCCGGCGTGAAGATCCGGGCCACCCCCATCGACTCCAACTCCGCGATGTCGGAATCGGGGATGATGCCCCCGCCGAACACCCGGATGTCGTCGGCGTCGTTCTCCCGCAGCAACTCCATGACCCGGCCGAACATCGTCATATGGGCGCCCGAGAGCACCGACAGACCGATGGCGTCCGCGTCCTCCTGCAGCGCCGCGGCCACGATCATCTCCGGGGTCTGGCGCAGGCCCGTGTAGATGACCTCCACCCCCGCGTCCCTCAGCACCCGAGCGACGATCTTGACCCCTCGGTCGTGTCCGTCCAGACCCGGCTTGGCGACGACGACCCGCGCGGCGGACTCGGCCATGGCGTACCCCTCACGACGTTTCCCCACCCGCCCGGCGCCCCTTGTGGGGGCCTCCCCGGACGCCGAGGAGGAGATGATGAACTCGTGTGAAGAGTAACGCAGCTCACGCGGGGATGCCCGGTCCGGGTGGCGGGTATCTTCCGACCATGGGAGACAACGTCAGCGGATTCGAGCACATCAGCACCGATGACCTGCGTGAACGCGCCGTGGAACTGGCGCGGAAGCGCTGGGACCTGCGGTTCTTCTGGAGACTGCTCGGCCTCATCCCCGCCGCCGAGGCCGCCGCGGGACACATGGACTCCAGCGAGGCGAGCGTCGCCCAGGCCTCCGGATTGTTCTTCGAGGCACTGTCCGCGGAGGACGACCCGGAACTCCAAGAGGCCTTGCGCCCGGTGTACGTCCAGTACCTGGTCGACAACGAGGAGGGATGACCCCGACACCTCCATGTCCGAAAACCGCCGGCCCCGCGGATCCGGGTCGGTGAACATGGAGGGGTGATGGACGACGACCAGCGATACAGAGCGGTCCACAGCAGGGACTCCCGCTTCGACGGGGTCTTCTACACCGCTGTACAGACCACCGGCATCTACTGCCGGCCGAGTTGCCCCGCGGTCACACCCCGACGAGAGAACGTCCGGTTCTACCGTTCCGCCGCGGCCGCCCAGGAGTCCGGCTACCGCGCCTGCAAACGCTGCCGCCCCGACACCGTGCCCGGTTCCGCCGAGTGGAACGTGCGGGCCGACGTGGTCGGCCGCGCGATGCGTCTGATCAACGACGGGGCCATGGATCGCGGCGGGGTGAGCGCGGTCGCCGAGACCCTGGGGTACAGCGAACGCCAGCTCAACCGGCTGCTCACCACCGAGGTCGGCGCGGGACCACTCGCACTGGCCCGCACCGAGCGGGCGCACACCGCCAGGATCCTGGTGGAGACCACCGACCTGCCCCTGACCGACACCGCTTTCGCCGCGGGCTTCGCGAGCGTCCGCCAGTTCAACGAGACCATGCGGGCGGTCTACGACCGCTCCCCCAGCCGGATGCGCGACGACGCCGACGCCGGCGGCGTCGCGACCGGTTCGGGCACCATCACGCTACGGCTCCCCTACCGAGGGCGGATCGACCTGTCGGGGATGCTCGCGTTCCTCGGTGAACGCGCCGTACCCGGAGTCGAGGAGTACGTCGACGGGGTGTACCGGCGCACGATCAGGCTGCCCAACGGGCCCGGAATCGTGGCGCTGGCACCCGCCCCGGGCGGAACCGTGGGCGGACACGTGCTGTGCCGGCTGCGACTGACCGACCCCCGCGACCTGGCCGGAGCGGTCCGCCGCTGCCGGAGCCTGCTCGACCTGGACGCCGACCCCGAAGCCGTCGCCGAGGTCCTCGGCCCCGACCCACTACTGGGACCGATACTGCGCGAGCGACCGGGAGTGCGAGCACCCGGCCACGTGGACCCCGCCGAACTCACCGTGCGGGCGGTCCTCGGACAGCAGGTGTCGGTGAGGGCCGCGCGTACCCTGGCGGGGCGGTTGGTCGAACGCTTCGGTGAGCCCCTGGAACGGCCCGACGGCGCCCTCACCCACACGTTCCCGACACCCGAGGCCCTCGCAGTGGCGGACCCGGCCGGGATGTCGATCCCCGTGGCCCGCGGCCGCGCGCTGGTGGGAGTGGCCGATGCGCTGGCCGACGGCCGCGTCGACCTCGGTCCCGGCTGTGACCGGGACGAGGCGGAACGGAGGCTGGTGGAGTTGCGCGGCATCGGCCCGTGGACCGCCCGGTACGTGCGCATGCGCGGCCTGGGCGACCCGGACGTGTTCCTGGAGACGGACCTCGGGGTCAGGAGGGCCCTGGAGAAGGCGGCGTTGCCGGCCACTCCGGCGGCAGCGGCACGCGGGGCACTGGCCTGGAGCCCTTGGCGTTCCTACGCCACCCACTTGTTGTGGGCATCGCTGGGGGCACGCCCCGAGAACGAGGGTGACGAACACCGAGAGAGGCGAGGACGATGACCTACACCGACCAGGACGCACTACCGCTGGACCTGCCCGCGGCCGTCGAACCGACGGCCCCGCCCAGGGTGACCTCGGTACGCTTCCGCGAACCGATGCCGGGAGCGATCCGGTACACGACGATGGACTCACCCCTGGGGGAACTCCTGCTGTTCGGCGACGGGGAGGCCCTTGCGGGGGTCTCGACCCCGCCCAAGGACGGTTCGCCGCACCGGGTCGCCGAGAGGTGGGTTGCCGACCGGGCGCCGTTCGCTGAGGTGAGGCGTCAGCTGGCCGCCTACTTCGCGGGTGAGCTGCGCGAGTTCGACCTGCCGTTGGCGCCCGCCGGCACCCCCTGGCAGCTGCGGGTGTGGCGGGCTCTGACCACCATCCCGTACGGGGAGACGGCCGGGTACGGGGAGCTCGCCGAGGAACTGGGCCGACCCACCGCCTCGCGTGCCCTGGGCGCGGCGAACGGTCGCAACCCGATCAGCGTCATCGTCCCCTGCCACCGGGTGATCGGCGCGAACGGCTCACTGACGGGGTACGCGGGAGGGCTCGAACGCAAGAAGAAACTTTTGAACCTCGAAAACAAGAATCGCGTATGAAAGTTTCATTACCCCCCTTGATCCGGGTCTGGGGCGTGCTTACTCTGCGGTAACCACATCAAGGTTGTGGTGTCACATCCCCGTTCGCTACTCGACTCCCCCAGGAGAAGCGTTGGCACTGCTCACCCCCACCCCCCGATTCCTGCCCGTAGGCGCGCTCACGGTCACCATGGCCGCGGCTCTGCTGGCGGGAGCCTCCACCCCGGTCTCGGCCCAGCCGGCCGCACCGTCGCACACCACGGCGGACAACGTCGAGGTCATCGTCGAGAACGCCGAGACCCTGGACCTGCCCAGCACCCTGAGCACCACCTCCGAGACCGCCGAGGACGCTCTGTCCGACGCCGTCATCGACGACGTCCTGGCCGAGCGCGACACCGGGCTGTCCGCCTTGGCCGACCAGGAGCGCGACGTCCGCGTCGACATCCGGGAGGCCGCCGACGGCGCCGCGTTCGGCGTCGCCATCGTGACCGCTCCCATGGGCGCCGAGGAGGACCCCGACGCCTGGCTCTTCGCCGCCGAACACGAGGCCTCCGATTGGACGGTCGGCCTGGAGGGAACCGAGGAGTTCTCCTCGATCCTCGCCGAAAGCACCTTGTTGGCCGACGAGGAGAGAGAGACCGTCGCCACCTCGACCGATCCCTCCGACGTCGCCCCCGCTAGCTACGTCGGTGTCGGCCTGCCCTTCGCCATCGGCTCCTCGATGATCATGACCGGCGGCCCCCACGGCGAGGTCGGGCAGTCCGCGGACTTCGCCGGCGGAGCCGGTCAGGCCCGCGCGTCCCGTGGTGGCTACGCCTACAGCCTGTGCGACGGCTGGACCCGCGTCATCCACGACAACGGTTTCTCCACGGACTACTACCACCTTGAGGACTACCAGTGGCTGCCCGGCAACGACGTCGGCACCGGCCACTACCTGGGTACCCAGGGCAACAGCCTCTGCGCCGGCGGCTCCACCACGGGCGCGCACATCCACTACTCGCTCCGGGCCTACAACGACCCCAACGCGGCGGGCTGGTTCGTCTCCCTGAACGGTAGGACCCTGGGCGGCTGGACCTTCGTCCAAGGCAACCAGTACGGCGGCTACGCCTACCGCGACGGCGTCGGCACCATCTACCCGGGCGGTTCGATGTACAACTACGGCTTCTGACCCAAGCCGGTCTGAGCCTGGCTGTCGGGTCCGGGCCGTCGGATCGGGTCATCGGGATCGGGTCATCAGGGCTCCGAGTTACCGGTCCGGTCGGACCCACCAGGACCCCCGAGCCTCTGAGGCCAGAGTCGTCGAGGTCCGAGGTCCAAGGCCCGAGGTCCGAGTCCCGCGCTAGTAGGCATGTGCAGTAAGAGGGACCTCCGTATCCGAGCGGAGGTCCCTCCCTCATGTCCGACCCCAGTTCCGGGTTATCCACAGGCTTGAAGCCTTGACCTGGTGCCCTGAGCCCTTTGCGTGATCCCATCGATCTTGGGGGAGCCCAGGTTTCCGCCGGCTTCGTGCTGTCCTTGAACAGTTACCGGCCAAGCGTCCAGAAGATTCGGCATGAGTGGGAGACATTGGTGCCTGGGGCGTGTGGATATCTGAAGCACCTGGCCACCGGGGTGCCTGGGACGCCTAAGGTCGAATTCCTTCGGGCTGTCGGGCGGGGTGGAGGTGGAGGTGGGTGCATGGAGCGCTTGGGGTTGTGTTCCTTGGGGTTGTTGGGCGG
>NZ_FRFF01000004.1 GCF_900143625.1 Nocardiopsis sp. JB363
AACATCGTCATACCGGGCGCGCGCATGCACAGCGCGGTGGTGATGAAGTTGACCGCGCCCAGGATGGTGGCCAGACCGGAGACGGCCAGGCCCAGGATCCACAGGTCGCCGCCCAGACCGGGTGAACGCACCGCGTCGGAGAGCGGTGTGTAGGCGAACCAACCGAAGCTGGCCGCACCACCCGGGGTCAGGAACCCGCTGATCGCGATGAGGCTACCGAACAGGAACAGGTAGTAGCCGAACAGGTTCATCCTCGGGAACGCCACGTCGGGCGAACCGATCTGAATCGGCATCATCACGTTCGCGAACCCGACGAACAGCGGGGTCGCGAACATCAGCAGCATGATCGTGCCGTGCATGGTGAACATCTGGTTGAACTGCTCGTTGGACATGATCTGCATGCCCGGCGCGAACAGTTCCAGACGCATCAGGACCGCCAGCACTCCGCCCAGAAGGAAGAAGGCGAAGGAGGTGATCAGGTACATGTACCCGATGATCTTGTGGTCGGTCGACGTCATCCAGTTGACGATGAGCGACCCCTTGCGCGACGGCGCCTGACCATCGGTGCGAGGCTTGCTCGCCTCGGTTGCCGTGGTAGTCATCACTCGTCATTCTCCTCGGTCGCCTCGGCGCCGGAACCCTCGGCTCCGGTGCCCTCGGCCCCGGAACCTTCGGCTGAGTCGGTGGTCTCCTCGACCAGACCCTCGGCGTCGGCCTCCTCGGAGGCCTGCTGTTCCTGTTCGGCGTCCCAGGCCTCGTACTCGTCCTGTGGCAGGACCTCGACGTTGAAGAGCATGCGGGTGTGGTCGACACCGCACAGCTCGGCGCAACGACCGACGTACGAGTCCGCGGTGCCCTCGTTCATGTTGACCTGGAACGCGTTGTCACGTCCGGGGATGACGTCCATCTTGAAACCGAACGCCGGGATCCAGAACGAGTGGATGACGTCGGGAGAGTGGAGGTCGAAGTGGACGACCGAGTCCTCGGGCAGAACCAGGGTGGGCTGCGTGGAACGGTCGGCGGTGCCATCGGGGTTGGGGATACCGACCTCGGAGTGGATCACCTCTCCGCCGTTCTCCTTGGTGTCGTCCATGTAGTTGAACTGCCAGGCCCATTGGAAGGCCACGACCTCTACATGGACGTCTGCGGGCTCTTCGGTCTCCATCAGGTACGCCTGATCGCGCGCGGTGAAGAAGAAGAGCACCGAGATGACGACGATCGGCAACACGGTGTACAGCGCTTCGATGGGCATGTTGTACCGCACCTGGGGCGGCAACTGCTCAGAGCGCTTGCGGTGGAAGAGGATCGTCCAGATGAACAATCCCCATACGAGAATGCCGACCGCGAAAGCGGTGACCCACGAGCCCTGCCAGAGCGCGAGAACACGCTCGGCCTGCTCGGTGATCGGTTCCGGCATGCCCAAACGAGTGAGCTCGTTCGACGCGCAGCCGGTCGCGGCCAGCCCCAACACGGCGAGCGCGGCGCCGCGTGGTGCCCATCGACGCAGTGTCGAGCGCCGATTTTTTTGGCGGGTCGGACTCACGGATTGCCTTCCCAGCGGTGAAGCCCGCGGATCCTCCACGGGCGGCCTAAGTATCCAAAGCTTTTCAGGGGGAAACATTATCGCGAACCGATCGAGGTGCGGTTCATGGGCTCACCTGGTCAGCGTGTTGCCAGGTGCGCCCTCCCGGAACGCTCGTCCGCCTCGCGGAGCCGGGCCAGGTCGCCCCGAGGGACTTCCTCCCGGCTGGCTACGAAGCGCGGCCCGGCGTACCCCCGGACCCTCGCCCGAGTTCGCGCACATCACCGCCGTGGGCGGTGGTGTGCGCGATCTCGGTACGAGACTAAGGCGAGCGTATCGCTGGGTTTACGACTCCCTTAACCGGGTGCGCCTTTTCGGGCGTCCCAGGTCAAGATAAGGACACAGGACGACGACCAACGAGGGGTGGACGTGCCCGAGCGATCAACCGAACAGCGGCCTCTGGTCACCGTGGAGGCGGTGGGCCGCAAGTGCCCGATCCCGATCATCATGTTGGCCGCCCGATTGCACGAAGTGCCCATCGGTGCGGTCATCGCGGTCACCGCGGACGATCCCGCCGCGAGCTCGGACATACCGGCCTGGTGCCGGATGAAGATGCACGAGTTCGTCGTGGAGCGGCCTTTGGCGCGGGGTAGCGCTTTTCACATCCGGCGGATGTACTGACCGTCCGAAGACGCTCTCGGGACCGGAACACGAGTTTCGATTCCGTTGCGATAACGATTGACGCAGTCCGGTGTTTCCGGGTGTGGCGTAGGGCGCCCGACGGACCGTCGGGCAACACGAAGGCCGCGCGGACACGAGGTCCGCGCGGCCTTTCCCGCGGGCGGGGCCCACCCCGTCAGGGGCCGGTCCCGTCGGTGCGGGAGGTGCCTAGCGAGCGTAGAACTCGACGACGAGCTGCTCGTCGAAGGGAACGGGGATCTGCTCGCGCTTGGGGCGGTCGATGACCGCGACGCGCAGGTCCTTGTGGCTCACGGCCAGGTAACCGGCGATCTTGTCGTCGGCGTGGATGCCCTCGGTGGCCTCGACGAACGGGACCATGGAACGGGACTTCTCCCGAACGCTGATGATCTGGCCCGGCTTGACCTGGTACGACGGGATGTCGACCTTCTTGCCGTCCACGGTGATGTGGCCGTGGTTGACGAACTGACGCGCGGCGTAGATCGACGCGGCCAGACCCGAACGCAGGACGACCGTGGCCAGACGCAGTTCGAGCTCGGTGAGCATCTCCTCACCGGTACGGGCGGCGCGCTTCTTGGCGTTCTCGTAGACGCGGAGCAGCTGCTTCTCGGTCAGGTCGTAGTACCAGCGCACCTTCTGCTTCTCCGCCAGACGAACGGAGTAGTCAGAGCTGTTACGACGAACACGGCGGCCGTGCTCACCGGGCGGGTACGGACGCTTCTCGAAGTAGCTGACCGCCTTACGGGTCAGCGGAGTGCCGGCGCGCCGGGACAACCGCACCTTCGGTCCGGTGTAGCGCATGCATAGTCCTTTCAGGGTGAATCAGGGAATCCCAGGTAAGGCTGGCCTAGATCTGGGAGGCGCTGGACGCGCCCGAGCCTCGTGCCCGCGAATGCGAGGCGAACGAAAAGCGGGTTCCCCACCGCCGCGCGCGACCCGGCGCGAACGGCTTGGGCGAATGAACCGGCACGCGTTTCAGCGCACCGGGACGGCACAGGTGTCCCTGTGCGGGTCGCGACCATCCACTTTACGGGGTCCGGAGCACTACCCCGACCAATACCGCGGTTCGGCCCCGGAAGGCACTGCTACAGATGCGGCTTGACCTCGGCGGCGACGTCCGCGCCGTAGGAACGTTCGATCCGCTCCAGCAGGGACTCGGAGGTGAGGGTGTACTCCTGCGGGCCGTCGGCCTCCAGGCAGTGCACGGCGGTGGCGTTGCCGACCTGGGCGGCACGCTCCAGGGACAGACCCCAGGAGTGCGCGGCCAGGAACCCGGCACGGAAGGAGTCGCCCATGCCGGTGGGGTCGACCAGCTCGCCCACGGCGGCCGCCTCGACGTGGATGCTCTCCTCGCCCTGGCGGTCGATACGGGCGCCCTTGGCGCCCAGGGTCGTGACCCGGGTGCCGACCTTGGTGAGGATCTGCTCGTCGGACCAGCCGGTCTTCTGCTCGGCCAGGGCCTTCTCGTACTCGTTGGAGAACAGCAGGCCGGCTCCCTCGATGAGGGTCCGCACCTCGGGGCCCTCCATCCGGGCGAGCTGCTGGGAGGGGTCGGCGGCGAAGGGGATGCCGCGGGTACGGCACTCCTCGCTGTGGCGGACCATCGCGGCCGGGTCGTCCGCACCGATGAGTACCAGGTCGAGCCCGCCGAGCCGGTCGGAGATCGGCTGGATCTCGATGTTGCGGGCCTCGGCCATGGCACCCGCGTAGAACGAGGCGATCTGGTTCTGGTCGCGGTCGGTGGTGCACACGAAGCGCGCCGTGTGGCGCAGCTCGGAGATGAGCACGGAGGAGGTGTCGACGCCGTGGCGGTCCAACCAGGAGCGGTACTCCTCGAAGTCCTGACCGGCGGCGCCGACCAGGACGGGGCTCAGACCGAAGGCGCCCAGACCGAAGCAGATGTTGGCCGCGACGCCACCGCGACGCACGTCCAGTTCGTCGATCAGGAAGGACAGTGACAACTGCTGGATCTGCTCGGGGATGATCTGCTCGGCGAACCGACCCTCGAAGGACATCAGGTGGTCAGTGGCGATGGATCCGGCAACCGCGATACGCACGGGAGGTGGACTCCTTGATAGGCAAGAGGGTTCGGCGCTCGGGACGAGCCGGCCGAGCCGCCACGGGCACACGCCCGTTCGGACCTGCCAAGGGTACCCACCGCTCGGGTCCTCTACCCGCCCGGACCCTGGAACCAGGGCCCGATTCCGGGCACGAGAAAGGGAGGGTGGACGCGCACCGCGTCCGCCCTCCCCGGGGTCGAGCTCGGCCGACGCCTAGTTGAAGGAGTCGCCGCAGGCGCAGGAACCGGTGGCCACGGGGTTGTCGATGGTGAACCCCTGCTTCTCGATCGTGTCGACGAAGTCGATGGTCGCCCCGGTGAGGTAGGCGGCGCTCTTACGGTCGGTGACGACCTCGACCCCGCTGAAGTCGGCGACGATGTCACCGTCGAGGTCGCGCTCGTCGAAGTAGAGCTGGTAGCGCAACCCCGAGCAACCGCCGGGCTGCACACCTACGCGAAGGCGCAGGTCGTCGCGGCCTTCCTGGTCGAGCAGGGACCGGATCTTGCCGGTCGCCTCGTCGGTGAGGATGACTCCCTGCGCGGTGTCCTCGGTCTGAACCGTCATGTCGTAAAGCTCCTCTGAAAAGGGGTTGCGGCCGCCTGGCGACCCCGTTCGCTCGCGAGGCAGGCCCCGAGGGTCCTGTCCTCTTCAACGGGTCCCAACACCGGGGACCGATGAGGCATTCCACCGTTCGGCCGCTGTGTTCGCCCTGTCACCGTGAGGCCCCACGGTGCACGTGTGACCTGGGCGACGTACGGGCCTGCCCGTACGTACCAGGGTAAGCCGGGCGGCGCTCCGATGCCATCTTCCGAAGGTCACTCCGGGCCGTTCCGATGACGATCAGAGTCCCGGCGCACCGTAGACGGGGAACCAACGGGACCGGTCCTTCTCCAACGGCAGATCGTCGCCGACCGCCGCCTCCACCTGGAGTTCCAGGGCGTTGTCCCGCCGCTTCCCGCCCGCGGGCGCGAAGGGGTAGAAGGTGCCCCGCTTGTACAGGTACACCAGGCCGACCGAGCGGCCGGAACCGTCCGTGAAGCCCACCAGCGAGCAGAGAAGCGAGGGACCGTACCCGTTGACCTCCAGGGTGGAGTTGACCGCGTGCAGGTCGGTGACCAGGCCGGTGATGTCGGTTTCGGCGAGTTCGCCGCCGCCCTCCCCCACCGAGGTCGAGGAGCCGCGCACCACCAGCCACGTGTAGCCGTAGTCGTCGGTGGTGTGCTCCACCGGAGGACCGTCCCCCGCGTTGAGCAGAGCGGTGACGTCGCGTTCGATGTCGGCGAAGGCGGCGCCCTCGGTGGCGCGGAAGGCCACCGAGCCGCTGCCGGTGGGGGTCAGCCCCACCCCGGCGCGCAGGGTCAGTGCGGCGGTGGGCAGTCCGAAGAGCGCGTCGAGGTCGGGCTCCGCGGGTTTCGACCGTCCCAGCAGTGTTCGCCAGAAGCTCATGAGGGTCCTCTCTGTGTCCAGGTCCCGGGCCCGCCGGACCGTCTCAGGCGCCGCGGCCGAGTTGGCGGGAGATGTCGGAGAGCTGAGCCAGTCGCTGTTCGACCGGCGGGTGGGTGGCGATCAGCTGACTCATGCTGAAGCCCTTCTTCGCGAAGGCCGGGGCGAAGAAGAAGGCGTTGAACGGTTCGACCTGACGCAGATCCCGGGTGGGGATGGTGGCCATGTCGCCGGTGATCTTCGACAGGGCGCTGCCCAGCATCGAGGGGCGGCCGGTCAGGTAGGCGGCGGCCCGGTCGGCCGACAGTTCCCGGTACCGGGACAGGGCGCGGGTGAGCAGGAAGCTCAGCGCCCAGGCGATGGCGCTGACCAGCACCACGAGCAGGGCGACGACGGCGGGCGCGGGGCCGTTGTTGTTGCTCCGGCCCCCGCCGGCCCCGGCGAACATGGCGAAGCGCAGTCCCGCCTGGGTGAGGAACCCGGCGACGATGCCCAGGAACCCGGCGATGGTCATGACCATGACGTCGCGGTGCGCGATGTGGGACAGCTCATGGGCGATGACGGCCTCCAGCTCGGGACCGTCGAGGCGGCGCATGAGCCCGGTGGTCACGCAGATGACCGCGGACTTCTCGCTGTGGCCGGTGGCGAAGGCGTTGGGCACGTCGGTCTCGGCGATACCGACCTTGGGCTTGGACATGTCGGCCATGGCGCACAACCGGTCGACCAGGGCGTGCAGGTCGGGGGCCTGCTCGGGGGAGACCTCCTTGGCCCCCATCGAGAACATGGCGATCTTGTCGGCGGAGAAGTAGGAGAACAGCGCGAACGCGCCGACCAGGACGAGCACCAACCAGATGTTCAGCCCCGCCAGGGTCAGACCCACGATGAACGCCACATAGACCAGGATCAGCAGGAACATGGTCGTCACCATCCGGGCCG
The DNA here is from genome assembly GCF_900143625.1 of Nocardiopsis sp. JB363. GTDB lineage: Bacteria > Actinomycetota > Actinomycetes > Streptosporangiales > Streptosporangiaceae > Nocardiopsis. The sequence goes on from NZ_FRFF01000004.1 coordinate 6,661, forward strand.
TCAGCCCCCGGTCCGGACGGAACTTCGAACCAGCCACGGCTTTCCCCTCCACGATGCGTGGTTCGGAGTGTAGTTCGAACAGGTGAGAAGCAGGTTAAAGCGGGTCACCGCGTGTTCGTCGAACAGGTGGCGTCGAACACACCGCGGCCGCCGTGACGAGATCACGGCGGCCGCGGTGGAGAACGCGCGCGAAGGTACCGAGCGCGGCCCGGGCCGGAGGGAACCGGCCCCGCTCCACGCTGTCGACGTGGGACTCACCTGGACGGTGGTGGTGGGTCCCACGAGGCCACATCCGCGTCCGTTATCCGGGGATGAGCCCGTCGTCCTGCAGCATCTTCCGGACCTCTTCCATGCTCGCGTCGGCCGGCGGCAGAATGAACTGGGAGGGTTCCAAGGAGTCGGGCGGCAGAGGGTTGCCGTCCTCGCGCACCTTCTCCAAGAGGTCGTTCAGGGCCTTGCGGAACTTCTTCTCGTCACCCGACCCGATCGCGTTCTCCAAAGCGGAGTCGAAGGAGTTGAGCACGTCGAGGTCGGCGTCGGTGAGGTCCACCTGACCCTCACCCATGATGCGGACGATCACTGGCCCTCCCTGCTGCCGTTACCACCCTCGATCTGCTGCGGAGCGGAGGAACCACCGCTGCCGCCGCCCAGTTCGAGCTTCATCTGCTCAAGCTCGGCGTCGACACCGCTGGTGCTGGCCATGCGGTCCAGCTCGCTCTGGATGTCATCACGCGGACCGGTGCTCGTGACGTCGTCGAGGGCACCGGAGGCCAGGAGTTCGTCGACCGCGCCGGCGCGAGCCTGCATCTGGGCGGTCTTGTCCTCCGCCCGCTGCACGGCCATGCCGACGTCGCCCATCTCCTCGGAGATGCCCGAGAACGCCTCACTGATCTGCGTCTGGGCCTGGGCGGCGGTGTAGGTCGCCTTGATGGTCTCCTTGCGCGTGCGGAAGGCGTCGACCTTCGCTTGCAGGCGCTGGGCGGCCATCGTGAGCTTCTGCTCCTCGCCCTGGAGGTTGGCGTGCTGCTCGCGCAGCCCCTCGATCTGACCGGTCAGACCGGAGCGGCGGGTGAGGGCTTCACGGGCGAGGTCCTCGCGGCCCTGTCCCAGCGCCGCCTTGCCCTGGTTCTGCAGCTTGTCGGACTGTTGTTCGAGCTGCTGGATCTGGAGTTCGACGCGCTTGCGGGAGGTCGCGACGTCGGCGACGCCACGACGCACCTTCTGCAGGAGCTCAAGTTGTTTCTGATACGAGTAGTCGAGGGTTTCCCTGGGGTCCTCGACCGAGTCCAAGGCCCTGTTGGCCTTGGACTTGAAGATCATCGAAAGTCGCTGAAACACGCTCATCGGCGTGGCCGTCCCCTTCTCGCTGCGTACATCGGCAGTTCCCAGCGGGCGCTTTGCCCAACCCTACGCGGTCTGGCCCGCGGTCGCCATAAAGCTATGACCGGCTACCCTGAGGGTGTGTTCCGACGTCGCTCCGCTTCCGCAGCCACGGATTCGGCCTCAGCCGAATCCGCCAGCCCTGAGGCCTCTGAGGCCACCCAACCTAAGGGATATACCCCCAAGAAGGGTGTGCCCACCCCCAAGCGCAGGGAATCCGCATCGGTCCCGCGCCGGCCGGTGAAGGCCCCCGAGACACGGAAGGAGGCCTACCGCGCCTACCGGGATCGTCAAGATCGCCAACGTTCCAAAGGCGTCACACGTTCCGTCCCCGGCGCACCCAAGGGTGAGGACACCCGGCACTACCGGCCGCAGGACCTGAGCCCGGCCCGTTCGTACGCGCGCGATTTCATCGATTCGCGCCGCAGCGCCAGCGAGTTCTTCCTGCCCTTCTCCATCCTGATCATCGTGCTGCTCTTCGTGAACATCCCCGTCTTCCAGGTGGGTGTGGCCTACGTGATCTGGCCACTGATGATGGTGACGATCGTCGCCGAGGGCATCCTGGTGGGCCGTACGGTGAAGAAGCGCGCCACGGAGTACTTCCCCGACGATGACCTGCTGCGCGGCATCGGCATGTACGCCGCCATGCGCCAGTTGCAGTTCCGTCGGTTGCGCCTTCCCAAGCCGAAGCTCAAGGTCGGCGAGAACCCCGTCCCGAAGAGCTTGCGCTGAACCCGCCTCCCCTCTCCGTCATCCCCAGGACCCGAGGGTCGGTGTGCGCACCGGCCCTCTTCCGCTTTCCTCGACACTCGCTTGCCCCAAGGTCTCCGCGCCCTCGCCTGGGAGCGTTCCCGGACGCGGTGGGGCCGGTTGTGGTCACGTATGGACCGCACCACTAGAGTTCGCGTCATGGAATTTCGGCATCTGGGCAACACCGGTCTCATCATCAGCGAGATCGCTTACGGAAACTGGATCACCCACGGTTCCCAGGTCGAGGAGGACACCGCCACCTCCTGTGTCCGGGCCGCACTCGACGCGGGCATCACCACCTTCGACACCGCCGACGGCTACGCGCAGGGCAAGGCCGAGGAGGTCCTCGGGCGGGCTCTGAAGGACGAACGCCGCGATGGGCTGGAGATCTTCTCCAAGCTCTACTGGCCCATGGGCGAGGGCAAGAACGACAGGGGCCTGTCCCGCAAGCACATCATCCGTGGCTGCGAGGACTCCCTCCGTCGGCTGGGAACCGACTACCTGGACCTTTACCAGGCGCACCGGTTCGACTACACCACCCCGCTCGAAGAGACGATGCGGGCCTTCGAGGACCTGGTCCGACAGGGCAAGGCCCTCTACATCGGGGTCTCCGAGTGGCGCGCGGAGGAGATCGAACGGGCGCTGAAGATCGCCGACGAGATGGGCTTCGACCGGCTCGTCTCCAACCAGCCGCAGTACAACATGCTCTGGCGGGTCATCGAATCCGAGGTCATTCCGCTGTCCGAGCGTGAGGGCGTCGGCCAGATCGTGTGGTCGCCGATCGCCGGTGGCATCCTCACCGGTAAGTACAAGCCCGGCCAGGAACTGCCCGCGGGTTCCCGCGCGGCCGACCCCAAGAGCGAGAAGTTCCTCGCGGACAAGGTCTCCGACCAGGAGCTGTTGGAGCGGGTGCAGGCGCTGGAGCCGCTGGCCGCCGAGGCCGGGTTGTCCCTGTCCCAGCTGTCCGTGGCCTGGGTCCTGCAGAACCAGAACGTGTCCGCCGCGATCATCGGCGCCTCCCGCCCGGAGCAGGTCGAGAGCAACGTCAAGGCGGCCGGGGTGAAGCTCGACGCCGGGCTCATGACGCGCATCGACGAGGTCCTGGGCGAGAGCGTCCAGCGGGACCCCTCGCTCACCAAGAGTCCCGAGAACATCCGCGGTTAGAAACGAAGTGATCCAGAGGGCCCGGGGTCGCGACGATCCCGGGCCCCTTCGGTTCACCGTTCCGGCGACTCAGCCCTCGTCGCTGCTGAGGGGCATCTTGTAGACCTCGCGGTCCTCTTCCAGCAGGGTGACGGCGCTCACGCCCTCCTCCGCCAGTTCGGACCAGTTCTCGCCCAGCCAGCTCTCGGCGTCGCCACGCGAGGTGAACGTCTCCGCGGGCGGTTCCCCCACCTCCACCGGTGCTCCGTCCGCCCCGTGGTACCGCCACGTCCACGCCATGTTCGACCGCCCTTCGTCGCCGATGCCACGGTGGTCGCCACCGCGATCCTGTGCCGAGCTTAACCATGGCTTGGTCCGACATGCTGTTTACTTTTGCGCGTGCGTATCCGATTTCTGGGGACGGCAGGACCCGCGGGCTGGCCCGCGCCTCAATGCACCTGTTCGTCCTGCAACAAGGCCCGTGCGGACCGGCGGCTCCCGATGAGGGTGACCGTCGACGACCTGTTCCGCCTCCGTGAGTCCGGGGCCGTTGGCCCGGTGCCGCCCGGCTACACGGTCACGCCCACCCCCGAGGGGGTGCGGGTGGAGGCGCCCGACGGCGGCCGGCTGCTGTACGCCCGCTCCGGCCCGGGGATCCTGCCCGGAGGACCGCCCGCCGAGGAGCTTCCGGCCGGCGCTTCGGCCTACACCTCCGCCTCCGAACAGCAGGTGGACATGGTCATCGTCGACGCCGCGCGGCGTCCGGAGATGATCGGGGAGCTGCGCCGCTCGGGCGTGATCGGGGTGACGACGGCGGTGGTGGCGGTCGGCGGCGACCACCGGATCCGTTCACCCCGCGAGTTCGCCCGCCGGGCGCGGCTGTGGGGCGCCCTGGCGCCGGGCGACGGCACGACGATGACGTGCCCGCCGTCGGTGTGGCCCGAGCCCCGACCGCACGGCCCGCACCGGACCCTGGTGACCGGCGGCGCCCGGTCGGGCAAGTCGACCGAGGCCGAACTCCGGATGCTGGCCGAACCGAAGGTCGTGTACGCCGCCACCGGTCCGGTCCCCGATCCCGGAACGGACCCCGATTGGGCCGAACGGGTCGCCTTGCACGTTCGCCGTCGCCCCTGGTGGTGGCGGACCGAGCAGACCATCGACCTCGCCGTGCTGCTGCGCGAGCGACGGGGAGCGGTGCTGGTCGACTGCCTGGGGACCTGGTTGACGGCGGTGATGGACCGGAGCGGCCTGTGGGAGGAGGACCCGCCCCCGGGCGCCGAGGAGCGGGTGGACGCGGCCGTCCGAGAGCTGTTGGAGGCCTGGCGTTCCACCCGGGCGTACGTGGTGGCGGTGACCAACGAGGTCGGTTCGGGTGTGGTCCCGCCGACCCGCGCGGGGCGGATCTTCCGTGACCGGCTGGGACTGCTCAACCAATGGGTGGGCGCCGAGTCCGAGGAGGTCGTCCTGGCCACGGCCGGTCGCGTGGTGGAGCTCGAATGAGCCGCCTGAGCGAGGGGGACACCGTGGCGGGGCTGCGCATGGCGGTGGGCACCTTCACGGTGTGGCCGGTGCGCGTCGCGCGGATGGACCGCGCGGTCGCCGGACGGGCGATGCTGTGGGCACCGGCCCTGGGCGCCCTCCTGGGCGCGGTGATCGGGGCCGTGGCCGGTCTCGGGACGTGGCTGGGGTGGTCGGCTCCGTTGGCCGCCCTCCTCGCCGTGGGTACCGGAGCCCTGCTCACCCGTGGGCTGCACTTGGACGGCCTGGCCGACCTGGCCGATGGGCTGGGCAGTGGCAGGCCCGCCGCGGAGGCCTTGGAGGTGATGCGGCGCTCCGACATCGGGCCGTTCGGCGTGTTGACCCTGCTGGTGGCGGTCGGCGCGCAGACGCTGGCCCTGGCGCAGCTGGCGGAGGTCTCCGCCGGGGCGGCGGTGGTGGGCGCGATGACGGCCGGCGCCGCGGGGCGGCTGGCGGCGACGCTCGCGTGCCTTCGCCGGGTTCCGTCGGCACGCCCGGACGGGTTGGGCGCCTTCGTCGCGGGCACGGTCGGTGTTCCCGCGGCGGCGGCGGTCTGCGCGGGTGTGCTCGCGCTGTGCGCCCTCGGACTGATCCACTCCCCCGGGCTCGCGCTCGTCTGCGCCGCCGGGGCGGCCCTGGGGGTCGTCGTGGCCGGGGGCCTCCTGTGGCACGCGGTGCGCCGCCTGGGCGGGATCACCGGCGACGTGCTGGGGGCACTGGTGGAGACCGCGGCGACGACGGCGTTGCTGGTGGCGGCGGCTTGGGCCTGATCGATGCCCTCGCGAGGGAACCGATGTAGCCATGATCACATTTATTCACACCGAGTTTCGACGGGACTCAGCGAGGGCAACCAACGGCGGCACCGCCGATCCCGTGCGACAGTCCCGGAAAGTGACCAAAGGCGCCCACATCGCGCGGGAGGGGCCCGACCCACCGGGGGGACGGCTCGCGACGTGCGGGGCCGTGGAACGCGGCGTCAGAGCCGCGGGGGCGCGGGGTGCCGCGTCGCCGCCGGGGCCATGAGAGGACTAGCATCAAGGACGTGAGCACGACGTTGTCAGTAAACACGGAGTCCCCCAGTTCGCTCGACGCCGACGCGGTTGTCGTCGGTTATCACTCCGGAGGCGACGCTCCGGAGCCCGCGTCGGGCGCTCATTCCGTCGACGCCGCCTTCTCCGGCGGCCTCGGCACGACCCTGTCGCTTCTGGGAGCGAGCGGCGCCCCTGAGGAGGTGCACACTCTTGCCTCCCTCGGAGCCGTCAAGGCCCCGGTCGTCGTCGCGGTCGGTCTCGGCCCGGCGCCCACCGACGGTCCCGTCGACTCCGATGTGCTTTCCCGTGCGGCCGGTGCCGCGCTGCGTTCGCTGAGCTCGCGCCCCGAGGGCGCGGGCCGTGTGGTGCTGGCCCTGCCCGCGACCACCGCCGACGAGGTCGGCGCGGTGGCCCTGGGCGCCCGCCTCGGCGCCTACGCCTTCGACCGTTACCGCACCACCGAAGCCGCCAAGAAGAAGGCCACCAAGAACGCCGAGGCCACGCTGACCCTGGTCAGTGAGGCGTCGGGTGCCGAGGACGCCGTCGAGCGCGCCGACGTCCTGGCCGAGGCCGTCTCCTACACTCGCGACCTCGTCAACACCGCCCCGGCCGACCTGGTCCCCGAGGACCTGGCGACCGCGGCCCAGGAGATCGCCCAGCAGGCGGACCTGGAGATCGAGGTCCTCGACGAGCAGGCCCTGGCCGAGGGCGGCTACGGCGGCATCACCGGTGTCGGACAGGGTTCGTCGAACGCGCCCCGCCTGGTGCGACTGGCCTACAGCCACCCGGAGGCCACCAAGAAGATCGCCTTCGTCGGCAAGGGCATCACGTTCGACTCCGGTGGTCTGTCCCTCAAGCCCGCGGGTTCGATGGACTGGATGAAGTCCGACATGAGCGGCGCCGGTTCCGTACTGGCCGCCATGCGGGCCATCGCCACCCTGGGCCTGAAGGTCAACGCCATCGGCTACCTGGCCGTGGCCGAGAACATGCCCAGCGGCACCGCCCAGCGCCCCTCCGACGTGCTGAGCATCTACGGCGGCAAGACCGTCGAGGTCCTCAACACCGACGCCGAGGGTCGTCTGGTCATGGCCGACGCCCTGGTCCGCGCCCAGGAGGACGAGCCGGACCTGATCGTGGACATCGCCACCCTCACGGGTGCGCAGCTCGTCGCCCTGGGCACCCGCGTCTTCGCGGTCATGTCCAACGACGACACCGTCCGCGACGAGGTCGTCGCGGCCTCGGCCGCCGAGGGTGAGGCCTCCTGGCCGATGCCGCTCCCGGCCGAGCTTCGCGCCGGTCTCAACTCCTCGGTCGCCGACATCGCCAACGTGGCGGGCGAGCGCTGGGGCGGAATGCTCTCCGCGGGCATCTTCCTCAAGGAGTTCGTCGAGGAGGGCAACAAGTGGGCCCACCTCGACATCGCCGGGCCCTCCTTCAACCAGGGCGGCCCGCACGGATACACCCCCAAGGGCGGCACGGGTGCGGGTACCCGCACTCTCGTCCGTCTCGCCGAGGACTACGCGAGCAAGTAGTCGGTCGGGGCGGCGCTCAACGACACTGAGCCCGAGCGGCGCCCCGACCCGGCACCCCACGGTTTCCGACGGTAGACCGCTCCGGCGCCGAACGGCCGTGGGAACCCACCACCATCAGCCACTGAACTAGGAGTTCGTTCCCGTGAGTGAGAGCGGCGGTACCTTCGACCTCGTCGTCCTTGGCGGCGGCAGCGGCGGCTACGCGGCGGCACTGCGCGCCGCCGAGCTGGACATGAACGTCGTCCTGATCGAGAAAGACAAGCTCGGTGGCACCTGCCTGCACCGCGGCTGCATCCCGACCAAGGCCCTCCTGCACTCGGCGGAGGTCGCCGACTCGGCCAAGGAGAGCGAGACCTTCGGCGTCAAGGCGTCCTTCGAGGGCATCGACATCGAGGCCGTGCACAAGTACAAGGACAAGGTGGTCAGCGGCCTGTACAAGGGCCTGAGCGGCCTGATCAAGGCTCGCAAGATCACCGTCGTCGAGGGTGAGGGCAAGCTCACCGGCAAGGACGAGGTCACTGTCGACGGCAAGGTCTACAAGGGGAAGAACATCCTCTTGGCGACCGGCTCCAAGCCCAAGACCCTGGGTCTGGAGATCGACGGCGAGAAGGTCATGACCAGTGACCGGGCCATGGAGCTGAACCGCGTCCCCGAGTCCGTCATCGTCCTGGGCGGCGGCGTGATCGGTGTGGAGTTCGCCAGCGTGTGGCGTTCCTACGGCGCCGACGTCACCATCGTCGAGGCCCTCAAGCGCCTGGTCCCCGTCGAGGAGGAGTCCAGCTCCAAGCTGCTGGAGCGGGCCTTCCGCAAGCGCAAGATCAAGTCCGAGCTGGGCAAGCCGTTCGAGTCGGTCAAGACCACCGACTCCGGCGTGGTCGTCACCCTTGAGGGCGGCAAGACCCTGGAGGCCGAGGTCCTGCTGGTGGCCATCGGCCGCGGCCCGGTCTCCGAGGGTCTGGGCTACGAGGAACAGGGCGTCACCCTGGACCGCGGTTTCGTCCAGGTCGACGAGAACCTGCACACCGGTGTCGGCAACGTCTACGCGGTCGGCGACCTGATCCCGACCCTGCAGCTCGCGCACGTGGGCTTCGCCGAGGGCATCTTCGTCGCCGAGCACATCGCCGGGCAGAACCCGCCCGCGATCGACTACGACGGTGTTCCCCGCGTCACGTACTGTGAGCCCGAGGTCGCTTCCGTCGGCCTGACCACCGAGGTGGCCAAGGAGCGCGGTCACGACGTCGTCGAGATGAACTACAACCTGGCGGGCAACGGCAAGAGCCAGATCCTGCAGACCCAGGGCGCGGTCAAGGTCATCGCCGAGAAGGACGGGCCCGTGCTGGGTGTCCACATGGTGGGCAGCCGTGTCGGCGAGCTGATCGCCGAGGGGCAGTTGATCTACAACTGGGAGGCCCTGCCCTCCGAGGTGGCCCAGCTGATCCACCCGCACCCGAGCCAGTCGGAGGCGTTGGGCGAGGCGCACCTCGCGCTGGCGGGCAAGCCGCTGCACGTCCACGACTGATCGTTTCGCCAGGGGGCGGGCCCCAGGGCCCGCCCCCGACCACATCCGCGCTGCCCATCGAGGCCTTGGGCAGGTACCGCGCCCAGATCCAACGAGGAACCCATGCCGACTTCCGTTTCCATGCCCGCCCTGGGTGAGAGCGTCACCGAAGGGACCGTCACCCAGTGGTTGAAGAACGTGGGCGACACAGTAGAGGTGGACGAGCCGCTCCTTGAGGTCTCCACCGACAAGGTGGACACCGAGATCCCGTCCCCGGTCGCCGGGGTACTCACCAAGATCCTCGTCGACGAGGACGACACCGTCGAGATCGGCGCGGAGATCGCGGTCATCGGTGGCGAGGGCGAGTCCGCGGACGCCCCGGCCGAGCCCGCCGCCGAGGCCGAACCCGAACAGGCCGCCGAGCCGGAGCCGGAACCCGAGCCCGAGCCGGCCGCCGAGGAGCCCGCCGCCGAAGCGGAGCCCGAGCCCGCCCCCGCCCCCGCGTCCGCTTCCGGTGGCGACGAGGGCGCCGGCACCCCGGTGAACATGCCCGCCCTGGGCGAGAGCGTCACCGAGGGAACCGTCACCCAGTGGCTCAAGGCTGTCGGCGACACGGTGGATGTGGACGAGCGGCTCCTCGAAGTCTCCACCGACAAGGTGGACACCGAGATCCCGTCCCCGGTCGCCGGGGTACTCACCAAGATCCTCGTCGACGAGGACGACACCGTCGAGATCGGCGCCCAGATCGCCCTGATCGGTGGCTCCGACGCCGCTCCTTCCGAAGCGCCGTCCGCTCCCGCCGCCCCGGCCGAGCCCGAACAGGCCGCCGAGACCAAGCCCGAGCCTGAGCCCGCGAGCGCTCCCGCCCCGGCCGAGCCCGAGCCCTCCGCGCCTGCTCCTGCCGCACAGGAGCAGGAGTCGGCGGGTGGCCCGTCCGTGGACATCGAGACGCTCAGCGGTACCGGCCGCGCCTCCGGCACCGACGCCGTGACCGAGGCCTACGTGACGCCGCTGGTGCGCAAGCTCGCCTCCGAGCACCGTGTCGACCTGAGCCGGGTCTCCGGAACCGGTGTGGGCGGTCGCGTCCGTAAGCAGGACGTGCTCAAGGCCGCCGAGGAGCAGAAGGCCGCCGCGTCGGCGCCTGCCGCTTCGACCCCGGCCAAGAAGGTCTCCTCGGACACGTCGCTGCGCGGCCGTACCGAGAAGCTGAGCCGACTGCGCAAGTCGATCGCGGACCGCATGGTCGAGTCGCTGCGTATCTCCGCGACGACGACCCAGGTCATCGAGGTCGACGTCTCCAAGGTCGCACGGCTGAGCGAGCAGGTCGGTGAGGAGTTCGCCGAGCGCGAGGGCGTGGAGCTGAACTTCTTCCCGTTCTTCGCCGCCGCCACGGTCGAGGCCCTCAAGGCCCACCCGAAGGTCAACGCGGTGATCAACGCCGCCGACCAGACGGTGACCTACCACGACGTCGAGAACCTGGCCGTCTCGGTGGACACCGAGCGGGGCCTGCTCGCCCCGGTGGTCAAGAACGCCGGCAAGCTCGGCCTGGGTGACCTGGCCCGCAGCCTCACCGACCTCACCGAGCGCGCCCACACCGGCAAGCTCGGTCCGGACGAGTTGGCCGACGGCACGTTCTCGATCTCCGAGACCGGGCACACCGGTGCGCTGTTCGGCACGCCGATCATCAACCAGCCGCAGGTCGCCATCCTGGAGACCGGCACCGTCGTCAAGCGTCCGGTCGTGGTCGATGACGAGGCCATGGGCGGCGAGGTCATCGCGGTCCGTTCGATGGTCTACCTGTCGATGGCCCACGACCACCGTCTGATCGACAGTGCCGACGCCGGCCACTTCCTGCAGACGGTCAAGGAACGCCTGGAAGAGGGCGCCTTCGAAAGCGAACTGGGTCTGGCCTGACCCTCTCTCGCAGCGCCTGGGCTCGGCCCGGGCCGGGCACCGTACGCGGTGTCCGGCCCGGGCCGTTCCGGTTTCCGGGGTGTCCTCCCGGTGAGTACGGTCTCTCCCTCCGCGGTCTTGACCTCAAGCTAACTTGAGATCGTACGGTAGGGGGCGAACGTCTCACCGGCCCAGGAAAAGGACCCGCATGCACCACGAGAACCTTCGAGTGGCCGTCCTCCTCGGGGGAGGTCGCAGGGGACGCACGGGCCCGGTCGTCGCGGCCTGGTTCCTCGACCTCGTCGCGGCGCGTCCGGGCGTGATCGTCGACGTGTTGGACGTGGGCGAACACTGGCCCGACGATCAGGGCGCGGAGGCCACCGAGTTCTCCCGAGCGGTCGACGCCGCCGACGCCTTCGTGGTGGTGACCCCCGAGTACAACCACGGCTACCCCGGGCCGCTCAAGAGCGCCATCGACTCGGCCCGCAAGGAGTGGTTCGCCAAGCCGGTCGCGTTCGTCTCCTACGGAGGGATGTCGGGTGGTCTGCGTGCGGTGGAACAGTTGCGCGGGGTCTTCAGCGAACTGCACATGACGTCGGTACGCACCTCGGTGAGCCTGCACAACGCCCAAGGGCTGTTCGTGGCCGGGACCGGGGGCGAGGAACTGCGCGGCGCCGAGGCCGCGGTGGCCGAGATGCTGGACCAGCTGGCGTGGTGGGGAGAGTCCCTACGCGAAGCCAGACGCAACCACCCCTACCCCGGTTAGCCGTGTCCTTGCGCGCCAGCGGAGACCCCAGAGAACACAGAAGCGGGGCGGTGCCGTTTCCGGCACCGCCCCGCCTTTCTACCCCACCAATCACCATCCCCTGATGATCCCCATCATCAAAGGTCTGTGCGCGGGCTTGCGCCCGCCTGGACGATCCGAAGATCGCCCAGGGTATCTCCGCGCTGACGCGGAGTTCCCTGTCCCACGACTCAACCTAGAAGACCCCGGGCCGCCCCGCAGGGCTTTCGCCGAAAAAGATCGAGAAAACTTCGAGTGGTCTCCTACCAGCGGGTAAATCCCTGGGCATGAGAGTGGCGATCACGGGTGCGACCGGGATGGTCGGTCGCGCGCTGACCACCTCCCTACTGGCGGACGGGCACACGGTGGTGGCCCTGGTGCGGCGACCTCCGCGCAGAAGCGAGACACCCGGCCTGGAGGAGGCCGAGTGGCGCCCCGAACAGGGACGCGTGGACGCCGTGGCCCTGGACGGGACCGAGGCCGTCGTCCACCTGGCCGGCGCACCCTTCGGCCCCGGACTGTGGACCCGCCGTCGGCGCGCCCTCATCCGCCGCAGCCGGGTGAACGGCACCCGGGGGCTGTGCCGGGCCCTGGACTCGATGGATCGTCCGCCCACCCGTCTGTTGAGCGCCTCGGGGACCCACTTCTACGGGGAGACCGGCGACACCGTGGCCACCGAGGACAGTCCCCCCGGCAAGGGTTTCCTCGCCGGCGTGTGCCGGGACTGGGAGGAGGCCACGTTCCCGGCGGAGGAGGCCGGGATGTCGGTGGCGCACCTGCGTACCGGGATGGTCCTGGCCCGAGAGGGCGGCATGCTCCGGTCGCTGCTGCCGCTGTACCGCATGTACCTCGGCGGTCGGATGGGGTCGGGCAGCCAGTACCTGACGTGGATATCGCTGGTCGACCAGATCGGCGCCATCCGTTTCCTCCTGGAGCGGCCGGACATGACCGGCCCGGTGAACATGTGCGCGCCCGAGCCCATCAGCAACGCGGCCTTCACCCGGGCCCTCGCCAAGGCCTTGGGCCGCCCGGCCGTCCTGCCCTTCCCCTCGACCGCGATCCGTGTGGCCCTGGGCGACTTCACCGAGGAGAGCGCCTTCGTCGATCTGAGGGCCCGACCCGAACGCCTGGAAAGGGCCGGCTATTCCTTCGTCCTGCCCGACATCGACAGTGCGCTTTCCGACATCCTGCCCCGACCCTGTCCTTCCGTCGGGGCGTAAGGTGGGGGTGTGAGTGATCTCGTTTACGCATGGCTGGGCGACACTCCCGTCCCGTACCACCAGGGTTGGGATCTCCAGAAGCGGCTCCACCAGAGCCGCGTCGCCGACGAGCTGGCCGACACCGTCCTGTTCCTCGAACACGAACCCGTCTACACCGCGGGCAAACGCACCGGGAGGTGGGATCGTCCCATCACCGACCCCGGCGCCCCCGTGGTGGACATCGATCGAGGCGGCAAGATCACCTGGCACGGCCCCGGACAGCTCACGGTGTACCCCATCGTCAAGCTGGACCAACCCATCGACGTGATCGCCTACGTCCGCATGCTGGAGGAGTCCGTCATCCGCACCATCGCGGAGTACGACCTCACCGGCAGGCGCGTCGAGGGCCGCAGCGGGGTGTGGTTGGACGCCGATCCCGAGCGCGGCCTCATCGAACGCAAGGTCTCGGCGATCGGTTGCCGCATCGCTCGCGGGGTCGGTATGCACGGACTCGCCCTCAACTGCGACAATGACATGTCGTGGTTCGACCGGATCGTTCCGTGCGGGATCTCCGACGCGGGGGTCACCTCGCTCACCAACGAACTGGGGCGCGCCGTCACCGTCGCCGACGTGCGACCGCGCCTCGAACGGCATCTGGCCGACGTGCTCGGCGCGGCGGACTTCAGCCACACCGACGGCGCCGAGCTGCTCTCCGACGCCACCGCCCGAGCATGACAGACCACACCATGAGCCAGTCCCCATCGGGACGTGCCGCCCCCACAAGGGGCGCGAGGGTCCCCGTCACAGGGGTACAGAAGGGAACGGGTTCGCGTTGACCATCGCTCCTGAGGGCCGCAAGCTGCTGCGCGTGGAGGCGCGCAACAGCGAGACCCCCATCGAGAGAAAGCCGCCGTGGATCAAGATCAAGGCGCACATGGGGCCCGAATACACCGAGCTCCAGTCCCTGGTCAAGGGCGAGGGCCTGCACACCGTCTGTCAGGAGGCGGGCTGCCCCAACATCTATGAGTGCTGGGAGGACCGGGAGGCCACGTTCCTCATCGGTGGCGACCAGTGCACCCGCCGTTGCGACTTCTGCCAGATCGCCACCGGCAAGCCCACCGCCCTGGACAAGATGGAGCCGACCAAGGTCGCCACCTCCGTCCAGAAGATGGAGCTGCGCTACGCCACCGTCACCGGTGTGGCCCGCGATGACCTGGAGGACGGCGGAGCCTGGCTGTACGCCGAGACGGTCCGCAAGATCCACGAGCTCAACCCCGACACCGGTGTCGAGCTGCTCATCCCGGACTTCAACGCCGACCCCGACCAGCTGGCCGAGGTGTTCGGTTCGCGGCCGGAGGTGCTGGCGCACAACGTGGAGACGGTACCGCGGATCTTCAAGCGCATCCGCCCGGGCTTCCGTTACCAGCGCTCCCTGGACGTCATCACCATGGCCCGCGAGGACGGCCTGGTCACCAAGTCGAACCTGATCCTGGGCATGGGCGAGACCCGTGAGGAGATCAGCGAGGCCATGCGCGACCTGCACGAGGCCGGCTGCGACCTGCTCACCATCACCCAGTACCTGCGTCCCTCCAAGCTGCACCACCCGATCGACCGTTGGGTGAAGCCGCAGGAGTTCGTGGAGCTGGGCAAGGAGGCCGAGGAGCTCGGTTTCGCCGGGGTCATGTCCGGCCCGCTGGTGCGTTCGTCCTACCGCGCCGGCACCCTGTACAAGCAGGCTCGCGAGAAGCGGGACGCCCAGGCCGCGGCGGCCACGAACAACGCATAACGAACGTTTCGTCACAGTCGTGACCAAGCTGGAACGGTGGCCCGCGGGCCACCGTTCCGCATGTGGGCGCACGGACGCATATCCTGGTGGTTCCGAGGCGCCCGGATCGTGGCGCCGACAAGGCGCCGCATCGAAGGTCGACCGCGTAGAGGAGGCAAGGCAGCACAGGGACCCTTCCCCACCGAGCCGCTCGGTGTGCGCTGCCTGAAAGAACCATGGCGAAGAAGTCCGACACCACGTCCGCCGGTAAGGGTGGCGAAAAGCAGCCGGGCCGGTTGAAGCAGATCGGCATGGTCGCCAAGGTCGTCCACCAGCAGAGTCCACGCACGATCCCGCTCGCGATCGGCATCGCGCTCGTGATCTTCGCCGTCTTCGTCGGCATCGGCATCTGGACCGGTTCCTGGATCATCTGGCCGCTGACCGGTCTGCCGATCGCCTTCCTGGTCGGGTTCATCATGTTCACCAGGGCGGCCCAGAAGGTGCAGTACAAGATGCTCGAAGGCCGGCTGGGCGGCGGCATGGCGATCTTGGAGAACATGCGCGGCAACTGGGTCGTCGATCCCGGTGTGGCCGCCAACAAGCAGATGGACGTCGTCCACCGCGTGGTGGGCCGTCCCGGCGTGATCCTGGTCGGTGAGGGCGACCCGGGTCGTCTGCGCGGCCTGATCGCCGGTGAGAAGAAGCGGGTGGCGCGCGTGGCCAACGACACGCCCATCTACGACTTCAAGGTCGGTAACGGCGAGGACCAGGTTCCCGTCTCCAAGCTTCAGCGGACCCTGGTGAAGCTGCCCCGCAACCTGGACAAGTCCGGCACCGCCGAGCTGACCTACCGTCTCAAGGCACTCCCGGCCGCGATGCAGCTGCCCAAGGGCCCCATGCCCAAGGGCGCCAAGCTGCCGAAGGGCATGCGCGGCAAGGCGGGCTGACCCGGGCCGCCTCCGCCCACGTCAACGGACCTTCCACGGGGCCGTCGCACCTTCTCGGTGCGACGGCCCCGTTCGCGTGCGCGACCTCAGAGGTCGGGGTCGTGGCCGATGAGATCACCGGGCTGACAGTCCAGTTCCCGGCACAGGGCGGCCAGGGTGGAGAAGCGGATCGCCTTGGCCCGCCCGTTCTTGAGTACGGACAGGTTGACCACGGTGACGCCGACCCGTGCGGACAGTTCGGTGAGGGTCATCCCGCGTGCGGCGAGGAGCTTGTCCAGGTGGATCCGGATGCCGGTGGCCTCTTCCGGAGGCATCAGACGAGACCGTCGACGTCGTCGCGCATACGCGCGCCCCGACGGAACACCTCGGCGAGCGCGGCCGGCATCAGACCGACCAGCAGTCCCGACAGCGGGGCCGATCCCAGGGTGATCTCGAAGGACGCGAGCACCATCCCCTCGGCGGGCAGCACCAGCATGAGGCGTTCCAGGGCGCTCGGGTCCTCGAAGACGAGCGTCATCGTGGACTCGGCGGCGATGGTGACGTCGTCGACCGACAGTTCGACGTCCGGGACCGTGCCCGGGGCGTCGATCGGCTGGTGCACGGTGACCCGGTCGCTTTGGCCGTTACCGCCCACGGAGAGACCGGTGGTGATCCACAGCAGGGAGAGCGCCATGGTCGCGCCCACCAGGATCATGCCGAGGACCAGGACGAACCGCATGGCGACGGAGTCGGTACGACTCCACCGGAGGTGGGATCGGCGAGCCGGGGCTTCGGGGGACATGCTCCCCTCCTTATCGTTTATCGATAAGTCGTGGAAACGAAAGCGGGCCCGCACCCGGCGAACCGGATACGGACCCCTCGTATGGAGAGAAGCCGATGCCGGGTCAGTCGCAGCTGACCTCGTCTTCGGCGGCGTTGGTGCCGCCCAGGTCCTCGATGCTCGAACCATCGCCGGAGCCGCCGCCCGCGCCCGCGATGCCCTCCCAGCCACCGCTCATGACCAACTCCAGTTCCTCCCCCAGGGAAGGCTCCTCCACGACCTCCGCGCCGCCCTCCACCGCCGCGGCCAGGATCTCGGCGTGCTCGGCCTGGTCGGGCCCGTGGTAGACGGTGGTGACCTCGGGAACGCGCAGTTCGGGGTTGGTCGTGTCGGTGACCGTGAAGCCCTCCTCGCTCAACAAGGGCTCGACCTGCGCGCCCAAACCGTCGACCCCGGTGTTGTTGAGCAGCAGCACCGACACGTCGGAGGGTTCCACACCGACGTCGGAGTCGTCCCCGGAGTCATCGTCGCCCTCGGCGCCCTCTTCCGCGGTGAGCTCACCGGCGGCCACCGAGTCGAACAGTCCCTGCGCGGCGGATTCCTGGAACTGCACCTTGTTGGGATCGACCGGGTAGTCCTCGACCGGCGCGGTGACCATGTTCATTCGACCCAGATCGACCTCGCGTATGGAGATGGCCAGCTCGGTCATCTTGTCGACGGTGAACCCGTTGTCGGTGGTGAGGCTGTCGGTGACCGAGTCCAGGAAGGAGATCAGGTTGTTGGGTTTGGACAGGATGTCCCCGGAGGTGACCTCGCGCAGGATGGCGCCCATCATGCGCTGCTGGTTCTCGATGCGCCCCAGGTCGCTGCCGTTGGCCGCGCTGTCCCGGGAACGCGCCAGCCCGAGCGCCTGTTCACCGTTGAGCCTCTGCTCCCCCGCGTCCAACCGAATGTGCGCCTTGGGGTCGTCGACGGGCTCGGGAACGCACATCTCGATGCCACCGATGGAGTCGACGATGTGCTCGAACCCGGCGAAGTCCACCAGGACCATGTGGTCGAGGTGGATCCCGCTGATGGTCTCCACCGTGTTGCCCTGACAGTCCATCCCGCCGTAGGTCATGGCGTGGTTGAGCTGGTCGACACCACCGCCCCAGCCCGCGCCGTCTCCCTCGCTCGCCTCGCACGGGGGGATCTCGACCATCGTGTCGCGCGGGAGGTTGACCATCGTCACCCCGCCCTCGTCCACGTCGATGCTGACGATGACGAGGACGTCGGGTCGGATGCCGTTGAGCTCGTTGTAGGAAGCGTTGTCCCCCGCACGTTCGTCGGTGCCCAGCAACAGGATGTTGTGCAGGCCCTCGACCTGGGCGGGACGGTCACCCCAGCCGTCGGGGTCCACGTCGGCGGTGTCGATGCCGAGAACGTTCTGATAACCGGCGTAGACGACCAGGCTCGAAGCGATGAGCACGCCTGTCGCGGCGCACGCCGCCCATTTCCCAAGGGTCATCTTGCCCGCGAGGGCGGCCTTGGACGCGTTTCTTGGGGCCAAGAGGGCACCTGCGATCCGATCTGGGGCACGAGAGAGGTGGGACCGTCCGGGAGGGGATCCGCCACGGGAGGGTCCGTGGCGGTGTACTCGGACGTAACCCACCGGATGGTACCGGAACGGTCTTCATGTGTCAGACGACGGTCACCCGTTCCGGCCACCGGCCCGGTGACCGGGCCGGCGTCCTCAGCAGGCACTCTCCTGGTCTTCCTCGGCGGTGACGCCGCCCAGGTCATCGGTGATGGACAGGTCGGTCTCGGCGGATGAACTCCCGGCGAAACCGTTCCAGTCGGACCCGGCGACAAGTTCGAGGGTCTGCTCCAGCCCCTCGGCCTCCTCGGTCACGGCGTTCTCCAGGGAACCGGCGAGCAGCTCGGCCGCCGCCTCGTCGCCCGGACCGTGGTAGACCGTGGTGGCCTCGGGGACACGCAGTTCGGGGTTGCCCGTGCCGGTGACCACGTAGCCCTCCTGGACCATGACGGCCTGGATCTCCAGAGCGAGACCTTCGATGCCGGTGTTGTTGACGATCTCGACCGAGACGTCGGCGGGGTCGACAGACTCCGTCTCCGACTCCTCCTCGTCCTTCTGGTCGGCGGTGTCGTCGCCGGCGGCCAGGTCCACACCCGCGTTGATCGCCTCGAACAGTTCCGAGGCCTGGGGCTGGCTCATCATGATGCGGTTCTCGTCGTCGGGGTGGGCGCCGTTGGGAACCGTGACGAACTGGATCCGCTCCAGGTCGACCTCGCGCATGGAGATGGCCATGTCGGTCATGATGTCGACGGTGAGGTCGTCGTCGGTGGTGATGGAGTCGGTGATGGCACCGAGGAAGTTGGTGATGGTGACCGGGTTGGTCATGACATCGCTGCTGAGGACCTCGCGGAGCATGGCACCCATGAACTCCTGTTGGCGGTCGATCCGCGAGAGGTCGCTGCCGTCGCCCTGGGCGTAGCGGGAGCGCACGAAGCCCAGGGAGTCCTCACCGTTGAGCGACTGGAGCCCGGCGTCCAGCTGTAGGTGGGCCTTGGGGTCGTCGACGGCCTCGGGGATGCACATCTCCACCCCGCCCAAGGCGTCCACCATGTCCTTGAACCCGGTGAAGTCCATCATGACGAAGTGGTCCAGGTGCACGCCGGTGACCTGCTCCACGGCGTTCCACTGGCAGCCCACCCCACCGAAGGTCATCGCGGAGTTGACCATGCCCTGGTGGGCGCCCATGCCCTCGTAGCCCTCCGACGCTTCACAGGCCGGCAGGTCGACCATGAGGTCGCGGGGCAGGTTGACCAGGGTGGCGGCGCCGTTGTCCACGTTGATGCTGGCGATGAGCATGGTGTCGGGGCGTTCGCCCTCGGCCTCGCCGTAGTCGGCGTTCTCACCCGACCGCACGTCGGAGCCGATGATGAGGAGGTTCATGACCCCCTCGACGCTGGTGGGCCGATCCCACTCGTCGGTGTCCACCTGCGCGGTGGTGATGTTGCCGATCAACCCCTGGTACCAGCCGTAGCCGCCCAGACTGGCGATGATGGTCAACGCCGTGACGACACAGGCGACCCACTGCCCACCGGACAACCTTGCGGTGCCCAGGGCACCGGACGAACGGGGGGCGGAACGTTTTCCAGCCATGCGAACCTTCGGATACGAAGAGACCTTGAGGGGGCGGGGTCAGGGCGGCCAGAAGGGTCGCGTCCCCGGGGAAATGCTGTTCAGGGATGCTAACAGCAGCCCGATCGGCTTCACGACCGTGCTCGGAGCCGTTCGACGCGACCGGTGAGGATTCAGTAACGGGTCGCGATGGTGCCCGCGGCCCGGTCGTGTAGACCACGGGTGTCACGGTCATAGACCACGGCCGGGATCACCAGGCACAACAGCAGGGTCCGCACGGTCATGGACACGAACCAGGGCCAGGAACGCTCCCCCGTGCCCGTGATCCCGACGCCGACGATCCGCCGCCCGATCGTTGTACCGAACAGGGTCAGCAGCACGATGTTCATCGCCGCGAAGACCACCAGGGTCGACAGGGTGGTGAAGTTGGTCAGGGCGAGGGTCTCCTGGTCCCCACCGCTCGCGGCGGCGGCCGAGAGTTCCTGACCGATCAGCCCCAGGTTGATGGCACCCCAGACGAGGAAGCCGGCGACGGCCCAGTCCAGGACCAGGCCGACGAGTCGACGCACGACACCGGGCACCGATCCGGGACCGTCCTCGGGCAGCCCGAGCCGGTTCCCCCGGTAGCGGAAATCATCGTCGGGGGCGGCGGTGGACCGGCTCTCGTCACTCATGGTTTTCACGGTATCGGCACGTCATCGACGCCCGTACCCGGGTGGGCGCGGCCGGTGTGACGATGGCCGCGAACCAGGGTGGGACCAGTCACCCTTCCCGCCACGTCGACGAGCCGGTTCGCCCCTGAAACAAGCGGAATCACCGATCGGCGGGGTCGCCCACGCGAACAGCGCGCTCCGTAACATGCAAGAAACAATCGAGACACGGCGTGGAAATCACGCACTCCTAGCTTCGAAGACGAAGCCGGGAGACGGCGTGTGGTCGACGGGCTCCGCGATGGAGCGGACCCACCGACCCGCCGTCTCAGCCACCTGCACGGAGGTTCCGTTTTGTTCAGCAGCGTCGATGAAGTCCTCGCCTACATCCGAGATGAGGACGTCCAGTTCCTCGACGTCCGTTTCACGGACCTGTTCGGGGGCGTGAACCACGTCACCCTCCCGGTCGAGAACGTGGACGAATCCACATTCACCGACGGCCAGATGTTCGACGGTTCCTCGATCCGTGGCTTCCAGGCCATCCACGAGTCCGACATGCTGTTGCTGCCCGACCTGAGCACCGGTGTCCTGGACCCGTTCCGCAAGCACAAGACGCTGAACATGACGTTCTTCGTGCACGACCCGCTCACGCTGGAGTCCTACAGCCGCGATCCGCGCAACGTCGCCCGTAAGGCCGAGGCCTACCTGCGCGGCTCCGGTGTCGCCGACACCGCCAACTTCGGTGCCGAGGCCGAGTTCTACATCTTCGACGACGTCAGGTTCGAGACGCGCGCGAACACCGGCTACTACGAGATCGACTCCATCGAGGGCGCCTGGAACACCGGCTCCGCGCTCCAGGGCGGCAACCGCGGCTACCGTCCGCGCTTCAAGGGCGGCTACTTCCCCGTCGAGCCGGTCGACCACTACAGCGACCTGCGCTCGGACATGGTGAAGACCCTCATCGCCTCCGGCATCGACGTCGAGCTCCAGCACCACGAGGTCGGCACCGCCGGCCAGGCCGAGATCGGCATCAGGTTCGGCACCCTGCTCAAGCACGCCGACAACGTGCAGCTGTACAAGTACATCGTGAAGAACGTCGCCAACGCCGCGGGTAAGACGGCGACCTTCATGCCCAAGCCGCTCTTCGGCGACAACGGCTCCGGCATGCACTGCCACCAGAGCCTGTGGAAGGACGGCGAGCCGCTGTTCTTCGACGAGTCCGGATACGGCCAGCTCTCCGACACGGCCCGCCACTACATCGGCGGTCTGCTCAAGCACGCCCCGGCGCTGCTGGCCTTCACCAACCCGACGGTGAACTCCTTCCACCGCCTGGTGCCGGGCTACGAGGCCCCGATCAACCTGGTCTACAGCCAGCGCAACCGTTCGGCGTGCATCCGGCTGCCGCTCACCGGCGCCAACCCCAAGGCCAAGCGCATCGAGTTCCGCGTGCCGGACCCGTCGGCCAACCCCTACCTGGCCTTCTCCGCCATGCTCATGGCGGGCCTGGACGGCGTCAAGAACAAGATCGAGCCGCCGGAGCCGCTCGACAAGGACCTGTACGAGCTGCCCCCGGCCGAGGCCGAGAGCATCGAGACGGTCCCCGCGTCCCTGGACGCGGCGCTGGAGGCCTTGGAGGCCGACCAAGAGTTCCTGCTCGAAGGCGGTGTCTTCACCAGGGACCTGATCGAGACCTACATCGACTTCAAGCGCACCGAGGAGATCGACTCCCTGCGCCTGCGCCCGCACCCGCGCGAGTTCGAGCTGTACTACGACATCTAGGTCGTGGGTCCGGAGGGACTCCGGGCATGGGGGAGGCCACCGATGACGTTCTCCACGTCGCCGGTGGCCTCCCCCGTTCATGCCCGGATCAGTTCGGGAGGACGGACTCGATGGCCTTGGTGACCTCGTCGGAGTCCGGCTCGACCTGGGGACCGAAGCGCGCCGCGACCGTTCCATCGGGGGCGACGAGGAACTTCTCGAAGTTCCAGCGGACGTCACCGGTGTGACCCTCGGCGTCGGCCGTCTCCACCAGGGCGGTGTACAGCGGGTGGCGGTCCTCGCCGTTGACGTCGACCTTCTCCGTCATCGGGAAGGTCGTGCCGTAGGTGGTGGAGCAGAAGGTGGCGATCTCCTCGTGGGTGCCGGGCTCCTGTCCCATGAACTGGTTGCACGGCACGCCCAGGACGGTGAAGCCCCGGTCGGCGTAGCCCTGCTGGATCTTCTCCAGGGTCGCGTACTGCGGGGTCAGTCCGCATCGGGAAGCGACGTTGACGACCAGCACCGCCTTGTCCTTGTACCGGTCCAAATCGGCCGGGCCGCCGGTGAGGGCGGCGATCTCGACGTCGAGAACGGACATGTGCGCTCCTTGGGTGTAGAGGTGACCGGGGCATGCTATCCGCCGGTGGGTGGACGGTTACCGTTGACGAGTGGCAAGGGACGGAAGTAGCGAGATGACAGTGGGCGCTCTGGCGCGGCGTGGTTTCAGCGACAGCCCCAAGGCTCTGAGGTTGGTGGAACAGGCCGGGCTGGACGCCAGGGCCGACACCGACGTCCTCACCTCACTCGCGGCGGCGGCCGACCCCGACCAGGCCCTGTTGGGACTGCTCCGGTTGTTGGAGGTCTCCCCCGACCCCGAGGACGTCCTCCTCGCTCTGCGCCAGGAGCCGGATCTGCGGGCACGGCTGTGCCGGATCCTGGGCGCCAGCACCGCTCTGACCGACCATCTCGTCCGCTACCCCGAGGACTGGCGTGAGCTGCGGGGCGCCGACGCCGCGCGCACCCCGCTGCCGGAGGAACTGCGCCGGGGGCTGTTGCACACTGTGGGCGCACAACCCGACGACGAGGCACCCGTCGCCGACCCGGCGGTGGTCGAGGGCGCAGGCGGCGACCCGTGGACGGAGCTTCAGCACACCCTTCGGGTGGCGTACCGTCGCCGGCTGCTGCGGCTGGCCGGGCGCGACCTGACCGAGGCGAACACGGTGGAGGAGGTCGCCGCCGAGCTGTCCGACCTGGCCGCGTCCCTGCTGGAGGCGGCGTTGGCGGTGGCGCGGGCCGAGTCGCCCGAGGACGCCGAGCTGTGCCGGCTGGCCGTGATCGGCATGGGCAAGTGCGGTGGCCGTGAACTCAACTACGTCAGCGACGTGGACGTGGTGTTCGTGGCCGAACCCGTCGGCGACACCGACGAGCAGGAGGCGCTGCGCTCGGCCACCCGTCTGGCGACGACGATGATGCGGATCCCGTCGGGAACCGACGCCGAGGGCACCCTGTGGGAGGTCGACCCCGCGTTGCGGCCCGAGGGCAGGAACGGTCCGCTGGTGCGTCCACTGTCCAGCCACGTGACCTACTACGACCGCTGGGCCAAGACCTGGGAGTTCCAGGCGCTGCTCAAGGCCCGCCCCATCGCCGGTGACGTGGCGCTGGGCCGCGCCTACGCCGAGGCGATCGCACCGATGGTGTGGGAGGCCTCCGGGCGCAAGGACTTCGTCGAGGACGTGCAGGCGATGCGCCGCCGGGTGGTGGCGCACATCCCCACCGGCGAGGCCGACCGTGAGCTGAAGCTGGGCCACGGCGGTCTGCGCGACATCGAGTTCTCCGTGCAATTGTTGCAGCTGGTGCACGGACGGACCGATGACCGGCTGCGTTCGGGCAACACCCTCCAGGCGCTGACCGCGCTGTCGGAGTTCGGGTACGTGGGGCGCAAGGACGCGGTGGGGCTCACCGAGGCCTACCGGTTCCTGCGCCGGATGGAGCACCTGCTCCAGTTGGAGCGGCTGCGGCGCACCCACCTGATGCCCGACCCGAAGGCCCAGGAGGGGCCCGCGCAGCTGCGCCGGTTGGGTCGGGCGCTGGGGTTCGTCGCGGACCCGGTGCGGGAACTGACCGGGGCGCGCAAGCGGATGTCGGCGGAGGTGCGACGCCTGCACGAGAAACTGTTCTACCGCCCGCTGTTGAACGCGGTCGCCAAGCTGCCCGACGAGGAGGCGCGCCTGTCCCCCGCGCAGGCCGTCGACCGGTTGGGGGCCCTGGGTTTCGCGGATCCGCGCGGAGCGCTGCGGCACCTGGAGTCGTTGACGTCGGGGTTGTCCCGACGGGCCTCCATCCAGCGCACGTTGATGCCGGTGATGTTGGGCTGGTTCGCCGACTCCCCTGACCCGGACGCGGGCCTGTTGGGGTTCCGGCAGGTCAGCGACGCTCTCGGCACCACACCTTGGTATCTGCGGCTGCTCCGCGACGACGTGCGGGTGGCCGAGCGGATGGCGTGGTTGCTGGGCACCAGTCGCTACGTGACCGAACTGCTGCTGCGCGCCCCCGAATCGGTGGCGACGCTCGCCGACGACTCCCACCTGCGCCGACGTCGGGCCGAGACGCTCATGGCGGAGGCGGACGCGGCGCTGCGCCGGTACGACACCCCCGAGGACGCGGTCTCGGCGGTGCGCGCCCTGCGGCGCCGGGAGCTGCTGCGTACGGCCTCGGCGGATCTGTTGGAGGTGTCGTCGGTGGAGGAGGTCGGTGGCGCGCTGACCGACATCGCCGCGGTCACCATCGATGCCGCGCTGCGCGCCGCCTACACCAAGGTGGTGGCCGACGCGGGCGGTGTGGAGCTCACGCGGGTGTGCGTGGTGGCGATGGGGCGGTTCGGCGGTGGTGAGCTGACCTACGCCAGCGACGCCGACGTGATGTACGTGCACGATCCGATGCCGGGGGTGGAGACCGGGGCGGCCACCAAGCAGGCGCTGGCGATCGTTCGGGAACTGGCCCGGCTGTTGGAGATGCCGCAGGCGGAACCGTCGTTGAAGGTGGACACCGATCTGCGCCCGGAGGGCCGGAGCGGCCCGGTGGTGCGCACCCTGGCCTCCTACGCGGCCTACTACGGTCGCTGGTCACAGGTGTGGGAGAGCCAGGCGTTGTTGCGGGCGCGGCCGATCGCCGGCGACCACGGTCTGCGCTCGTCCTTCCTCGCCCTGATCGACCCGCTGCGCTACCCGCGGGGTGGGATCGACGGGGCGTCGGTGTTGGAGATCCGCAAGCTCAAGGCGCGGATGGAGGCCGAACGGTTGCCGCGCGGGGCCGACCCGACCCTGCATACGAAGCTGGGGCGAGGCGGTCTGTCGGACGTGGAGTGGGTGGCCCAGCTGATCCAGTTGCGGCACGCCCACGAACTTCCGGACCTGCGCACGAGCGGGACGTTGGAGGCGCTGCGCGTGGCGGTGGCGCACGGGCTGTTGGACGCCGACGACGGCGTGGTGCTGGAGGAGGCCTGGCGGTTGGCGTCCCGGGTGCGCGGCATGGTGATGCTGGAGCGCGGCCGGGGCGGCGACTCGCTCCCCTCAGACCTGCGGGTGCGCGCGGCCCTGGCCGAGGCCATGGGCTACCAGGACGATTCCGAGGACGAGGACTCCGAGACGGTGGGCCCCGCGGAACAGCTGACCGAGGAGTACCTGCGGGCGACCCGCCGTGCCCGCGCGGTCATGGAGCGGACCTTCTACGACGACTGAGGCACCGGCGCCGTGACGGGGGCCCGAGCCGAGGGCACCCCACGCGCGAAGGAGTGTGCGCGTGGGGTGCCGGGCCGGGAGTGAGCGGCCCTTCCTGGTCATCGGGTCAGAGCCGACCCCAGGCCACGGCCGTGGCCGGGCCGACGCGGTTGTCCCCGGGTTCCCACTCGGCGCTTCCGTCGGAGCCGACCTTGACGAGCTTCCACTCGGTGTCGGCCTCCATGGTGACGGTGCCGGTCCACTCGGGGTAGGTGTCGGCGTCGGTGTTCAGCGCCACGCCGTCCGCGGGATCCCAGGAACCGAGCTCGGGGGTGGAGCCGACCACGTGCACCTCCTGGCCGGGTTCGGTCTCGACCGTGGCGGTGATGGTGTCCGGGTCACCGGGCTCGCCGGGGTCTCCCGGGTCGCCGCCACCCTCGCAGTCCTCATCGCACTCGCCGCCCGCGTGCAGCGCCAGGGCGCCCTCGGCGGGGACGGTCGCGGAAACCTCGCCACCGGAGACCGTGGCCCCGCCGGAACCGGCGGCGTTGTCGTACTCACCGTCGGGCAGGGAGGTGGACGCGGTCAGCGACCAGCTCTGGCCGGTGGCGTTGAAGGCGGCGAAACCCACGTCGCCGCGGTCGAAGGCCACCCGTGAGGATCCGTCCTCGGCGCGTTCGGCCAGTTCGGTGCCGTCCACCGCGTTACGGAAGGCGACCATGCCGCTGACGGTCTCGCTGCGGTGCTCGCAGATCCACTCGCCGGAGGAGCAGTCGCTGTCGGCGGTGACCCACCCGGCCGGGTTGCCGTCGACCTCACCGACACTGGGCGGGCCCGCGGCCTCGTTGCCCTGGAAGTCGTAGCTCGACATCACCACGGGGGTGCCGTAGGGGTGAGCGAGCATGAAGGCGGTGGCCAGGTGGTAGCGGTCGCCGTCCACGTGGGTCAGGGCGGGCTCGTACCGCTGGGTGTCGTGGTTGTCGATGAAGACCACGGCCTCGTCGGAGGTGAGTCCGCCGTGGTCGGGCATCGAGGTCAGGTTCGCGATGTCACCGTTGGCGAAGCTCTCGGCGATGTCGCGCTGGTAGTCGAAGTTGGTGACCTGTCCGTAGGGCGTGTAGGCGGTGTAGGGGATCGTCGCGTCACCGATGACCTCGTGGTAGACGTGCGGGGCGCCGCCGAAGCCGGGCACCTCGTTCAGGGAGCCGATGATGGCGCCCATGTCCTCCTCGGGGACGTGCTTGGAGGCGTCCACGCGAAAGCCCCCGACGCCCATGTCGACCAGGCCGTTGAGGTACCGGACGACCTGGGCGCGCACGTGGTCCGAGCCCGTGTTCAGGTCGGACAGACCCAGGAGCTGACAGTCCTGCACCTCGCCCTTGTCGTCCCAGTTCTCGATGCTGTCGTAGCAGGGGCCGAAGTCGTCGTAGGAGTAGGAGGCCTCGCCGTCACCGAACAGGTCCGGATACTCGTACTGCTCCCATTCGGTGCCCGCGCTGCCGGGCAGATCGACCTCACCGGGGCCGGTCATGTGGTTGATCACGGCGTCGACGTAGATGCGGACGCCGTTGTCGGCACAGGTGTCGACCATGCTCTCGAACTCCTCGGCGGTGCCGCGCCGGGTGTTCTCGATGCTGTAGGACACCGGTTGGTAGTCCTGCCACCAGGGGTAGTCGCCGCCCTCGGAGGAGGGGACGACGACGTGTTCCTGGGGTGGGGAGACCTGCACGCCTCCGTAGCCGTTGGGTCCGAGGAAGTCGGCGCACTCGGTGGCGACGGAGTCCCAGTTCCACTGGAACAGGTGGACGATGGCGTCGCCCGCGCCCTCGGCGGCGGGGTTCGCGTCGGAGACGGGGTTCGTACCGGAGACGGGAGTCGCGTCCGGTTCTTCCTGGGAGATCGCGGGACCGGAAACCGCTAGCAGGCCGGCTCCCAGCACCACGGCACCTGCGAGGACGCCGAGTCGGGGTGTTCTCATATGCGCTCCTTGGGGGGAGGTTCCGCAATGGGGCCACACTGCCCCACCACCAATCTCTTGCATATTCTGCAAGAGTTTGCGTAAGAGTGGCGAAGGTAACACGCGGTCGTTTCCTTGGGAACCGGGTCTTCCTTACTTCCGAACGGACTCAGGCCGCTGACCTTGACGAAAGATGTTGCAAGTTTTCCGAAAGGTCGCGTCGGAGCGAACCGGACGCCCGCCGAAGATCGACCGGGGGCGGGCATGAAAAAGCCGGTGGCGGGTCGGCGCACTCCGACCCGCCACCGGCGACAGGGCCCCCTACGGGTGGGGCCACGGGCGCGAGACGCCCGACATGATCACCAGAAGACCGCCACACCGATGTTGACGATGGCGAGCACGCCGGCGATGATCGCCAGGTTCTTGGCGGGCTTACGGAGGTTGAGGACACCGACCACCACCACGGCCAAGGAGATGACGAGCTTGACCGCGATCTTCACGTGGTCGATGTCGGCGAGATCCGCCATCTCGGCGACCCCGACCAGAAGCAGCCCGGTGACGAACTGGAGCAGGGAGCTGTGCAGCAGGACCTTGGTGGCCTTGAGGTTGTCGGTCATCAGCTGCATCAGAAAACCGGCGATGATGCCGGCCAGGCCGAGCATGTGCAGGAAGACGAGCGCGGAGTAGAGGAAGTCCATGTCGACATACTACTACGCGCCGTAGTTCTCGACCGCGTCTTCATGACACCCTGACGTAACAAATCGGACTACCGGTCGACGGCCGACGCCGACCACCGACTCAGGAGAACAACGTTCGATCACGCCCCGGCGTTCCCCACCGCCGCCACTGGCGCCACAGCAACCAGACCAGCAGCATCAGGACCCCCACCCCCACCGCGCGCAGCACCCCCTCACGGT
>NZ_FRFF01000019.1 GCF_900143625.1 Nocardiopsis sp. JB363
CGCACATTCCCACCCCTACTCCACTCCCCCGTAGAGACGAGCCAGCTCCGCCGCCTCCGCTGCTACGGCCCTCCGCAGCCCCGTCGGGCCCAGTACTTCCGCGCTCGCCCCCATGCGCAGCAGGTCTCCCACGGCCACTGCCGGCGACTCCACCTCCATGTGCACTTCCACCCACCCGTCGGCCGCCGGCGGGTCGGCCGCTTCCAAGGCGCGGCGCCCTATCGCTCCGAAGCGCATCGGCAGCAGTTTCACCGCTTCCGGGGCCAAGCGCAGGTGGGCGGTTCCCTGGAGCACCGACTCTTCCAACCGGCGGGCCGACTCCTCCCAGTACGCGACCAGGTCGAAGCCGGTCGGCCGGTCGAAGAGCTCGCCGGTCGGCCGGGCCTCCTGCACTCGTGACACTCGGTAGGTGCGCACCGACGGCTCCTCCCCTTCGCCGGCCAGGGCCGCCAGGTACCAGGTGCCGCCCTTGAGCACGATGCCGAGCGGGCGCAGTTCCCGTTCCACCTCGCCTCGCCAGCGCAGATACCGGACCCGCAGAACCCGCCGCTCCCACACCGCTTCGGTGACGACGCCCAGGTGCGGGACCTCATCGGCGTCTCGGAACCAGGCGGGGGCGTCCAGGTGAAAGCGGTCCTGGGCGCGGGCGGCGCGTTCGGCGAGTGGGCCGGGTAGTGCGGCACGCAGTTTGTGTCGGGCGGTCGTGAGTACCGCGTCCAACCCCAGGTCGCGTGCCGCGGTGGGGACCCCGATGAGGAACAGGGACTCCGCTTCGGCGTCGGTGAGCCCGGTCAGCCGGGTGCGGTAGCCGTCCACCAGGCGGTAGCCGCCTGCGGGTCCACGGTCGGCGAGCACCGGGACTCCGGCCGCGCCGAGCGCCTCCACGTCCCGGTAGACGGTGCGCACCGACACCTCCAGTTCCGTGGAGAGTTCGGGCGCGGTCATCCGGCCGCGGTTCTGCAACAGCAGGAGCAGGGAGACAAGCCGATCGGCGCGCATACGAACATTCTCTCCGTACCTGACAGCAGATGTCAGGTACCCCGACGAAGCTGGTCTTCGAAGCACAGGAGATCCGAACACAGGGGCTCCGAACACAGGGGAACCGAAAGAACCGGGAGCGAGACCATGACGCAGACGACCACACGCACCGAGGGCACTTTCACCTTCAAGGACTGGAAGGAGGAGGAGCTGTCCGAGGGTCCCTCGCCCAAGCTCGCGAGGGCTCGCGTGATCAACGACTACAGCGGCGGGATCGAAGCGGCCGACACCGACTGCGCCTACACGTTCGTCTACCTGGAGGACGGGACCGGGTCGTTCGCCGGTTTCCAGCGGCTGAACGGCACGTTGGACGGGCGGGCCGGCGCTTTCATCGTGGAGGAGCGGGGAACCTTCGCCGGGCGGGGCGAGGTGCGCTGCACGTTCGAGGTGGTGTCCGGCACCGGGGAGCTGACGGGGCTGCGGGGCACCGGCCGGTACGTGGCCGTGCACGGGGAGCCGTCGGTGGCCTACGTCTTCGAGTACACGCTGCCCTGAGTTCCGGGCACGCCGATGCCGGCGGGAGCCGGGGCTCCCCTATATGTCGAGAAGACCATGGATAGGGGCCCCGGCACCACCCGACGTCGTCCCGCCTGTGGACAACCCTGGTTCCTGGAACGCATGGTCACCTCGTTGAACGGGTAGGTGCGCCGGCACGCCGCCATTCGAGGAACGGAGGGACCATGTACAGGAGATTGGACTCCGGCGACGACGACGTGCTCGGGTTCGAGGTGGAGGGCACCATCTCCCAGAGCTCGTTCGAGGAACTTCTGGGCGAGGTGCGCCGTGCCATCGACCGGTTCAGCGCGGTGCGCCTCCTCATCCGGGTCCACGGGTGGCCGACCGGGGAGACGCCCACCCTGGCCGAGCGGCTGCGTTTCGCCAAGGAGCACTTCGGCGGGATCGAGCGTTACGCGGTGGTGGGCGACAGCCGGGTCGTCGAGTACCTCACCACGTTGGCGGACGCCTTCGTCGACATGGACCTGCGCTTCTTCGAGGTCGACGAGGAAGAGCAGGCCTGGGCCTGGGTGCGGGACCGGGGAACGTCTCAGGAGGCGTCGGCGTAGGCGTGGGCGTAGGCGAGGACGTCGTCCCGGTAGCTGTCGGACCGGTTGTACTCGAAGATCGCGTCCTCCCAGTCCTCGGTCGTGCTCAGGTCCCGGCCGTCCTCGCACAGGTAGCGGGCGGAGGACAGGGCCGCGTCGTCGATGTTGTGCGGGTCGGGGTCGCCGTCACCCTCCAGTGACTCGCCCCACTTCGCCCAGGTGACCGGGATGAACTGCATCGGGCCGACCGCCCGATCCCACTCGGTGTCCCCGTCCAGCTCACCGCCCTCGGTGTCCGGGATGGCCCGGGTGTTGTTGGTGCCGTCGAGTGCGATGCCGATGACGTCCACCGTGGTGTTGCCGTCCGAACCGACCTCACCGCCCGCGTAGGTGCCGTGCCGGGACTCGATGAACCCGATCCCGGCCAGGGTCGGCCAGGACATGCCGCACTCGGCCTGTTCCTCGTCGAGCACCAGTTGTGCGCTCGCGTAGCCCTCCAGGACACGACGCGGGATCCCGGTCCCGTCGGAGACCTCGTCCAGCCAGGTGTCGTCGGGGCGCTGCGGGCCCGGTGCGGGACGAGACTGTTCGTCCGCGCCGGCCTCACCGGGCTCTCCGGTCGCGTCGTCGGTACGCGCCGCCACCCCGGTGTGTTCGGGGGGTCCGGTCAGCTCGTCGTGCGGCGGGGTGGCGATGGTCCCGTCCGAGGGGTCGACGGAGGTGGCGGTCGGCGGTTCCCACTCGTTGAGCGCGGTGGACACCCTCCCGACCAGGGCCACGACCCCGACCGTCACCAGTAGGCACACGGCCAAGGCGAGGCTGACCGCGATCGCCGGCCCCCGGCTTCGGCGCCGCCGGGCGCCGCTCACGCTGTCACCCATGCAGTCCTCCCCAAGGAAAGGTCACCAAGACATCACGAGACAACAAAACTCGACCCATGGTCGCACACGGTCTCGACCGGATCTCACCGGTGCGGGCATGGACCCCCGGAACGGACGAAGGACGCCCCGCGGGTGAGCGGGGCGTCCTCGAAGGGTCTCGGCGCGTGTTCGCGGTCGTGTCTACCGGTGCGGGTTGACGACGACCTCGACCCGCTGGAACTCCTTCAGGTCCGAGTAACCGGAGGTCGCCATGGTCCGGCGCAGGGCGCCCATGAGGTTCATGGAGCCATCGCTGGTGGAGGCGGGGCCGTGCAGGATCGACTTGAGGTCGCCGATGGTGCCGACGTTGACCCGCTCGCCGCGAGGAAGCTCACCGTGGTGAGCCTCACTGCCCCAGTGGTAGCCGCGGCCGGGCGCCTCGGTGGCGCGGGCCAGCGGGGAACCGACCATGACGGCGTCGGCGCCGCAGGCCAGGGCCTTGGCGATGTCGCCGCTGCCGGTCATACCGCCGTCGGCGAGTACGTGCACGTAGCGGCCACCGGACTCGTCCAGGTAGTCGCGTCGGGCCGCGGCGACGTCACCGATGGCGCTGGCCATGGGAACCGCCACACCCAGCACCGAACGGGTGGTGTGGCCCGAACCGCCACCGAAGCCGACGAGCACGCCGGCGGCGCCGGTGCGCATCAGGTGCAGGGCGGCGGTGTAGGTGGCGCAGCCACCGACCACGACGGGGACGTCGAGGTCGTAGATGAACTGCTTGAGGTTGAGCGGCTCGGCCCGACCGGAGACGTGCTCGGCGGAGACCGTGGTGCCGCGGATGACGAAGATGTCCACGCCCGCGTCGACGACCGCCCTGTGGTACTGGGCGGTGCGCTGCGGCGACAGACGGGCCGCGGTGACCAGGCCGGCGTCACGGATCTCCGCGATCCGGCGGCCGATCAGCTCCTCCTGGATGGGGGCGGCGTAGATCTCCTGGAGCCGCTTGGTGGCGGCCAGGTCGTCGAGTTCGCGGATCTCCTGGAGCAGCGGCTCCGGGTCCTCGTACCGGGTCCACAGACCTTCCAGGTCCAAGACGCCGAGGCCGCCCTGTTGCCCGACCGCGACGACGGTCTGGGGTGAGGCGACACTGTCCATGGGGCTGACCACAAGGGGCGTCTCGAACCGGTACGCGTCGATCTGCCAGGAGATCGACACTTCTTCCGGGTCTCGGGTTCGCCGGGCCGGCACGATCCCGATCTCATCGAGTTCGTAGGCGCGACGCCCATTCTTGCCCAGCCCGATCTCCACCTGAGCCAACGCTTCGATTCCCCTCTGACGTGCGGCGCCGATCGGTCGACCGGCGCGATGACCGCGGACGTGAGTCTATCCGTCCACGGTCACCCTCTCATTCCCGCTCGTGGTTCAGCGGGCGTTGTAGTTGGGCGCTTCCACCGTCATCTTGATGTCGTGCGGGTGGCTCTCGCGCAGCCCGGCGCTGGTGATGCGCATGAGCTGTCCGCGTTCGCGCAGTTCGGACACGGTGCGGCTGCCCGCGTACCACATGGACTGGTGCAGACCACCGACGAGCTGGTGGGCGACGGACGAGAGCGGGCCGCGGAAGGGCACCTGGCCCTCGATGCCCTCGGGGACGAGTTTGTCCTCGGAGGAGACCTCGGCCTGGGCGTAGCGGTCCTTGGAGAAGGAACGGCCGCGCATGGCGCCCAGCGATCCCATGCCGCGGTAGGCCTTGAACTGCTTGCCGTTGATGAAGATGAGCTCGCCCGGGCTCTCCTCCACACCGGCCAGGAGGCTGCCGAGCATGACGGTGCTCGCGCCCGCGGTGAGGGCCTTGGCGATCTCGCCGGAGTACTGCAGACCACCGTCGGCGATGAGCGGGACCCCGGCCGGGCCACAGGCCTTGGCGGCCTCCAGGATGGCGGTGAGCTGCGGGGCTCCCACACCGGCGACCACACGAGTGGTGCAGATGGAGCCCGGCCCCACACCGACCTTGACGGCGTCGGCGCCGGCGTCGATGAGCAGCTGGGCTCCGGCGCGGGTGGCGATGTTGCCGGCGACGATGTCGGCTCGGGAGTTGGCCTTGAGCTTGGAGATCATGTCGGCGAGCCCCGCGGAGTGACCGTGCGCCGTGTCGACGACGATGAAGTCGACCCCGGCGTCGATGAGCAGCTTGGCGCGCTCCTCCGCCTCGGTGCCCACGCCCACGGCGCCACCGACGACGAGACGGCCGTCGGCGTCCTTGGTGGCGTTGGGGAACTGCTCGCTCTTGATGAAGTCCTTGACGGTGATGAGACCGCGGAGGCGGTTGTCGGCGTCCACCAGCGGAAGCTTCTCGACCTTGTGCTCGCGCAGCAGCTCGAAGGCCCGTGCACGGCTGACCCCCACGGGGGCGGTGACCAGGTTCTCGGTGGTCATGACCTCGCGCACCAGGCGGGTGCGATCGTCCTCGAAGCGCATGTCGCGGTTGGTGACGATGCCGACGAGCCTGCCGTCGGCGTCGGTGACCGGGACACCGGAGATGCGGTAGTGGGCGCACAGGCGCTCGACCTCGGCGAGGTCGTCCTCGGGCTTGCAGGTGACCGGGTCGGTGACCATGCCGGCCTCGGAGCGTTTGACCAGGTCGATGTGGCCGGCCTGGTCCTCGGCGGAGAGGTTGCGGTGCAGAACGCCGGCACCGCCCTGGCGGGCCATGGCCACGGCCATGCGGGCCTCGGTGACGGTGTCCATCGCCGCGGACAGCAGCGGGATGCTGAGGTCGATGTTGCGGGACAGCCGGGTGGCGGTGTTCACCTCGCCGGGCTGGAGGTCGGAGTAGGCCGGTACCAACAGGACGTCGTCGTAGGTCAGCCCTGGCGGGAGCAGTTTGTCCCCGTATTCGCTGTACTCCTGGCTCATGACACAACCTCCGCTGTTGACCGGCAACACCTGCGCGGATCGCCCCCGCGTGTCGTCTCATCCTAGGACGTCGTCCCGCGCTCTCCCGGTGGAATGGACTGTTCGCCCCGTCACCGTGGCCCGGAAGTGCGCAACGTCACGGCGCACCCGGACCCTGAGGTCACCGAAGGGTCACTGGGACAAGGCATCGGGGTAACGGCAGTACCCCCCGGTGCGGCCCGGTGGGAGGAAGGTGATGCGGTTCGGACAAGTGCGCTTTCCCGGCCCGGGCACGCGCCCGTGCTCGATCGAGGCCTTATGGGAGGACGCGGTTCGCCAGGGCCACCTTCCGAAGCCGAGCAATAGCTCGGTGCTGGGCAACCCGTACCGCCCCTGCCGACATTCCAAGGAGATGTCCCGTCTCGTCCGCTGTCAGTCCTGTGATCACCCGCAACACCAGCAGTCTGCGCTGCTGTTCGGGCAACTCGTCGAGGAGTTCTCTGGCCCGCTGTGCCTCGATGACGCGCACAGCGGCCTCTTCCGGTCCCGGCCCCTCGTCCGGTGGTTCCGGCACCGTGTCGGTGGGGACCGTCTCCACCCGCCCGGCCACCCGAAGGGTGTCGGCGACCTTGTGCGCCGCGATACCGAACACGAAGGCGGCGAAGGGCCTGCCCCTGTCCTGGTATCGGGGGATCGCCGTGAGCAGGGCGATGCAGACCTCCTGCGCGACGTCGTCGGAGTGGTGCGCCAACCCCGACACCCGCGCCAGTCTGCTGTGGCAGTACCGCACCACCATGGGTCGGACCTCGCGCAGCAGCGAGTCCATCGCCCCGTCGTCCCCTTGAACGGCGAGCGATCCCAGGTGGTTCAAACCCGTTTCTCGCGCGTTGGAGGGCGTCCCTGTCCGCTGCGCGGTAACGCCCCCCCGGGCGCCTGCATCCGTCACGTTAGGAATGATGCCCGCATCACGGGACCCAACCACTCCAATCGGCAACTACGGAATGGTTACATTTTGGAAAAATGGTCTGAAATCACCGCAGAGAAGGGGCTCTTTCGACCCCTCCTCATGATAGTGAGACCGACCACTCCGGCCCACCTCAACGAGCGGGGGCGGGACACCATGGCGGCCCGCCCCCTCGACGTCTCGCCCCGTTAGTGGGCGTGACCGTCGCCCTCGCCCTCTTCGGGCTTGTCCGCGATGAGCACCTCGGTGGTCAGCAGCATGCCCGCGATGGACGCGGCGTTCTGGACGGCGGAACGGGAGACCTTGACCGGGTCGAGGATGCCCTCACCGGTCAGGTCGCCGTAGACGCCGGTGGCGGCGTTGAACCCGTGGCCGACCTCCAGCTCGGAGATCTTGTGGGTGACGACGTAGCCCTCGGCACCCGCGTTCTCCGCGATCCACCGGGCCGGCTCGACCAGCGCGCGACGGACGATGGACACACCGGTCGCCTCGTCGCCGGTCAGACCCAGGTCGCCCAGGGCGGTGGAAGCGTGCACCAGGGAGGCGCCGCCGCCGGCGACGATGCCCTCCTCGATGGCCGCACGAGTCGCCGAGATGGCGTCCTCGAGACGGTGCTTCTTCTCCTTGAGCTCGATCTCGGTGGCCGCGCCCACGCTCAGCACGGAGACGCAGCCCGCGAGCTTGGCGAGACGCTCCTGGAGCTTCTCGCGGTCCCAGTCGGAGTCGCTGGCCTCGATCTCGTTGCGGATCTGGCGGACACGGTCCTCGACGTCGGCCTGCGCACCGGCGCCGTCGACGATGGTCGTGTCGTCCTTGGTGATGGTGATGCGACGGGCGGTGCCCAGCGCGTCCAGCTCGGCGTTGTCCAGGGACAGGCCGACCTCTTCGGAGATGACCTGACCGCCGGTGAGCACGGCGATGTCCTGGAGCATGGCCTTGCGACGCTCGCCGAAGCCGGGCGCCTTGACCGCGGCGACGTTGAGCGCACCGCGCATCTTGTTCAGCACCAGGGCACCCAGGGCGTCGCCCTCGACGTCCTCGGCGATGATCAGCAGCGGCTTCTTGCTCTGGACGACCTTCTCCAGGAGCGGCAGCAGCTCGTTGAGGTTGCCGATCTTGCCCTGGCTGATGAGGACGAGGGCGTCCTCCAGCACGGCTTCCTGGCGGTCCCCGTCGGTGACGAAGTACGGAGAGACGTAGCCCTTGTCGAACTGCAGGCCCTCGGTGAAGTCGAGCTCCAGCCCGAACGCCGGGGACTCCTCGACGGTGATGACACCGTCCTTGCCGACCTTGTCGAACGCCTCGGCGATCAGGTCGCCGATCTGGGCGTCCTGAGCGGAGTTCGTCGCCACGTAGGCGATGTCCGAACGCTCCTTGATCGGGACGGCGCGCTCCAGCAGGATCTGCGACACCTGCTGGGCGGCGGCGTCGATGCCCTTCTTCAGGGACATCGGGGAGGCGCCGGCGGCGACGCTGCGCAGGCCCTCGCGCACGAGCGCCTGGGCCAGCACGGTGGCGGTGGTGGTTCCGTCACCCGCGGCGTCGTTGGTCTTGGTGGCGACCTCCTTGACCAGCTGGGCGCCCAGGTTCTCGTAGGGCTCGTCCAGCTCGATCTCACGGGCGACGGTCACGCCGTCGTTCGTGATGGTGGGGGCGCCGAACTTCTTGTCGATGACGACGTTGCGGCCGCGCGGGCCGAGCGTCACCTTCACGGCGTCGGCGAGACGGTTCACGCCCCGTTCGAGAGCGCGCCGGGCGTCGTCCTCGAACTCCAGGATCTTCGGCATCTGTGCTGTTTCCTCTTACCGTTGTGAGGTCGTAAAACGAAGACATCCCGCCCGCCCGGCTTCGAGGGCCGACCGGTGCGGGATGTCGAGGATCGAACGCCGAGAGCTACTTCTCGACGACCGCGAGGAGGTCGCGGGCGGAGAGCACCAGGTACTCGACGCCGTCGTACTTGACCTCGGTGCCGCCGTACTTGCTGTAGAGAACGACGTCGCCGACGTTCACGTCCAGCGGGATGCGCTTGTCACCCTCGTCGTCCCAGCGGCCGGGGCCCACGGCCAGGACCTCGCCCTCCTGGGGCTTCTCCTTGGCGGTGTCCGGAATGACCAGACCGGAGGCGGTGGTCTGCTCGGCCTCCAGCGTCTTGACCACGACGCGGTCTTCGAGCGGCTTCAGCACGGTCTTGGTGGCGGTCGACACGGTAGTGACCTCCCCCTTCAAAGTTCGATGTCCTGCAAAAGCGGCCCGTGCGGTAGCACGAACCGACTACGTAAAGGGGCGACCGCGGCGGCCTGTCGTCGCGGGTGCCAGACCGGCCTCGTCGCGATTAGCACTCTACCCCCGAGAGTGCCAGAATGGAAATGTGGTGAGGGTCCTGATCACGGGGGCGGGCTCGCCATTTCGTCGTGCCCACCGCTGGAGGATCCATGCGCCTTCCCGCCTTCTCGGCGCTGCTCACCGACGCGGGACGGGAGGTCCTCGCCGAGGTGGACCCCGTCTCCGCCGCGAAGGATCCCCTGTCGATGGCCTCTCGGCTGCGAGCGAACCCGGCGGTGGCCGCCTTGGACCAGGACCTGCCCGTATCCGAGTTGGTCAACGCGGTGATGACACAGGTGGGACTGCGCGAGCGGGGACGTGCCAAGTTCGGGGAGCGCGCGGCGCGGATGTTCTTCACCCCCGACGGTCTGGAGCAGTCCACCCGGGGTTCGATCGCGGCCTACCGCGCCGAAAGGGTCGCCGAGGTGGCCGAGGACGTCCTGAGGGGCGCGGGCGACGCCGGCGCGGCCGGCGACCTGTGCTGTGGCGTGGGGGCCGACCTACTGGCCCTGGCCGAGGTGGGCGTTCCCGTGGAAGGGGTGGACGCCGATCCCCTCACGGTCGCGGTGGCGCGCGCCAACATCGAGGCTTTGGGGTTGTCCGATCGTGCCCGCGTGCGCGAGGGCGACGTGAACGAGGTGGCCCTGGGCGAGCATCCCCTGTTGTTCTGCGACCCCGCCCGCCGCGGTGGCCGTGGTCGGGTGTTCGACCCGTCGGCCTACTCACCTCCGTGGGACGTGGCCACCGCCCTGGCCGAGGCGGCCGGCGCGGCCTGCCTGAAGGCAGCGCCGGGCATCCCGCACGAGGTCCTGTCCCCCGCGGCCGCCGCGGAGTGGATCTCGGTGGACGGCGAACTGAAGGAGACGGCCCTGTGGTTCGGGGCGCTCTCCGAGGGGCCTCGGCGGCGTGCCACGGTGTTGCACGAGCGCCCCGGCCTGTTGGCGAGCGAGGGGGCAGTCGCGCACCTGGACGCCGATCCCGATCTGGGGCCCGCGCCGGTGGCGGCGGCGCGCCGCTACCTCTACGACCCGGATCCGGCGGTGGTCCGATCGCACCTGGTCGCCGAGGCGGCGGCCCGGGTGGACGGGGCCCTGCTGGACGAGCGCATCGCCTACTTCACCTCGGATCGGGTCGAGGTCTCACCGCTGTGGCGTGTGCTGGAGGTGGTGGAGTGCGCACCGTTCTCGGCGAAGCGACTCCGCGCTTCGGTGCGGGCCCATCGGGCCGGAACGATAACGATCAAGAAACGAGGTTCGGCGGTGGACACGGAGAAACTCCGTCGCGACCTGAAGGCGTCCGGACCGGAGAAGATGACCGTCGTCCTCACCCGAATCGGCGAAAGGCCCTTCTACCTGCTGTGTCGCGAAATCGAGACGCCGTAGAACTCTCTCGTTCTTCGAGACGACGGCCCGCGCGCATTCCGGTCACCGCACGCGGACCATATCGTTACCTCGCACAACGACATCTTTGGTGGACCCCCCTGGTTACGCCGAGTGATGTCGTTAAACTGGCGACCGCCGCATACTTCCCCTTCTCATGGGTTCACCCGGAAGGCCGTGCTTGTTGGTTCCGCCTCGCGGTTCAGCCGGCACAGCGCCCACGCCCCATATGTGTACGCACAGTCACACTTTCGTCACGTTGAGGCTCAGTCGGCGCGTCACGCCACCCGCCCGGGGACCATCGAGAACCCGCCCTCCCGGAAACCTCCACCGTCCGAAGACCCGGGCGAGGGCGGGAGCGCCAGAACCATAAGGAGCACCTCGGTGGAACAGACCAATCACAACTTCCTCAACGGTGGCGGTCAGGCCGGAGTCTCCGACCGGATGCGCGACCTCCTGTCCCAGGCCGCCCAAGAACACGTCTCCGAGCAGAAGTCCCAGGGAGCCGTCAGCGAGGAGATGCGCCAGCGTCTCGAAGGCATGGAGTGGCTGCTGCGCGAGCTGCGCGAACGCGAGCTCACCGCCCTCGCCGCGTCGATCACCGCGGTCGACGGTCGGATCGACGACTTCCTGGCCCGTCCGCCGGAGTGGGCCGAAGCCCTCGCCGAGCACATAGAGGTCGTCGGTCAGCAGGTCAAGCCCCTGTCGGACATGCCCTCCCTCCGGGCGGACACCCACCGCATCGCCGGTCACCTCGACACCGCCCTGACCCGCCTCCAGCGCATGGCCGAGACCGGAACCCGGACCGCGGAGCAGGTCGTGGAGGTCGGCGAGCGCGTCACCGCGCTGAACGAGACCTTCGGCACCCGCCTGGACGCCCTCGACACCGCCTTGGAGACCCTCAACGGTCGCACCGAGGCGATCGAGACCGCGATCGCCACCCTGGACACCACCCTCGGCGAGCGCCACGAGGAGCTCACCGGCAGGCTCGACCAGGGCAAGGAAGCCTTGGACGAGGCGGTCGAGCAGACCCGCGGAGCCGTCCGGGAGAGCCGCGCCGAGCTCAACACCACCCTCGCCGACCGCACCGCGGAACTGCGCACCCTCGTCGAGGAGAGCGCCTCCGCGCAGAACGAGACCCTGCTGGCCCGCCTGCAGGAGAACACCGGTGAACTGGGCGAGCGCCACAAGGAGCTGGCCGAGGGGCTCAAGTCCCTGACCACGACCTCCGAGGAGCGCCACCAGGCCCTCACCCGCAAGTTCACCGAGAGCGTCGGCCACCTCAGCACCCAGTCCGAGGAGAACCACGCCGAGGCGACCGCCGCCGTCGCCGACCTCACCGGCACGCTCTCCAAGTTGCGGGAGAACCACGAGTCCTCCCTCACCGACCTGCGTACGCACCTGCGTCAGCGGCTGTCGGAGCTGGACGAACAGATCGAGCTGGGCCGGACCGAGACCCGCGAGCACGCCGAGGCGACCGCCGAGGGCCTGCGCGAGTCCGTCACCGAACGCACCGACGCCTTGGCGGCCAAGGTCACCAAGGACACCGAGAAGACCGCCACGGACCTGGCCGAGCTGCGCACCTCCGTCCAGGAGGCGCACCAGCGGTTCACCACGGAGACCGAGGAACGCCACCAGACGCTCACCGATTCCCTCTCCGAGCAGACCCAGAGCCACCGGAGCGCGCTCGACGAGCGGCTGGAGCGGCACCGCGAGGCCATCAACGGCAAGGTGGACAACCACCTGTCGCAGATCACCGGCAAGGTCGACCACGAGCTGGGCAGGCTCACCGACCGGTTCGACACCTTCGAGGGACACTTCGAGGGCAGCTTCGAGAGCGTCGAGGGCAAGATCGACCGGGTGGACGGCCGACTCGACGGGGTCAACGGTCGCCTGGACGGCATCGATGGCCGGGTCAACGGCGTCGAGGGCCAGTTCGAGGGGGTCAGCGGTCACTTCGAAGGGGTCGATGGCCGGATGGAGGCCTTCGACGACCGGCTGGAGGCGCTCAACCAGCGACTCAACCAGCTCCCGCAGACCCTGGAGGTCAGCGAGGTGCACCGTCGGCTGACCGAACTGGTGGACCGTCCGCAAAAGGACCACTCCGGCAAGCTGGACGAGATCGACTCGCACATCACCTCCGCGGTCGAGCCGCTCCTGCGCGAGCTCAAGCAGCGCCCCGACCGGCACGAGTTCGAGGAGACCGTCACCGAGGCGGTGGAGAACTCGCACGACGACATCACCAAGCGGTTCTCCTCCCTGGAGGAGACGGTGCTGGCACTGGCCGAGGCGCTGCTGCGCCCGGGTCGC
This sequence comes from Nocardiopsis sp. JB363, assembly GCF_900143625.1. Taxonomy (GTDB): domain Bacteria; phylum Actinomycetota; class Actinomycetes; order Streptosporangiales; family Streptosporangiaceae; genus Nocardiopsis. The sequence goes on from NZ_FRFF01000019.1 coordinate 12,809, forward strand.
GACGGCAAGAAGAAGCGTCGTATCGACGACGATGACGACGAGTAGGACCCGCGACGAATAACGCGGCGTCCATCGGTGGCCGCGACACCCTGAACCTTCAGGGTGTCGCGGCCACCGTGCCGTTCGGGGCCGCTCGTCAGCCGGTGCGGAGCAGCGGCGGGTAGAGCACCCGGGCACCACCGAACCGGTACAGGGCGGCGGGCCGTCCCGCCTCGGCGGCGCGGCGCTCCCCCGTGGGTTCCACGAACCCGGCCGTCTTGGTGACCTTGCGCCGGAAGTTGCTCGGGTCCAGCGCCACCCCCCAGATCACCTCGTAGACCCTGCGCAGATCGCTGATGGTGAAGGGTTCACGGCAGAACCCCGCCGCCACGGTGGTGTACTCCAGCTGGGCCCGGGCGCGTTCGACGGCGTCGGTGAGGATCGCCCGGTGGTCGAAGGAGAGCGTGAAACCCGGATCGAGCGCCTTGCCCACGGGCGTCCACGCGGCCCCGGCGGCGTCGGTCCCGGCGGTGGGGGTGGGCAGGTCCGGGCCGAGGGCGAGATAGGCGACGGTGATGACGCGTCCGCGCGGGTCCCGGTCGGGCGCCCCGTAGCTTCGTAGCTGTTCCAGATGCAGGGATCGCCCGTCGAGCCCCGTCTCCTCCACCAGTTCGCGCAGTGCCGCCCCGTCCAGGTCCTCACCGGGCCGCACGTATCCGCCGGGGAGGGCGCTCCGGCCCAGGTGGGGTTCCTTGCCCCGTTCGATCAGCAGGACACTCAACTCGTCGTCACGGATCGTGAATATGACGATGTCGACCGTGACGGACACGGGGAATCTCGGGAGCGGGGCCTCGACACTGCGGTTCATCCCGCCAATCTACTAAAGGTCATGTTGACTTTAACCGGTCGGCCGGATTATGGTCGAACTGACCCGAAAAGTCGGACCGGGCTACCGCCCCCACCTCCGGGAGCACACATGACGGGATTCACGCTCGGCGTGGCCAGCTCGATCGTGGCCACCGCACTGACCGTGCTCGGCGGCTGGATGTTCTCCCGCAGGGCCCGCTGGTGGATCCTGTCCATGCTCTCCAGACTGAGCGGACTCGGCGACGTCAGGGTCTACCGCCACCAGAGCGACGCGAACCACGAACTGGCCCGGGAGATCGGGCGGGCACGCTGGGTCCGCGTCATGGTCGGGCGGGGGAACGAACTCACCCGGGACGGCTTCCGTCCACTGTGGGCCGGCGCGGGACGGGCGCCGGCGCACATCCGGGTTCTCCTGCCCGACCCCGCCCCCGCCGGCGACGGTCGTGAGTCATGGCTCGACCAGCGCGAGGGGGAACTGGTCGCCTCCGACCCCGGCTACGGGTCCGGCGTCCTCGCCGAACAGGTGCTGGCCAACTACCACTACGTTCGCGCGGCCTCGGGAAACCAGGAACGCGCACAGGTCCGTTTCTACGATCTCCCGCATCTGTACCGCATCATCGCGACCGATCGTCTGGCCTTTCTGACCATTTACGAAGAATCGACACACGGCCGGAACTCTCCGTGTATCGTCGTCCGCAGGCCAGGGAAACTCTACGAATTCGCCCTCCGCGCTTTCAGCGTCGCGTGGGAATCCGGACGCGTCCCAGAACACACCACTGATCACCGTACGAGCCCGACCGGAAGCAGCTGAGACAGCACCGAACGGCCGGTCGAGGTCACGCGGGAAACGCCTTTCGGGCGCCTCGCATCCCTTTGAAACCCAAGGAACTCTGCGCATCTCCCCAAGTCGCAGAAAGGGATTTTCCATGGTGCAACAGAATCCGGAAATAAATAACCTCTCCCCATTCCCCCAGGTTTCCCCCGAACAGATGGACATCATCGCCGGGGCCGCCTACGTCGACTCCACCCGCAGTCTCCGTTCCGCGGTCTGGTCGAGCACCGACCTGCGCGACGACATCATCCGGGAACGCGTGGAGCACCACCAGCGGGTGCCCGCGCGGGAACCGGGCCTGGCCAGTGGCCGGGTCGTGAACGAGGCGGTGAGGGCCAGACAGGTCCTGGCCCTGGGCGGACTCTGGGCCGCCGTGGTCCTCGTGATCTGTTTCGTGTTCAACGCGATCGCCTCCCTGGCCGCCCTCACCGTGATCGTGGTCCTGCGGAACCTGGCGTGGATCCGCACGACCCCCGAACTGGGTTGGACCTCTCGAATCCCACGTCTGGGCCTGCACGGCCTCCTGTTCGTCCTCGTCTGGCAGATGGTCCTCGCCCTGGCGGTCACGGATGCCCTGACCAATGCCTCCTCCTCCGGTGGCGACCTGTTCGCCGGCGATGACCCGTTCGCCGGCGACCAGGGCTCCGGCGAAAGCTCGGCCGCCGTGTTCCGTTTGTTCCCCCTGTGGGTGTCCGCGCTCCTGCTCCTCTCCGCCATGGTGGCGATCTCGTACTGGGCACGGCACCGCACCAACGCCGCGCTGCTGAACATCCGTCTCAGGAGCAACGAGACCGCACCCGGCAGCGGGGTCGGTTCCCGACCGGTGAGCTTCTACACCGACTTCAACCCGTTCCTGGGTTCGGGGGTGCGGTGGGACTCCTGGCCTCTCACCCTGAAGCTGTTCCCGAGCGAGGACGGTCCGGACCGGAGCGCCACCACCGGCGGGGTCGATCCGGTCGAGAGGAACCTGTTGGTGACGCGGATGTACGAACGCCTGCGCGGGGAGCTGCCCACGCTCGGCGGCGACTCCGCCCACCTGGGCGGCCATCGCACGGTCGAGGTGACCGACAGCGTCTTCCTCTCCGGGATCAGGAAGGACAACGCCTGGGACCTGATCCCCGGCCTGTTGGACGAACAGCGCGGGAACCTGCACCCGGCCTGGGCCGGCACGTTCGCCTTCGCCGAACACGAACGGGCCCGGCACTTCCTGACCGCCGGGGTCCGCATGTGGGAGGGGCAGGTCGTCCTGACCGTCTTCGTCCGACTGACCGTCCGCGGCGGACAGCTGCGCATCGAGGGCGAGAGCCTGGTCATGCCACCGATCGCCCCGGAGTACCAGGCACCCACCGGTCCTCTGCCCACCGGCGGGAACCTCGAAGAGGTCTGGGAACTGCTCTCGGCTTCGACGCGCCACTGCGTCACCGACTCCGATCGGCTCCTCGCCGAAGGCGTCACCTGGCTGCGTTCCAGGCGCCGCACCAGGCGCAACAACCGGGAGTACACCTGGGCGGCCGAACAGGGCGAGCTCTTCGACTACGCGCCCCGCCTGGGAATCCGGGAACGGGCCGCGAACGACGAACTCTCCCAGCTCTTCCAGTCCCACGACATCCACAGGTTCCATCGGGCCATCCGGGAGAAGGTCATGACCTGCGTGCGCGACGTCCTGATCGAGTCCGGTTACGACACCGAACAGATCAAGCAGGTCCTCCAGCAGTTCAACCACTACGGCCACCAGGTCCACGGGGACATGCACGACGGCGGCGGCAACCAATTCGGCCCGAACCCGACCAAGTCATCGGGCGGCTGACCGACCGAACGGACCAGGATCAAGACAATGAACCACTACGGCCACCGAGTCCGCGGGGACATGCACGACAGTGGCGGCAACCAATTCGGCCCGAACCCGACCATCCACCACACCACGGTCCAGGAGAACGCCCCGAAGCCGGCCGACGCGGCCACGGAGGCCACGGGGACGGTGAGCGTCGACGCCGTGGTGATCACCGCCATCGCCACCGAGTACCGGGCCGTCACCGACCAGTTGGACGGGCCCTTGGAGGAACGCGAGACCAAGGGCACCCTGTACCAGGTGGGCTCCCTGATCGGGGTGGATCCGCCCCTGCGCGTGGCGGTCGCCCAGGTGGGGATGGGCAACGCCTCGGCGGGCGCCCACCTGGAGCGGGCGCGTACGGCCTTCTCACCCCGGGCGATCCTCTTCGTCGGCGTGGCCGGAGGCATCAAGGATCTGGGGCTGGGCGACGTGGTGGCGGCCTCCTCCATCTACGACCTGGAGTCCGGGAAGGAGACCCCGGAGGGCTACCGGCCTCGGGCCCACACCAAGGCCCCGTCCTACTCCGCCGTGCAGAGGGCGATGAACGTGGCGGCCCGCCCGGAGTGGACCTCGCGCAGCATGGTGGCCTCACCGAACGGGCCACCGCGGGCCGTCGTCGCCCCCATCGCCGCCGGCGGCAAGGTCGTCGCGGACAGCGGTGGGGTGACCGCCCAGCGACTGCGCCACTACTGCGGTGACGCCGTGGCCGTGGAGATGGAGGGATACGGCTTCCTGCACGGCGCCTACATGGAGGAGGGCACCCACGCCTTGGTCGTTCGGGGGATCTCGGACCTGCTGGACGACAAGACCGGGGGCTCCGACGAGCGTTGGCAGCCCATCGCGGCGGCGCACGCGGCGGCCTTCGCCGCGGAGTTCCTCGCCCGTTTCCTCGGCACCCGGTGAGCACCGGAGGGCGCCGTCGACCGCGGCGCCCTCCGTGTCCGGTCAGGGGGTCAGAACGATCTTGCCGAAGAGGTCGCCCTCGGCCATCGCCCGGAAACCCTCCCGGGCGTCCTTGAGCGCCAGCACCCGGTCGATCCGGGGCCGGATGCCGGTGCGCACGCACATCTCGGTCAGTGCCCGGAGTTCCTCCTTGGTGCCCATCGTCGAACCCAGCACGCGCAACTGGAGGAAGAACACTCGGGTCAGCTCTGCGGACGGGGCGTCACCGCTGGTGGCACCACAGGTGACGATGGCGCCACCGGGTTTGAGCGACAGGATGGAATGCTTCCAGGTGGCCTGACCCACCGAGTCGAACACCACGTCCACCTTCTCCGGCAGACGCTCCCCCGAAGGCACGGTCGCGTAGGCGCCCAGTTCCATGGCCTTGGCGCGCTTGGCCTCGTCCCGGCCGGCCACGTACACCCGGTGGCCCACCCGCGCGGCCAGGGTGATGAGGGCGCCGGACACCCCGCCGCCGGCACCCTGCACCAGCACGGTCGACCCGGGCCGCAGATCGGCCTTGCCGAAGAGCATGCTGTAGGCGGTCAGCCAGGCCGTGGGCAGGCAGGCGGCCTCCTCGAAGGACAGCTCCGGGGGCTTGGGAAGGAGGTTCTCCTTCGGCACGAGGACCTTCTCGGCGAGGGTGCCGTCGTGGACCTCGGACAGCAGGGAGAACCGCGGCGACCTGCCGGGGACCGGGGGTTCGGACAGCACGCTGTGCACGATGACCTCGTTGCCGTCCTCGTCGATCCCGGCGGCGTCCCCGCCCAGGATCATCGGGAGCCGTTCCTCCTTGAGGGCGACCCCGCGCAGACTCCAGACGTCGTGGTGGTTGAGCGACGCGGCCTTGACTCGGACGGTCGTCCATCCCTCGCGGGGTTCGGGGTCGGGACGCTCACCGATGTCCAGACCGGAGACGGGATCGTCGAACGAGATGCGTGCTGCGGTGATGGCGAACATACCCGCACCCAACCACACCCTCTCCGGCGACTCACACCGCCAGCGGAGACCCCACCGGCAGTGAGGTGTCCGTGGCCAGTCCCAGGGGCGACGGCGGCAGGCCCGCCTTCACCACCTCGGCGCCCAACGCGGCGATCATCGCCCCGTTGTCGGTGCACAGTCGGGGCGGCGGCACCCGCAGTTCGATCCCGGCCTCGGCGCAGCGCTGTCCGGCGAGGGCACGCAGCGCCGAGTTGGCCGCCACGCCACCGCTGATGACCAGGGTGCGCACCCCGTGCTCCACGCAGGCGTCGACGGCCTTGCGGGTGAGCACGTCCACGACCGACTCTTGGAAGGCGGCGGCGATGTCGGCGACCACGAGGGGTCGGCCCTTGCGATCGGCGTCCTCGACATGGCGGGCCACGGCGGTCTTCAGCCCGGAGAAGGAGAAGTCGTAGGTGCCGTCGCCCCACTTGCCACGAGGGAACCGGATCGCCTTGGGGTTGCCGCGCTGGGCGGCCTGGTCGATGGGCGGCCCTCCCGGATAGGGCAGTTCCAACAGCCGCGCGACCTTGTCGTAGGCCTCACCGGCGGCGTCGTCGACGGTGTCTCCGAGCGAGATCACACTGGTGGCCAGGTCGTCGACCAGCAGCAGTGAGGTGTGTCCGCCCGAGACCAGCAGGGCGATGGTGGGTTTGGGCAGCGGCCCGTGCTCCAACTGGTCCACGGCGACGTGGCCGACCAGGTGGTTGACGCCGTACAGCGGCTTGCCGAGCGCCATGGCGTAGGCCTTTGCGGCGGACACCCCCACCAACAGGGCACCGGCCAGGCCGGGGCCGGCGGTGACCGCGATCGCGTCGACGTCGGAGAGGGCGACCCCGGCGTTGTCCAGGGCGCGGCGCACCGTGGGGGTCATGGCCTCCAGGTGGGCGCGGCTGGCCACCTCGGGCACCACCCCGCCGAAGCGCACGTGCTGGTCGACGCTGGAGGCCACCGAGTCGCCGAGCAGCTCGCAGCCGCGCACGAGCGCCACACCGGTCTCGTCACAGGACGTCTCGATCCCCAGGATCAACGGCTCACTCATGGGTTCCCTCCTGAGCGACGCGACGCATGACGATGGCGTCCGCTCCCTTGTAGTAGCCGCGTCGAACACCGAGTTCGACGAAACCGAAACGCCGGTACAGGTCCTGGGCGCGCGGGTTGTCCGAACGCACCTCCAGGAACGTGTGGGCGACGCCGCGCGCCGCCGCATGGTCGAGGAGTTCGGTGAGCAGTGCCCGTCCGATACCCCGGCCCCAGGCCTCCTCGGCCACGGCCATGGTCTGCACGTCGCCCTCGGGTGGGACGAAGCGCAGCCCGGCGTAGCCGACGAGACCGTCGTCGGCCTCGGCCACGACGTAATGCCGGGTGGTGGTCTCGGCGAGTTCGTCCCGGAGCATGCCCTCGCTCCAGGCGTCGAGCGGGAAAAGGCGTCGTTCCAGGTCCATGACGGCGGGGACGTCCTCGGCGGTCATGGGACGCAGGGTCGGTCCGGCTGTCACTTCACCCACTGGCGGACCTTCTTCGGCGCGCCCGGTTCGACGGCGTCGGGCCGGCGCAGGTAGAGGGGGACGGGTTCGGGGAACTTTTCGCCGAGGTGCAGGCGCAACAGGGCGAGTTCGGCCATGGCGGCGGCGTCCGGCAGGTACGGTTCCACGGCCGGGGAGCCCAGGGCGTCGGTGTACATGCGGGCGCCGTCACCGATCAGGGGCAGCCCCTCGGTGTCGATCTCGGCGGGCCGGTCGACGCGGACCTCGCCCACGCGGGTGAGGTGGTCGTCGTAGCGCGCCCAGAACACCTCCTTGCGGCGGGCGTCGGTCAACGCGAGGAAGGGTTCGGTGCGCCGGGTGGCGAAGGCCAGGGCGTCCAGGGTCGTCACCCCGTGGCAGGGGACCCCGAGCGCGTCGGCGAAGGCGTGTCCGGTGGCCAGACCGACCCGAAGGCCGGTGTAGGGACCGGGACCGATGCCCACCGCGATGTGGTCGAGTTCGGCGAGGTCCAGCCCGGACTCTGCGAGGAGCCCCTGCACTGTCGGGGCGAGGAGTTCACCGTGGCGTCGGGCGTCCACCGAGCTCGCGCTCGCGCGGAGGGTGAAGGCGCCGTCGGCGTCGGTCTCGCCGATGGCTGCGGTGACCGCCGGGGTGGCGGTGTCGAAGGCCAGGAGCAGCACGGTGTTCCGCCTATCCGCGCCCGGTCGCGGTGCCGGGCAGTTCGATGTCGGTCCACCGGGCGCCGACCGGGCGCAGGTGGACGGTGCGGGTGTCGTCGGGGTGGCGTTCGATCCGGATTTCGAGCCGGTCGTCGGCCAGCCCTTCGGCCACGCCCTCGCCCCACTCCACGACGGTGACGGACTCCGGGAGGGTCATGTCCAGGTCGATGTCGTCGATCTCGTCGGAGCTGCCGAGCCGGTAGGCGTCCACGTGCACGAGGGCGGGTCCGCCGCTCAGGGAGGGGTGGATCCGGGAGATGACGAAGGTGGGCGAGGTGACCGATCCCCGTGCGTCCAGGCCTTGTCCGATGCCCTGGGTGAAGGTGGTCTTGCCCGCGCCCAAGGGCCCGGAGAGGATGAGCAGGTCTCCGGGGCGGGTGAGCGCGGCGAGGTCACGGCCGAGGGTGCGCATGGCGTCATCGGTGGCGGCGGTGACCGCGTGGACGTGGGGCACGCCGTTGGTGGTGGCTGTGGTGTTGGTCATGGGCTCGCAGCTGGTTCCGGTGGTGGATTCGGGCGGCTTCGGGGGCACGCCGGTTTCCCTCTTCACCCAGGTTAGGCGGGATGGGAGGTATTGGTGACCGATATCGAAGAGTGGGTCACGAGCCGCCGACGTACTCGCGGGGCACACGCACACCGACCCGTGTGACGATCTCGTACGGGATGGTGTCCAAGACCTCGGCCCATTCCTCCGCGGTGGGGACGTCCGGGTGCTCGTCCGGGTCGCCGAACAGTACCGCGTACTCACCCGCGGCCACGGGGTCGTTCTCGATATCGACAACGAACTGGTCCATGCAGACTGTTCCCGCGATGGTGCGACGGCGCCCACCGAGGAGCACGGGACCCTTGTTGGTGGCGGCCCGGGGGACGCCGTCGGCGTAGCCCAGTGGCACGAGTGCCAGGGACGTCTCGTGTTCGGTGAGGTAACGGTGGCCGTAGGAGACACCGCTGCCGGCGGGGACCCGCTTGGTGAGCGCGACCTTGGATTCGAGGGTCATCGCGGGCCGCAATCCGGGCACGTCGAAACCGGGAATCGGGCAGAGTCCATAACTCGCGATTCCGCCGCGTACCAGATCGAATCGGGCCTCGGGCAGGGTCAGCAGCGCGGCCGAGTTGGCGATGTGTCGGACCTCCGGGCTCAACCCCGCCTTCTCGGCGATGTCGAGGGCCTGGTGGAACACGCCCAGCTGTGCGCGGATCGAGGGGTGTCCGATCTCGTCGGCGCACGCGAAGTGCGACCACACCCCGCTGACCTTGATGAATCCCTCGTCCTCGGCGCGAGCGGCGGCTTCGACCACCGACTCCCAGTCCTCGGGGGACACGCCACCGCGGTGGAGTCCGGTGTCGGCCTTGAGCTGGACGCGGGCCGTCCTGCCCAGGCGTCGGGCCTCGGCGATCACCTCGTCCAGCACGCCCAGGTCGCTGACGCCCAGGTCGATGTCGGCCTCGATGGCCTCGCCCACGGGCTCCCCCGGCGGGATGATCCAGGACATGACGGGGACGGTGATCCCGGCCCGGCGCAGTTCCAGGCCTTCCTTGATCAGCGCGGTGCCCAGCCAGGACGCGCCGCCCGCGAGGAGGGCGCGGGCGGCCGGCACCATGCCGTGCCCGTACCCGTCGGCCTTGACCACACCCATGAGCGGCGTTCCGCCGGCCCGCTCACGGAGCAGACGGGCGTTGGAGGTGATCGCGTCCAGGTTGACGCGGGCGTGCGCGAAAGGAGCCATGCCCCCAGTGTTCCACGCTCTGGTTAGGTCAGGGAGCTGCGGGTATGTGGGCTACGACCGACTTACGGCCCTATTCCAGGGATATCGGTATGAACGAAAACGGAAGTGAACGAGCCGTCAATGTCAGCCGGCTCTGGTCGGGTGGCCTGGCCACCGCGGTGGTCGCCGCACTGGTGATCTTCGCGGGGACCCTGGTCGTCCGCGGAGTCTTCGGCGTCCCGGTCCTGGCACCGGAGGACGCCGGTTATCTGGGTGACGCGGGGACGGTGGGCTACGCACTGGTGGCGGGACTGGTCGCACTGATCGCGACCGCCCTGCTGTACATGCTGTTGCTGTCGGCGCCACGCGCGCTCTCGTTCTTCGGCTGGATCATGGGTCTGGCCACGGCCATCGCGGCCTTCACGCCCTTCACCCAGGGGGCCGAACTCTCCAGCCAGGTCTTCACGGGCCTGGTCAACCTGATCTGCGGTATCGCCATCGTCTCGCTCCTGCGCGGCGTGGGTCGCAGCGCCATCATCAGCCGAGTTCCATCCACCCCCGACGAGCGTCCCGGTCGGGCCCTGCGTCACGAGGGCGTCCTGCCCGATGTGAACCAGCAGGAGTACGACCCCGCGCGCTACCGCGCGATGGAGGAGGACGCCGAGTACGACGAGGCACGTGCCCGGGCCCAGCTCCAGAAGGCCGAGGAAGAGCGTGCGCGCCGTGATGTCTGACCGGACACCCCGGCGACGAGAGGAAGCCGAGAACGGGGGCGGGACCTGGTGACCGGGTCCCGCCCCCTTGTCGTGCGGTTCATGCCCCCATGACCAGGGTCTGGGCGTGTCGGACGCTGAGGCAGTGGTCGATGACCATGACGGCCGCGCCGATGACGCCGGCGCTCTCCCCGGCCTTGGAGGAGACGATGCTGAGGTTCTCGGTGGCCAGCGGCAGTGACCGCTGGTAGATGATCTCGCGGGCGCCCGCGAGGAGGTGGTCGCCGGCCAGGGCCAGCGCGCCGCCGATGACGATCACGGACGGGTTGAACATGTTGACCGCGGCGGCCAGGACCTCACCGATGTCGCGGCCCGCCTGACGTAGGGCGCGCAGGGCGGGGACGGATCCGCCTCGGGACAGTTCCACCACGTCGCGTGCGCCCGTGGCGGGGACCCCCGCGTTGGTGAGGGCCTCGGCGAGGGCGTGTCCGCTCGCGACCGCTTCGAGGCAGCCGGTGTTGCCGCAACGGCAGGGCTGTCGTCCGCCGTTCGGGACGTGGATGTGCCCCATGTCGCCGGCGGCCCCTTGAGCGCCGCGGTAGACGCTGCCCTCGCTGATGATGCCGCAACCGATACCGGTGGCGACCTTGACGAACATCAGGTGCCCGGCGGTGGGCCAGGCGACGTGGTGTTCGCCGAGGGCCATGATGTTGACGTCGTTGTCGACCAGCACGGGTCGGCGGATCGAGGCGTTGACGTGTCCGGCGACGTCGAAGTCGTCCCAGCCGGGCATGATCGGCGGGTTGACGGCCCGCCCGGTGGAGTGTTCGACCGGTCCCGGCAGGCCGATGCCCACGCCGAGGAGTTCGTCGGTGTCGCGCCCCACTGTGGCCAACAGGGCGAGGCCGTGTTCGACGACCCAGTCGAGGACGGGCACGGGCCCCAAGGCGATGTCGAGGTCGGCGCGGTCCTCGGCCAGGACGGTCCCGGACATGTCGGTGAGGGCGAGACGCGCGTGGGTGGCGCCGAGGTCGGCGGCGAGGACCACCCGTGCCTCGGGGCGGAACGAGAAGGTCGTGGGGGGCCGACCCCCGGTGGAGACCGCTTCGCCCGCGGGACCGATGAGTCCGCTGGCCAGGAGCGCGTCGACGCGTTGGGTGACCGTGGAGCGCGCCAGTCCGGTGACGGAGGCCAGTTCGGAGCGGGTGCGGGGACGGCCGTCGCGCAGCAGCCGGAGCAGGGTCCCGGCGCCGGGCGCGGCCGTGGGGGTACGCGGATCGATCGGACCCGGCCCCGTTTCGGTGAGCGCGTCTTCCGTCATGGAAACAGTGAATCACAGGATCTATTGATTTCCTGTCAGTCAACTAATTTGTCCAGATCCGGCAACTTATGCTTGACCGTCGACATAAGTCCGACGTAACGTCCCAGTCATGTCAGTGAAGAAGGTCACAAGTCCGGGCGCTCCCTCGCCCGGACCGGCCATCCCCCAGGCCTACCGAGCCGCGGTCATCGGAACCGGCTTCATGGGACGGGTCCACTCCCACGCCGTCCGCGCCAACGGCGGCGAGGTCGTCGGGGTCGCCGGTTCCTCCCACGCCAAGGCGGAACGGTTCCGCGCCGCGCACGGCATCGCCCGAGCCCACGCCGACGCCCTCGACCTCATCCACAGCCCCGACGTGGACGTGGTGCACGTGTGCACCCCCAACCACCTGCACGCTCCGCTCGCTCTGGCCGCCTTGGCCGCGGGCAAGCACGTGGTGTGCGAGAAGCCCCTGGCCACCGACGCCGGCACCGCCCGCGAACTCACCCGCGCCGCGACGGAGGCCGGCCGGGTCGCCGTGGTGCCCTTCGTCTACCGCTTCCACCCCATGGCCCGTGAGGCCCGCGCGCGCGTGGCCGCGGGCGCCATCGGCCGGGTCGGTCTGGCCCACGGCGGTTACCTACAGGACTGGCTGCTCTACCCCGAGGAGAGCAACTGGCGGGTCGACCCCGAGGTCGGCGGACCCACCCGGGCCTTCGGCGACATCGGCTCGCACTGGTGCGACATGCTCGAATTCGTCACCGGCGACCGCATCACCGAGGTCAGCGCCCAGACCTCCCGGATCACCGACACCCGCGGTGAGAACGGCGGCAGTCCCGTCGCCACGGAGGACCTGGTGTCCTTCCAGTTCTCCACCCGGGGCGGCGCGGTGGGCAACGCCGTGATCAGCCAGGTCTCCCCCGGACGGAAGAACCAGCTGGTGCTGGAGGTCTCCGGGACGCGAGGGTCCCTGCGCTTCGATCAGGAACACCCCGAGACCCTGTGGGCGGGCGGGCGCGGCCGGACCGGAATCATCTCCCGGGACGACCCCGACCTCAGCCCGGAGGCCGCGCGCCTGGTCGCCCTGCCCGTCGGCCACCCACAGGGCTACCAGGACTGCTTCAACGCGCTGGTCCACGACACCGGTGCCGCGATCGCCGGGGAGGAGCCGGACGGCCTTCCGGTGTTCGCCGACGGCCTGCGGGCGGCCGAGATCGCCGAGGCCGTGCTGGTCTCGTCCGCGGAACGTCGCTGGGTCGAGGTGGAACCGGTATGACCGGCGAACCCCTGCTCAGAATGACCGGCATCGGCAAGTCCTTCCTTGGCGTGCGGGTCCTGCACGGGGTCGACCTGGAACTGCGCGCCGGCGAACTCCACGCACTGGTCGGAGAGAACGGCGCGGGCAAGTCCACCCTCATGAAGGTGCTGGCGGGGGTGCACCGCGCGGACACCGGCCGGATCGAACTCGACGGCGCGGAGGTCTCCTTCGAGCATCCGGTCAAGGCCCAGCGCGCCGGGGTCTCCACCGTCTTCCAGGAGTTCAACCTGCTCCCGGAGCGCACGGTCGCGCAGAACGTGTTCCTCGGTCGGGAGACCCGCACCCGGGGCATGGTGGACGACCGGGCGATGGAGAACGCCACCGCCGCGCTCCTGGCCGACCTCGGGTTGGAGGGCATCGCCCCCTGGTCGAAGGTGCGGCACCTGTCGGTGGCCGAGCAGCAGGTGGTGGAGATCGTCAAGGCGCTCTCCCACGACGCGCGCGTCATCTCGATGGACGAACCGACCGCCGCACTGGCCGACCACGAGGTCGAGGTCCTCTACCGGATCATCGCCCGCCTGCGCGAACGCGGCGTGGGCATCCTCTACGTCTCACACCGGTTGAGGGAGATCTTCGATCTGGCCGACACCATCACCGTGCTCAAGGACGGGCACCTGGTGGACACGGTGGCCGCCGCCGACACCCGACCCGCCGAGCTGATCCGCAAGATGGTGGGCCGGCCGGTCTCCGCGGTCTTCCCCGACCCTCTCGAACCCCACGGCGAACACGTGGGCGAGGTGCGCCTGTCGGTGTCCGGCGCCGGAAACACCCAATTGGACGGGATCGACCTGGAAGTGCGCGGCGGCGAGATCGTCGGGCTGGCCGGACTCCAGGGCAGCGGACGCACCGAGATCGCGCACGGCCTGTTCGGCGTCGATCGGTTCACCCGGGGCGAGGTCCACGTGGACGGACGCCGGGTCGACCCGCGTTCGCCCCGGCAGGCGGTGCGCGCCGGGCTGGCGCTGGTCACCGAGGACCGCAAGACCCAGGGGTTGATGCTCAACCAGTCCATCCTGGCCAACGCCCGCCTGGTGCTCGACGCCGTGCTGCCGTTCGGTTCGGGGCGGCGCGCCCGACGCGTCCCGGGCATCCTCTCCTCCTTGGAACTGGTCGCCCGCGGCGGCCACGCGCAGGAGGTCCGGTACCTGTCCGGCGGCAACCAGCAGAAGGTGGTGCTGGCCAAGTGGCTGGCCACCGACCCCGGGGTCATGGTGCTGGACGAACCCACACGTGGGATCGACGTGGGAGCCAAACAGGCCGTGTACGCCCTGATGCGCGAACTCGCCGCCGCCGGGGTGGCGATCGTGCTCATCTCCTCCGAACTGCCGGAACTCATCGGGATGGCCGACCGCCTCGTCGTCCTCTCCGATGGACGGGTGGCGGGCGAGCTCCCGGGCGGTTCCGGCGAGGAGACCGTGATGGCCCTGGCCACCGGCGCCTCCGCTCACCGTGAGGAGGCCGCCCCATGACCCGAGTCGTCTCCGCCTCAAGGAACCTGCGCGCCCGTACCGGCACCACCGGCCTGGTCTACGTGGCCCTGGTGATCGTGCTGGTGGTCAGCGCGCTGTTCGTGGCCTTCCAGGGAGGCAGCCTGTTCACCGCCGCCAACACGGTGGACCTGTTCACCCGCTCCAGTCTGCTGGGGTTCCTCGCCATCGGGCAGACGTTGGTGATCCTGTGTCGCTCCCTCGACCTGTCGGTCGGGTACGTGGCGGCGCTGTCCACCATGGTCGCCGCGATCACGATGGCCGGAGACCCCTCCCGCATCGTCCTCGGCGTCGGCGTCACCTTGGGCCTGGCCGCGCTGATCGGGCTGGTCAACGGTCTCGTCATCACGAAGCTGCGGGTCAACCCGTTCATCACCACCCTGGGCATGGGGCTGATCATCAAGGGCTACCTGGACACCCGTTTCCAGGGTCCGGCCGGGTCGATCCCGGCCGAGTTCCAGATGTTCGGCCTCTCACGAGTCGGTGTCCTACCGGTCTCCACGCTGGTCATGCTGGCGCTGGCGGTGGCGGTGATCCTGTTCCTGCGACGCTCCCGTACGGGTTTCCACATGTACGCCGTGGGCGGTGACGCGGAGGTGGCACGCCTGTCCGGGATCCGGCCCGAGCTGCCGGTGATCACCGCGCACGTGCTGTGCTCCATGACGGCCGGCGCCGCCGGTCTACTGCTGGCCTCGCGCTTCGGCACCGGCAACTCGTTGGTCTACAACAACGGTTATGAGCTGGAGGCCATCGCCGCGGTCGTGCTCGGCGGAACGTACCTGCTGGGCGGACGCGGCGGCGTCGCCGGGACCGTGGCGGGCGTGTTCATCCTCGCCACCCTCGACACGGTCTTCAACACCCTGTCCGTGGATCCGTTCGTCAAGGACGTGCTGCGCGGCGCCATCGTCATCGCCACCGTGGCCATCTACGCCCGCGGCCAGCACACCCGGGCGGCCGTCCGGCTCCGCTTCCCCTCCGGTGGCGCCCCACCGTCGGCGACCGGTCCCCCGGATCCGCCGACACCACCGCCACCGGAACCGGAAACCGCGGCCCAGGGAGGAACCCGATGAGCGCACTACGCGGTGGCACGGGCACCGTGACCGTGCTGCTGGTGCTGATCTTCGTGGTCATCGCCACCCAGAACCCGTCGTTCTTCGAGGGACCGCCGCTCATGGCGTTCGCGAAGAAGGCGGCCCCCTTGGTCGTCCTCGCGATCGGCCAGTACCTGGTGATCGTCTCCGGCGAGTTCGACCTGTCGGTCGGTTCGCTGGTGGGCGCCCAGGTGGTGATCGCCGCGCGCCTCATCGACGGCGATCAGGCGATGACCTACCCGGTGATCGGGCTGATGCTGCTCTTCGGTCTGTTGGTCGGCCTGGTCAACGGCCTGGTCACCACCCTGCTGAAGGTCCCGTCGATCATCACCACCCTCGGCACGATGCTGATCCTCTTCGGTGCCGTGCGCTACTGGACGGGAGGTGCCCCCACCGGGGCCCTGTCGGAGGACTTCCGCGTGTTCGGCCGGCACGGTCCCGACGGTGTCCCGGTGATCGGCCAGCTCCCCTGGGCGTTGGTCATCGCCGTGGTGCTCACGGTCGGGGCGATCCTCCTGATGCGTTCGCCCTACGGACGCTCCCTCATGGCGACCGGTGACAACGACACCGCCGCCGCCTTCTCCGGGGTCCGGGTGTGGCGGGTGCGCACTCTGGCCTTCGTCGGTTCCTCCCTCATGGCCACCGTGGCCGCCATTCTCATCGGTGGTTTCGCCGGGGTCACCGCCCAGGTCGGCGAGGGGCTGGAGTTCACCGCCATCACCGCCGTCGTCCTCGGCGGCGTGGTGTTGGGCGGTGGTCGCGGGACCGTCGTGGCCGCCGTGCTCGGCGCCCTCACCGTCGAGGCGCTCTTCACACTGTTCAACCAGCTGTACCTGCCGTCGACCATCCAGCCGACGGCCCAGGGACTCATCATCATCGCGGCGGTGGCCTACGCCTCCCGCCGCGGCGACCTGCGTCTACCGGAGCGTCTGCGAAGGCGGCCGGACCACCCGAACGAGCGACAGCTCGACTCTTCCAGGAGGTAACCCCCATGCGCGCATCCCGCGTACTCCTCGCCGGCGCGGCCGGCCTGACGCTGATACTCAGCGCCTGTACGACCGACGCACCCGAAGACCCCGACGGCGCCTCCGCCGACGGTGAGAACGGCGGTGAGCTGACCCCGGACGCCGAGTGGTTCGACCAGGCCGAGTTCGACGCCCAGCTCGCCCAGCGCGACATCGAGCCCGAGGGACCGGCCGACGAACCCTGGATGCAGGCGATCGAACCCGAGTGGGTCGACACCGCCGACTTCGCCATCGACGACCCGGAGGACGCGCACGTGTGCTTCTCCAACGCGTCGGTGTCCAACCCCTGGCGCGTGACCGGCTTCATCACCATGGAGCAGCAGGTCGAGGCGTTGGTCGACGAGGGCCGGATCGGAAGCTTCGACAGCTCCGACGCGGCCGACGACGACAACCAGCAGATCTCCGACATCCAGGCCTTCGTGGATTCGGGGAACTGCGACGCGATCATCATCTCCCCGTCCACCACCGCCACCCTCACCCCGGCGGTGGAGACCGCCTGTGAGAGCGGCGTGCCGGTCGTCGTCTTCGACCGTGGCGTGAACAGCGACTGCATGGTCACGTTCATCCACCCGATCGGTGGTTACGCCTACGGCGCGGACGCGGCCGACTTCCTGGTGGAGAACCTGGACCCGGGTTCGACCGTCCTGGCACTGCGCATCCTGCCCGGTGTGGACGTGCTGGAGCACCGGTGGGCCGCCGCCCAGGAGATCTTCGGCGACAGCGAGTTGGACGTGCTCGGCTTCGAGTTCACCGAGGGCGACGGCGCCCAGATCAAGGACCTGGTCTCCCAACACCTGCAACGTGGTGAGGTCAACGGCATCTGGATGGACGCCGGTGACGGCGCCGTGGCGGGTCTGGAGGCCTTCGAGGACGCCGGTCAGCCCTACCCGGTGATCGCCGGTGAGGACGAGCTGAGCTTCATGCGCAAGTGGGACGAGGAGGGGCTGACCGCGATCGGGCCGGTGTACTCCAACTTCCAGTGGCGCACCCCGGTGATCGCCGCCGGCATGATCCTCGCGGGCGAGGAGGTCCCGGCCGAGTGGATCCTGCCTCAGGAGCCGGTCCGCGAGGACGACCTCGACGAATACCTGGACCGCAACTCCGACATGCCCTCCCTGCACTACGCGAAGTTCGGCGGCGAGGACCTGCCGGGCTTCCCCGAGGCGTGGGTGGACCGGTAGATGCGCGCGCTGGGGGTCAACACCTGGGTATGGACGTCTCCGCTGACCGACACCGCACTGGAACGGATCGCGCCCCGCGCCGCCGGGTGGGGGTTCGACCTGCTGGAACTGCCGGTGGAGAACATCGGTGACTGGGACCCCCGGCGTGCCCGCGTCCTCCTGGAGGACCTGGGGTTGGACGCGAGTGTGGTGCTGGTCATGGGCCCGGGTCGGGAGCTGGTGGCGACCGACCCGGGTACCCGGAAGGCGACCCAGGACTACCTGAGACGGGTCGTGGACGCCGCGGCGGAGGTCGGTTCCACCGTCGTCGCGGGCCCGGCCTACGCCTCGGTCGGGCGTACGTGGCGGCTGTCCCCGTCTGAGCGGGCGGGGCTGCGCGCGGAACTCACCGAGGCGCTCGCCCCCGTGGTCGACCACGCGTCGACCGCGGGGGTGCGGGTCGCCGTCGAGCCGCTGAACCGGTACGAGACCAGTGTGCTCAACACCATGGACCAGGCCTTGGAAGTCCTGGCCGATCTGCCCGCGGAGCACTGCGGGCTGGCGCTGGACGTCTACCACATGAACATCGAGGAGAGGGATGTGGCGGACGCGATCACCCGCGCCGCCGGAAGGATCCATCACGTCCAGGTCTGCGCGAACGACCGAGGGACGCCCGGAGCCGACCACCTGGACTGGTCACGCATCGTGAACAACTTGGGCAAATCCGGTTACTTTGGTCCCCTGGTCATCGAGTCGTTCACTGCCGACAATGAGTCCATCGCCACGGCCGCGTCCGTGTGGCGGCCCCTGGCCGTCTCCCAGGACGCGATCGCGGTCGACGGTCTGGCCTTCCTCCGTTCGATCACGACCCCCGAACCGCCCACCTGAGCCCCTCTCCCTCGATCTCCCTCTGTCCCCGGTCGAAAGGAGCCACTGTGGACTGAACACGGTGAGGCGGTCACCCCCGCTTCCGAACGCGATAGCAGGAACACCCCGAACGGTTCGCGCCCGCACCGCGACCGACGCCGGTCCCCCGACCGGCCCGGTCCACCGCGACCGCGAGCTCGTCCCTGCCGTCGGCGCCGGCACGCCGCACGGACTCATCGACCCCCCACCCCCAGGTGAGGTTCTCCGTGATCAGCAGACCCCTACGAGCACTCGCCGCGACGGCCGCGGCCGTCGCCATGGCCATCGGCCTGACGTCGGTCCCGGCCCAGGCCGACGAGGCCGAACAGGACACGTTCAGCGCGCTCATCTTCTCCAAGACCACCGGTTTCCGACACGACTCCATCCCCCACGGCATCGCCCTCTACGAAGCGCTCGCCGAGGAACACGGCTTCGAGACCGAACACACCGAGGACGCCGCCGTCTTCAACGACGAGGACCTGGCCCGCTTCGACGTGGTCATCTGGCTGTCCACCACCGGCGACGTCCTGGACGAGGAACAGCAGGCCGCCTTCGAGAACTACGTCCAGGAGGGCGGCGGCTACGTCGGCGTCCACTCCGCCTCCGACACCCACTACGACTGGGAGTGGTACGGGGAGCTGGTCGGCGCGTACTTCGCCAGCCATCCGCCCGGCACCCAGGACGCCGAGGTCATGGTCAACGACCGTGCCCACCCCTCCACCGACATGCTTCCGGCCAGCTGGGAGCGGCACGACGAGTGGTACGACTTCGACGTCAGCCCACGTGGTGACGTGCACGTCCTCGCGGGCCTGAACGAGGCCTCCTACGAGGAGGAGGTCGACCCCGCCGGGCAGATGGGCTTCGACCATCCGATCGCCTGGTGTCAGGTCTACGACGGCGGTCGGTCCTGGTACACGGGCGGCGGCCACACCACCGAGTCCTACACCGAGCCCGAGTTCTCCGAACACCTCCTGGGAGGTCTCCAGTGGGCCGCCGGACAGGTCGAGGGCGACTGCGGCGCCACCCAGTGGGACAACTTCGAGAAGGTGACGCTCGCCCAGGGCGAGGAGAACGTCGGCGAGCCCATGGGCATGGCGGTCCTGCCGGACGGCCGGGTCATGCACACCTCCCGCAACGGGCAGGTGTCCCTGTGGTCGCCGGACAGCTACAGCACCGCCGCGCTGGCGGACGTGCCCGTCTACGACCACGACGAGGACGGCCTTCAGGGCGTGGCCCTGGACCCGGACTTCGAGGAGAACGGATGGGTGTACCTGTACTACGCGCCCGTCCTGGACGGGGTCCCGTCCGGTGCCGCCCCCGAGGACGGCGAACCGGAGGACTTCGAACCCTACGAAGCGCACAACAACCTGTCGCGGTTCCAATTCGTGGACGGTGAGGAGCCGTCCCTGGACCTGGCCAGCGAACAGGTGATCCTGGAGGTCGAGGCCACCCGCGGCATGTGCTGCCACGTCGGTGGCGACATCGACTTCGACCCGGACGGCAACCTGCTGTTGTCCACCGGTGACGACACCAGCGCGTTCGGCTCCGACGGGTTCAGCCCGCACGACGAGCGCGAGACCCGCAACCCGGCCTTCGACGCCCAGCGCAGCTCGGGCAACACCAACGACCTGCGCGGCAAGCTGCTGCGGGTCTCGGTGAACGAGGACGGAAGCTACGACGTCCCCGAGGACAACCTGTTCCCGCCGGAGTCCTCCGACGGTGAGCTGACCCGCCCCGAGATCCTCGCCATGGGTCTGCGCAACCCGTTCCGGTTCAGCGTCGACCAGGAGGACGGCAGCGTCTACCTGGCCGACTACGGGCCGGACTCCCCCGAGGCCGACCCCGAGCGAGGACCGCAGAACACGGTGACGTGGCACCACATCACCGAACCGGTCAACATCGGCTGGCCGTACTGCATCGGGAACAACTCCCCCTACGTCGACTACGACTTCGGTGAAGGGACCTCGGGCGAGCCGTTCGACTGCGACGCGCCGGTCAACGACTCCCCGCGCAACACCGGACTGGAGGAGACTCCCCCGATCACCCCCGCGGCGATCTGGTACGACTACGACGAATCCGAGGAATTCCCGCACCTGGGCACGGGCGGCGGGGCCCCGATGGGCGGCCCGGCCTACGACTTCGACCCCGAGCTGGAGTCGGACAACAAGTGGCCCGAGTACTACGACGGCGTCCCGCTGCTGTACGAGTGGAGCCGCCAGTGGATCAAGCAGGTCCACCTCGACGACGAGGGCGGCGTCCTCGACATCACCGAGACCGTTCCGGACATCGACCTGGCCAACCCCATGGACATGGAGTTCGGCCCGGACGGCTCCCTGTACGTGCTGGAGTACGGCTCGGGCTGGTTCGGTGGCTCCGAGGACTCGGCGATCTCCCGTATCGACTACGCGGGTTCCGGGGACAGCCCGGTGGCCCGCATCGACACCGACGCCACCTCCGGCGCGGCGCCGCTGACGGTGGAGTTCTCCGGGGAGGAGTCCTTCCATCCCGGCGGTCTCGCCTTCGACCACGAATGGAACTTCGGTGACGGCGAGGGCTCGACCGAGGTCTCTCCGACACACACCTTCGAGGAGGCCGGACGCTACAACGTCTCCCTGACGGTGACGGACGAGGAGGGGCGCACGGGTACGGCCACGGTGTCGATCACCGCGGGCAACACCGCACCCGAGGTGGCGTTCCAGACGCCCGTGGACGGCCAGTTCTTCGACTGGGGCGACGACATCCCGTTCGATGTGTCCGTGGAGGACGCCGAGGACGGCTCGATCGGGGACGGCGTCGACTGCGCCGACGTGGAGGTCACGTCCTCGCTCGGCCACGACACCCACGCCCACCCCTGGACCCAGTACGAGGGCTGCGAGGGTGTCAGCGAGACCGGGACCGACGGCGGTCACGGCCATGACATGAACATCTTCTGGGTGCTCCAGGCCGATTACACGGACGGTGGCGGGGACGATGCCCCGGCCCTGACCGGCGGCGACGGCGTCAAGCTCAACCCGTCACGGATGCAGGCCCAGTACTTCACCGACAGCGAGAACGTCGTCACCGAGGCCACCGAGGACCCCGAAGGAGGCCTCCGCAACGTCGGCGGTGTCTTCGACGGCAGCTGGCTCGCCTACGACCCGGTCAACCTGCACGGGGTCGAGCAGATCGGCTTCCGTGTGGCCTCCGAGGGGGCAGGCGGCGCCATCGAGGCCCGTGCGGGCTCCCCCGACGGCGAACTGGTCGGCTCCGTCGACGTCGAACCCACCGGCGGTTGGCAGGAGTGGACCGACGTCACCATGGACGTCACCGACCCGGGCGGCACGATGGAGCTGTACCTGGTCTTCGTCAACGAGGACGCCGGCGCGGACGAGAACCTGTTCAACCTCAACTACTTCGACGTGAACGCCGACCACGACGACGGGCATGGTGATGGTCCCGAGACCACGCTGACCAGTCCCGAGGACGGCGCCTCCTACGAGGTGGGCGAGGACGTCCCGCTCTCCGCCGAGGTCACCGACCATGGCGAGGCCGGAATCGAGCAGGTGGAGTTCCTCGTCGACGGCGAGGCCGTGGCCACGGTCGACGAGGGTCCTTACGAAGCCACCTGGACCGACGTCGCCGAAGGAGAGTACGAGATCAGCGCGGTGGCCTCCGACGGTGCGGGCGGTACGGGGGCCTCGGCCACCCACACCGTCACCGTCGCCCCGGCGACCGAACCGGTCGAGTGCGCACCACCCACCTTGGAGGAGGGATACACCCCGCTGTGGGACGGCGCGTCCTTGGACGGCTGGAACATGGCCGGTCCGGGCGGCTTCGACGTCGTCGGGACCGACGACGGCTGTGTGCTCGAATCGTCGGGCGGCATGGGGCTGCTCTGGCACGAGACGGAGCTGGACTCCTACCGGTTGAAGGTCGACTACCTGACCCACGAGGAGACCGACAACTCCGGTGTCTTCGTCGGCTTCCCCGAGCCCGGTGACGACCCGTGGGTCGCCGTCGACGAGGGCTACGAGATCCAGATCGACCCGTACGGGGCGCCGTCGGGCGACCCGATCAACCGGACGGGTGCCGTCTACGAATTCCAGGCGGCCACCTCCCACCCGGAGGTCGTGGGCGAGTGGAACACGATGGAGATCGAGGTCGACGACCCCCACATCCGGATCCGGATCAACGGCGAACTGGTCAACGAGTTCGAGAACACCGACTCCGACCGTGACCTCTCCGCCGGACACGTCGGCCTGCAGAACCACGGCGACGCCGACACGGTGTGGTTCCGCGACGTGCAGGTGACCGATGAGGTCACCGAACCGGAGCCGGTGACCTTCGCCGAGGTCACCGAACGGATCGACGCCCTGTCCGAGGAAGGGGCACTGACCCCCTCCGAGGCCCGCCGCCTCACCACCCGTCTGGAGTTGGCCGAACACAACGTCGACGTGGGGCGCCCCACCCAGGCCGGCGACTCCCTGGACCGTTTCGTCGAGGTCGCCGAGACGGTGACCGATGAGTCCACGCGAGAGGAGTTGTTGGACCTGGCGGAAGGCCTCAGGTCCCTGACCGGGTAACTCGACGAGCCGCGGCGGGGCCGGTGTTCCCCGGCCCCGCCGTACCCCCAGCCGGCCAGTCTCAGGACAGGAGGTGCCCGTGAGCACCCGGAAGGATCAGCACGATCAGGGCTCGACCGGGCCCGACACGACCGAGAAGGTGTTGACCCGCGACGCCGGCCGTCTCACCTGGTGGCTGACCGGCGGATCCGTCCTGCTGGTCGGCGCCGTCATCGCGGTGGTGGTGACGGTCGTCGGCGGCGGCGACGACACCGTCACCCCGGACCCGGCCCGCGTCGCCGAACTGGAGGCCTCCGCGGCCGATCGCCACGTCGACCAGGTGGCGGAGCTCATCGAGCACACCCGCGCCGCGCACGAGGAACTCCTGCCCGTCATGGAGTCCCTGAGCGAGGTATTGCCCGCGGACGGAGCGGAACCCACCGGGGACCTCCCCGACTCCGAGAGCATCGCCGACTGGACCGCGACCGCCGACAACGCCCGCGCCCACCTGGACCACGCCGAGTCCGGCGAGACCGGATTCAACGTCACCCACGCGGGGCTGCGCGGCTCCGTGGACGTGCTCGGCTCCACCTTGGACGCCCTCGACGCCGCCGTCGAGGCCGACGAGGACCAGAGCGCGGAACTCCTCGAACTCACCGTCGACCTGCGCGACCAGGCGGTCCGCGCGTGGTCGGTGGCCGCCACCCAACTGGACGTGATCAGCATCGACGCCGGTCACGGCCACATCCACCTGTACCTTCCCGCCGCCCCGGGCAGCGGCGCGCTGGAACCCGACGAGGCCGAGGACGGCGATGAGGCCGCCGACGGCGCGCCCGGACACGACGACCACTGACAGGGGAACCCGTATGACACGAATCGGAGTGTGGTCGATCGGGGCGCGCGGATCGGTCGCCACCACGGCCGTCCTCGGCGCCCTGGCCGTCGGAGCCGGAGCCGCCGAGCCGACCGGGTGCGTCACCGAGCGCCCCGAGTTCGCCGACGCGAACCTGCCCGGCATCGGTGACCTGGTGTTCGCCGGTCACGACGTCCGCGGCACCCATCTGGTCAAAAGCGCGGAGCCGCTGGCCAGGTCGGGGGTGTTGCCGCCGCATCTGCCCGAGGCGTTCGCCGAGGAACTGGGCGCGGTGGACCGGCGGATCCGCAAGGGGTTGGAGCCACGCCCCGAAGGGTTCTCCCGCCGCCACGCGGACGCCCTGGAGGAGGACATCCGGGCGTTCGCCGAAGCGGAGTCGCTGGAGCGCGTGGTGGTAATGGACGTGTCCAGCACCGAACCGACTCCGAGACCGACCCCCGAGCTCACCGATCCCGACCTCTTGGAGGCGGCGCTGAACGCGGGGACCGCCCGGATTCCGGCGAGCTCGGTCTACGCGTACGCGGCCCTGCGCGCGGGCTGCTCCTTCGTGGAGTTCACGCCCAACGCGGGGCCACGGCCACCCGCCCTGGCCGCCTTGGCCGAACGGATGGGGGCGCCGTGGGCGGGTTCGGACGGCAAGACCGGGGAGACCCTGGTCAAGAGCGCACTGGCGCCCATGTTCGCCGCCCGTGCCCTGCGGGTGCGTTCGTGGTCCTCCACCAACCTGCTCGGTGGTGGGGACGGGCGTACCCTCGACGACCCCGAGAGCAACGACAACAAGTCCTCGTCCAAGGCGCGCGGTCTGGAGCACCTGCTGGGGCACCCGGTGGACGGTCCGCTGCACATCGACTACGTGCCGGACCTGGGCGACACCAAGACCGCCTGGGACCACGTGTCCTTCGAGGGGTTCCTGGGCGCCCGGATGACCCTGCAGTTCACCTGGTCCGGGTACGACTCGGCGCTCGCCGCCCCGCTGGTGCTGGACCTGGCCCGATTGACCGCGCACGCGCATCGGACCGGCCGGGTCGGCCCGGTGCCCGAGCTGGGCTTCTTCTTCAAGGATCCGGCCGCGAGCGACGTGCACGGACTGTCCGAGCAGTGGCGGGCCCTGACGGCCTGGTGCGGCGGGGAGGAAGGGGGTCGCCGATGAGTACGAAGGTCCGATCGTTGGCCCGCCTGGTACGCCTGCCGGCCGCGCTCTCCGTTCTGGGCGACAGCCTGACCGGGGCGGCGGCCGCCGGGCGGTTGCGCGAGCCGCGCACGTGGGCGCTGCCGCTGTCCTCGGTGTGCCTTTACTGGGCGGGGATGGCCCTCAACGACTACGCCGACCGCGAGTTGGACGCGGTCGAGCGCCCCGAACGCCCCATCCCCTCCGGGGCGGTGGATCCGGGCGAGGCCTTGGCGGTCGCGTCCGGACTCTCGGTGGCCGGGGTGGGGGTGGCCGCGTTGGCCGGTGGGCGACGGGCGGCGCTGGTCGCCTCCGCTTTGGCCGTCACGGTGTGGACCTACGACCTGGTGCTCAAACCCACCCGCCTGTCTCCGGTGGGGATGGCGACGGCGCGCGGCCTGGACGTCCTGCTCGGCGCCGGTGACCGGCCCGGGTGTGCGGTGCGCCCGGCCGTGGCGATGGCCGTGCACACCCTGGGGGTGACCGCTCTGAGCCGCGGCGAGGTGCACGGCACCCGCTCGGAGGTCGCCGCGGGTTCGCTGGCCTGCACCCTGGCCGGGGCCGTGGTGGCGGCCCGCCCGGCCCGGGAGGAACCCACGACCCGGCGCGGCGCGGTGGGCGAAGTGACCGCCGGGGCGTTCGCGGGGGCCTACGTCGGCACCGTGGGCCAGGCCCAGGGGCGGGCGCTGGCCGACCCCGGAGCCGAACACGCGCGAGAGGCGACGGGCGTGGGCATCCGCGGCATGATCCCGCTCCAGGCGGCGTTGCTGGCCCACTACGGCGCCCCCGAACTGGCCTGCGCGCTGGCGGTGGGCGCCCCCATCGCCTCCCGTGCCTCGAAGAGGGTGGCGATGACATGAGGTTCGGATACGGCACCAACGGGTTCTGGGACCACCGGATCGACGACGCGCTGGCGATCATCGCCGACCTCGGATACGAGGGGGTCGGCCTGACCTTGGACCACCCCCACCTGGACCCGTTCTCCCTCGACGTGAAGGGTCGGGTGAAGACGATCGGGCGGCGCCTGGATTCTCTGGGGTTGGCACTGGTGATCGAGACCGGCGCCCGCTATCTGCTGGATCCCCGGCGCAAGCACGAACCCACCCTGGTCTCCGACACCGACCGGGACGTCCGAGTCGACCTGCTCAAACGCGCGGTGCGCATCGCCGATGAGTTGGGGGCCGAGGCCGTGTCCTTCTGGTCGGGGATCCTGCCCCCGGGCGCCACCGCCGACCAGGGGTGGAACCGGCTCACCTCCGAGGTGGAGAAGGTCCTGGTCGTCGCGGACGAACTGGGTGTGGACTGCGCCTTCGAACCGGAGCCGGGCATGTTCGCCGAACGGTTGGCGGACGTCCTGGAGCTACGGCACAGGCTCGGCGACCCCGAGCGGCTGCGGGTGACCCTGGACGTGGGGCACGGGGTGTGCAACGAACCCGACGGCCCCGAGGGCGCGGTCGACCGGGCGGGCTCGCTGATCGCCAACGTGCAACTGGACGACATGCGCCCCCACGTGCACGAGCACCTGGAGTTCGGGGACGGCGAGATCGACCTGCCCGGGGTCCTGGGCGCCCTGCGCCGGGTGGGGTACACCGGTCTGGCCTCGGTGGAACTGCCCCGCCACGGCCACGCGGCCCCGGTGGTCGCGGAGAGGTCCAAGCGTGCCTTGGACGCCGCATGGGCCCGGGTCGAGAAGGGGGCGGCGTGAGCGCGTTGGATCTGTTGGACGACCAGGCCCGATCGGTGTTGGACGCCCTGTGCGCGCAGGTGGCGGGGCGACCCTCCCTCGTCGCCGTTCTCTTCCCCGCGGTGGGGCGGCGGGTGGCTCGCGGGCCCGGCCCCTCGGGCGACCCCACCGGAACGCTGGGACCCACGCTGGAGGACCTGGCCCGGATCGAACTGCTGCGGACGGTGGTGGAGTCCCTGCCCCCGACAGACGCGGCCACGGAGATCACCGACCTGTACGGATACGGCGACGCCGACGAGAAACGCGCGGTGCTGCACGGCCTCCACCTGCTGGACGGCACGGTGCCCGAGGTCGCCGAAACGGTCCGGGACCTTTTGGCCGACGCCCTGCGCACCAACGACACCCGGCTGGTCGCGGCGGCCGCCGCGAGCGGCGCCCAGTCCCTGTTGGACGACCACGCGTGGCGGCAGACCGTGCTCAAGTGCCTGTTCGTCGGGGTACCGCTGCGCCTGGTCGCGGGACTGGACACCCGCGCCGACCTCGAACTGGCCCGTATGTGCGCGGACTTCGCCCACGAACGCTCCGCCGCCGGCCGGTCGGTGCCGGCCGACACCCGACTGGTCCTGGACCGTTTCCCCGAGCACCCCTTCCACGAAGGACCCCAGGAGGGTTGAATGCGCATCTTCGAACCGCACATCCACATGACCTCGCGCACCACCGCCGACTACCGGTCGATGTACGACGCGGGGGTGCGCGCGCTGGTGGAACCCGCCTTCTGGACGGGGCAGCCGCGCACCAGCGTCGGTTCCTTCCGCGACTACTTCGACGGCCTCATCGGATGGGAGCGCTTCCGCGCGGCACAGTTCGGCATCGCCCACCACTGCACCATCGCGCTCAACCCCAAGGAGGCCAACGACCCCCGGCTGTCCGAGGTGCTCGACGTCCTCCCCCGTTACCTGGCCAAGGACGGTGTGGTGGCGGTCGGCGAGGTCGGTTTCGACTCGCGCACCCCGGCGGAGGAGAAGGCCTTCCGCCGGCAGCTGGAACTGGCCAAGGAGTTCGAACTCCCGGTGCTGGTGCACACCCCGCACCGGGACAAGGCCGAAGGGACCCGGCACACGCTTCGGCTGGTCACCGAGTCCGGCATCGCCCCCGAGATGGTCCTGGTGGACCACCTCAACGAGACCACCGTGGCGATGGTGCACGACTCCGGATGCGTCATGGGGTTCTCCATCTATCCCGACACCAAGATGGACCCGCATCGGATGGTGCGGATCCTCTCCGAGTGGGGCACCGACCGGATGGTGGTGAACTCGGCCGCCGACTGGGGGCACAGCGACCCGCTCTCCACCCTGTACACCGGCCGGGCCATGTCGGCGGCGGGCTTCACCGACGACGACGTGGACCGGGTGCTGTGGCGCAACCCCGTGGACTTCTTCGCGCGAAGCGGACGTCTGCTCTTGGAGGGCACCACGACGACCGGGGCGAGCTTCGAGGGCAACTCGATCCTGCGCGGCGAACGGCCCGAGGGGGACGCCGGATGAGGTTCCGCCACCCCGACGGCACCGTCGTCCACCTGGCCTACTGCACCAACGTCCACCCCGCCGAGGACCTCGACGGGGTCCTGCGCCAGATCCGGGTGTTCGGCGGCGGAGTCCGCTCCGCCCTGGGCGTGGACCTGCTCGGGCTCGGTCTGTGGCTGCCCGCTCCTCTCGCCCGGGAGCTGGCCGCGGACCTCTCCCTGGTCGACCGGTTGCGGAAGGGTTTGGCGGAAGCGGGGCTGGAGACCGTCACCCTCAACGCGTTCCCCTACAGCGGATTCCACGAACCGGTGGTCAAGCACGCCGTGTACAGCCCGGACTGGACCGACCGGGCCCGCCTGGACTACACCGTGGACTGCGCCCGGATCCTGGCCCGGTTGATGCCCGACGACGCCGCCCGGGGCAGCGTCTCCACCCTGCCCCTGGCCTGGCGGGAACCCTGGTCGCCGGAGCGGCTGGTCGTCGCCCGCGGCCACCTGACCGAGCTGTCCGGGGTACTGGCCGAACTCGCCGACGTGGGGCGTCCGGTCCGTGTGGCCCTGGAACCCGAGCCCGGATGCGTCGTGGAGAGCACCCGCGACGCCGCCCGGCTCCTCGCCGGGTCGCCCGCGCACCTGGGCGTGTGCCTGGACACCTGCCACCTGGCGGTGGGGTTCGAGGAACCCGGTGCGGCGCTCGCCCGATTGGCCGACGCCGGATTGCCGGTGGTCAAGACCCAGGTCTCGGCGGCCGTGGAGGTCCCCGACCCCGCCGATCCACGGGCGCGCGAGGCGCTCACGGCCTTCGCCGAGGACCGGTTCCTGCACCAGACCCGTGAACTCGTGGGCGGGCGCACCCGAGGTCGCGACGACCTGCCCGACGCCCTGTCGGGGCCTCGTCCGTTGCGCGGGCACGGGCCCTGGCGCACCCACTTCCACGCGCCCCTGCACTCCCCCGCGAACGAGCCGCTGCGCGGTACCACCGACCACCTCACCGACACGCTCGCCCACCTCCTGGGCCCGGAGGGCGCCCGCACCGACCACGTCGAGGTCGAGACCTACACCTGGACGGTGCTGCCCGAGGACCGACGTCCCGTCGGCGAGGACGGGCTGATCGAGGGGATCGCCGCCGAACTCGCCTGGACCCGGGACCGGCTCGTCAATCTCGGGCTGACCGCCCTGTGAACAACCGATGGAAGGGACCGCTCGCCATGACCCAGGACCGTCGCCTCCTCGTCGTCGACGCGGTCGGCCTCACCCCCCGCCTGCTACGGCACGCGCCCCGACTGCGCGCCCTGGCCGAACGGGGCAGGCAGGCCACCCTGGAGACCGTCCTGCCCGCCGTCACCTGCACCGTGCAGTCCACCTTCCTCACCGGGACCACCCCGGCCGACCACGGCGCCGTCGCCAACGGCTGGTACTTCCGCGATCTGGGCGAGGTGTACCTGTGGCGCCAGCACAACCGGCTGGTCCAGGGCGAGAAGGTGTGGGAGACCGCCCGCAGGCACCGCCCCGGTTTCCGCACCGCCAACGTGTGCTGGTGGTACGCCATGGGCGCCACCACCGACTGGACCATCACCCCCAGGCCCGTCTACCACGCCGACGGCCGCAAGTCCCCGGACTGCTACGCCCGGCCGGCGGCGTTGCACGACGAACTCACCGCCGAACTGGGCCCGTTCCCCCTGTTCCACTATTGGGGGCCGACCGCCTCCATCCGCTCCACCGAGTGGATCGTGGCCGCCACCCGACGGCTGCTTCCCCAGGCCGACCTGACCCTGTGCTACGTCCCGCACCTGGACTACGACCTGCAACGTTTCGGCCCGGATTCCGCACAGGCCCTCCAGGCCGTCCGTGACCTCGACACCGCCCTGACGCCACTGTTGGACGACGCCGAGGAGGCCGGGGTCACCGTGCTGGTGCTCAGCGAATACGGCATCACCCCGGCCGACCGCCCCGTGCACGTCAACCGTGCGCTGCGCGAGGCGGGGCTGCTGGAGGTGTACACGCAGGAGGGCATGGAGTACCTGGACCCGTGGGCCTCACGCGCCTTCGCGGTCGCCGATCACCAGTGCGCCCACGTCTACGTGAACGACCCCGCCGACCTGCCCGAGGTCACCAAGGTCGTGGCCGGACTGGAGGGCGTCGACCTGGTCCTGGACCGGGAGGCTCAGGCCGAACGCGGGCTCGACCACGACCGCTCCGGCGAACTGGTGCTGTTCGCCGACCCCGGCGCCTGGTTCACCTACTACTACTGGCTGGACGACGACCACGCCCCCGACTTCGCGCGCGGCGTCGACATCCACCGCAAGCCCGGCTTCGACCCGGCCGAACTGTTCCTCGACCCCGCCGACCGGATGGTCAAGGCGCGGGCCGCGGCCAACCTGGTCCGCAAGAAGGTCGGCCTGCGGTACGCGATGAACGTCGTCCCCCTGGACCCGGACTGTGTGCGCGGCACCCATGGGCGCCCCCACAGCGATCCCGAGGACGGGCCGCTGCTGCTGTGCAGCGGACCCCTCCCGGACCGGGACCGTTTCGCGGCCACCGAGGTCCGCGATCTCATACTCGGCCTCGTCGGTGTGCCGGCACCGACGGGGTCGTCCCCGCTGTGACCCAACCGGCCTCACCCCCGAACAACGGAGGAAGCACGATGACCAGACCGGTCACCCTCTTCACCGGCCAGTGGGCCGACCTGCCCTTCGAGAAAGTGTGCGAACTCGCCGCGTCCTGGGGCTACGACGGACTGGAGATCGCCTGCTGGGGCGACCATCTGGACGTCACCCGAGCCGCCGTCGACGACGAGTACGTCCAGGATCGCCTGGACATCCTCAAGCGGCACGGGCTCGGCGTGTGGACCATCTCCAATCACCTTCTGGGGCAGGCGGTGTGCGACGACCCCATCGACCACCGCCACCAGGACATCCTGCCGTCGCGGATCTGGGGCGACGGCGATCCCGAGGGGGTACGAGGGCGCGCGGCCGAGGAGATGAAACTGACCGCTCGGGCCGCCGCGAGACTGGGCGTGTCCACCGTGGTGGGCTTCACCGGCTCCGCGATCTGGAAGTACGTGGCGATGTTCCCACCGGTCGGCGACGACGTCATCCAGGCGGGCTACCGGGACTTCGCCGATCGGTGGAACCCGATCCTGGACGTGTTCGACGAAGTGGGGGTGCGGTTCGCCCACGAGGTGCACCCCTCGGAGATCGCCTACGACTACTGGTCGACGCAGGCCGCGCTGGAAGCGGTGGGGCACCGTGAGGCGTTCGGGTTGAACTGGGACCCCAGCCACATGGTGTGGCAGGACATCGACCCGGTCGGGTTCCTGTGGGATTTCCGGGACCGGATCTACCACGTGGACTGCAAGGACGCCCGCAAGCGGGTGGGCAACGGCCGCAACGGACGGTTGGGGTCGCACCTGCCGTGGGGCGACCCGCGCCGGGGCTGGGACTTCGTGTCCACCGGCCGGGGCGACGTCCCGTGGGAGGCGTGCTTCCGGGTGCTGAACTCGATCGGCTACGAGGGTCCGATCTCCATCGAGTGGGAGGACGCCGGGATGGACCGCCTGACCGGTGCGGCGGAGGCGGTGAAGTTCGTGCGGGCCAACGTCTTCGACCCGCCGACCTCCTCCTTCGACTCCGCGTTCGGTTCCGACTGAGGGGCGCTACCGCAGGGCCGTGCGGCCGTTCGTCACATCATGGGGGCGATGACGACGCGGAAGTCCCCGTCGTCGGTCGCCACGTCGTGGCGGAAGTCGTTGACCCGGTTGACCGAGCGTTGGACGGCGTCGCCGCCGAAGGCACTGGTGTCCACACCTGGCAGGACCTCGCGTAGGGCGAGGACCGCCTCGTCGATGGACAGGGCCGTGCCCCGGTGTTCGGGGGTGATGCGTCGACCGTCGTCGGTGAGCCGACTGATCGCGATCCGGAACATCGCCGGTCTCCCTGCGGATCGGGGGGGGTGGTCGACAACATTCTCCCCCATCCGCGGCGAGGTCGGAAAGGGTGCGGGGAGAGCCGATCCCGGGACGGTGGAGATGGGCGTGGATGACACCGTCCCGGGACCGGCTTCAGACCTCCAGGGTCTCCTCGATGCCCTTGAGCCGGTGCCTGGACAGGGCGAGGTTCCCACGGCTGCGGTCCATCGCCAGGTAGAGGAAGAGCCCCTGTCCCTTGCGGCTGGTGAGGGGGCGGATGACGTGGTACTGCCCGGAGAGGGTGATGAGGATGTCCTCGATCGCGTCGTTCAGACCCAACTGGTCCATGGTCCGCATCTTGGCCCGCACCACCTCGGTGTTGCCGGCGGCGGCCACCGTGAGGTCGAGGGACTTGTTCGAGCTGAGGGTGCCCAGGGCCATGCCGCTGCTGTAGTCGACCACGGCGGCACCGATCGCCCCCTCGATCTCCATCATTTCCTTGAGTCCGGCTTCGATGTTGGGCATGTCCTTCTCTTTCCTTTGGTTGATTCGGCGCAGCTCTCTCCGGTCGGCGATCCAACGACGCAGTCCCGGAACCCGGCGGCGCGGGGGCGAACCATCGTTCACGCGACCACCGTTCCGGCACGGGGCCGCTCCACCGAAAGGGCGCGTAGTCCGGTGAGGACCCTTTCCAGCACCGGGCGGTCCACGGTGACCAGGGCTCTGGGCCTGGGCCCACGGCCGCGACCACGGCGGGGCGGGTGGGTGTCGTGTTCGGGTGGTTCGACGTTGTCGGCCATGTCGCGCAGTCGGCGCAGGGCGATCCCGAGGTTGCCCTGGTCCCGTTCCACCCGGACCTGCACGCAGTAGTGCGAGCCGCGCAGGACCGCGAAGAGCACGTGGTGGTCGGCCTCGGTGACCACCACGTCCTCCACGACCTGGGTGGCGCAGAGCGGCCCGCCGTCGATGGCCTGGAGCATCGCCGCCGCACCCGAGATCCCGTCGTCCTCTCCGACGTGGGCAAGGGCGCGGTCGCCTCGCCAGTCGACGAGGCAGACACTGCGTACGCCAGGGGTCCGGAGCATCTCCCGCATCTGCTGGTCGATGGCGTGCACGACGTTCCTTTGTGAGGGCGGAGCCGATCCGGTCGGCCCGCGGGCGGAATCGAACGGTGTCCCGTGGGGACGGTTCGAGAATAAGTCGCCGGCGTTTCCCGCGCAGGCTTTTCCGGCATTTAATATTTCCGTACCTTCTGACCTGCTATTTCGCAGAAAAGAATTTAGAGGTGTTTGTTTCCCGACACGTGATCTGCAACCATTTCCGCCTGTGTCGTCGAATTAGATCCTGTTATTCCGTTTCAGGACTTTCGCTCGCGGTATACACCGTCGCCATGAACCCGGAACGCCTCCGGCGGCGGCCACGATGACGTTCGGGCAGGTCGGCGCCGCCGTTCGGCACGACCTTCGTCCTTCCTCCGGTGGTGGTCGGGGCCCTAGGGTGTGTTACCGACCGTTCGTTCAGTAGACCGATCCGGTCGACACGTGCGCGGGAGTCGACCTTCCCCGCGCTCCCGCTCTCCGCCGCAAGATAGGTTCGACAACCGTGGCCCGAACTTCCGCACCAGAGAACCCCGCCGCACGCTCGACCGGACGACGCCGCTCCGGCCGCCCGGGGCACGACGCCGACTCCGTACTGCGCGTGGCCGCCCGCGTCTTCAACGAACGCGGATACGACGGAACGAGCATGGAGGACCTGGCCCGCGCCTTGGGCGTGACCAAGTCCGCGATCTACCACCATGTCTCCGGCAAGACCGAACTGCTGAGTCGGTCGCTGGACCTGGCGTTGGACGCGCTGTTCGCGGTGACCCGGGAGGAGGGCGCGACCACCGGGCACGCCATCGACCGCCTGGAACACGTGATGCGCGGCAGCGTCCGGGTCTTGGTCGAGGAGCTTCCGCACGTGACCCTGCTGCTGCGGGTACGCGGCAACACCGAGGTGGAGAAGCGGGCGCTGGAGCGCCGCCGCCGCTTCGACCACCTGATCGCCGACCTGGTGCGCGAGGGCGTGGTCGACGGCGACATCCGTAGCGACGTGGACCCCGCGGTCGCCTCACGCCTGCTGTTCGGCATGGTCAACTCGATCGTCGAGTGGTACAAGCCCGACCGCGGTCTGGCCTGCGAGGAGATCGCCGACGCCTTGGTCCGCATCGCCTTCGAGGGGATGCGCGCGCCCAAGGAGTAGGTCGAGGACGCGCGTTCGTACCAGAACCGGGCCAACAGTGACAATCCCCACAGAAGACCAGGCGAACCGAAAACGGCTTCCCCGACGGTTGAGCGGTTCCATTGGTCCCATCGAGATAGGGACCAAGGTCCCACCGCTCTCCACTCTCCCCACTCCGGACCAGGTCTTTTACCCTGAAGACACGGGAATCATCCTTCTGGACTCGGGACGCGGAGAACATGATCGACCACTTCAATACGGGATGGCTGACGCCGGCGGGTGCCTACGCGGTCTCAGTGCTCGGGTCCTTCATCGGCCTGATGTTCGCCCGCCGACTTCGAAGCGCCATCGGCGGCGCCCGGTGGTGGTGGCTGGCCCTGAGCGCCATCTGCCTCGGTGGCACCGCCATCTGGTCCATGCACTTCATCGCCATGATGGGTTTCCAGGTCCATGGCACCCCGATCCGGTACGACGCGACACTCACCATCCTCAGTGGGCTGCTCGCCATCGCCGTCATGGCCATCGCGTTGTTCCTGATGAGCACCAAGCCGAGCAACGTCCGTCTTCTGATCAGCGGGGTGATCGCGGGCTCCGGGATCGTCTCCATGCACTACATCGGCATGTCCTCGATGCACATGCATGGGGAGATGCATCACGACCCCGTGTTCGTCGTTCTGGCGACGGCGATCGCCCTGGTCGCGGCCACGGTCGCCCTGTGGTTCTCGTGGAGGCTGCGCGGCACTCTCAGCATCGCCGCCGCAGCGCTGGTGATGGGCGTGGCGGTGTCGGCCATGCACTACACGGGCATGCTCGGCATCGACGTCACGCTGACCGAACGCGGCACCGAAACCCTGGCCGGGTCGTCCGGCATGGACCTGCTCCTGCCGCTCGTGGTGGGCCTGTTCGTCTTCCTGCTGGTGTGCAGCCTGCTCCTGATGCTGGGCGTGGAGGATCGACCGGACTCGGACGAGCGCGGTTCCCGACGTCGGTCGGTCGAAACCCACGGGTAGGCGACTGGCCGAAAGCGGCCAAAAGAATCGTGGTCGCACCTCTGGTGGGGGTTATGGTCCGTCTCTACCATCTGTGAACAACAGTCATATTTGTGACTGGAGTCATAGAAAGTAGAGGCCTGAGACCGTGGCCGACATATTCCCCCAAGGCCTACTCACCCCCGCCCTCGCCTACACCGTCTCCGTCATCGGTTCCTTCCTCGGGCTGGTCTTCACCTCCAGGGCCCGGCGTGCGTCCGGCCTGGTGCGTTGGCAGTGGCTCGTCCTGGCGGCCCTGTCCCTCGGCGGTATCGCCGTGTGGTCGATGCACTTCATCGCCATGCTGGGGCACACCATCCCCGGGACCATCATCAGATACGACCCGTTCCTGACCATCGTGAGCGGCCTCGTGCCGATCCTCCTCATGGGTCTGGCCCTGCACCTGGTCATCCAGAACCAGAGCAACGGACGCCTGCTGCTCTCCGGGACCCTGCTCGGTGTCGGTGTCGTGTCGATGCACTACACCGGCATGGCGTCCATCAACCTGCACGGGGAGATGCACCACGCGGCCGGTCCCGTCATCGCCTCCTGTGTGATCGGCCTGGTGGCGTCCACCGTAGCCCTGTGGTTCGCCCGACACCTGAAACACAACGGCGCCATCCTGGGGGCCTCCCTGGTGATGGGCCTCGCGGTCTCCGCCATGCACTACACCGGCATGGCCGGGATGCACGTCGTCGACCCGGAGCTGACCCACTACGGCGCCCCGAACGGGGCCAAGGCCGCCGAACTGGTGCTTCCGCTGATCGTGGGCCTGTTCGTCTTCCTGCTGATCTGCAGCCTCTTCCTCCTGCTGAGCAGCGAGGAGGACGACCGTCGGGACTACACCCGCCCCTCCCATCGGTCCACCGAACACACCGTGCTGCGCGGCCAGGACCCCTACGCGCCCCGACACGGTTCCCCCGTGACACCCCTGGAACGGGACGACCCCCGTCCGGGTGACGACGTGTGGACACGGCGCCGCTGAGCCGGTCCCACCCCCGAGATGTGCCCCGGGACCGTGAAAACCACTGGCGTCCCGGGGACACCTCGATCTAGAGTCGTCCCGAATCGGCCCGTGCGCTCGGCGCACCGGTCCACCGCGTCCCGTCTCCTCGGCGGGAGAAGAAGAGAGGAGCACACGATGCCCGTACTCGTGTCCACCCCCCGCAAAGGCACCTCCTTCAACTCCCGCGAGTCCTGAGCCGCCGCACACCGACGGCCCCGACTCGCGCCGTACCAAGAAGAGACGACGTGAGTCAGCACAACGAACACACCGGCACGTCCGGCCTGTCCGAACATCCTCTGACCCGGCTGGGATGGAACCCGCGGACGGCCGCGGCCTTCGACGCCCTGGCCTCCCCGTACGACCTGCGCCCGGCTCGGGTCATCGAGGCCCGACGCGGCGCCGTCGCCGTCCACCTGCCCGAACCCGCCACCGCCGACCTGTCGCCCGAGGTGCGCAGGGCCGCCGAGGTCGACCGCTCCACCGCGCCCACCAGCGGCGACTGGGTGGCGGTGCGACGCTCCGGTGACACCTGGGTGGTCGAGGCCGTCCTGGAACGTTCCGGGACCCTGATCCGACAGGGCGTGGCCAAGGACTCGCACGACCAGGTCCTGGCCGCCAACATCGACGCCGTCCTCATCTGTGAGGCCGCCGACCAAGGTCCCAATGTGGGCCGACTGGAACGGTTCCTCAGCCTCGCCTGGACGAGCGGGGCCACCCCGGTCGTGGCCGTCACCAAGTCCGAGCTGGCCGGGGACCGGCTTCCGGAGGTCCTCGAACTGGTACGGGCCGTCACCACCGGCGCGGACGTGTACAGCGCCAGCGCGCACACCGGTGACGGACTGTCCGACCTGGCCGCGCGGCTGCGCGCCGGTGACACGTGGGTGCTGTTGGGCACCTCGGGCGCCGGCAAGTCCAGCCTGCTCAACGCGCTGGCCGGGCACGAGGTGATGGACACCGGCGAGATCCGACAAGACCGCCGTGGCCGGCACACCACCACCCACCGACAGCTCGTCACGATGCCCGGGGGCGCCCTGTTCCTGGACATCCCCGGGGTACGCCGGATCGACGTGCCCGGGGACGAGGCCGGGGTGGACCGGACCTTCGCCGACATCCACGCCCTGGTCGAACAGTGTCGCTTCCGGGACTGCGCGCACGGAAACGAACCGGGATGCGCGGTCAATGCCGCCGTCGACGAGGGCGAACTCGACGCGGCGCGGTTGGACCGCTGGTTCCGGCTGCGTCGAGAGGCCGAGTGGAACCGGAGCCGGAACGACGTCCGGCTGCGCGCCGCCCGCCGTAAGGAGTGGAAGCGGATCGATCGCCAGGGTCGCGAGAACGCCTGGCGCAAACGCGGCTTCTAGAAGCCGAAGGCTCGATGGGCGTTGCTCGCCACGATGGTGGCGAGCTCGTCCTCGTCCATCCCCTTGACCTCTGCGAGCGTTCGCAGCGTCAGAGGAATCAGGTACGGCGCGTTGGGCCTACCCCGGTAGGGCTTGGGGGTGAGGAAGGGCGCGTCGGTCTCCACCAGGATCAGCTCGGCGGGGGCGACGTGGGCCGCCTCGCGCAGGGGCTCGGCGCTGGCGAAGGTGACGTTGCCGGCGAAGCTCATGAAGTAGCCGTGCTCGGCGCACACCTTGGCCATGTCGGCGTCACCGGAGAAGCAGTGGAAGACCACCCGTTCGGGGGCGCCTTCCTCCGCCAGGATCCGCAGGACGGCGTCGTGCGCCTCCCGGTCGTGGATCATGAGCGCCTTGCCGTGCTTCTTGGCGATGGCGATGTGCCGACGGAAGGACTCCTCTTGCGCACGCGTGCCCTCGGGACCGGTGCGGAAGGTGTCCATGCCGGTCTCTCCGACCGCGACCACCTCGGGGAGGCCGGCCAGGGCGTCGATCTCGGCGAGTTCGGCCTCCAAGGCCGCCACACCACCGGCGGGGCGGGCCTTCTCCGTCCAGTCGGTGTCGTCGGCCTCCACACCCTCGGCGCCGTCGCCGTGCACCACGCGCGGGGCTTCGTTGGGGTGCAGGGCCACCGCTGCCCACACCTTCCCCGGGTACTGCCCGGCGACCTCGACCGCCCAGCGCGAGGAGGGCAGGTCGACACCCACCTGCACCAACGGGGTCACGCCCACGGCTTCGGCGGCGGCGATGATCTCGGGGACCTCCGGGGTCTGCATGTCCATGTGGGTGTGGCTGTCGGCCACCCGCACCCGCAACGCCTCGGGCGCCGCCGGCGGAGTCTGCGCGTTGCGCTCCTTGACCGCCTTGCCACTGCGCTTACCCACGTCGACCGTCCCCCCGTTGTCCGTACTTCGTCAGGAATTCCAGGCGGGCCCCGAGTCGTCCTCGGGGCCCGCGGGTGCTCGTGTCCTCGGTTACTCGGCGTCCCCGGCCAGGCGGGCGAGTTCCTCGTCGACCACGGACTGGTCGAGCTTGGTGAACAGCGGCTCCGGACGGCTCAGCGGGGTACCCGGAACGATCGGCGTCGAGGCCCACCGGGCGTCGTTGTCAGCGTAGTCACCGGTGATGACCGGGTATTCCACCTGCTCCTCGGACCCACCGATGGTGTCGTGGCCCGATTCGAGCCGGGGCATACCGGTCCAGGTCCCGGTGCCGCCCAGCATCGCGTACACCTTGTTGGCGGCGACCGGCAGGAACGGGGTGAGCAGGGTGTTGGCGTCCTGGACCAGCTGAAGCGCCACGTGCAGGACGGTGGCCATCCGCTCGGGGTCGGTCTTCTTCAGCGCCCACGGGGCCTGGTCGGAGATGTACTTGTTGGCGTCGGCGACGGTGCGCATGGCCTCCTGGAGGCCCGCCTTGAACTGTGAGCGCTCCAGGCGGGCGCCGACGGTGTCGAAGGCGGCTTTGGAGCCCGCCAGGACCTCGCGGTCCTCGGCGGTGAGCTCACCGGCCGCGGGGATCTCGCCCAGGTTCTTGGCCGCCATGGAGATGGATCGGTTGACCAGGTTTCCCCAGGCGGCGACCAGCTCGTCGTTGTTGCGGCGCACGAACTCGGACCAGGTGAAGTCGGTGTCCTGGCTCTCCGGGCCCGCGGCCATGATGTAGTACCGCAGCGCGTCGGCGGAGTAGCGCTCCAGGAAGTCGCGCACGTAGATCACCACCCGGCGCGAGGAGGAGAACTTCTGCCCCTCCATGGTGAGGAACTCGCTGGAGACCACCTCGTTGGGGACGTTCAGTTCGCCCAGCGGTCCGACCTCGCCGTCCCGGGCGCCCTTGCCGCTCGCGCCGAGCAGGATGGACGGCCAGATGACCGAGTGGAAGACGATGTTGTCCTTGCCCATGAAGTAGAAGGACTCGCTGTCCTCCGTCTGCCACCAGCGCTTCCAGGCGTCGGGCTCACCCACGCGCTCGGCCCACTCGATGGACGCGGACAGATAACCGATGACCGCGTCGAACCACACGTACAGCCGCTTGTTGGAGTTCTCGCTCCACCCGTCCAGCGGGATCGGCACACCCCAGTTGAGGTCACGGGTGACCGCGCGCGGCTGCAGATCCTCCACCAGGTTCAGGGAGAACTTGAGCACATTCGGTCGCCAGTCGTCCTCTTTGCCCTTGAGCCAGTCGGTGAGGATCTCGGCGAAGGCCGGCAGGTCGAGCATGAAGTGCTCGGTGTCCACGAACTCGGGGGTCTCCCCGTTGACCCGGGACCGGGGCGAGAGCAGGTCGATCGGGTCGAGCTGGTTGCCACAGTTATCGCATTGGTCACCGCGGGCACCGTCATAAGCGCAGATGGGGCAGATGCCCTCGATGTAGCGGTCCGGCAGGGTGCGCCCGTTGGAGGGGGAGATCGCGCCCTTGGTGGTGCGCGTGAAGACGTATCCGTTGTCGTGGAGCGTGGTGAACAGCCGCTGGACGACGGAGTAGTGGTTGCCGGTGGTGGTGCGGGTGAACAGGTCGTAGGAGAGGCCGAGGGCGACGAGGTCCTCGGCGATGATCCGGTTGTAGCGGTCGGCCAGCTCGCGGGCGCTGACGCCCTCCTGGTCGGCCAGCACCTGGATCGGGGTGCCGTGTTCGTCGGTGCCACTGACCATCAGCACGTTGCTCCCCGACATTCGCTGGAAGCGTGAGAAGACGTCGGAGGGGACCCCGAAGCCGGAGACGTGGCCGATGTGGCGCGGGCCGTTGGCGTAGGGCCAGGCGACCGCGGTCAGGATGTGGCGATTCGACGACATGCCCCAAGCCTAAAGCCGGCCGGAGCGTCCACGGGCCGCTTCCCTGGTCGGCGGGCCGGTTCCCCGATGTGGCAGTGCTTCCGGGCTTCCTCGCCTTCCTTCCCATGGAGGGTTTCAGGGCGATCGCCCGCACACGTTCCCACAACAGTTGTCCACAGGGTGGCGGCCGGTGATTCCCCGGGGTGGGTCCCTGCCCTTATGCTCGGCTCAACGACGTCGAGTGCCACCGGGGCACCGACGCGGAACGGAAAGAGCGGCCCTCCAACCCGGTACCGAGGCGGTGGTCACCACGGATACCCGTGCCATACCCCGTCCTGCCCGGAACACCGCATCGCTGATCGCCGGCGTGGTGTTGATGGTCGTGCTGTCCTTCCCTTTGGCCGCGGCGCCGTCCGGTGACGGGGAGCCGATCCCCACCTCCGGCGGTTCGGCCGTCACCCCGGCGACCACCGTCGACTCCGGCCCCTCCCCCACCGCCAAGGAGGCGGGCAAGGAGGTCAAGCCCCACCTCGGCCCCCAGACGGTCGCGCTCGGGCCACCCGCCTCCACCTGCGACCAGCGGTTGGTGCTGCGGGACCTGCCCGAGGCGGTCCCCTCGTGCGCTCTGCGCCTGGCGGTGTGGGACCAACCCTGGTGGCCACTGTCCCTCCCCCATCACGATCCTGTCCCCGAACAGGTCGATGCGGAGGGGCTGCCATCCACCAGGGCGCCCCCTCTCACCGCGCACATCACCGTCTGACCAACCCGGTCGGTCCCCACCCATCTCGTACGGGTCCGGGCCCTCGCACCCCCCGTTCGGTCCCGGACTTCGCGCAGCGCGTGAGCCGTCCGGGTTCCCGGGCACGCGACCGGTTCCACCATCCGCAGTGAGAGGTTCACCCCTTTGTCCAGTCAAACGGGAGCGGGAGCGCGCTGGATCCGCGCGCTCATCTCCCTACTCGTCATCCTCGTCGCGTTCGGCGCGGCCTGGTTCATCCCACCGCGCCTGGGTCTCGACCTGAGCGGCGGTACGCAGATCGTCCTCGAAACCCAGGACGGCCCCGACGGCACCGCGGCCGACTCGGAGAACACCGACAAGGTCGTCGAGGTGCTGCGTCAGCGCATCGACCGTCTCGGTGTGGCCGAGGCGAACATGTCGCGTTCCGGTGAGAACCGGATCATCGTCGAGCTGCCCGGTGTGCAGGACCCGGCGGAGGCCGCGCAGATCGTCGGTCAGACCGCCCAGCTGTCCTTCCACCCGGTACTCGGAGTGGGCGAGTCCGGTGGCCAGGGTGTCCAGGCGCCGCCCCAGGGCGGCGACTTCGCCAACCCGCCGGCCGACGCCCCGGCCGACGCCTCCATCCACGCCGACGAGGCCCGCGCCCCCGCGGACGCCGAGGGTGAGGCTCCCGCCGGAGGTGGGGGCGAGGCTCCCGCCGGCGGCGAGGGCGGCGAGATGACGCAGGAGGAGATGGAAGAACTCCTCGGCGGCATGGAAGGCGCTCCGGGCGGCGGTGCCCCGGGTGGCGGCGGCATGCCCCAGGCGCCCGCCGGTCCACCCGCGGAGAACCCCGAGGACGTCGCGGTGACCCTGCCCGACTCCGAGGGCAACATGCTCCAGCTGGGTGACGCCGCCATCCAGGGCGACCGAGTCTCCAGCGCCGAGGCGGGCCTCGACCAGGTCAACCGTGCGCAGTGGGTCGTCAACGTCGGCTTCCGTGGCGAGGGTCGTGACCAGTGGCAGGAGCTGACCGGTCAGGCCGCCTGTTTCCAGGAGGGCGACCCGCGCCGTCGCGTCGCGATCGTCCTGGACGACCAGATCATCTCGTCCCCACAGGTGACCGCCGAGACCGCCTGTGAGGCGGGGATGGCCGGCGGCCAGACCACCATCAGCGGTGACTTCAACAGCGAGACCGCCGAAGAGCTGGCCGTGCTGATCGAGGGCGGTTCGCTGCCGCTGCCGGTCACCGAGGTCCAGCGTCAGACGGTCGGCCCGACCCTCGGTGCCGCCGCCATCCAGGCCAGCGCCGTCGCCGCCATCCTGGGCATCGCCTTCACCGCCCTGTACATCACGCTGGTGTACCGCATGGTCGGTTTCCTGGCCTCCATCGCCCTGGCGTTCTACACCCTGATCGCCTACGGCGCGTTGGTGGCCATCAGCGCCACACTGACCTTGCCGGGTCTGGCCGGTTTCGTGTTGGCGATCGGTATGGCCATCGACGCCAACGTACTGATCTTCGAACGAGCGCGTGAGGAGTATCAGCGCCAACAACAGGTCTACGAGGCCAACAAGGCCTCCGGCATGAAGGACGCGGGCCAGGACGGCAAGGAGACCGGCGCGCTCGCCCGGCGCAAGCGCCGCGCGGTGCCGCCCAGCCTGGAGAAGGCGTTCGTCCAGGGCACGCAGAAGGCCTGGAGCGCGGTCCTCGACACCAACGTCACCACGATTCTGGCCGCGGCTCTGCTGTTCTTCTTCGCGTCCGGCACCGTCCAGGGCTTCGGTGTGACCCTGAGCCTGGGCACCATCGCCTCCATGATCTCCGCGCTCGTCATCGCACGCGTGTTCGTGGAATGGGCGGTGCGTCGAACCGTCATCAAGAAGCACCCCTCGATCAGCGGCATCGACCGCATCGGCAAGGTCCGCACCTGGCTGGTCGAGAAGAACCCGAAGCTGATGAACTTCCGCCGCGTCGGGCTCATCGTCGCCGCCCTGATCGTGGTCACCGCGATCGCCGCGCCGCTGGTGCGCGACACCAACCTCGGTGTCGAGTTCACCGGTGGTCGCGTCCTGGAGTACGAGATCACCGGCGAGCAGGACCTGTCCATCGACGAGGCCCGGGGGGTCATCTCCGGACTCGACTTCGCGGGTTCGGACACCGCAGTGGTCCAGGAGTCCGGTGACAGCGACCTGTCCGTCCGCACGGGCGACATCTCCGACGCGGAGGCGTCCGGCATCACCGACGCCCTCACCGAGGAGACCGGTGGCGTGGAGATGGTCAGCGACGAGCTGATCGGTCCGAGCATGGGCGACGAGCTGCGCAACCGGGCCCTGATCGCGCTCGCCGGCGCCCTGGCCCTGCAGATGGCCTACCTGGCCTGGCGTTTCCGCTGGTCGTTCGGTGTCTCCACCATGTTGTCGCTGGCCTTCAACATGATGCTGGTCATCGGTCTGTTCATCTGGTTGGGCAAGCCCATCGACGGGGTCTTCCTCGCGGCGATCCTGAGTGTCATCGGTTTCACCGTCAACGACTCGGTGGTGGTATTCGACAGGGTGCGAGACGAAT
Organism: Nocardiopsis sp. JB363; assembly: GCF_900143625.1. GTDB lineage: Bacteria > Actinomycetota > Actinomycetes > Streptosporangiales > Streptosporangiaceae > Nocardiopsis. The sequence continues at coordinate 56,555 of NZ_FRFF01000019.1, forward strand.
GGGCGAAGGACGACAAGTCCACGTTCATTCAGATCGCCAACCGCGCGATTCTCAACACCCTGCCGCGTACGGTGAACACGACCGTCGGTGCGTGGATCATCCTGATCTTCCTCACCTTCCTCGGCGGGTCCTCGCTCCAGGACTTCTCCATCGCCATGTTGGTCGGTCTGACCACCGGTGTGGTCTCCACCGTGTTCGTCGCGGTCCCGATCGCCATCTGGTTGCAGAAGTGGGACAAAACGCCCGCGCCGCACGTGATCAAGGAACGCAAGGCCAAGCAGAAGGTGGCGGCCAAGGCCGCCCGTGAGGCGGACGACGGAGCGGTCGTGTAACTCGCCTTCACCGGTCCGAGAAACGGGAGGGCCCCGAATCGCTTCGCGCGGTTGGGGGCCCTCTCCTCGTCTGCGGTCCGCTCAGCCGTTGGTGGGGGCCGGCGCACCTTCGGAGGCCTGGACGAGGACGAAGCCCTGCCCCTGGAGGGCGAGCTGGAAGGCCTCACCGCTGCCGCGCCCGATGATCGCTCCGGCCTTGACCGTGCTGCGAATGTTCGCCTGCAGGGTCGTGCTCCAGGCGACGGCGGCCTGGGTGTCGATGAAGGTCGGCTGGTCCACATTGAGCAGCACCGGGGTTCCGTGACAGGCCACGGCCACCCGGCCCCGACCGGAGAAGACCGTGTTGAAGAGTCCTCCGGCCACCATGCCGCCGAACCCCTGCACCTTCTGGATGTCCCAGTTCAGGGTGGGCTCGAAGGCCAGGACGTTGGCGCCGTTGACCGTGAGAGACTCCTCCTCCAGGTCGATCAAGTGCACGTCCCAGGCTTCGTGGGCCAAGAACACGTCCCCCTGCCCGGACACCTTCATCAGCGGCAGGCCCTCCCCGGTGAACGCCTTCTTCATGAACCGGCCGACGCTACCCGCACCCTGATAGGCGAAGTCGACCCCGCCCTGGTAGGCGACCATCGATCCCTGGCGGGCGTAGAACTCACCGTTGAGCCCCACTCTCAGCATCTTGCGGTTCTGCAGGTGCATCCCCGGCTGCTGGGTTTCCTGGGCCTGTTGGAAGAGCTCACTGCGCATGAAGGAATCCTCTTTCGTCACTTCGGTCTCAGTGCTGTTCGACGCACGGAACCGGGAACCGGTTTCAGAGCCGAAGTCACTCCGCCTCGACGACCCCGTGGACCAGGTCGTAGACACGACGTTTGGGAACCCCGGCCTCCTTGGCGACCCTGACGATGGCCTCCTTGCGGCGCGTCCCCTCGTCCTCCAGCGCACCCACGGCGGCGATCAGGTCGGTGTCACTCGTGTGCTCCGCACGGGGTCGCGCGCCCCCCACCACCACGGAGATCTCACCGCGCACACCGTCGGCGGCCCATGCGGCGAGCTCGCCCAACCCGCCTCGGCGCACCTGTTCATAGGTTTTGGTGAGCTCACGGCACACCGCCGCCCGACGATCGGCGCCGAACGCCGAGGCCATCGCCTCCAGGGTGGCGGCGATCCGGTGCGGACTCTCGAAGAAGACCATCGTTCGGCGTTCGCCTGCCAACTCCTCCAGGTACGGCTTCAGGCCCTTGCGCGGTGGGAACCCCTCGAAGCAGAATCGGTCGGTGGGAAGTCCGGAGACCACCAGGGCGGTGGTCACCGCCGACGGCCCTGGGATCGAGGTGACGGGGATCCCCTCCTCGGCACAGGCCGCCGCCAGGCGGTAGCCGGGGTCGGACACCCCCGGCATCCCGGCGTCGGTGACGACCAGGATCTCCTCGCCCCGCCGCAGATCGGCGAGGAGTTCGTCCCCTCTGCGGCTTTCGTTCGCGTCGTAGTAGGACACGACACGGGCCCCGGACTCACCGCCCAGACGAATGCCCGCACGGGAGGCGAATTGTCGCAGTCTGCGCGTGTCCTCCGCAGCGATCACACGCGCCCCCTCCAGGGCGTGCAACAACCGAGGTGGCGCGTCCTCCAGGTTCCCGATGGGCAACCCCGCCAGGACGAGCCTCCCGCTCCGCTGCGTTTCCTCAACACCCTCAACCACTGTGATCCCCGTCCTGTCGCGCTACGGTTGGCCATGATCGAACCATCCGAAACCCGGTTTCGCGGCCCGTCCGCAACGGACCCCCATCTCTGACCCCAACCTACGAGCCGAGATGACCACCACCGCACTTCGCAGCGAGGCCGAGCCCTCGAAACCTCCGGCCGCGGCCCGGCCCTCCGATCTCCGTTCCCGCTTCGTGCCCCGCATGCCCACCCCCGTGTGGCTGGGCTGGCTGGGAGCCGGCCTCGTCGCGTTGTTCGCGGGAGCGCTCAGGTTCTTCAACCTCGGGCAGCCGGAACGGATCTACTTCGACGAGACCTACTACGCCACGGACGCCTTCGCCCTGTGGCGTTTCGGATACGAGCACGAAACCCACGACAACTCGGACACCATGCTGGCCGAGGGCGATCCGAACATCTTCACCGGTACGGGTGACTTCATCGTCCATCCGCCGGTGGGCAAGTGGATGATCGCGCTCGGCGACTGGCTGTGGGCGCTGATGCCGTTCGGCGCCGAGGTCAGCCCCGAGGGCTGGCGAGTGGCCTCCGCCCTGGCCGGGATGATCTCCGTTCTCATCCTGGTCCGGCTCGCCACACGGATGACCCGTTCCCTGCTGCTCGGCTGCACCGCCGGCCTGCTCCTGGCCTTGGACGGCCTGCACTTCACCCTGAGCCGTATCGCCATGGTGGACATGTTCCTCACCTTGTGGATCCTGGCCGGGTTCGCCTGTCTGGTGATCGACCGGGACAAGACGAGGGAACGTCTGGTCCGCCTGGCGGAGGCCGGGGTGGACCTGACCACGGTGGGCTGGCTCGGCATGCGCTGGTGGCGTCTGGCGGCCGGTCTGTGCTTCGGCCTGGCGGTCGGCACCAAGTGGTCGGCCCTGTTCTTCATCGCCGCCTTCGGCCTGCTCACCGTCGCCTGGGACTACGGTGCCCGGCGCAGCGTCGGCCAGCGCCGTGTCTTCGGCCGTTGGCTGGGTACCGACGCCATCCCCGCCTTCCTGCAGACCGTGGTGGTCGCCGGGATCGTCTATCTGGTCTCCTGGTCCGGATGGTTGTTCACCCGCGGCGGCTACAACCGGGACTTCGCCGAAGGTCTGGCCCCCAGCTGGCTACCGGACTTCCTGTCCACGCCGTTGGAGTCCCTGTGGAGTCTGGTCGATTACCACGGCCGGATGATGAACTTCCACTCCAACCTCTCAAGCGACCACACCTACATCTCCGCGCCGTGGGAGTGGCTGATCATGCGCACCCCGGTGATGTTCCACTACGACGGGCAGGCCGTCGGGTGCGACACCGGGAGCTGTGTGACGTCGGTGGTGTCCATCGGCACCCCGGTCATCTGGTGGGTGAGCATCCTCGCCATGGTCGTGATGCTCGGTTGGTGGATCACCTTCCGCGACTGGCGGGCCGGCGCGGTGCTGCTCGCGGTCGCCGCCGGCTGGCTCCCGTGGTTCGCCTATCCGGACCGCCCGATGTTCCTGTTCTACGCGCTGCCGTTCTTGCCGTTCCTGGTGCTCGCCATCGTGCTGATGTTGGGAATGCTGATGGGTTCGGGAGAGGACAGTCCACGATTCGCTCCCTACACACGTGCGCTCGGCGGGGTGGTCTTCGGTGTGGTGGTGTTGTTGACCATCGCGCACTTCGCCCACCTCTACCCGGTCCTATCGGCCTATCCACTGCCGGACGACACCTGGGGCGACCGGTTGTGGTTCGAGGTGTGGATCTACGGCCGTGACGCTTCCTGAGGAGTGACGCACCCCGGGGAACGGCGGAAACCGTTCCTCGGGCACAACTCCATTAGTGGCAGAAGGGCTGGAAATCAACCTTTTCGAGTAGCCGAAACAGGACACTCCGATATGAGGGATTCCTGGGTGAAAAGCCTCGGCAAGGCCCCATCCTCCCTGGTACTGTCTGCAACTGGTTGCTGTTGTAGTTTCCATGGATGCCCGAGGCGCCTCGCGGAACTTCACGTGGGCGCTTGTCGATTCGGGTATGACCCTTCTTCGGTCCGGCGCCCGGCGACCCGGGACCAGCAGGGTGCGGTCCCGTCGTAGTCCCCAAGGGAGAGCACATGGCTCAGGGCACCGTGAAGTGGTTCAACTCTGAGAAGGGTTTCGGGTTCATCGCCGTCGAGGGTGGTCAACCCGACGTGTTCGTTCACTACTCGGCGATCGCGGGCACCGGCTTCCGGAACCTGGAAGAGGACCAGAAGGTCGAGTTCGACATCATCCAGGGCCCGAAGGGCCCGCAGGCGGCGGACGTTCGCACGGTCTGACCGTCACACGTGCGTTTCCCCAGCCCTCCGCTCTCCCCGAGTGGGGGGCTGGTTCGTGTTCCGGGCCCTGACATGCGCCGAGTGGGCGAGGGATGGGTGTTGGATGGGGACACGGTTACCCAAGCGTGGCGATACCGGTTAACCTGCTTGAAGCCGGTCAGCACCCGAAGGCGAGGACCACACATGTTCGGCATCAGCGGTGGAGAGTTCGTCCTCCTCATCCTTCTCGCGTTGCTGATCTTCGGACCGGACCAGCTCCCGAAGGCGGCGCAGCAGATCGGGCGTGTCCTGCGCCAGCTCCGTACCATGGCCAACTCCGCCTCCAGCGACATCAAGGAGGGGCTCGGCCCGGAGTACAAGGACTTCGACGTCCAGGACCTCAACCCCAAGAGATTCATCCAGAAACACTTCTGGGAGGAAGAGGAGGAGTCCGCCAAGAAGCCGGTCTCCCGCCTGAACGGCAAGCGCCCGCCCTTCGACGACGAGGCCACCTGAGCCGCGTCGCCCCGCGGCCCGCCGGCCCGGTGTTCAACCCACCAGCATGAGGAAGAACGCCCCCAGCACCAGCAGGATGATCGATCCCACGATGATCGCGGGCGATCCCACCGCCAGGATGAGCAGCTCCGCCGCCACCGCGCCGCCCAGCGCCGCGAGCAGCCATGGCCACCGTGGCCGCGGCGCCCAGTCGTGCCGGCGTTCTCGGGCCACCGCCAGCCCCAGGCCCACCCCGATGAACAGCCAGAACCCGAGGTGGGCGATGACGCGCACCTGCGGATCGACGTAGTCGGCCATGCCCCCGACCACCATCACGTACAGGACGGTGGAGGTGGCCAGACCCCAAAATCCCCGACCTCGTTCGACCCTCATCGCCTTGTTGCGCGCCCTGGTGGTGCGTCGGAAGCCCTCACCCGCGACGGCCGTGGGCTCCTCGGTGACGGGCTCCACCCGGCTCTCGGGCGGGCGTCGGCCCGGTGCACCCTCCGGGACGGGTGGGCGCGTGTAACCGCCCGCGGGCTCCGGTTCGTTCGAGTACTCGTATCCGCCTGACTGCTGAGGGGAGTCGGACACTGCTACTGGTCGCCCCTTCGCGTTCGTTTCGGCCCCGACCCGGACGGTCCGGACGACGTATCGAACTCCTACCCTGTCGGGTGTTCGGTCAGATCTCCCCCTGATCACGGAGCGAAACGTCTTGGGTGGACATGGGTAAGGGCCCGCCGACAGTGTCGAACGGGCCCTCGGAGCGTGACGACACCGCGTGGGCGTCGTCAGGCCGATCTGGTTACCACCAGGTCCAACCGTTGTTCTTACGGGAGCTCTGCGCGTGCATGATCATGGCATCTACCTTTCTTGGTGTTTCCAGCCCATCCCGGAACCAAGATGTCCTATCGCGGCAGAGTCCACAAGGGCCGAGGCCGAATATTCATCATCTTATGGCCGAGGGACGACCAAAGGTTGCACCAGCACTTCGGAAATAACCACAGAAGGCGGAATCGGCGCAGCTCAGGCCGGCTTCCCTCATCGCCCCCGCACGACACGCTCCCCGATGACCTGCAAAGACAACTCCCTTGATAAGCAAAATAAGAAGAGGTCGGCATAACGGAGGGCGACGATCTCGCTATTGTCACCAGGAGTGTTGAAATCGCTGCGGAGAACCCGATTCCACCTGGCACCGGGACGTGTGACGACGTCAACGGCGGGCGCCCGCATCCACGCATCACCCCAGAAACCCCCACATAGCGGTACTTCTGCGACCCTTCACCCGAAGAGGTCGTCACCTTAAGTGATCGTTTGAAAACCCGGTTCCATTCGGACGCGCGTCCCTGGTGTCCCGGGAACCCCCGTTTGGGACATGACCAAAAGCGAGTTTGGTCCTTCCTTTCAAACCGACCGCTCACCCCGGCAAGGGCTCAGATGAGCGCCACCCCGCCCACGATCAACGCGACCCCCGCACCGAACAGCCCGACGACCAGGCTCACCGCACCCGCCCAGATGAGGTACCGGAGCCGGTTGGGAGTCCGCGGGTCCCGGCCGACCACGGACAGGAAGAAGCCCGCGGGGATCAGGATGGCCGCGGCCAGGACCAGGTCGCCCACCGAACGCCCCCAGCCTGGGACGGTGGGCTGATCCAGCAGCAGCCGCACCACCAACCCGAGGATGACCAGGACCCCGGCATGGGCGTGCCCGGCCCGGAAGTAGGACTTCTGCAGGTCGTTGGCGGGGAACCGTCCGTTGACCACACGCAACAGGAATGTACCGCCGTAGGCGATGCCCACGACAGTGAGCAGGACGACCCCGGACGAGATGAGTGTGGACGCCGACATGATTACTCCACTTCGTTGTCGGGAGGTGGGTCCGAAGGGCCGAACAGGAGTCCGGCACTGCGTCGGGTGATGGTCGGCAGGTCGGTGTCACCGAACAGTTCACGCACCCCGGAAACGTCCAGGTTCCCGGTGAGCGCCAGGGTCGCCAGACCGTGCACGATCGACCACCCGGCCACCACCGCGGCCGGCCCGTCGGCGACCCCCCGCCCTTCCTCCGCCAGGGACTCCACCCCCGAGCGCAGTTCGGCGAAAGCCGCCACACGGGCGGCGCGCAACCCGGGGTCGTCCTGGTCCAACAGGGAGGGTTCGAACATCACGGTGAAGTGGGCCGGGAAGTCGATGGCGAAGTCCACGTAGACGACCCCGGCCTCCAGGAAACCGCCGCGAGCGTCCCGGTTGATCCGGAGCCGGTCGGCGAGCTCGGTGAAGCCTTCGGTGGCCAGCGCGTTGAGCACCCCCTCCCGGCTGCCGAAGTGGTACCTGGGCGCCGTGTGGCTGACCCCGAGGTCCGCGGCGAGCGATCGCAGGCTGAAGCCGTAGGGGCCCTTCTCCGTGATGACCTCGGCGGCCCGCTCCAGCACTGCGGCCCGTAGGTTTCCGTGGTGGTATCCGTCTGCCATGTCCGGAACTATACAGCGGCAAGTTACCACTGTAAAGATTCGGTTTGACGATCCGATTTCCCGAACCCATGGGCGTTCCCGTACTTCGGTGGATAGGCTGGGACCACATCGGCACCACCCCGCCGCAGGGGATAGACGCTTCGCCGGTGACACTCGGGGCTCAGGTCCGGATGACCTCCCGCGACAGGGAATGGCAAGCACGGCGTCCGGCCCGAGACGAGCACGAGAAAGGGCCCGATCCACGGATCGGGCCCTGCTTTCCTGCACGAAAAAACGAAGAGACCCGGGAAAAGGACTTCGTCCTTTTCCCGGGTCTCTTCTCTTCGGTGGAGCTGAGGGGATTTGAACCCCTGACCCCCTCGATGCGAACGAGGTGCGCTACCGGTCTGCGCCACAGCCCCGAAGACGTCACCAACTTTAGCAGGAAAGTTCGGGTGGTCCGAACACCGTGTCCGGTGTTCGGACCGGGGTCAGTCTCCGGCGGCCCTCAGGCGGGCGTCCGCGTACTGGTCGTAGACCTGGCTGCGACGCTCCTTGAGAGCGATCACCTTGGCCAGGCGTTCGGCTTCCCAGGCCTCGTGGTCCTCGCGGTCGCGAGCCCGACGCGCACGCAGCAAGGCCTGGCGGCGTGCCCTGAGGCGGGCCTGGCGATGCTCGGCGTCAGCCTTGGCGGCTTCCCGGAGCAGCGCGAGGTGCCCGACGAGCAACAGGACCGGCGGTGCGATCACCCACCAGGGGCCGAGTCCGAAGGTGACGGCCACGATGGTGGCGACGCTGAGCAGGGTGAGCCCACTGGTACGTCGGCGACGGCGGGCGATGACCCGGCCCCGGGGTTCGGGTGCGGGGACGCGACGCCGTTCGACGGGACGCGCCTCCTCGACCTCGGCCACGTGTTCCTCACGTGCCCTCGGGCGGGTGATGACCTGGGTCTCGGTGAGATCCGGGTCCTCCTCGTCCGCCGCATCCTCCTCGAAGGCCTCATCGGCCTCGTCGATGTCCATTTCGGCGTCGTCGCGACGGGTCTCCTCGTGAACCGGTTCGACCGCGTCCTTGCGCAGCAGCATCGGCACCAAGACGATGAGCCAGACCACCACGATGGCGAGGTACAGGGGAGAGCTGCTCATCACCCCTCCTCACGATGACGGCCACTGAACGTTGATCGACACTTCGTCGACACCGCGCCGCGTGTACATGAACACTGTCTCGGGAGTACCGACGTCTCCCGACCCGACCTCGTTCCCGCCCCGTGTCGGGGCGAGAGCGAATCCCGTGTGCCATATCCACGCGTTGCCCGCATCGTCAATGCGTCTATGTTCCGCACGGTACGACCCCGTGTCCATAAATGCGCCGCATTCCGACCGGAGTGTCGCAAGATTGTGGACCCTCAGTTTCGGTCGCCTCACCTCTCCTGTAGAAATCCCAGGTCAGACAGTGACTGCGGAGCGCAGTGCCAATTCAACGCAAAGTAATGAAGCAATGTTCTTAAAGAGAGGTTTAGGCTTCGGATACACCCGTGCATGCTGCCATGTTCAGTTCGGCCCCGGGGGTGGACTCGCCGGATCACGTGGATCCTCGCCACCGTTCAGGCCATGTGGCCCCAAAGCGGAACCAGGGCCGGAACCACCCTCTGCAGTCGGACCGGAAGACCCTCCGTCGTACCAACGACGCAAAACCCCCCGAGGCGCCTCCTCCGCGGTGAGCCCGTAGCAAATGTGGTCTCGCCAGGCCCCGTCGATGTGCAGTTGTCTGCGCCGCACGCCCTCGTCCCGGAAACCGAGTTTGACGACCACGCGTCTGCTGGCACGGTTCTCGGGTCGGATGTTGGCCTCGATCCGATGGAGTCCGATGTTGAAGAAGGAGTGGTCGACGGCCAGCGCGACCGCGGTCGGTGTGATGCCCCGACCGGCGTAGGCGTTGTCGATCCAGTAACCGACCTGCGCCGACCTGGCCGAACCCCACACGATGGCGCCCACTGTGAGCTGGCCGACGAAACGGTCGTCATAGGTGACCGCCCAGGGCATGGACAGCCCCTGGCGTGCCTCGCGGCGGATGGCCTGGATCATCGCGAGGTAGGGGGCGACCCCGGTGGTGCGCAATGGCATCTCCGGGTACGTGGGCTCCCACGGGCGCAACCACTCGGCGTTGCGCGCACGGGTGTCACGCAGGTCGGGAGCATCGCGCAGCCGCAGCGGACGAAGCGCGATCGCCCCCTCCCGCAGGGTGACCGGCCACCTCTGTCTGCGATTCACGTCGTCCCTCCGTGGCCCTGTGCACCACCCGGCGCGGATACGCCACCGGACCTCGGGGCGTGGCCGCGCCCGACGCCGGTGAGCCCGTCCAGTATTCCACCCCGCGGACGTGCGGCGGCGGGTGTAGCTTCCGCCACACTGGAATCGGATGATTCCAAACTCCATTCACTCCTGCACCGAAAACCGTACTAGGGTCAAGGAATTCTCTGCCTCCGGAATGCCCGGGATGTGATTGTGGTCATTACCGGGTCTCATTCCGACCGAGGGTGGTCACCGCCCCGCATCTGGTCGACCGCGTGTCTCAGAACGGGTGCCAGCACGTCCATTCCGTCACGCACACCGCCCCGGGAGCCGGGCAGGTTCACCACGAGCATGCTGTGCCCGTCCCGCTCCACGACCCCCGCCAGACCACGGGAGAGGATCGCCGTGGGTATCCCCTTGTCGCGTCCCGCCGCGCGCAGCGCCTCGGATATCCCGGGGACCTCGAAGGACAGTAGGGGGCGGGTGGCCTCAGGGGTGCGATCCTGCGGAGTGAGGCCGGTGCCACCCGTGGTGAGCACGGCGTCGGCCCCCTCACCATGCGCGCGCAACAGCGCCGCGGTCACCGGTGGACCGTCCGACACCACCCAGGGCCCCACCACCGTGAAGCCCAGGTCCCGCAGACGCTCCACGATCACCGGCCCGGAACGGTCCGGGTAGACCCCGGCGGCCGCCCGGTTCGAGGCGGTGACCACGGCGACCCGGTGCGGCGACCGTTCTCTCGACTCAGTCACCACGCTTCCAGTGCCCCTTCTTTCCCCCGAGCTTCTCCTCGACCCTGACCGCGGTGACCTCGGCCTCCGGGTCGATGGCCTTGACCATGTCGACCAGGCCCAGCGCCGCGGTCATCACGCAGGTGAGCGCCTCCATCTCGACACCCGTGCGGTCGGCGGTACGGACCGTGGCGGAGATGTCCACGCCGTCATCGAGGACCGTCAGGTCCACGTCGACGCCGTGCACCGCGATGGGGTGGCACAACGGCACCAGGTCCGGGGTGCGTTTGGCCCCCTGGATGCCGGCGATGCGCGCGACCGCGAGGGCGTCGCCCTTGGGCACCTCACCGCCGCGCAGGGCGGCGATGGTCGCGGTGTTGAGCAGGACCCGACCGGTGGCGGTGGCACTACGGGCACTGACGTCCTTGCGGGAGACGTCGACCATGCGCGCGGCGCCGGACTCGTCGAGGTGGGTGAGGCCGGAGGGGTGCGCCGCCGGCTTCGGGGTCTCGGTCATCGGGGTCACCCGTTGTCTTCGCGTGTGGACCACACGGCCATCGGTGCGCCGGCCGCGTGGGGCGCGCGGTGGCGCGTCCCACGGATGACCGTACTCCTCCACGGTGACAACGGCGTCGGGACCGTCTCAGGTCAGTGCCCGGGCAGTGCCAGGACCTCGGCGACCGCGCCGGCCGGCAGCTCGGTGACCTCTTCCGGAACGACGAGGAGTCCGTTGGCGTCGGCCAGCGCGGACAGTTGATGTGAACCCTGCCGGACCGCGGGCGCGACGGTGTGCGCCACTTCGGCGCCGGGGGCCGCCGGTTCCAGCACCGCGCGCAGGTAGGAGCGTCGTCCCTTCGGCGAGGTGACCGCGGTGGACAGCCTGGCGCGCACACCGGGCAGGGGCCCCGGGTCGAGACCGCGCAGCTTCCGCAGCACCGGCCGTACGAACATCTGGAAGGAGACGAAGGCGCTCACCGGGTTGCCCGGCAGCGTGATGATGGGGGTCCTGTCCGGGCCGATCGTGCCGTAGCCCTGAGGCTTGCCGGGTTGCATGGCCACCGAGGTGAACTCGACGGTGCCCTGCCTGCTGAGCACCTCCTTGACCACGTCGTAGGCGCCCATACTGACGCCGCCGGTGGTGACGACGATGTCGGCGCGGAGCAGCAGCCCGTCCAGGGCGTCGTGGACGCTGACCGGGTCGTCTCCGACGGAGCCGTGGCGGTGCACCTCACCACCGGCCTCCTTCGCGGCCGCCGCGATCATGTAGCTGTTCGACTCGTAGATCTGGCCGGGGCCGAGCGGGCGCCCGGGCTCGACCAGTTCCTCCCCCGTGGAGAGAACCACGACCCTGGGCCGGGGGAGGGCCGGAACGGTCCGTCGGCCTACCGCCGCGAGCACACCCATCTCCCCCGCGCCGATCAGGCTCCCGGCGCTCAGTACCCTCGCGCCCTCCTCCACGTCCTCTCCGCTCCGGCGTACGAACCCACCGGGCGTGGCGGGACGTTCGATGAGGACCTCCACGCTCCCGCCGTCGGTCCACTCGACCGGGACGACGGCGTCGGCGCCCGTGGGCATGGGTGCGCCGGTCATGATGCGCGCGCACAGGCCGGGGCGGATCGCGCTCGGGGACGGGTCGCCCGCCGGGATGTCGGCCACCACCGGCAGTCTGACCGGGGTGGCGGGCGAGGCGTGTTCCAGATCGGCGGCGTGTACGGCGTAACCGTCCATCGAGGAGTTGTCGAAGCCCGGCAGGGACACCGCGGAGAACACCGGTTCGGCCAGCACCGTCCCGTGGGCCCGGAGCAGGTCGAGCTCCGTCGCCTCGGGCACGGCGACCAGTGCCAGCAGATCGGAGACGTGCTGTTCGACGCTCTTCATGGGGTCCCTCCGGTTCGGGTGCGCGCTGGGAACGTCCCACTTTCGTGGTCCGTCCCCACCCCATTGTGACCACTGGCACCGCTGGGACGTGCCGACCAGGCCGTCCGGCCTGGTCGGCTCCGTCGAGATCAGCTCCGATCGGTCCTGTCGTGACGGTCGACGAACTCGCGCAGCCAGGGCAGGAGCTCCTCCGCCAGGTCCGGACGCCGGCAGGCGAAGTCCACCACTGTGCGGATGTAGTCGGCCTTGTTGCCGGTGTCGTAGCGCTGCCCCTGTAGCAGGACCCCGCGTACGCCACCGCCCTCTTCGGGCTTGGTACGGGCGAGTTCGAGCAGGGCGTCCGTCAGCTGGATCTCACCGCCACGGCCCGGCGGGGTGCGGTGCAGGACCTCGAAGACGGCGGGGTCGCACACGTAACGGCCGATGACCGCCCAACGACTCGGTGCCTCTTCCCGCGAGGGCTTCTCCACCAGGTCGGTGACCGTGACGACGTCGTCCTCCTCGGTGGGTTCCACCGCGGCGCAGCCGTAGAGGGAGACCTGCTCGGGCTCCACCTCCATGAGCGCCACGACGCTGCCACCGTGTTCACGGCGCACCTCGATCATGCGCCGCAGCAGGTCGGCGGTCTCGATGAGATCGTCGCCCAGCAGCACTGCGAAGGGGTTGTCGCCCACGTGCGCTTCCGCGCACAGCACGGCGTGCCCGAGGCCGCGGGGCTCACCCTGGCGAACGTAGTGGACCTGGGCGAGGTCGCTGGACTCGCGGACCGATCGGAGTCGCTCCGTGTCGCCCTTGGCCTTCAGGGCCACCTCCAGCTCATATGCGCGGTCGAAGTGGTCCTCGATGGAGCGCTTACTCCGCCCGGTGATCATGAGAACGTCGTGGAGCCCCGACTCCACCGCCTCCTCCACGACGTACTGGATCGCGGGTTTGTCCACGATCGGCAGCATCTCCTTGGGAGTGGCCTTGGTCGCGGGCAGGAAACGGGTGCCCAGACCCGCCGCCGGGACGACCGCCTTGGTGACGGCGGAGGTCGGGGGACGCGTCTGGTCGATGTCGGCGCTCATGGACAGGCACTTTAGGGCAGAGCGAGCCGTTCTCGGGTTGGGTCGACGGAGGCGGCGACGAGAAGTCCCCACCCTTTCGGATGAAGGCGGAGAAAACGCCACCCGGAGTTCACCCGGACGGGCCGTACGGGCACTCGAAGGCGCGTGCGAGCGGGCGGTGCCACACTGAGTCGCATGGGTGATCCGAACAACCACGACCGGGCCGACAAGCGCGCACTGCGCGAGCGCGTTCTCGCCGAACGTCGGACCCGGATGCCGCGGGAGCGCGACCGGGTGGGGTCGGTGGTCCGCGACACCCTGATGGGGCTGCCCTGGCTGGCCATGGGCGGCACCGTGGCCTGTTACCACTCGGTCGGCGGCGAACCCGACACGCGCAGGCTCGTGCACGCGCTGTGGAAGCGCGGCACGTACGTCCTACTACCGATCTTCCTACCGGACGGCACCCTGGACTGGGCGTCCTTCGACGGCCCCGACTCCCTCGCCCCGGCCGGGCACGGGCTGGTGGAACCCACCGGGCACCGCTACGGCCCCGAGGTCCTGGGCCGCGCGGACGCGGTGATCTGCCCGGCTCTGGCGGTGGACCGTCACGGCGTACGCATGGGGCGCGGGGCGGGCTGTTACGACCGCGCCCTGGCGCACAAGGGACCGCACTCCCCGGCCATCGCACTGGTCCACGACGAGGAGTTCGTCGCGGAATTGCCCTCCGAGCCCCATGACCGTCCCGTGGACGGGGTGGTCACCCCGAGCGGAGGTCTGCACGTGTTCGATCCGGGCTCCCCGGTCTGGCCCACCGGGGGCCGAGATCGGAGCTCGGGCCGAGGTCGGACCCGGGATTAAGCGGTCCGCCCGGGACGTTGTCGCTTGCGGTCGTGTCGCCCGGCGATCGAGAAGTGCGATGCCCCTTCCCGCAGGTGAACGCCCCGGAACGAGGGGCGGTCGCGGCCGTGGTCGGCGAACGCGTACTATTTAGCAGTCAACGGGTGAGAGTGCCAGCAAGGAGGACCCGGAACAGTGCCTACGTATCAGTACGCGTGCACCGAGTGCGACGCTCAGATGGAGGTCGTGCAGAGCTTCAGCGACGACTCGCTGACGGTATGCCCCGAGTGCGAGGGACGCCTGCGCAAGGTGTACTCGGCCGTGGGGATCGTCTTCAAGGGCTCCGGTTTCTACCGCACCGACAGCAACACGAGCAGCTCCAACAGCTCGACCAAGGCCGGCTCGGGCTCCGCCGAGGGCAAGGACGCCAAGTCCTCCGACTCCAGCGGGTCCGGAGACTCCGCCAAGTCCGGTGACTCCGCCACCAAGAGCGCCTCCTCCGGCGGCGACTCCTCGAACGGTGGCAAGAGCGCAGGCAGCACCACCACCGCGAGCAGCAGCACGAGCTGAGCCCCCCTTTTTCCGTTGACCTGTCCGCGCCGCCGGGATCCTCCGGCGGCGCTTTCGCGTGCGTGAGACCCGTCGAAGTGTCAGGGGTCGGGGCCTCCCGACTGCTCGGCGTCATGTGGACGATCGCTGGGAATCCACCCTGTGGACAACCGTTCCGACCCCCTTCCGCCGTTCTAGCGTTGAAGGCATGACCACCACCCCCTACCGCCACCGGCGTGGGCTCCTCCGTCTTCTGGACCGGTACCGCCGCGCCGTGGCAGCCCTTCTGACGGCTCTCGCGGCGATCGCCGCCGTCATGGTCCTGCGACCCCCTCCCGAACCCGCCACGGAGGTCCTGGTCGCCACCCGCGACCTGGACGCCTCCGGGCCGATGACCGAGGCCGACCTCACCGGCCGGACCGTGCCGGATCGACTGCTCCCCGAGGGCGCCCTCTCCCCCGACGACCCACCCACCGGACTCGTGCCGAACGCACCCCTGCGCGCGGGCGAGGTGCTGACCGACGCCCGTCTGGGTGAGCCGCCCGCCGCTCCCTATGGTCCCGACATGGTGGCGGTGCCGGTCCGGGTCTCCGACCCCGGAGCGGTGGCCCTGCTCTCCCCCGGCAGCAGGGTCGACGTATTGGCCGCCGGCGCCATGGACGACCTCGGCGGCCCGCCCGCCCGCGCGGGGCCGGCGATCGAGGTCGTCGGCGACCGCCCGGTGCTCGGTGTGCCGGCGGAGGACGGCGCCACCGGTGAGGGCGGTGCGCTGATCCTCATCGCGGCCACCGCCGAGGAGGCTCGCGCACTGGCGGGTCACGCGACCGTTTCACGACTGTCCGTCACCATCCGCGGTTGACCCATGACCAGAGCTGGTGAAAGCTATGCGAGGCGCCCACCTGCGGCGTCTTCCGAACATCTCCGAACACGTAGGGCAGTACCCCATGGAAGGCTTCAAGAAGTTCCTGCTCCAGGGAAACCTGGTGCAGTTGGCCGTCGCGGTCGTCATCGGCTCCGTCTTCGCCAGTCTCATCACCGCGTTCACCGAGGGATTCATCACCCCGCTGCTCGGCATCTTCGGGGGCGTGCCCACCTTCGGCGACCTCTACTTCGAGATCAACGAGAGCCGGTTCCTCTACGGCTCCTTCATCGACTCCCTGATCTCGTTCCTGATCACCGCGGCGATCCTGTACTTCCTCGTGGTGCTGCCGCTCGGCAAGCTCATGGAGAAGTTCATCAAGGCGGAGGAAGCCACCACCCGCGAGTGCCCGCACTGCTTCTCCGAAATCGACAAGAAGGCCAGTAAGTGCGCCCACTGCACCAGTGAGGTCACCCCGGAGATCGCGGTGAACCCCGCATAAGCGTGAGGGCGGCCCCGCGGGGCCGCCCTCCGGGTTCACGGGCCGATCAGCCCTCGTACTCCCAGTGCCAGGGTTCGAAGGGGCTGGACTTGGCCCACGCCGGGTGGACCCAGCCGTGCGCCCCCCCGTTGGTCTCCATCCAGTTCCACTTCTCGGAACGGAAGTTCTGGATACCGCAGCCCAGGTCGATCGCCTGTCCCAGACCGTGGTTGCTCGTGCCCGGGACCGCGGCGAAACCGGGCGCCACCTCCCCGTACACGCGGTGTTGGTTGGGCAGGTCGCGGTAGGAGCTGGTGATGCAGATGTTCTCGCCGTACTGCTCGACGTGCTCCATGTTGAGTTCGAGGAAGGCCTTCGCGGCGTCCGCTCTCAGGAAGTGCCCTTCGTACATCTCGCACAGGGAATCCTGTGGCAGCAGCCCGTTGGGGTAGCCGTCCGCCTTGGAACCCGCCGAGGCGTCACAGTCCGCCGCGGCCATGAAGGTGTCGGGGTCCAGACCGCGTGATTCCAGCTCGTCGGTGAGCGCGTTGGTGCTCTCCTCGGACTGGGCACGCAGGTCGTCCACCCGAGCGGCGAGTTCCGCCTGCTCCAGCTGGGTGAAGGTCTGTAGCTCCTGGGCCTCGCTCGCCAACCCGACCTGCTCCTCACGCAGGTCCGTGGCGTCCTGGATGAGCGCCTGATTGTCCTCGGACAGCTTGGCGGCGTAGGACTGGGTCTGGAGATCCTCGTCGAGGTCACCGGTGGCGAGGATGCCGAGCAGTCCGGCGTCGGGCTGCTGGTACATGGTGCTGGCGAGCTGGGCGAGTGGTTCGCGCATCTCACCGAGGTCGACCTCGATCTGCTGGAGGTCGTGGAGCGTCCCGACCAGGTCCTCCTGGGCCGATTCCATGGCCTCCTGCCGCTCGACGTACTCGTCGGTGGCGTCTTCCAGCTCCTGGGTCGCGTCCTCGGCGTTGCCCCGAAGATCCTCAAGGCTGGCCTCGGCGGAAGCGGGCGCCAATGCGGCGTGCGGCAATGGGACGACGAGCAGCGCGGTGACCAGCACGAGCGTCAGCGCCTGCGTCATCCGGACCCGCTGCGACGGGCTCAGGGCGGCCAGCGCCCCGCCACGCGACATGCGGAACCTGCGCCGCGCCGAATCAGAAGTGAACGGCACGAATGATCCTCCGGCTGCTTTTCCTCGAACATCTACTCGTGGCCGCATGGCAACGTACTACATGTCCACATACGGACACACTGGACAGTTCCATACGGCGGCCACTGCCACGGGCGTCGAGTCGTTCCCCTTCGGGGCGTCCCACTCGACCCCCGGCTGAAGGCCTGGTCATCGGGTCACCGATAGATGTCACGTCCATCAACCCACAGTGACCGTAACGCTCAAGGCGTCATAATCACGACACGCGACATGAACAACATCACACCGTCACCAGGACAACCAATCGTAGGTCAGCGTACTCTGCCGCGCACACAGCGTGCCCCCGCAGTACTGTCGGAACATCAATCGGCATCCCATGCACGCCCATCCTGAGTTAGTCTTGACCCCGCGGCGGGGTAACCTCCGCCAAAACCAAGGCTCCGTAGCTCAGGGGATAGAGCACCGCTCTCCTAAAGCGGGTGCCGCAGGTTCGAATCCTGCCGGGGCCGCAGTACACAGCGTGGGCGCCACCCCTTCATCGGGGAGGGCGCCCACTCTCTTTTACCGCTCCACGACTTCCCCCACCGACGGCAAAGTCCCCACAAGTGTTGCGGATCGCACATTCGACACCGATCCGGCCCGAATCACGACCTTCCGGATGTATCCGCTCCACGAAGGCCCCCACCGTGGGAGATCCCTGGACGGAGTTCGCCGTCCACGTCGTGTCGGGGCGGACTTCCCGGGGCCTCGCCCCCGATCATGGAGACCCGGCCGACCAGGCCGGACGTGCATGATCCGGGGCGAACGGGGGTGAGCCGGGTGGCGAACGAGGAAGACGGGACCGGACGCGACACCGAGCGGGAGAACGGTCGGACACGAGGGCGGCAGCGAGGTGGATCGCCCTCGGCGATCGCGTCGGCCCTCAGCAGGGACCCTCACCCGGGGCCGCAGCACTGGGGCGGGCCGCGCCCCCGCCGCGCGGACCCCGATACGTTCTTCCCTCGCAGGTTCCCCAGGCCCGCCCCCGAGGACTGACCCGGCGGAAGACCCGACGCGCCCGCGGCCCGGGCACACCCTCAGAGGAAGCTACGCCACGGGGCCAGGACGATCTCGCTGAACTTGGCCATGACGGGGCGGCCGCGCCACTCCTCCTCGGTCAGCTCACGGGCGTTGGTGAGGTCGGTGTCGAAGACCCGCTCCAGGTGCTCGGCCACACCCTCGTCGAAGAGCTCCACGTTGATCTCGTAGTTGCCGATGAGGCTGAGCCGGTCCACGTTGGCGGTGCCGATGGTGCTCCACCGGCCGTCCACCGTGGCGGTCTTGGCGTGCACCATCGTGCCCTGGTAGAGCCACAGCCGCACCCCTCCGCGGAGCAGCTCGGAGTAGCGACCGCGCGCCAGCCAGTCCGCGACGACGTGGTTGGAGTTCTCCGGGACGAGGACGTTGACGTCCACCCCCCGGCCGGCGGCCCCGATGAGCGCGTTGGTGAGCTCTTGGTCGGGGATGAAGTACGCCTGGGTGAAGAGCACCCTGTCCTTGGCGCGGTCCAGCGCCTCCAGTAACATCGCCCGAATCGGGTAGATGAGCTGTTCGGGAATGTTGCGGTGGACACGGATGCGGGGGTCCCACTCGGTCGCGCCCAACCCGTCCAGTTCGGGCTCGTTCGCGGCCTTGTTGCTGTTCCAGAAGTCGACGAAGGCGTTCTCCAGCTCCCACACCACCGGGCCGGCCACCCGTAGGTGGGTGTCGCGCCACTCCATCGCGTAGGTGGAGCCGACGTTGAACCCGCCGACGAAACCGACCTCGCCGTCGACGCTGAGGATCTTGCGGTGGTCCCGGCCGGACTTGCGCACGTCCAGGAGCAGCATCCCGAGCCGGAACACCGGGTAGCGCAGGACCCGTACCGAGGATGGGAACTCGAAGAACCGACGGGGCACCACCAGGTTCGCGAAACCGTCGTAGACGACGTACACCTCGACACCGCGTTCGGCCGCCTCGATCAGAGCGTCCTTGAATTCTCGGCCGACGGCGTCGGACTTGATGATGAAGGACTCGAAGAGGACGCGACGGCGGGCACCGCGGATGGCCCCGAGCATGTCCTCGAACAGGTCGGCGCCATAGGTGTAGACGGTGGTGGTGTTGCCCCCGATCGGCAGGGACGTGGGTTCGGTACGGGGAAAGTTCACCCGGTGCGGGCGCACCTTCTTTCGCCAGTGGTCGATCCCGATGAGGGTCGCCACCACGGCGATCTGAGTGGCGAGGAGCCCCAAGAGCCCTCGCCGAACCCAGGTCATGACGGTAGAACGTCTCAGCATACGGTCGCCTCCCGGAACAGGCCGTCTGCCGCGGGCCGCCCCTGGGGTGCGGCCCGGCACAGTTTGTGGTCCAACCGTATCCGGCCGTGCACGGTAAGCCTCGAACGAACCGTTTCCCCGGGCCGGGTCGGTCCCCTTCGAGACGGTGCTCCCAGAAGTCACAAAGCTCACTGTGAGCAGCCATGGCCCCGCTCTCACACCGGTTCCCGGGGTCCTCCCGCCACAGCGCCGCCACCGGATCGACTCAGTCCGCCCTGGACGCCACCACGTGCTCGACCAGGCCGAACACGGTCCGCCCGTGTTCCAGGACCGTGAACCCCACCTCCTGGGCGATCGCCCTGGGCAGGCGCCTCGGGTTCGCCTTCCGTTCCTCCCGTTTCCGGCCGGGCCACCGCGTGTACTCGATATGGTCGACGAGCAGGAGCAGTCCGCCGGGGCGCAGCACCCGCCGCATCTGTTCCAGGGCCCGGCGTTGGTCGGGGATGACGCAGAACGCCAGGGCACAGACCACCGTGTCGAAGTCGGAGTCGGCGAACCCCAGGTCCTGGGCATCGTCCTCCCTCAGGTCCACTTGCAGGCCCGACCGGGTGGCCCGTTCACGGGCGCGGGCGAGCATCTCCGGGCTGAGGTCGACCCCGCTGAGTTCCACCCCACCGGGGTAGTACGGCAGGTTGTGGCCGCTACCGACCGCCACCTCCAGCACCCGGCCACGCGCCCGTGCGCACAGCCGTTCCCTGGTCCTTCCGACGAGGAGACGCTGGAGCCGCTCCCCGCGGTCGTACGTGTTCGCGGCGCGGTCCCAGTCACCGCGCACCCGCCTGGTCCGTTCGTCCATGTCGGCCTCCTTGACATCGGGACCAGTCTGGAACTTCATGTGGACATGAGGTCAAGTGAGAAGGAACGCGGAGAGCTTTCCATCGGCGATCTGGCGGCCGAGTACGGGTTGGCCCCGCACGTGCTTCGGCACTGGGAAGAGGTCGGTGTGCTGATCCCCGCCCGGCGCCAGGGCGGGCGGCGACGCTACACCGAGGAGCATCGATGCCGTGTCGAGGTGGTGCTCAGGGCCCAGCGCGCCGGGATGAGCCTGGCCCGGATCCGCGAGGTCCTGGACAACCCGGACCCGGCGGAGCGGCGGGCGATCCTGACCGCGCACCTGGCGGACCTGGAGGAGCGCATGACCCTGCTGTGCGAGGCCCGGGAAATCGTCGAGCAGGAGATGGTCTGCCGGCACGAACAGCCCTGATCCGGCGAGAGTGTCCTCTGGCGCTGCTAGAAATAGCGCATCCCCTGGCAGCGGCCCTGGACCCGAGAGAAGGAACGCGCATGAACGGCGAACACCTCACCGAGTACGCGGGACTACCCGTGGTGGACTTCCTGTCGGAGGGCGTCGAGAAGGACTACCTGCGCGCGGCTTCCCACCAGGCCCGTAGGAACGGCGAGGAGGCACCGACGTCCGTTCCTCAACGGGAGCGAATGGACAAGGCCATGGCCGCCCCCGGTGACGTGGCCTGGCGACTGCGCGTCGGTGAGGACGGCGAGGAGCTCGCCGATTATCTGACCCGGTTCGTCCGCGACGTGGACACCACCCGGATCGTCGCCCTGGTCATCGGTGACTGGGGGTTGTACGACGACCCCGAGGTCTCCTCCGTCGGGGTGCGGGACGCCCTCATCGAACACGCCGCCGCCTTCCCCGCGCTGCGCTCGCTGTTCTTCGGTGACCTCACGTACGAGGAGGCCGAGATCTCCTGGATCCAGCAGGACGATCTGGCGCCGCTCGTGGCCGCCTACCCTCGGCTGGCGGAACTGACGGTCCGTGGCACGGGCGACGGCGGCGGCTTCCCGGACGCGAGCACGCTGGCCTTGCGGGTGCCCGAGCACACCGGTCTGCGCTCCCTGACGCTCCAGAGCGGTGGCCTGCCAGGAAGCCTCGTACGCCAGGTCCTCTCCTGCGGACTACCGAATCTGGAGCACCTGGAGCTGTGGCTGGGCATCGACCAGTACGGCGGTGACGCCACCCCCGAGGACTTCGCCCCGTTGCTGTCCGGCGACGTCTTCCCGCGCCTGCGTCACCTGGGTCTGCGCAACGCCCAGGACACCGGCCTGTGGCTGCGCGCCCTGGTCGAGGCGCCCGTGCTCGCCCGTCTGACCACCGTGGACCTCTCCGAGGGTTCGCTGCGCGGCCGGGACGTGGACCACCTGCTCGCCTCGGTCCCCGCTCTGGCCCATCTGGAGAGCCTGGACCTGCATCACCACTACCTGTCGGAGGAGGACACGGAGCGGGTGCGCGCCGCGTTCGCGGCGGCAGGCCTGGAGGTGGACCTCTCCGAGCGCGAGGTGCCCGACAGCGACGACCCCGACGACGAGTACGCCTACTACCCCTCCGTCACCGAGTGAGCGTTCCCCTGGCCGGTCGGCCACTGGTCGTGGTGTGCGTGCCCGGTAACCGGCGCCGCACACTGTTCGCGGAGGCCGCGCGGGAGGCGGGGTGGCCCGAGCCGATGGTGCTGCCCTGGCACGAGCTGGCCGACCCGGCCGCGTCGCCGTCGCTGCCTCCCGGCGCGGTGGTGCGGGTGGACTCACCGGGCGAGGACGTCACCACGGCCCGTCTACTGCGCGGATGGGCGACGGACCCCGACCTGTACCGGGCGGAGGGCACCGCCGACCAGCACCGTGGGTTCGTCCGCGCCCTGGACCGCCTGTCCGCCCTGGTGGTCGCCACCCCCGGCACGCACCTGGTGCAGGACCCGGCCGATCTGGTCGACATGTGCGACAAGCGCCGCGCCCACGCGCGTCTGGCGGCGGCCGAGGTACCGGTGGCGGACGCTCTGCCGGATCCGGTCACCGGCTACACGTCCCTGCGCGAGCGCATGGACGAGCACCGCCTGCGCCGGGTGTTCGTCAAACCCGCGCACGGTTCCTCCGCCTCCGGGGTGATCGCTCTGGCCACCGGAGGGGCGGGCAGGATCAAGGCGGTCACCTCCGCCGACCTCACCCGGGCGGAGGACGGGTCGGTGATGCTGTTCAACTCGCTGCGACCGCGCACCTACACCACCGAGGCGGAGGTGGCGGCCGTCGTGGACGCTTTGGCCCCGGACGGCCTGCACGTGGAACGTTGGCTGCCCAAAGCCGGCTTCGACGGACGTGTGGTGGATCTGCGGGTACTGGTGGTCGCCGGCCGCGCCACCCACGTCGTGGTGCGTTCCTCACGCTCCCCGCTGACCAACCTGCACCTGGGCAACGCCCGTGGCGACGTGGACACGCTCCGGGAGAGCATGGGACCGCACTCGTGGCGGGAAGCCATGCTCACCGCGGAGGCGGCGGCCGGGGTCTTCGGTTCGACCCTGCACGCCGGGGTGGACCTGATGCTCTCCCCGGGGTGGCGCCGTTTCACGATCTGCGAGGTGAACGCCTTCGGCGATCTGCTCCCGCGGGTCCTGCACGAGGGCCGGAGCACGCACACCGAACAGTTGCACGCGCTCGCGACCGGCCGGTTCCCGTTGCCCTCCCCTCACTCCGACCCGTCACCCTCGACACCCACCTTGGAACACCGTTGAACACCAGTACGCCCGGGTCCACCCGGCCGGGGGCCACCCCGGACATGAACACCGTGGTGGGCACGCACGACCTCCTCCTGCTCACCCTGGACACGCTGCGGTACGACGTGGCGGTCGAACTCGCCGCCGCCGGGCGCACGCCCCATCTGGCCCGGTTGCTGCCCGAGGGCGGCTGGGAGGAACGGCACGCGCCGGCGAGCTTCACCTACGCCTCCCACCTGGCGATGCTCGCCGGGTTCCTGCCCACACCCGCCGCGCCGGGACCGCACCCGCGTCTGTTCGCGGCGTCGTTCCCCGGCAGTGTGTCCACCGCCCCCGGCACGTGGACCTTCGAGACCGCCGATCTGGCCTCCGGGCTGGCGGCCGAGGGCTATCACACCGCCTGTGTAGGCGGCACGGGTTTCTTCAATCGCCGGTCGGCGCTGGGGTCGGTGCTGCCGGACCTGTTCGCCGAGAGCCACTGGGAGGAGTCGTTCGGGGTCACCGATCCCCGTTCCTTCGAGAACCAGGTCGAACGCGCCGTGCGGATCAGCCGGAGCGTCCCCGCCGAACGTCCCCTGTTCCTGTTGTTGAACGTGGCCGCCCTGCATCAGCCCAACTGGTTCCACCGACCCGGAGCGACCCGGGAGGACGGGGACACCCGTTCCAGCCACGCGGCCGCCCTGGAGTACGTGGACCGGCACCTACCGCCGCTCCTGGCGGCGATGGCCGCCCGACGCCCCTGTTTCGCGATCGTGTGCTCCGACCACGGCACCGCCTACGGCGAGGACGGTCACACCGGTCACCGGATCGGCCACGAGGTCGTGTGGACCGTCCCCTACACTCACGCGGTCCTGCCGCACGGCTACCGTTCCGAGGTCCCCGAAAGCTCCGAGGAGGCAGCGGCGTGAGTATCGTCCCCATGACCGAAGCGGTGCGCGCGGACTCCCCGTACCGCTCGTACGTGTACGCCTACCCGCACAAGACCGCCTACCGTCCCTTCGATGATCGGCCCAGGTTGAGCGACCTGTGGCGGGGCGAGGACGTGAGCGCGCTGTCGTTGTACGCCCACATCCCGTTCTGCGAGATGCGGTGCGGGTTCTGCAACCTGTTGACCCGTTCCACTCCGCCGGCCGAGCAGGTCACCGCCTTCCTCGACGCCTTGGAACGGCAGGCCGAGGTGGTCGCCTCCTGCCTGCCCGAGGGCGCGTCGTTCGCCCGCGCGGCCCTGGGCGGCGGCACCCCCACCTACCTGACCGACGAGGAACTCGTCCGCGTCTACGACCTGCTCGAACGCACCCTCGGTGTGGACCTGACCTCGATCCCCACCTCTGTGGAGACCTCGCCCGCCACCGCCACCCCGGACCGGTTGAGGGTGTTGGACGAGCGCGGCGCCACCCGGATCAGCATGGGCGTACAGAGCTTCATCGACAGTGAGGCGCACGCCGCCGGACGGCCACAGAAGCGCACGGAGGTGGACCGCGCCCTGGCCGACATCCGGGCGTGCACCGACGCCGACCTCAACGTCGACCTCATCTACGGGATCGAGCGGCAGACCCCGGACACCTGGCGGTACTCGCTGGACACGGCGCTGTCGTGGCGGCCGGAGGAGGTCTACCTCTACCCGTTGTACGTGCGGCCGTTGACCGGGCTGGGCCGCCGTGCCCGGGAGTGGGACGACCACCGCCTGTCCCTGTACCGACAGGGCCGCGACCACCTGCGTGATCACGGCTACGAGCAGGTGTCCATGCGTATGTTCCGGCGGGCGGACGCCACCGAGGCGGCCGGCCCCGACTACTGCTGCCAGACCGACGGCATGGTGGGTCTGGGTTGCGGGGCGCGTTCGTACACCTGCGGCACCCACTACTCGTTCGACTACGCGGTGGGGGTGGGGAAGGTGCGGTCGATCATCGAGGACTACGTGGGTCGCGACGCCGAGGACTTCGCCCGCGCCGAGGTGGGGTTCCACCTGGACGGGGAGGAACGTCGGCGCCGCCACGTCCTCCAGTCGCTGCTGAGGGTGGAGGGACTGGACGCGCGGGCCTACACCGAACGGTTCGGCGCCCACCCCGTGACGGACCTCGCCGAGGAGTTCGGCGCACTGGCCGCGCGCGGGTGGTTGGTCTCCGGGGAGGACTCCGTCGACGCGACGACGATCCGGCTCACCGAAGAGGGTCTGGCCCATTCCGACGCGATCGGCCCGGACCTGTTCTCGGTTCGGGTGAACCGGCTCATGGCCGAGTACGAGGCGGGGTGAACCCGTGCCGTCCGTCTCTCCCGTACCGCTTCCGGACCCGACCGTGGGTCCGCCCGCGCGCACTCCCCTGCCCGCTCACCTGACCCTGCTCTACCGGGGCCCGTTGGCCAGCTGCGACTACGACTGTCCGTACTGTCCGTTCGCCAAGCGCCGGGACTCCCCCGACACGTTGCGGGCGGACCGGGCCGCTCTGGAGCGTTTCACCGACTGGGTGGCCGAGCGGGCCGAAGCCGACCCCGGCACCCGGGTCTCGGTGCTGTTCACCCCTTGGGGCGAGGGCCTGGTCCGTTCCTGGTACCGGCGGGCGATCGTCCGGCTCAGCCGGCTGCCGCACGTGGATCGGGTGGCGATCCAGACCAACGTGAGCGGGCGGGTGGGCTGGCTCGCCGACTGCGACCTCGCCTCGGCCGCGCTGTGGACCACCTACCATCCCGGTGAGGTCTCCCACGAACGGTTCCTGGCCAAGGCGCGCGAGCTCCTCGACCTCGGCGTGCGGTTCAGCGTCGGCGTGGTGGGACTGCCCGAGCACCTGGCGGCGGCCGAGCTCATGCGCGCCGCCCTGCCCGAGGAGGTGTACCTGTGGGTGAACGCGGCCGAGGGTCTCTCCTACACCGACGCCGAAGCGGCGACGTGGCAGCGGATCGACCCGCACTTCCACTACAGCCGGCTGCCCCACCCCAGTCGTGATCTTCCCTGTCGTACCGGTGACAGTGTGCTGTCCGTGGAGGGGGACGGGAACGTACGGCGTTGCCACTTCGTGGATCGTTCCCTGGGCAACCTGTACGACGGGTCCTTCCGTGACCGGCTCGGGCCCTCGGGGTGCCCGCTGACCACCTGCGACTGCCACATCGGGTACGTCCACCTGGAGTCCCTGGACCTGTACGAGGTGTTCCGGGGCGGGGTGATCGAGCGAATCCCGGATCTCCGTGGTTCCTGACACATCCGGGTGAGAAGTAGCGACAAACCCTTCGAAACCGTCACCGGGGACGGCCATAATTCGCCCCATGGTCCTTCCCCGTGTCATCGCCACCGACCTCGACGGCACCCTCCTGGGCCGATCGGGTGAGGTCTCCGAACGCAACCGCAGGGCACTGAACGACGCCGTCGACGCCGGGGTACGGGTGGTCATCGTGACCGCCCGACCACCCCGTACCACCGCGGCCATCGCCGACCTGTTCGACTGCGCCGCCGTGGTCTGCGGAAACGGCGCCCACACCCAGAGACCCGACCGCGATCCGCTCGTCAGGGCGATCGACCGCGACACCTCCGGAACCCTCGTGGACAAGCTTCGAGGCGCTCTGCCCGGGGTCGGGTTCGCGGTGGAGACCGGCGTCGGCTTCTACCACGACGCCGACTACCGGCTGGAATCCTGGATGCTCCCCGAGTGGGTGAGCGGGGTTCTGGACGACACCGACTCCTTGTTGGCCGCGGCGAACCCCGTCACCAAACTCCTCGCCCGGTCCACCGCTATGCCCGTGCACCTGATGCACGACGCGGCGCGCGATTCCGTCGGCCCCCTGGCGGAGGTGACCTACTCCGGTTCGGCCGGGTTGGTGGAGGTGAGCGCGCCCGGCGTGAACAAGGGGAGCACGCTGGCGCTGCTGTGCGAGGAGTGGGGGGTGTCCCGCGACGAGGTCGTGGCCTTCGGCGACATGCCCAACGACCGGTCCTCGCTCACCTGGGCGGGTTCCGGGTACGCGATGGAGAGCGGCCACCAGGAATTGCTCGACCCGGAGCTGGGGCTGTTGGTGGCCCCGCCCAGCCACGAGGACGGCGTGGGGCGCGTGGTGGAGCGACTGCTGCAGGGTTGAGGAACCCCCGGCGGAGAGCTTGAAATTCGCCCTCTCCGCCGGGGCCGCGGTGGGTCAGCTCAGCACCTTGAGGCCGACGACGCCGCCGACGATGGCGATGAGGCACAGCGCCTTGGGCACGTTGAAGCCCTCCCCGAGGAAGAAGGCACCGATGAGTGCGGTGCCGACCACGCCGACGGACACCCACACCGCGTACCCGGTGCCCAACGGGATGGTGCGCAGCGCGTAGGCCAGACCGGCCATGCTCAACACCAGCGTGACCACGAAGGTCACCGACGGCCACAAGCGGGAGAAACCCTGCGAGGCGTTGAGCGCCGCCGCCCACGCGGTCTCCAGCAGACCGGAGATCACCAGAACGAACCAGGCCATGACCTGTTACCTCCACGAACGTAGGGAACACATAGGCGCCGTCTTGTCATGACCGGGTACGGCGCACCTCGTCCGGAGTCCACAGGTTCTCGAACGGTACAACGACCGGGCGCGGGAGGGTCTTCCGGGGGTGCGCGGAGGGGTCGCTCACCACCGGAAAGCGCATCCCATCGACTCTGGACACGACCATCCGGCGACCGTTCGTCGTGAATGGAGACCGTTCATCGCACGGTGGGCGACCGCTCGACGCTTCACCCCCGCGTTCGGCGCGCGCCAGGGCGCGCCCTCTGCTCAATTCGGGGTGTCGCTCCTTACAGTTCCGAGTAATACAGGTCACACCAATGAAGATGTGTCCTGACCAGCGCCACCGTCCCACCCATCCCCCGGAGGTACCGCACCATGGCAACCGACAGGCCCACCCAGGATCCAACGCCCCCACCGGAGCACGGGGGCGCGGACGAGCCCATCAAGGATTCCGCCTACGTGACCATGCACGCGGATCCCCGTTTCATCGACCTGAAGCACCGGCTGTACCGCTTCATCTTCCCGATGAGCATCGCCTTCATGGCGTGGTACCTGCTCTACGTGCTGATGACGGCCTTCGGCCGCGATGTGATGGGCATCGACCTGTTCGGCGGCGTCAACGTCGCGCTGATCTTCGGGATCCTCCAGTTCGTCTCGACCTTCGGCATCGCGATCCTCTACACGATGTACGCGAACCGGAACTTCGACTCGCGCGCCGCGGAGCTGCGCGCCGAGCTCCAGAACGGCGCCAACGCCGACAATGACCAGGAGGCGGGCCGATGATCCTCGCACAGGAAGCGGCCATGAGTGACAGCAGCCGTCTCGTCACCCTGGTCCTCTTCGGCCTGATGGTCGCGGCCACGATCGGCATCACGATCTGGGCCAGCCGCAACACCCGTTCGGCCACCGACTTCCACTCCGGCGGTCGCGGTTTCTCGCCGTTGCAGAACGGCCTCGCGATCGGCAGTGACTACATGTCCGCCGCGTCGTTCCTGGGCATCGCCGGCATGATCGCCCTGTTCGGCTACGACGGCTTCCTCTACTCCATCGGCTTCCTGGTCGCGTGGTTGGTGGCCCTGCTGCTGGTCGCCGAGTTGCTGCGCAACTCCGGCCGCTACACGATGGGCGACGTCCTCTCCTACCGCATGCAGCAGCGCCCGGTACGGACGGCCGCGGCGGTCTCGACCGTCGTCGTGTCGATCTTCTACCTGCTGGCGCAGATGGTCGGCGCGGGCGCCCTGATCGCCCTGCTCCTGGGCATCCAGGAGGGTCAGACCTTCCTGGGCATGGACGCGCCGACCGCGAAGATCGTCGGCATCGTCGTCATCGGCCTGCTGATGACCATCTACGTGGCCTTCGGTGGCATGAAGGGCACCACCTGGGTGCAGATCGTCAAGGCCGTCATCCTGATGGCCGGCGCCGCGCTGCTCACGATCCTGACCCTGTCGCTGTACGGCTTCAACCTCGGCGCGCTGATGACCGACGCCGCCAACGCCAGCCAGGCGGCGGCGGACGGTAACGCGGCCGGCTTCCTGGAGCCCGGTCTGCGCTACGGCGTCGAGGTCGCGGGCGACTCGGTCCAGACCATGTGGAACAAGCTGGACCTGATCAGCCTCGGTCTGGCGCTGGTCCTGGGCACCGCGGGTCTGCCGCACATCCTCATCCGCTTCTACACCGTTCCCGACTCGCAGAGCGCACGCAAGTCCGTCAACTGGGGCATCGGCCTCATCGGCAGCTTCTACGTGATGACCCTGGTGTTGGGCTTCGGCGCCGCCGCCCTGGTCGGACACGAGGCCATCACCGCCCAGGACCCGGCCGGCAACACGGCCGCACCGCAGCTGGCCTCGGTGGTGGGTGAGCGCATCGGCGGTGAGATGGCCGGTGCGATCCTGCTGGCGCTCATCGCGTCGGCCGCGTTCGCGGCGATCCTGTCGACCGTCGCCGGCCTGGTCATCGCCTCGTCGTCCTCACTGGCGCACGACTTCTACAACTCGGTCATCCGCAAGGGCAAGGCGAGCGGCACCGAAGAGGTCAGGGTCGCCCGGTTCGCGGCCATCGGCGTCGGTGTGGTGGCGATCGTCCTGGCGATCTTCGCGCAGAACCTCAACGTGGCCTTCCTGGTCTCGCTGGCGTTCGCGATGGCGGCCTCCGCCAACCTGCCGACCCTGCTGCTGAGCCTGTTCTGGAAGCGCTTCAACACCTCCGGGGCCCTCGCCGGTATCTACGGTGGTCTGATCAGCGCCGTTGGTCTGGTGTTCTTCTCCCCGGTGGTGTCCGGTTCGGAGACCGCGCTCATGCCGAACGTGGACTTCGCCTGGTTCCCGCTGCCCAACCCGGCCCTGGTGTCGGTGCCGATCAGCCTCCTGTGCGCCGTCGTCGGCACGTACATGTCCAAGGAGCAGGACTTCGACAAGTTCGCGATGCTCCAGGTCCGCGCCCTCACCGGTGCGGGCGCCGAGAAGGCCGGCAGCCACTAGTAGGCCTCTCCCCTGGCCCCCAGCCGCTTACGGGGGCCGCGCACGGAACGTGGACATCTCCCGTCCCCGCACCGTGCGTCCCGGCCCGTCACCCCTCCTCCCGGGGGTGGCGGGCCCTTCCACATGGATTCGGAGAGGTGAACGGGTCGACGTGACCGTTGACACACTTTGCGGGGATAAGATCAGTGCGTGTCGTATCGGTGGCTGTCGTGGCTTCCCCCTTCCCGGCGCCCCCCGTCTTCGGATCGCCGGGCGAGCATCGAATTGATGCGCCAAGTCCACGCCCTGGGGGTCGATCTTCAGGATGGGTTGCACGGCCGCAACGTGGGCGCGGCCGCCAGACGGCTGCGTCGAATCCTCTCCGTGGAGGGTGTCCTGCTGGCCGACCTGGACGGGCCGGTCACCGCGAACGGGACCCGGCCGAGCCCCGAGGAGATCGACGGTGTCCTGTCCCAGGTCTTCGAGTACGGCGGAGGCGCTCGCACCCGTCTGGCGGACGGGACCTCGATCTGCGCGGTCCCGTTGCACGTGGCCGACGAACTCGCCGGCGCGTTGGTGGCCATCGGTGAACCGGTGGAATCCGACGTCGAGGCGGCCGCGGCGCTGGTCTCGGACAGTCTGGACCACGCGGCGCTGCGCCGGGCACGGTCACGGATCGCCGCCGCCGACCTGCGGACCCTGCGCGCCCAGATCTCCCCGCACTTCATGCACAACTCCCTCGCAGTGATCGCGGCCCTGGTCCGTACCGACCCAGACCGGGCCCGGGAGTTGCTGTCGGACTTCGCCGACTACCTGCGGTACGGATTCTCCGACAAGGGCGACTACGCGACGGTCTCCGACGAGTTGGAGGCCACACAGACCTACCTCGAACTACAGCGCGCCCGTTTCCACGACCGGTTGGACATCACCGTGCGCATGGCACCCGAGGTGCTGCCGGTGGCCCTCCCGTTCCTGGTAGTGCAGCCGATCGTGGAGAACGCGATCCGGCACGGGTTGGAGCGTAAGGAGGGACGTGGTCACATCAGCGTGTCCGGTTTCGGCGAAGGTCCGCTCTGCGTCATCGAGATCGAGGACGACGGTGTGGGCATGCACCCCGAACTGGCACGCGCTCTCCTGGCGGGTACCGGACCCGAGGCCCGCAGCGTCGGCCTGGCCAACGTCGACCAGCGGCTGCGAGCGGTCTACGGTCCGGAGTACGGTCTGGTGATCGAGACCGCACTGGGGGAGGGGACGAAGGTGACCGTGCGCGTACCGAGGTTCGCACCCGGGGTGGTGGTGTGATGAAGCCCGAGCTCCGTGTCCTGGTGGTGGAGGACGAGGCCTCCACCCGTCAGGAGATGGCCTCCCTCCTCGGTGACATGTCCGAGGTGTCGGAGGTCCTGGTGGCATCGAACGGGGCCTCGGCGGTACGACTGTTGGGTACGACCAGCATCGACGCCGCCTTCCTCGACATCCTCATGCCCGGGCTGGACGGCATGGACGTGGCCCGGGTGCTGAGCGTCATGTCGGAGCCGCCGTCGATCGTGTTCGTGACCGCGTCCGAGGCGCACGCCGTGGAGGCGTTCGGGATCGGTGCGGTGGACTACCTGCTCAAACCGATCCGTCCCGAGCGGCTGGCCGAGGCCGTGGGCCGGATCGCGCAGTTGCGCGACTCCAACGGCGTTTCCTCCCCCGCCGAGGACCTGCACGTGGTCCAGATCGACACCGGCCGGCGCACCGTGTTCGTCAAGCGCGACGACGTGCAGTTCGTGGAAGCCCAGGGGGACTACGTGCGGTTGCACACCTCCGACGGCACCCACCTGATCCGGCTGTCGCTGTCGTATCTGGAGGAGGTGTGGTCCTCGGCCGGGTTCCTCCGGGTGCACCGCGGCTTCCTCATCGCCATCCCGTGGGTCCGGGACCTGCGGGTGACCTCCTCCTCCGGTCTGGTGGCCGGGACCCCCGCCGGCGACGTGCCGGTGAGCCGCCGCCACGGTCGCCACCTGCGGGCGCAGCTTCTGGAAGCCGCCAAGCACGACCAGCTCGGCCGTTCGGCGGCCGGGCGCCCGGGCACGGCCAAGGAGCAGTAGTTGAGTCCACGTCGTGAGAAGCTCACCAGCCCACAGACCAGGATCGCGCTGGCCCGGGGCAACCGGCCGGTACAGCACCTGCAGCCGGTGCCCGAACCCGTGGACACCGAGGCGGCCCGCGCCCTGTTCCGAGCACAGCGACGCAACGCCGTGCGCACCGTGACGGTGCTGGGCGTACTGCTTTTCGGCCTGAGCGGCTCCTTCGCCCTGTTCCCGACGCTCGGGGACCTTCAGGTGATGGAAGTCCCGGTCTCCTGGCTGTTGCTCACCGTGGCGATCTACCCGTTGTTGTTCGGACTGGCGCTGTGGCACGTGCGGTCGGCCGAACGCCTGGAGGACCGGGCCGAGGCCGCGGTGCGGGACGAACCCGGAGACCGGCCGGCCCATCGCGTTGACGGGACCTCATGACCCTCGCGGTCCTGGCCATCGGCCTGGTGCTCGTCATGAGCCTGATCATCGGGATCTACGGGGTGCGGGCCGCGCGGTCCACCTCCGACTTCCTGGTGGCCTCGCGACGGGTCTCGCCCAACTGGAACGCCCTGGCGATCGCCGGTGAGTACCTGTCCGCCGCCTCCGTGCTCGGATTGGCCGGACTGGTGCTCAAGAACGGGCTGGGCACCATGTGGTACGCGGCGGGTTTCACCGCCGGGTACGTGGCCGTGGTCGCGCTGGTGGCCGGACCGATGAGGCGTTCGGGCGCCTTCACGGTGCCGGACTTCGCCGAGTACCGACTGGGCGCGCCTCGCCTGCGCAAACTCTGCGGCTGCGTGGTGCTGGTGATCATGCTGCTGTACCTGGTCCCCCAGTTCAAGGGGGCCGGGGTGGTGCTGAGCCTGGTCAGCGGGACCCCTTACTGGGTCGGGGTGGTGCTGGCCGGGCTGGTGGTGAGCGGCTCCATCGCGGCGGGCGGCATGCGTTCGGCCACCTACGTGCAGGCCTTCCACTACGTCGTCAAGTTGACGTTCCTGGCGGTGCCGGCGATTTACCTGGTGGTGCACGCCGGCGCCGATACCCGTGCCGAGGCGTTGCATCCCGAATGGGGTACGCACTTCCCCCAGACCACACCGGTGGAGTTCACCGTCGGCACCGACTTCACTTTGGACGAACCGGTCACCGTGGTCACCGCGGACGGCGAGGAGCTGGAACTGGCGGCGGGAGAGCACTCGGTGGCTCAGGGCACGGAATACGTGTTCCCGGAGGGCGCCACCATCCCGCACCCCGAGGGTCTGCCGGAGCTCGGCGGCGAGCGGTGGAGCACACCCCTGCTGGACGTGGGGGGTTACCCACTGTTCGAGACCTGGTCGACGCTGCTCGCCATCACTCTGGGCTGCATGGGCCTGCCGCACGTGATCATGCGCTTCCACACCAGCCCGACCGCGCGGATCGCCCGCAGGGTGGCCGTGGGCGTGATCGCGTTGTTGGGGTTGTTCTACCTGTTCCCCACCGTGTACGGGCTGTTGGGTCGTGTGCTCACCCCACAGCTGGTGATGTTGCAGGGCACCGACACCGTGACGGTGGTGCTGCCGGCCCAGGCGGTCCCGGGTTCGGTGGGGACCATCCTGACGGCGATGGTCGCCGCGGGTGCCTTCGGCGCGTTCCTGTCCACCTCCTCCGGGCTGCTGCTGGCCCTGGCCGGGGGGCTCTCGCACGACCTCTTCCAGGGCAGCGTGCCCCGCCTGCGGCTGGCCGTGGTGATCGGCGCCTGCGTGTCCGTCCTGTTGGCACTGCCCGCGCAGATGATCGACATCAACGCACTGGTGGTGTGGGCGTTCACCGTCGCCGCCTCCACCTTCTGCCCCTTGCTGGTGTTGGGGATCTGGTGGCGCCGGCTGACCCTGCCGGGCGCCGCCGCCGGACTGATCGTGGGCGGGTCGACCGCCACCGGCGCGGTGGGCTGGTCGATCCTGCTGCCCACGATCCCGGGTTGGGGGACCGTGCTGTTGGCCCAACCGGCGGCCTGGACGATCCCGCTGGCCTTCTTGACGATGGTGGTCGTCTCACGTTTCACCCGACCACCGGAGTGGGCCGAACACGCGGTCCTGCGCCTGCACTCCCCCTGACCACCCCGTTCGCGGGACGGGGCGGGACCCGGCGGAATATGATCACCCCGTGCCCAAGTCCAGTCACGAGGAGTAGTGTGTTCCGCCTGCCGCGTGCGCTTCCCTTCCTGTTCGCCGCCGGAGTCGTGCTGTGCTCCTGCGCGGCCGCCCAGGCCGACGAGTCGGGGGACGTCCGGCCCCCCGACGTGAGTGTCACGGCCGGGCCCCGGGACGTCCGTGTGGACGCTCCCGACACCTATGTGGAGTCCGCTCCGGAGCGGGTGGTCGTGTGCGTGGGTGAGGTGAGGGTCGTGATCGGTCCGGGCGGCTGCCCGGTGCCACCGCCCGCTTTCCTCCCCGAACCCGTGCCCGAACCGGGTCGCGTCTTCCCCGAGGTACTCGCTCCCTCTCCCGTTCCCGAAGCCGCGACCGCGCCGGCACCGGCAGGAGCCGTGGCCGCGCCACCGTCCGCACCGGAATCACCCGGTCCCGAGGGCCCCGGGCCCGAGACACCATCGGCGCCGGAACCCGCCGAACCCACCGATCCCTTCACGACGGTGGAGGCGGCCCTGGCGGTCGAGACCGTCCACTCCGAACCCCTCCTCGCCGCCGACCGACCCACGGCCGACGACACCGCGTCCGGGGTCTTCACCCCGATGCGCACCATGGTCATCATCGCCGTGGTGGGCGCCGTCGCCGCCTCCGGTGCCGGCCGCGCCGGTGCCACCCGGCGGGGGTAGGAGTCAGGGCGTGACGGTCATCGAGTCGACGCGTTCGAACGTGACCAGCGCCGCCGACAACCCCTCGGCGTCGGCCTTCAACGCCGACGCGTACGGATCACCGATGTAGAAGAGCAGCGCGATGGTGGCGAACACGAACAGCAGGTTGACGGCGGCCCACAGGTAGGCCACCCTGGCGCCGCGCTTGATCATCGCGAACGGCATCACCGCGACCACCGCACCGGACGCGGCGGTCAGTACCAGCAGCAGTGTCGGAATGCCGTCCCCGGCGGCGTCGGACCTGGCCACACGCGCGTCGCTGAGATTGCCGAGTTCCTGACGCGCGGTCAACCGGTCGAGCCCGTCGCCGGAGTCGGACGCCGAGAGCGTGCGCACCGACGTGGTCAGTTCGGCCATCGCCTCGTCCCCCTCGGCGCTGAGTTCCCCCTCGGCCACCATGCGCGGCCAATCGTCCTCCACCACGGTCGTCAAGTAGGCGCGAAGGTTCTCGCGCACCATGGCGGCCTCGCCCTCGGGCAGGGCGGTGGTGCTCCAGTACAGGGATTGCGCCGCGCCGGCCTCGGCGACGATCCCGTCCTCCGCGGTGGTGAAGTTCTCCCAGGCGATCACCGCGCCCATGGCGGCGGCCACGAGGTAGAGAGCCAGCACGCAGGGAGCGATGGTGGCGCCCAGGGCGCCACCGGAGAACTCATCGTCGACCTGGAGGCGTCGGGAGATCAGTACGGCGCCGGCGACCATGACGATCAGGAGGGCGGCGAGCAGCAGCAGGGTGGACAATCGGGGCTCCCAACAGGAGAAAGGGGTGTCAACGGATCATCGTTAACACGCCCCGATCGGCTCCACCGCCGGAACGGATGAACGCCCGCATTTGTCCCCGCCCCGGCCGCCGAGGCCTCGGCCCTTGGCCCCCCGACCTACCGGTTGGTACGTTCTCAGCACCACTCTCCGCCTCTCCCCAGCACCCTCGGAAGGACCAGCCGTGCCCACCCATCTCTCCCCCGGCGGAGCCTTGTCGCGGTTGACCGCGCTCGCCGCCGCGACCACCGTTTCGATCCTCCTCGTCCCCTCCGCCGCGGTCGCCGAGGACGACCGCGCGCAGGGTTCCTCCGTGGAGGTCATCATCACCGATGAGGGTTTCTACGAGGTCGGTGAGGACGTGGAGAGCCTGGAGGCCTTCCTGGACGAGAACCCCGAGTACACCGACGCCGTGGAGAATCCCGACGAGGTCGGCGCCTTGGCCGCCGGCTCGGCCGCCCTCACCCACGGGACCCTCCGTGTCCGGACCACCGACTGCACCACCGCGAGGGTGAGCTACTCGAAGGTCTCGGGCAGCCGGATCACCGTGGAGCTGCGCGTCGGCCAGATCGGTCGCCTGGAACGCAAGGGCGGCCCCCGGGTGATCTCCACGGGTCAGTCCGCGTCCTTCAGCACCGGTATCGCCTCGATCGGCAACGTCCAGGGGCGCATGCACGTCTCGGAGCAGAGCACGACGTTCCGCACCGACTACGTCTCCTGTAGCTGACCCACGACGAAGGGGCGCGGGCACCGTCGTGCCCGCGCCCCTCACCGTCGGTCGACTCCCGATACGCGGAAAGGGAGGGGGCGACCTGGATGGCTACTGGTCCAGGCGGTTCAGCAGCGCGTGGTACTCGTCCCAGAGCTCGCTCGGGAGGTTGTCGCCGAAGGTCTTGAAGAACTCGGGGACCAGCGCGGCCTCCTGCTTCCAGACGTCGGTGTCGACGTCGAGGACGAACCTCATGTCCTCGTCGGACAGGTCCAGCCCCTCGGTGTCGATGCCGTCGGCGGTCGGCACGTGGCCGATCGGGGTCTCCACCGCGTCGGCCTCCCCCTCCAGGCGCTCGACGATCCACTTGATGACGCGGCCGTTCTCACCGAAGCCCGGCCAGACGATCTTGCCGTCGGCGTTCTTCTTGAACCAGTTGACGTAGAAGATCTTCGGCAGCTTGGTCTGGTCGGCGCCGGCGCCGATCTTCAGCCAGTGGGCGAAGTAGTCGCCCATGTTGTAACCGCAGAACGGCAGCATCGCGAACGGGTCGCGGCGCAGTTCACCGACGGAGCCCTCCTGGGCGGCGGTCTTCTCGGAGGAGACGTTGGCGCCGAGGTAGACGCCGTGCTGCCAGCTGAGGGACTCGCTCACCAGCGGCACTGCGGTGGCGCGGCGGCCACCGAACAGGATGGCCGAGATCGGCACGCCCGCGGGGTCCTCCCACTCGTCGGCGATCGTCGGGGCCTGCCCGGCCGGGGTGGTGAAGCGGGAGTTCGGGTGGGCGGCGGGCTCACCGGACTCGGGGGTCCAGGGACGGCCCTTCCAGTCGGTCAGGTGGGCCGGGGGCTCCTCGGTGAGGCCCTCCCACCACACGTCGCCGTCCTCGGTGAGAGCGACGTTGGTGAAGATGCTGTTGCCCCACAGCGTCTCGACCGCGTTGGCGTTGGTCTTGGCACCGGTGCCGGGCGCGACACCGAAGAAGCCGGCTTCGGGGTTGATGGCGCGCAGTCGTCCGTCGGCGCCGAAGCGCATCCAGGCGATGTCGTCGCCGACGGTCTCGACCTTCCAGCCGGGGATGGTCGGCTGGAGCATGGCGAGGTTGGTCTTGCCGCAGGCGCTCGGGAAGGCGGCGGCGACGTAGTGGGACGCGCCCTGCGGCGAGGTGACCTTGAGGATCAACATGTGCTCGGCGAGCCAGCCCTGGTCGCGGGCCATGACCGAGGCGATGCGCAGCGCGTAGCACTTCTTGCCGAGCAGGGCGTTGCCGCCGTAGCCGGAGCCGTAGGACCAGATCTCACGGGCCTCGGGGAAGTGCGAGATGTACTTGGTGGAGTTGCAGGGCCAGGCGACGTCCTGCTGTCCGGGCTCCAGCGGAGCGCCGACGGAGTGGATCGCCTTGACGAACTCGCCGCGCTCCTCGATGAGGCGCAGGGCGGCGGAGCCCATCCGGGCCATGATCCGCATGGAGACGACGACGTAAGGGGAGTCGGTGATCTCGACACCGAGTTGGGAGATGTCACCGCCGAGGGGACCCATGCAGAAGGGCACCACGTACATGGTGCGCCCGCGCATGGCGCCCTTGAAGACCTCGTCGAAGGTCGCGCGCATCTCGTCCGGGGCGATCCAGTTGTTGGTGGGGCCCGCGTCCTCTTCACGCTCGGAGCAGATGAAGGTGCGGTCCTCTACTCGGGCGACATCGCTCGGGTCGGACTTGCAGTGGAAGCTGTTGGGACGTTTCTCCGCGTTGAGCCGGGTGAACGTGCCCTGCGCGACCAGCAGGTCGGTCAGGCGGGTCCACTCTTCCTCGGATCCGTCACACCACACGACCTCGTCGGGCCGGGTCAGCTCCGCGACGTCGCGAACCCAGGAGATGAGTTCTTCGTTGTCGGTCGGGGCGGCGCCCACGTCAATACCCACGTCAGCAGTCACAACGGCTCCTCTTCGAATGACGAGATCTCTCGAATGATGAACGACGAGGAGCAGAACTGACCAATTGGTCTAGGCCAGTGGTCTAAAACTGTGGACACAGCGCACCCGATTCCGCTGCACAGCAAGGGGTTCGGGTGGTCGACCACGGTGCGCGCACCCGTGCTCGGCGCACCCACTCCGGCACTGTTCGGGCCGCTTTTCCCTGCGCTGCGGGCGAGTTCCGCACCGAAAACGACACGTGGTGCTGTTCGTCACACCATGGCCGGGGGCCACCGGAGAAGACCCATTAGACCTGTGCGGGCCGATCCGCCGACACCCTGCGGCTTCGCCTCAGCGCAGGATGGCCACCGGGCCTCGGGCACCGTGCAGGACAGAGTGGCTCACCGATCCCAGCAGCAGGCCGCGGAACCCTCCGCGCCCGCGCGACCCCACCACGATCAGGTCGGCCGGGGTGGCCTCCTCCAACAGGGCGACCACCGGGTGCGCTCGCACCACCCGCGTGTGCACCCGGACGTCGGGCCGCACCAACCGCAGATCCATCAGTTCGTCGTCCAGGGCCTGCCGGGCGGCCTCCGCCGCCGTGGCGTCGTCGAACAGTTCCGGCGGGATCGGCCCGGTCGCCGCGGCGAACGCCACCAGCGGCTGCCAGGCGCTGACCGCCACCAGGTCGGTGTCGGCGAACCTCGCCTGGTCGAAGGCGAACGCCAACGCCCGCCGGCTGGGCTCGGAACCGTCCACCCCCACGATCACCCTGCTGCGCACCCCGTGCGCGGCGGCGTGGTCCCGGGGCAGCACTATCACCGGCACCGGTGAGCGAGCGGCCAGTTCGATACCCACCGACCCCACGAACGCCGCGGCGATCCCGCTCAGACCGCGCGACCCCACGACGACCGCGGCCACCCCGGGCCCGTGGGACTCCGTGACCAGGGCCTGGGCGGGTCGGTCGAACGACATCCGGGTGCGGACGGACAGTTCGGGGAACAGCCGGGACACCCAGTCCTGAGCGTGGTCGAGCAGGCTCCGCGCCCCCACGCCCTCGGCCTTCCCGGCCTGCTCCTCGACGCTCGACCACACGTCGAAACCGTCCGTGGCCAGCGGGCGCGCGGCGGCGACGATCAACACGCCCAGATCCCGGATCATGGCCTGGTACGCCGACCACTCCAACGCGTGCCTGCTGGAGTCACTGCCGTCCACCCCCACGACGATCCATCGTGTCGTGGTAGCGCCGTTCATCTGCGTGCGCCCTTTCCGTAGATCTCACCGGTCGCGGGAGCTTCGGCCCCGCCGATGTTCCCGTGCTCTTCCCGATCATGCCGCCCGAACACGCACCGGCGGATAACAGTGCCGCCGCGAGTTGGGTGACGTAAGGTCCCAGGACGACCAGTGTCCCTGCAGGAACGGAACGTGCGGACGCCAGGGCGCGTCCGAGAGACATAAGCGAGTCATCGGCGGATGGGGAACGCGATGCCCTACTCGAACACCGCAACCTTGCACTGGGACCACCGCGACGGTCGTGTCGCCGCGGTGGTGGCCGCCATCGTCTACAGCATGTGGGTACTGGAGGTCGTCTTCCCCGTCGGGTTGGGGGCCGACACCGGAGCGCTCGCCGACCCCGACTCCACCTTCGGTCGCATGTTGGACAGCGCCCACCGGACCGCCGCGATCCTGGTCGTACTCGCCGCGGGCCTCGGGCTGGCACTGGGCGCCGAGCGACCTCGCCGCCTGCTGACGGTGTCGTGGTGGTCGATGGTGGTGTTCGGCGTCGCGTCGCTGGTCTCGTCCTTGCTGCCCGGGCGGTGTGTGGTGTCCACCGACGCGGCGTGCGCGGTGGAGTCCGTGGTGGAGGGAGTGGGCGGCGTGAGCGTCGTCCAGCCGCCGCTGGCCGTGATCGCGACCCTCGCGGCACTGGTCGCCTCGGCCTCACTCGCCTGGGACCGTCGCGTGGCGGGTGAACGCACCTGGCCGGTGTTGGCGCTGATCACCGGTGCGCAGGCGGTGGCCGCCGTGGTCGTCCTGGTACTCGCCGCCGGGCTGTACCTCTCCTCCGGGGACGGTTCCCCGGGTGTCGCGCTGGGACTGGCCGAGCGGCTCCACCTGGTGACGGTCGCCCTGTGGCTGCTGGCCGTGGGTTTGGTCCCCGGCCATTGGAAGCGGCGTCGCGGCCCCGTCCGCACACCCGAGCGGCTGCGCTGACCTTCGGAGTTCACACCACCCGCCCGGTGCCCTCCTGCACCTCGGGGGCGTCGGGGGCGTCGGGGGCGTCCAGGCCGCTCTCACGGCCCACGACGAGCCCCAGCCACTCGGTGTAGGCCTCCAGCGCCGCCCGGGTGCCGGGGGCGTCGGTCCCCAGGTTCTCCACACACCGCCGGTACAGCTCACCCAACTCGGACAGGGCGGTGGACTCGTCCTCGTCCAGGGTGATGAGGAGCGCCCGAAACATGACGGTCAGCCCGTGAGTGGGGCCCAACGCCGCGCGGAACTCCTCGAACAGGCCGGTGAGCGCGCGCCGCTCGACCTCCTCCGAGAGGTCGTCCTCGGTGGCCAGCCGGAGCCGGACCAGCAGGGTGTTGGGGTGGGTCGGTCCCAGGATCCGTTCCCACTCAGCGCACAGGTCGCGGTAGACGTCGAGAGCGGCGGGGTCGCCCCGTCCCTCCAGTACGTGCGCCCGCGCGAACAGGGTCGTGTGGTGGCTCCGCCCGTATCGATGCCGTAGTCGCGGCAGCAACGTCTCGGCCTCGATGAGCGCCTCCTCCAGTTCGCCCGTGGTGACCATGGAGGCCGCCAGCAGGAACCACGCCTCCAGTACGTCCTTGTGGTCCTCCCCCAGCACCCGTCGCAGTTCGGGAAGGGTCTGCGCCAGTTCGGACCGGGTCAGGTCGGTCTCGCCCAACAGGAACAGCAGGCGCGCACGGCCGAACCGGGTCAGCAGGGTGATGCGGTGGTCCGACGGCAGGGAACCCGTCAGGTCCGGCAGGAGATCCTCGTAGTCCTGTTCGGCCCGCAGCAGGTCCCCGGCCTCGGCCCTGTGGTGGGCGAGCATCCGGCGGGTGTTGAGGACCTCCCGGTCGCCGGGCGACTTCGTCGTCAGTCGGGCGCGAAGCAGGTCGGCGCAGGCCCACGCGGCGCCGGCCGGGTCACCGGCCTCCGTGTGCAGCCGCACCGACTGGAGCAGGGCGGCGAGGGTCTCGGGGTGGGAGGGTCCTTGGACACGTTCGCGGGCAGCGACCTGATCGACGCAGACCCGCGCCGCCCCCGCCGGGTCGCCGGCGGCGGAGCGCCAGCGCACCAGTTCCGCGCGGCTCTCCAACACGTCGGCGTGGTTGGGCCCCAAAGCCCGGCGCTGCCGGTCGAGCAGGTCGGCGTAGGCGAGCGCGGCCTTCTCGGGCTGTCCGGTCTTCCCGGTCCACCAGGCCCGCCGTTCTCGGGCGGCGAGGGTGTCGGGGTCGTCCGCGCCACGGTCCTGTTCGAGCAGGTCCACGAGACGGCCGTAGCTGTCGGCGGCCAGGTCCACCAGGTCGGACTCTCCCCACAACCGGGCGATTTCGGCCTGAAGGGCGAGCATGTGCGGGTGCAGGGGGCCCACGCTCACGGACAGTTCCCCCCACAGTCCGCTGAGGTCGACGGCGGCCCCCACCGGGTCGTCCTGCCGCTCCAGGCACAGCGCCACGTGGACCCGAACGGACAGCGCGTCGGGGTGGTCGGCGCCCACCCGGACCACGAGTTCCCGGTGCAGTTCGCGCAGGTCATCGATGGTGCGTTCCGGTTCGTCGGTCCATGCCCGCTCCACCGCCCGCCGCAGCCGTCGGTCCAGCTCCGGGTCCCCCGTGCCCCCCGGCTTCCTGAGATCGTCGAGGACGACTCCCCTCATGACCGCTCCCCCTTCGCACGTGTCCTCGCCCCTGTCCGACGTGGGAAGTCGCCCCGAGGTTTCGCCCGATCCGGTCCTATCCGATCCGAAGGTGTTCCCGTGTCCGCGGCCGTCCTCGTTTCCCGCCCGACTCAGGTGAGTTCGAGCGGCAGGGGACGTGTGTGGACCACGTGCAGCGCACTCACCGCTCGGGTCAGGACCACGTACAGGCGGTTGGCTCCCCGCTCCTCGGCCTCGACGATGGCGGCGGGCTCGGCCACCACCACCGCGTCGAACTCCAGCCCCTTGGCCAGGCTCGCCGGGACCGCGATCAGACGTGCCTCGTCCAGACCGACCTCGCCCAACAGGGGCGCCTCCACCCCCTCGGCGGCCAGGGCCGTCCGCAGCTCCGCGAGTCGATGGTCGGCGGCGATCAGCCCCACCGAACCCTCGCCGTCGAGCGCGGCGCGGCAGGCCTCCGCTACGGCGGGGGCGAGGTCATCGACGGCCGGGGAGAGCCGCAGCGCGCCCGGTGATCGGCGTACCGCGGACGGTGCCCCCAGGCCGGGGGCGATGGTGGGCAGCAGCCGGGCCGCGAAGTCGATGATCTGCGCGGGCACCCGGTAGCCGCGGTCCAGCACGTGCAGGTGGCCGGTGGGTTTGCCCAGGTGTTCCAGGAGCGTCGACCAGTTTCGCGCCGCCGACGGGCTCGTGCCCTGCGCGATGTCACCGAGCACCGTGAGCGAACCGGAACCGCTGCGTCGCGCGATCGCCCGGCACTGCATCGGGCTCAGGTCCTGGGCCTCGTCCACGACGACGTGTCCCATCCCGGAGGGGCGTTCGATCAGCGCCACCGCCTCGTCTACCAGGGCCAGGTCCTCCTCCGACCACTGCGCCGACTTGGGTCCGCGCGGCTTGCCCGGCAGCGGCAGGAGGGCCTGTTCCTCGGCGGTGAGCAGCCCCTCTGCGGCTCGGGCCAACCGTTCGGGGTCGGTGAGCAGCCCCAGCACCATCTTCATCGGGTCGATCTTGGGCCACAGGGCGGTGACCGCCGAACGGATCGCCGGGTCGCGTCGCACCCGTGTGTGCGTGCGGTCGTCGCAGATCTGTCCCTCGGCCTCCATCTGCGTGAGGATCACGTGCGCCATCCGGTGTGCGAGCAGAT
Organism: Nocardiopsis sp. JB363; assembly: GCF_900143625.1. Taxonomy (GTDB): domain Bacteria; phylum Actinomycetota; class Actinomycetes; order Streptosporangiales; family Streptosporangiaceae; genus Nocardiopsis. The sequence goes on from NZ_FRFF01000019.1 coordinate 99,693, forward strand.
CACGGCCCGACCCGTAGGCGACCCCTCGTCCGGCCAGCTCGGTGACGAGCGGGCGCACGTCCTCCGGGTACAGGCGCCACCGGCGTGAACCGCCGCGCACCATCACCGTCTCCTCCGGTTCGCGCAGGTTCGCCCACAGGTCGCGGCGGAGCACCTCCGCCATGACCGCCGAACCCTTGACCCGCGCGGCCTCCGGGGCCTCCACCCGGCGGATCCACCCCTGGGCGTGCCGGGCCCGCTCCGGCAGGTCCCGGGTGAGCAGGTCGACGACGGTGGTCTGGTGGACGTCCACCTCGCCGAGGGCGGGCAAGACGTCGCGGATGTAGGAAAGGAAGGACCGGTTGGGTCCGATGATCGCCACCCCGGTCCGGGACAGCCGTGCGCGTTCGGTGTAGAGCAGGTAGGCGATGCGGTGCAGGCCCACGACGGTCTTGCCGGTGCCGGGCGCCCCCTGCACGCACAGGGTGGTCTCCAGCGGCGCGCGCACCAGGTCGTCCTGCTCGGGCTGGATGGTGGCGACGATGTCGCGCATGGGTCCGGTACGCGACCGTTCGATCTCCGCGGTGAGGAGCTCGCCGGTGGGAGCGGGTGTGTCCGGGCCGGCCAGGAGGTCCTCGTCCTCGAAGGCGGTGAGGTGGGCCTGGGGTTCACCGTCGGCGTCGGGGAGGGTGGTGAAGCCGTAGCGGCGCCGGGATCGCACCAGCATCCGGTCGGTGGGCGAGGCCCGGTAGTAGGCGATGCTGATGGGCGCGCGCCAGTCCAGGACCATGGGGCGACTGTCGGTGTCGTACACGTGGCGTCGGCCGATACGGATCCGGTCGGGCTCGTCGGTGGCCCTGGGACCGAGTCCGCCCGCCTCGTCCTCCTCCAGGAAGACGGTGCCGGGTTCGAAGTCCAGACGACCGAAGTACAGGGGCGTGTCGGAGATGTCGACCAGTTCGGCGACGCGCCGTCGCCGGGCCAGGAACAGGGCCTCGTCGTTGTACTCGTCCTTGGAGTCGCCGCTCATGACGAGTTCGGCGCCACGCACCCCCTCGTACATCTTCCGGAGGGCGGCGCGGGCCGCGTCGAGGTGGCGGCGTTCGGAGTCGAGTTCGGGATCGGTCGCGGTCATGGGAGGACCTCTGGTCGGCGGGACAGGACGCGGCTTCGCGCGTGCGCGCGGTCCCGCCCCGGTCACCGTGAAGGCCCGGTTCGTTCCGATCCATTGAGCGCGCACAAACGACCCCGTGGGGTCGCGAGGCCGAACGGTCCAGCCTACCCGAGCGGGCACACCCTGCCGCTTTACACCGCCTCTGACCGCTTCTGACCGCTTTCGCCACTCAGGTCTTGCGCAGGCGGACCCGGGTGACACGGTGGTCCTCGCCCTTGAACAGCACGAGCGTGGCCCGGCCTCGCGTCGGCCGGATGTTCTCCAACAGGTTGACCTCGTTGACGGTGCGCCAGGTGTTGGCCGCGAACTCCAGGGCCTCGTCCTCCTCCGTGGAGGTGGCCATGTGGTGGAAGTAGGACCGCGGGTCGGAGAAGGCGGTCCGGCGCAGCTCCTGGAACCGATCCAGGTACCAGTTGCGGACGTTCTCCACCTTGGCGTCGACGTAGATGGAGTAGTCGAAGAAGTCGGCGACGGCCAGGTGCCCGGTGGTGGCCGGTTGTAGGACGTTGATGCCCTCCACGATGAGGATGTCGGGCCGGCGCACGGTCTGGCGTTCGCCCTGCACCACGTCGTAGTGCAGGTGGGAGTACACCGGAATGTCGAGACGATCCGCGCCGGCCTTCATCTCCGACACGAATCTCACCAGGGCACGCCGGTCGTAGCTCTCCGGGAACCCTTTGCGCCGCATGAGTCCGCGGGATTGCAGAACGGCGTTGGGGTGGAGGAAGTTGTCGGTGCTGACCAGTTCGACATCGGGGTGGTTGGGCCACTGGGCGAGCAGGGAGCGCAGGAGTCGCGCGGTGGTGGACTTGCCCACGGCGACGCTTCCGGCCACCCCGATGATGAACGGGGCCGGGCGATCGGACTCGCCGAGGAACGCGCGCACGGCGGCGTGTCGCTGTTGGGTGGCCCCGACGTACAGGTTCAGCAACCTGGACAGGGGCAGGTAGATGTCGCTCACCTCTTCCAGGGAGGTGGGGTCGTTGGTCCCGCGAAGCTCGTTGAGGTCGGCTTCGGTCAGGGACAGGGGTGTGGAGGCGCGGAGTGCGGCCCAGGCCGGGCGGTCCAGCTCCACGTACGGTGAGGAGAAGCCGTTCTTCGTCGCGTGAGACACGGTTGATCACCCTAGAGCAGCCACTCCGCCATTCCGGGCAGCCGGCCCCCTCATTGGCCGACCTGGTGCGCGATCGTTCCCGAAACCACACGTTCGCCTCGCCGACTTCGAAGGTTTTTTGTCCGGATTCGGACGGGGTGGAACCGGTTCCACTCGTGGACCAGACCAGCACCCCCACCTGCGCGACCCACCCCGCGTACACCAAATGGTCTATACCGCTACCTGCGAAAACGGCAAGTGGTATGGGTCGATGGTTGGTCGGAACAGCGCACTCTTTCGCTTACGCTGACGGCCATGTGCGGAATCGTTGGCTACGTCGGGCCGCAACCGGCGCTTGAGGTCGTTGTGAATGGCCTCGCAAGGTTGGAGTACCGCGGATATGACTCCGCGGGTGTCGCGGTGCTGGGCGAGGGCGCCCTGAACACGGACAAGCGGGCCGGCAAGCTCGCCAACCTGCGTCAAGCCCTTGAAGAGCGCCCCATCTCCGGCGACGGCGCCGGTATCGGGCACACCCGTTGGGCCACCCATGGTGCCCCCAACGACGTGAACGCCCACCCCCATGTCGACAACGACAACCGGGTCGCGATCGTCCACAACGGCATCATCGAGAACTTCGCCGCCCTCCGGCTGGAGCTGGAGGAGCAGGGCTGCAAGTTCCTGTCCGAGACCGACACCGAGGTCGTCTCCCACCTGCTCAGCACCACGCTGGCGAGCCGGGGCGACGGTGACCTGGCCGGTGCCATGCGCGATGTCTGCAAGCGCCTGGATGGTGCCTTCACCCTGGTCGCGGTCTCCACCGACGACCCCGACCTGGTCGTCGCCGCCCGCCGCAACTCCCCGCTGGTCGTCGGCCGGGGCGAGGGTGAGAACTTCCTGGCCAGCGACGTGGCGGCGTTCATCGCCCACACCCGCGAGGCCGTGGAACTGGGTCAGGACCAGGTCGTGGAGCTGCGCGCCGACTCCGTGCTCGTCACCGACTACGACGGCGAGCCCGTGGACGTCAACGAGTACCACGTGGACTGGGACGCCTCCGCGGCCGAAAAGGACGGCTACGACTACTTCATGCTCAAGGAGATCGTCGAGCAGCCGCGCGCTGTGGCCGACACCCTCCTGGGCCGGGTGACCGTCGACGGCCAGCTCACCCTGGACGAGATGCGTCTGAGCCCCGCCGACCTGCGCGGCGTCGAGAAGATCGTCATCATCGCCTGCGGCACCTCCTACCACGCGGGCCTGATCGCCAAGTACGCGGTCGAGCACTGGTGCCGGATCCCCTGCGAGGTGGAGGTCGCCAGCGAGTTCCGCTACCGCGACCCGATCCTGGACCAGCAGACCCTGGTCATCGCCATCTCCCAGTCCGGCGAGAGCATGGACACCCTGATGGCGGTCCGTTACGCCCGCGAGCAGCGCGCCAAGGTCCTGGCGATCTGCAACGTCAACGGGTCCACCATCCCGCGCGAGTCCGACGGTGTGCTGTACACGCACGCCGGCCCGGAGGTCGGGGTGGCCGCCACCAAGACGTTCCTCACCCAGCTGGCGGCCTGCTACCTGGTCGGCCTCTACCTGGCGCAGGTCCGCGGGATGAAGTTCGGCGACGAGATCAACGCCGTCATCGCCCAGCTGGCCACCATGCCCGAGCAGATCGAGAAGGTCCTGGACACGGTCCAGCCGGTCCGTGAGCTGGCCCATTCCCTGGCCGACGCGGACACGGTGCTGTTCCTGGGGCGCCACGTGGGCTACCCCGTGGCGATGGAGGGTGCGCTCAAGCTCAAGGAGCTGGCGTACATGCACGCCGAGGCGTTCGCCGCCGGTGAGCTCAAGCACGGCCCGATCGCGCTGATCGAGGACGGTCTGCCGGTCGTGGTCGTGGTCCCCTCGCCCAAGGGGCGCAGCGTGCTGCACGACAAGATCGTGTCGAACATCCAGGAGGTGCGCGCCCGTGGCGCCCGCACCATCGTGATCGCCGAGGAGGGCGACGAGTCGGTCCGGCCGTACTCGGACGTGCTCATCGAGATCCCGGCGGTGCCGACCCTGCTGCAACCGATCGTCGCCACGATCCCGATGCAGGTGTTCGCCTGCGAGCTGGCCCTGGCCAAGGGCAACGACGTCGACCAGCCGCGTAACCTCGCCAAGAGTGTGACCGTGGAGTAGGGACGTCTCTCGCGGGGCGGGTCGAACGGGGGTACCCGGGTGGCCCGCCCCGTTCGTCCTCTTCGGTGCTTCTCAGTGAGCGGCCCAGGCGGCGTGTGTGGCGCGGGCCGCCACCGTGTCCTGGTGGGTCGGCAGCACGGCGCGCAGTTCGAGTACGTCGAGGATCCGGTGGAGCTGCCGGGGAGCGCTCGCGATCAGTAGGTGCCGCTGTCGTCCGGAGGCCAGTCGAGCCGCTCCGATGAGGGCGTTGACCCCGGAGGCGTCGATGAAACCGACTCCGGACAGGTCGACGACCGCGCAGGACTCCAGGACGGCGGAGCTCAGCCGGAAGTAGGCGTCCTCGGCTGTGGCGATGTCGATCTCGCCGTCCAGGCGCACAATGATCGTGCCATCACAAGAGAAGTGCTCACGGTCGGGGTCCAGTACGGCCACGCCTCACTCCCACGCTTCGGGGTTTGTGGGGTTGTTCGTCTACCGCTGCCGGTCGAATACCGACATGCGTTGACAGCCTACTCGCCCCGAGGAGTCGTATCCGCTCTCCCCGATCGGGTGTGCGTCTCGGGTATATCCAAGGACGCCATTCGAGGTCAGAAGGGGTCTGGCCCGCACTCCGCCCAGACGACTTTTCCGTGTCCGGCGATGGGATTCCATCCCCATTCTCGGGCGAAAGCGGCGACGAGGCCGAGGCCACGACCGGATTCGGCGAATTGGTGCGCGGAGACCCGCATCGGTCCCCGTGCCTCGGGGTCGGCGACCATGCAGACCACCGCGTCGACGGAGGGCAGCGGTCGGAGCTGGAGGAGTACCCGGGTGTCCTCGGGGTCCCGCCCGGCGACGGCGTGTCGACAGGAGTTGCCGACGAGTTCGGAGACGATGAGGCAGAGGTTCTCGGTGACCTCGACCATCCCCCACTCGTTCAGGCATTTGACGGCGAATCGTCGTGCCGCGCCGACCGAGGTCGGCACCGCGGCGTAGGCGTGCGCGGCCATGCCGAGCCCCAGGGTGCCCTGTCCGATCCCCAGGCCGCCGAGCCCGACGTCCCACCGACCCCGCGGTAGCGCCGGGTGGCCCCAGGATGCCCTGGCCTGCAACTCCGAGGGCATCAGATCTGCGTTCATCACTGTCCTCACGGGTGATGGCGGTTCGCGAGTCCGTTTCCGCAGTGCCCTCTATGTCGCTTACAGACGTAAGACACAGATGCACGTGCAGATCAACGTTTGGCAACCCTATAGGAAGCTTCGGCCCCATTGGTAGGGGGCATCACGAAGAATTCACCTTCATCGTCATCGATTCGTAGAACGGGACCTTCGTCCACCGCCGAATCCTCATCGAGGTCTGTCGAGGCGAGAACAGCATCGGTATACTTGGCGGTCGTTCGCGCCAATACCACTCCTAGGGAGGCGAAGTGGTAGCCGACCCCGTCGAGAACCACCAGGCCACACAGGATTTTCTGGCCAATTCCAGTGGTGGGCCCACAGTGCTGCGCATTCTGTTGGGCACCCAGCTCAGACGGCTGCGCCAGGAGAAGGACATTTCCCGGCACGACGCCGGATACGCCATCCGCGCGTCCCACGCCAAGATCAGCCGAATGGAGCTCGGTCAGGTCAGTTTCAAACGTCGCGACGTCGACGACCTGCTGAAACTCTACGGAGTGGACGAACGTGAGCAGCGCGAGGCCCTCCTGGGCCTGATCTCCAGCGCCAACGCCCAGGGGTGGTGGCACAAGTACGGTGACGTGCTGCCCCATTGGTTCGGTGTGTACGTGGGCCTGGAGGAGGCCGCGTCGGTGATCCGTACCTTCGAGGTGCAGTTCGTCCCCGGGCTGCTACAGACCGAGGGATACGCCCGCTCCGTCATTCGGCTCTCCCGCACCGCCACCTCCGACGACGACGTGAACAGTCGTGTGAGGATGCGCATGCATCGGCAGCGTCGCTTGTCCGACGGCCCCGACGCGGAGATCCCCGCCCCGCGGCTGTGGGCGGTGATCGACGAGGCGGTCCTGCACCGGCCCTACGGCGACGCGAAGGTGATGCGCGAGCAGATCGAGCACCTCATCGAGATGGCGCGGCGGCCCAGCGTCACCATCCAGATCGCCACGTTCGACATGGGCGGTCACCCCGCGGCGGGCGGCCCGTTCAGCATCATGCGGTTCCCCACGCCGCAGTTGCCCGACGTGGTGTACCTGGAGCAGTTGAACAGCGCGCTGTATTTCGACAAGTACGACGACACGAGCGTCTACGCCCAGACCATGGACCACCTCGCCACCCAGGCCCCGCTGCCGGGGGAGACCGAGGGCATCCTCAGAAGGTTCCTGGAGCGCTACAGCGACTGACCACCACCTTCCCCTTCCCATCCCCCCGCCTCCCCACCGCCCCGGCCGCTTTGCGCCCGGGGCTTCGTTCTTGCCCGAAGTGTCCTACTTCGGCCACGAGTGAAGAACGATCCGGGAACGGCGAACCATCGGCGCCTCCCGCGCGTTAGTCCTGACATGCGGTTCTGCCAACACGGTTTTCTGCGGACACTCATGAGTGCTTGCCGATGCAATCACGTATGCACGTGCATGCACTACGCTTTGGCCTCGCAAGGGGACATCAGGACCACCCCCGTGGCGCGGCCGACCCGACCGGCGGGACCGTGGCGGCCAGACCCGATGAGCGCGGCGCGCTGGAGCCGTCTGTGGACCACCCCGCGAGTCCCCGAAGTTCCAGGAGGTTGAGGATGTATCCGATCTACAACGGCGTTCCCGCGGACCTGCTGCGGGTCGATTGGACCAAGAGCAGCTGGAGCAACCCCAATGGGAACTGTGTAGAGGTCGCCACCCTCCCCGACGGTGACATCGCCGTGCGGAACTCTCGGGATCCCGAGGGACCCGCCCTCGTCTACACCCCCGCGGAGATCGAGGCCTTCGTCCGTGGCGCCAAGACCGGCGAATTCGACGCCCTCCTGAGCTGACCCCTCGACCCCCACCCCGGGCACCCACTACCCCCCAGGAAAAGACCAGCCCGGGAACGTGTGCACGTCGAGGTCCGCGCGGTCCACTCCCGTGCCGCGCGGGCCACCATCCGTCCACGGCGTACACACGAGCGGAGCCCGGCACCAATCCAGGTGCCGGGCTCCGTGCATGGGAACACCGTTTCGTTTCGCTACGCGGCCGGCGGTAAGGGACCACCGGCCGCTTCGGTCCCGCCCGCCCTAAGGGGTGGGCCGACGGGACCTCGCGAACCTCCCGCGTCGGACGCTTCGCGTCAGATGCGGGTGGGGTCGACCAGGCCGTTGGCGCCGACCGGGGCCTGTTCCCACGGAAGGTGGGTGGCGCCCAGGGCGGGCTTGAGGTCGAACAGCCAGGCCGCCTTCTCGTCGTACTGGGCGAAGAACGGCTTGCCGACCAGCTCCGGGTCGCGCGCCTGGATGAAGTGGAGGACGAAGACCTTCTCTCCCGCGATCTCCATCACCCCGTCCACGCACACCTTGCCCGGGGTCGCCGACATCGACGGCCCCCGAACGGTCCGGGCCAGGCCCGAGACCTTCTGGTAGGCACCGCGGAAGATGTCGTAGGCCTCGGCCAACGGCACCGCGAAGTAGTCCTGCGGGCCGGTGTCACGCTCCACGAACATGTAGTACGGCACCATGCCGTGCCGCACGTGCGTCCGCCACATGCTCTCCCAGGTGGCGGAGTCGGCGTTGATCGTGCGGATCAGCGGCGCCTGCGTGCGGATGACGGCGCCGGTCTCGCGGATGCGACGCACGGCCTCCTGCACGAGCGGCGGACGCATCTCGTTCGGGTGCGAGAAGTGCGCCATGAACGCGAGGTTCTTGCCCGAGGCGACGACCTTCTCGAACAGACGCAGCGTGTCTTCGGCGTCCGGGTCGGTGGTGAAGCGCTGCGGCCAGTAGGCCAGAGCCTTCGTGCCGATACGGATGGCTTCGAGGTGCTCGATCTCCAGCAGCGGCTCGATGTAGCGGGAGATGACCCCCTCGCCCATGATCATCGGGTCGCCACCGGTGAACAGGACGCTGGTGACCTCGGGGTGCGAACGCACGTACTCGACCATCTGGTCGATCTCACCGGACGCGAACTTCAGGTCGGCGTCGCCGACGAACTGCGCCCAGCGGAAGCAGTAGGTGCAGTACGCGTGGCACGTCTGCCCCTGCTTCGGGAAGAAGAGCACCGTCTCCTTGTACTTGTGCTGGATGCCCGGGATGGGCTCCTCGTCGCCCGTGGTGGGCACGTTGAGGTCCATCTGGCCGGCGGGGTGCGGGTTGAGCTTGGCACGGACCTGGTTGGCGGCCTCGTTGAGCTCCTTGCGCCCCGCACCCGCGGTCAGCAGGTCGGCGATCCGGGCGACGTCCGCGGGCGGGAGCATGTCCGACTGAGGGAAGACCAGTCGGTAGATCGGATCGTCTGGAGCGGCATCCCAGTCGATGAGCTCGTCGACGACGTAGCTGTTGACGCGGAACGGCAGCACGTGTGCCACCGCCTTGACCGCGAGCTGCTCGTCGGTCGAGAGACCGGCTCGTGCCGTGAACTCGTCGAGGTGTTTCGTCGTGTAGGCACGAAACCGACGTCCGGCGGACGGGGACTGTGCCGCGTCAGGCGTAACGCTCACGCCTCTCCTCTCCTGCGGTAGATAGGGCGCCAAGAAGGCAGCCCTGAGCCGGTGGCTCCGGTATTACGGGTACCGGTGGACCACCTGGGGACGAAAATTCGGTTGTCTCCCGTGCACGGAGCGTGCCGAGCAGGGGAGTCGGCGAGCGGGCATACCCCCGCAGGGGGATTTGTACCCACCCCACGCAAAATCCAGCCCTGACCTGGACATACCGGAAGTATCCTCGCATGAGTGTACGAAAGCGCCCGACACAGGCGTGACAAGGGTGACGCGGTACCATCCCCGGACTGTGAGGAAACAACCGACGATGAGTGGCACACCCGACGCGCAATCCCCCGTTCCGCGCACGTCACCGCCGATCATCGCGGTGGACGCCATGGGTGGCGACAACGCACCCCGGGAGATCGTGCGCGGAGCGGTGATGGCCGTACGCGAACTCGGCCTCCGCGTACTGCTGGTGGGCCGACGCACCGAGATCGCGGCGATGCTCGCCGAGGAGGGCGCCCTGCGCGACATCCCGGTGGTGCACGCGGAGGACAGCATCGCGATGGACGAGGGCGCTCTGGCGAGCTGGCGGCGCCCCCGCTCCAGCGCCGCCGTCGCCTGCCGCCTCATCCGGCGAGGCGACGCCGACGCCCTGGTCTCCGCCGGCTCGACCGGAGGGATCGTGGCCACCTCCACCGTCCGGCTCCGCACGCGAACGGGGGTCCTGCGCCCCGCGCTGGCGGTGACCCTTCCCACCCTGCCCACTCCCACGATCCTGGTGGACGCCGGCGCCAACGCCGACGCCAAGCCGGAGATGCTCGTGCAGTTCGCGCACCTGGGTTGCGCGTACGCGCAGACGGCGTTCGGCATCGAGCGCCCACGGGTGGGTGTGCTGACCATCGGTTCGGAGCCCGGGAAGGGCAACAAGCTGATCCGCCGCACGGTGGAGTTGCTGGCCGAGGTGCCGGAGGTGGACTTCCAGGGCAATGTCGAGGGCGACGACCTGCTCGCCGGGAAGGTGGACGTGGTGGTCACCGATGGGCACACCGGCAACGTGGCGCTCAAGACCGTCGAGGGGACCGCGGGGTTCGCCCTCAACGCCATGAAGGAGGCGATCTCCTCCTCCACCATGGCCAAGGCCGGTGCCGTGTTGCAACGAAGCGCCCTGCGCCGGTTGCGCGAGCGCTTCGACAGCGAGACCTACGGAGGCGCCGCCCTGCTCGGTCTGAACGGCACGGTGGTGATCGCCCACGGCGACAGCCACCACGTGGGGGTCGCCCACGCCTGTCGGCTCGCGAACGACCTGGCGGGCGGCCGCATAGGGGAACGGATCAGCCGCCGGGTGCACCACCGTTCACCGATCTGGCTCCACCGTCGCTCCCCGGACGAACGCTGATCGGACGAACGCTGATCGGACCTCCACTGCCAGGTCGGTCCTACCCTCACGCCTCGAAGCAGCGGACGTACTCCTCCTGTTCGGTGGTCTCCACCGCGAACGTCGAGTAGTGCTCTCGTACATAGCCCACCGCGTCCTTCGCGGGGACACCGTCCAGGGCCGTGAGGCAGGCCAGGGCCGTTCCCGTCCGTCCCCGTCCGCCGAGACAGGCCAGCTCCACCCGCTGCTCCCTCGAAAGCTCCAGCGCCTCCCTCAACCGTTCCAGGGTGTCCGTGTCGTCCGCGGGCAGCCCGAAGTCCTCCCAGTGCACCCACCGGGCCATCCATGGGACGCTGGGCGGTTCGTGGTCGAGCAGGTACACCGCGAACTCGGGGCGGGGACCGGCGGGCAGGGGCAGGGCGAGTCCACGGCCGCGCACCAAGCGTCCGGAGGGCAGGCGCATGACCCCGGGCGAGGCCGGATCCCACAGTTGGTTCCTGTCTCTCATGCCGTCGAGCCTAGACATCGGCACGGGCGCGGCACAGCCCCCGAAAGTCCTGGATGTGGCCTGCGCCATATCAGTAGGGACGGGTGTGGCCGGTCGGTAGGCTTAGGGTCATGGCCGACCCGCAGGAAGTACTCTCGCGACGGGTCCAGTCCGCCCTCGGCGCCGCCTTCGGTCCCGAGTTCGCCGACACCGACCCCGTCATCCGCCCGTCCCAGTTCGCTGACTATCAGGCGAACGCCGCGCTCGCGCTCGCCAAGCGCCTGGGCCGAAAGCCCCGCGAGGTCTCCGCGGCGATCATGGAACACCTGGACGTGTCCGACGTCTGCCGTGACGTCGAGGTCAGTGGCCCGGGCTTCATCAACCTCACGCTTCGCGAGGACTGGATCGCCGACCAGGCGCGTCGACTCCTCGACGACGACCGTGTCGGTGTCCCCTTGCAGGAGCGGAAGAACATCCCGCTCGACTACTCCGCGCCCAACGTGGCCAAGGAGATGCACGTCGGGCACCTGCGCACCACGGTCGTGGGCGACTCCCTGGCCCGCACCCTGGAGTTCCTGGGCCACAACGTCGTCCGGCAGAACCACATCGGTGACTGGGGCACCCCCTTCGGCATGCTCATCGAGCACCTGCTGGAGGTCGGGGAGGACTCCCCCGAGGCCGACCTGATCACCACCGACCCCAACGCCTTCTACCAGGCGGCCCGCACCAAGTTCGACTCCTCCGGCGAGGACCACGGCGACTTCGCCGCGCGCGCCCGCCGGCGGGTGGTCGCCCTCCAAAGCGGCGACGAGGACACCCTGCGGTTGTGGCGCAAGCTGGTCGGCCTTTCCAAGGTCTACTTCAACAAGGTGTACGCCCGTCTCGGTGTGACCCTCACCGACGAGGACCTGGCCGGGGAGAGCAGCTACAACGACATGCTCGCCGACGTGTGCGCCGAGCTGGAGACCAAGGGCATCGCCGAGATCAGCGACGGCGCCCTGTGCGTGTTCCTGGACGGCTTCACCGGCCGCGAGGAAAAGCCGGTGCCGCTGATCATCCGCAAGAGCGACGGCGGCTACGGCTACGGCACCACGGACCTGGCGACCGTCCGGTACCGGGTGGACGACCTCAAGGCCGACCGCATCCTGTACGTGGTGGGCGCCCCGCAGGCCATGCACTTCAAGATGGTGTGGTCCACCGCCCGTAAGGCCGGGTGGCTGCCGGAGGACGTGGAGACCACGCACGTGCAGATCGGCAACGTGCTGGGGTCGGACGGCAAGATCCTGCGGAGCCGAAGCGGCGCTCCCGTCCGACTGATGCAGCTGCTGGAGGAGGCGGTCGACCGGGCCGCGGCCGTGGTCGCCGAGACCCGCCCCGACCTGGACGAGGAGAGCCGGGCCGAGATCGCCCGCAAGGTCGGCATCGGCGCGGTGAAGTACGCGGACCTCTCCGTCGCACACGACACCGAGTACGTGTTCGACTTCGACCGGATGCTGGCGCTGACCGGCAACACCGGCCCGTACCTGCAGTACGCGCAGGCCCGGATCCGTTCCATCTTCCGTAAGGGCCAGGTGGACCCGGCCGGGGTGGAGGGTCGGATCACCGTGTCCGAAGGCGCCGAGCGCGACCTCGCTCTGAAGCTGCTGGGCTTCGGCGCGGCGGTGGAGCAGGTGGGCGATCTCTTGCAGCCGCACCGCCTGTCCTCGTACCTGTTCGAGCTGGCGCAGACGCTCACGGCGTTCTACGAGCACTGCCCGGTGCTGAGCGCCGAGACCGATGCCGAGCGCGAGTCGCGGCTGGCGCTGGTCGCGGTGGCGCTGCGAGTACTGGTGCGGGGCCTGGACCTGCTCGGTGTGGAGTCGCCCGAGTACATGTAGGCGCGGGTACGCGAAGGGCCGGGGCGGACGCCCCGGCCCTTTCGTGTGTCGGGCGGAGGCCATGGCCGAGGCCCTGTTCCGCGATGGCCGGAACCGGACGGAAGCCCGCCTATGAGAACCTCTCAGAAGGTGTGTCGGCGCTGGTCACGACCGCTTTGAGGACTTCCCGGGCAGGGCGAGTCGAATATCTCGTAGCAGGTCGGACCGGAACTCCACGTTGCGGTGGGCCATCACACCTAAGGTGTGTGGACAAAAGTCTCATACCAGACAAACGGGAGATAACGCCGATGACATCCGCTGCGGCCTTCGGCCCCGGTCCGGGCACCTGGTACCTGGACCCGGTCCACTCCAGCCTGATCTTCGTCGCCCACTACCTGCGCTTCGGTCGGGTTCAGGGCACCCTCGGCGACGCGCACGGCCAGGTCCACGTGACCGACAACCCCACCCTCTCCTCCGTCCAGGTGGAGATCGCCACGGCCAGCGTCAACACCGGTGTGAACGCCCGGGACGAGCACCTGCGCTCCGCCGACTTCCTGGAGGTCTCGAACTACCCGAAGCTGCGCTTCACCTCGACCGCCCTGGAGCCGAGCCGCCGGCAGAACTCCTTCCGGATCCACGGCGACCTGGAGCTGCACGGCCGCGCGCGCCCCGTCACCCTGGCGGCGGAATGGGTCGGCGAGTCCCCCGACTACATCTCACCGGACGACACCTACGGACACTTCTTCTCCGCCACCACCCAGCTGCGCCTGTCCGAGTTCGGCGTGGGAGACGGTGGCCCGCTCCCCTGGGGCGGCCGACTGGTCGGCGACCTGGTCGACATCGTGTTGGAGGTCCGCGTCCAGAACCAGGACCCCGCCCCCTTCCTCAAGCAGATCGGGCACACGCCCTGAACCGTCCGGGTGCCGTACCCACCCGGAACCGTCAGGGCGAGCGCCCGACAGAGTGACCCTCGCGTCCTCGGCTCAGCCCTTGAGCAGGGCCTGGACCTCTTCCCGCGAGGCCATCGAGGCACTGGCTCCGTGCCGTCCCACGGAGATCGCCGCCGCGGCGGCGGCGAACTCCATCGCCTCCCGCGGGGAACGCCCTTCGGCCCGGGCGACCGCGAAGGACCCGCAGAAGGTGTCACCGGCGGCGGTGGTGTCCACCGCCTTCACCCGCCGCGCCGGAACCGCCACCGGCTCCTCACCGCGACGCCCGTACAGCGAACCCGCCGAACCCAGGGTCAACAGCACCTCCGGAACACGCTCCAGCAGCGCGGCCAATGCCGCCGCCGGTTCGTCGTGCCCGGTGATCGCCGCCGCCTCGTGCTGGTTGGGCACCAGCACGTCCACGTCGGCCAGCAGCTCGTCGGGGAGCTCTCGCGCGGGTGCGGGGGTCAGGTAGACCGGCACACCCGTCTCACGGCCCCACCGCGCCCCGGCCAGCACGGCCTCCATGGGCAACTCCAGCTGAAGCAGCAGCGCGTCGACGCCCTTCAGCAATCCGCGATCGGACACGGGCACCCCGGTGACCTCACCGTTGGCGCCGGGCACCACGATGATGCGGTTGCCGCCGTCCCCCTCCACCACGATGTGCGCGATGCCGGAGAGCCCGGGCACGGTGCGCAGCCCGGTGACGTCGATCCCGTCCGCCTCCAGGTTGGTGCGCAGTTCCCGCCCGAAGGTGTCGTCGCCGACCGCGCCGAGGAAGGCCACCCGGGCGCCGGCCCGTGCGGCGGCCACGGCCTGGTTGGCTCCCTTGCCGCCGGGAACCTGTCGGAAGTCGGTCCCGGTGACGGTCTCGCCACCGCCCGGCATCTGTCCCACGTAGGCGACCAGGTCCATGTTGACGCTGCCGAAGACCGCCAGGCGCGGTGCGCTGGAACTCACGTCGTTGCTCACTTCTTCTCCCGGTCGACCGGCCGACTTTCGGCCCCGTCCAGCGCCACGATGACGGGTGCGTGATCCGAGGCGCCCTTGCCCTTGCGTTCCTCGCGGTCGATGCTCGCGCCGGTCACCCGGGGCTTGAGCGCCGGCGAGGCGAGTACGAAGTCGATGCGCATGCCCCTGCGCTTGGGGAACGCCAGCCCCTTGTAGTCCCAGTAGGTGTACACGCCCGGGCCCGGCGTGTACTGGCGCACGACTTCCTCGAAACCGGCCTCGACCAGCCCGGTGAAGGCGGCGCGCTCGGGTTCGGTGACGTGGGTGTGCCCCTCGAAGGCGGCCATGTCCCACACGTCGTCGTCCTGGGGAACGATGTTGAAGTCGCCCACGTAGGCGATCTGCGCCTGGGGGTCCTCGGCCAGGCGGGCGGCGCCGGCCTGGCGCAGGGCTTCCAGCCAACGCAGCTTGTAGTCGTAGTGGGGGTGGTCGATCTCGCGCCCGTTGGGCACGTACAGGCTCCACACCTGGACACCGTCGCAGGTGGCCGCGATGGCGCGGGCCTCTCGTTCCTCGGGGTCGCCGTAGCCGGGCTGGCCGGGGAACCCGATCTCGACGTCGTCGAGCCCCACCCGCGAGGCGATCGCGACTCCGTTCCACTGGGAGAGGCCGTGGTGAGCGACCTCGTAACCGCGGTCGGTGAAGACCGACGCCGGGAACTGGTCGTCACGGGCCTTGGTCTCCTGGATGGCCACGACGTCGATGTCGCTGCGGTCCAACCAGTCACCGATCCGTTCGGCCCTGGCACGGGCACTGTTCACATTCCATGTCGCGATACGCACAGCAGAAGGCTAGATGATCCCGCCGACGTCCCGGCCCCGGGCCAGGCCTGTGACATGAGGAAACCCCGGTGCGGCCGTCCTCCGCACCGGGGTCGTGCGACTCCCGGCACATGCTCGGTTGTTTTCCGTCGCGTCTCGTTGGACGGCCGAACCCCCCTTACGGTTCGCATTGTGCGCAAGGTTTTTTGACGATCGATCGAAAGGCCCCGTTGACCTGCGAAAACCTCCGACTGTCGGTGTCGGAGGTTAGGTTGGGGCGCATGGTCGAACCGCACCCCCGCCGCGACGCCGAGTTCTCCCCGGCCCAAGCCCGTCGGATCGCCCTGGCCGCCCAGGGCTTCGCCGACCCACGCCCCAAGGGCGAACCCACTCTCGCGCACCTGGCACGGGTACTGCGCCGGATCGGGATCCTGCAGATCGACAGCGTGAACGTGCTCGCCCGCAGCCAGTACCTGCCGGTCTTCGCCCGGTTGGGCGCCTACGATCCGGCCCTGTTGGACCGGGCGACCACCACCGCCGTCGGGTCGAGCCCGGCTCGGCTGGTCGAGTGCTGGGCGCACGAGGCCAGTCTGGTGCCACCCGACACCCACCGGCTCATGCGGCACAGGATGGAACGCAACCGCGCCCAGGAACGTGTCGGTTGGTTGAACGGCATCCGCGAGGAGAAGCCGCATCTGGTCAAGGCCGTGCACGAGGAGGTGGCCCGGATCGGTCCGGCCACCGCCCGCGAGATCGAGGGTGCGCTCGCCCAGGACGCACCCCGCGCCAAGGAGCACTGGGGCTGGAACTGGTCCGAGGTCAAGAAGTGTCTGGAGTATCTGTTCTGGATCGGCGACCTCACCACCAACGGCCGTAACGTCCAGTTCGAACGCCGCTACGACCTGCCCGAACGGGTGCTGCCCGCCGAGGTGCACGGGCTCGCCCACCCCACCTCGGAGGAGGCCCACCGGGAGCTGGTGGCCATCGCCGCCCGTGCGCACGGCATCGCCACCGAACCCGACCTACGCGACTACTTCCGACTCAAGGGCTCCCAGACCCGCGTCGCCATCGCCGACCTGGTGGACGCCGGTGCACTGATCCCGGTGTCCGTGCGCGGCCGGAACCGCCCCGCCTATCTGCACCAGGACGCCCGCATCCCCCGCAAGGTCGAGGCGCGTGCCCTGCTGAGCCCGTTCGACTCATTGGTGTGGACGCGCGACCGGGCCGAGGAGCTGTTCGGTTTCCGCTATCGCCTGGAGATCTACGTGCCGGCCGCCAAGCGCGTACACGGCTACTACGTGCTGCCGTTCCTGCTGGGGGAAGACTTGGTCGCCCGGGTCGACCTCAAGGCCGACCGCGCGTCGGGAACCCTGCTGGCCCGGCGGATCACCCTGGAGGAAGACGCCCCCGCCGACACCATGCCGGCGTTGGTGGAGCAGCTGACGGAGATGGCCGCGTGGCTCGGCCTGGAGAACGGCGTCGGCGGCGAAGGGCTCAAGGCACCGATGCGGTGACCGTCGGTTATCTCTGGCAAAATCCCCCGCATGCCTGAAACCCCCGTAATCACTACGAAAACGGCGCTTCTGACCGGAGCCGCACTCCTGCTCATGGTCACCGGATGTACTCAAGACGACAGGGAGTACCTCAAGGTCCCGGCCGGCAGCGACCTCGCCTGGTACGTACCGGAAGAGATACCGGGGTGGTACAGCGACAGTGAGTACTGGGACGACAGCGCCTCCTACAGTGGCGACGAATGCGATCTTCGTCTCGCCTACACGGAAGAACAGGCCGACGCACCTCGATACAACGCCCCAGAGGAGAGCGCCCGGAATTGGATCGGACTCACGGCGATGCAGCTCGGCTCAGATCTGCCCGCGGCCACCGTCACCACGCTCGACCCGGTCGAGGTCACCACGGACACGGGCGAGCTCGTCGAGTTCACCACCGTGGAAACCTTCGATGAGGAGGCCGACATCGGAGCCCGGGTCGGTGTCCACTGGAACGGTTCCGACGAGCTGCGCTTCTTGTACCAATGCGCCACATCCGGCTCTTGGAGCAATGAGGAAGGGGACATGTCCGACCTATTGGACGAGATGCGGGTGATGCTCCCCTGACCTTGGGGCGCTTCGGTTCCCGTGAACGAGCCCGGATCCTGGCGAAAACACTCACTCGCGACCTTCCGACACCAGATCCTCCGGCAAAGTTCCCCCGCGGGCCGCTCGACGGGCCTTCTCGACGGCCTCCCTGCTCGGTCGAGAGCGCGGGGTACCCGATTCGTCCAGGAACCCTGCCTGTGCGAGCTTGGCACGGACGCCACCGACCCCATCACTCTCCGGGTTCGGGTCGGTGGCGGCGCGCATCACGCGGGTCACATACTCGTTCAGGCTGACACCAAGGCGTTCAGCGGAAGACCTGGCTCCGCGCATCAGCTCTTCTTCGGCTCTCCACGTCATCTGACGCATACATACAGCTTGGGTGCGGTCATTCCCGCACTCAAGTGCTTATCCTGGCCCCGACCACGAGAACGGGCCGCGCACCCAGTGGGTGCGCGGCCCGTTCGGGGACGCGGGTCAGACGCGTTCGATGATGGTGACGTTGGCCTGGCCGCCGCCCTCGCACATGGTCTGCAGGCCGTAGCGGCCGCCGGTGCGGTGCAGCTCGTTGACCAGCTTGGTCATCAGGACCGAACCGGTGGCGCCCAGCGGGTGCCCCAGGGCGATGGCGCCGCCGTTCGGGTTGACCTTGGCCGGGTCGGCGCCCAGCTCGTCGATCCACGACATCGGCACCGGCGCGAACGCCTCGTTGATCTCGGTGACGTCGATGTCGTCGATGCTCAGACCGGCCTTCTCCAGGGCGATCCGGGTCGCGGGGATGGGCGCGGTGAGCATGTAGACCGGGTCGTCGCCGACCAGCGACAGCTGGACGACGCGAGCGAGCGGGGTGAGGTCGTGCTGCTTCACGGCCCGCTCGGAGGCGATGAGCAGGGCACCGGCACCCACGGAGACCTGGCTGGCGACGGCGGCGGTGAGATCCCAGCCCTCACGCAGCGGCTTGAGCCCGGCCATCTTCTCCAGGGTGGTGTCGGGGCGTACGCCTTCGTCCCGGGTGACGCCGGCGAGCGGCGCGATCTGAGAGTCGAAGTAGCCGGCTTCCAGCGCCGCTGCGGCGCGCTGGTGGCTCTCCAGGGCGAACTGCTCCAGGTCCTCGCGCTTGTAGCCCCACTTCTCGCACATGAGCTGGGCGCCGCGGAACTGGGAGATCTCCTGCGTGCCATAGCGCTTGGCCCAGCCCTCGCCGTACAGCGAGAGGCCGTTGTCGAGGGCGAACTGGACGTTGGCGCCCATCGGCACCATGCCCATGTTCTCCACGCCGGACGCCACGACCAGGTCCTGCGTGCCGGACATGACGCCTTGGGCGGCGAAGTGGATGGACTGCTGGGAGGAACCGCACTGGCGGTCGATGGTGACGCCGGCGACGGTCTCGGGCAGCCCGGCGGAGAGCCACGCGGTGCGGGCCAGGTCCAAGGCCTGCGGACCGGCCTGGCTGACCACGCCCATGATGACGTCCTCGACCGCGGACGGGTCGACCCCGGTGCGCTCGATGAGTTCCTTGAGGACGTGTGCCCCCAGGTCCGCCGGGTGCACTGCGGCGAGCGCGCCCTTCTTGGTGCCGACGGGGGTGCGAACTGCGCCGACGATGTATGCCTCGGCCATGGGGTCCTCCAAGGGGCTGGGATGTGACGTCCTACTAAACCGAACTGTATTCGGTTTAGTGGCCGTGGCAAGACCCCGCCCTCGGTTTCCCGGTCTCCCCCGGCTCGGAACCGGAGGTCTACCGTCCGCTGTCCCGGTCCGGGTCCTCGGTGCCGCCCAGCCGGCCCGCGTCGCTCTCGTCGCCCAGGGTGCTCCCGGTGACCCTCTCCAGGACCTCGAACACGTCGGGGTGCTCGTCCGGGTCGAAGTCCGAGAGCAGGGAACGCAGTGCGGTGCGCTGCGCCTCGTAGAGGCTGCGGACCGCGTCCTCGCCGCGCCAGTTCAGCTCCCAGGGGTCCGCGTCGGAGACCAGATAGCCGTTCTCCAAGAGCTCTTGGTGCACGTTCTCCCACCGGGACACCGCCAGGCCGGAGGTCCGATGCAGTTCGTTCGCCGTGAGCGGCCCCCTGATCCCCAGGTGACTGAGCGCCCAACAACCCTCGATGGACACGTCCAGCCCCGCGGCCTCCCGCAACCTGCCGTACATCGTCTCGGCGCCCTCGGCCCCGGTCGCCTGGTAGATCTCGTGCTCGACCTGGGCGATCGTGGACCGGCTCGGCGCCGCCACCGGGGCGACGACCTCGTTCAGGTCCGGGGTGGAGATGGTGGTGCGCAGCGGGATCTGCTTCAGGCACAACGCCAGCACCAACCCGATGAGCGCCACCGGGACGGCCGTCAGGAAGACGACGTCGATGGCGTCGGCGTAGGCCTCCAGGAAACCCGCCTGGTCACTGGGCGGCAGTTGGTCCAGAGCCCTCGGGTCGGCCTCCAGGTCCGCGGGCTCCACCCCCGGCGGCAACCGGATCGTTTCCGCGCGTTCGGTCAGGTTCGAGGCGAGCTGTCCGGCGAAGACCGCGCCGAACACGGCCGTGCCGAACGAACCACCGATCGATCGGAAGAAGGTGGCCGAGGATGTGGCCACACCCAGGTCGTCGTAGGACACGGCGTTCTGCACCACCACGACCACCACCTGCATCACCAGGCCCAGCCCGATGCCCAGGACGAAGAAGTACAGACTCATCTCCAGCAGGGAGCTGTCCGGCCCCATCCGCGACATCAGGAACAGACCCAGGGAGGTCATCGCCATTCCCGCGATGGGATAGGGCTTGTAGTGCCCGATGTGGGTGATCAGGGCGCCGACCGTGACCGACGTGATGAGCATCCCCACCACCATGGGCAGGAGATGCATCCCGGAGGCGGTGGGCGAGAGGCCGTGGACGATCTGGAGGAACAGCGGCAGGAACGCCATCGTCCCCATCATCGCGAAACCCACAGAGAACCCGATGCCCATGGCCATGACGGTGGTCGAGTCGCGGAACAGCCCCAACGGAATGACCGGGTCGGGGGCCCGACGGGCGGTGAACCACCACCCCACCCCCAGGACCACCGCGCCCACGATCAGGGTGATGATCTGCCAGGACGTCCACGGGTAGAGGTTGCCGCCCCAGGAGGCGATGAGGGTCATGCACACCGCGGTGGCGGCGATCAGGACGATCCCCGCGTAGTCGATGTTCTGCCGGCCGGTGGTGGATCGGCCCGGCAGGAAACGCAGCACCGTCAGGAAGGCCAGCAACCCCAGGGGCAGGTTGATGTAGAAGACCCAGCGCCACGACAGGTGGTCCACGAACAACCCGCCGAGAAGGGGACCCGCGACGCTGGAGATACCGAAGACCGCACCGAAGAGCCCCTGGTACTTGCCGCGTCGGCGCGGAGAGACCACGTCCCCGATGATGGCCGAGGCCAGCACCATGATCCCGCCGCCCCCGACGCCCTGGAAGCCGCGGGCGAGGATCAGCTGGAGCATGTTCTGGGAGATCCCGCACAGCATCGAGCCCACGAGAAAGATGGCGATGCAGGTGAGGAACAGCTTCTTGCGACCGAACTGGTCGCCGAGCTTGCCCCACAGCGGGGTACTGGCGGTGACGGCCAAGAGGTAGGCGGTGATCACCCAGGACAGGTGGTTGAGCCCGCCCAGATCGGAGACGATCGTCGGAAGCGCGGTGGAGACGATCGTCTGGTCCAGCGCGGACAGCAGGACCGTCAACATCAGGGCGGCCATGATCAACCAGATCCGCCGGCCCCGCTGCTCGTGCCGATCCGGCGCCCCTTGGTCGGCGCCGCTGCCATGGGCCATCGAATCGCCTCCCTGATCGTGGTGAGCGACGCTCACCGGCCGACGCCCTCTCTGCGGCCACACTAGGAACCCCTTTCCCTCCCGCATCGAGGGAACCGCCCAGAGGAACGGGAACTTTGCCCCGGGTTGGCCCCCGACCTTCATAACCGAACGGGATTCGGTTACCGTGTGAGAACACAGCGATCCCCGACACTCTCGGAGCAGCACATGAAGCGGGAACTCTTCGACCCCGACCAGGAACTCTTCCGCGAATCGGTCGCCGAGTTCCTGAAGCGGGAGGTCGTGCCCCTCCACGACCAGTGGGAGAAGGACGGCATCGTCCCCCGCGAGGTGTGGACCAAGGCGGGCGAGGTCGGCCTGCTCGGTCACGGTGTACCCGAGGAGTACGGGGGCACGGGCATCCACGACTACCGCTACAACCAGATCGTGAACGAGGAGATCTGCCGCGCCCACGCCAGCGGCCTCGGCATCACCCTCCAGAACGACGTCATGGCCCCCTACATGGTGGGCCTGACCAACGACGAGCAGAAGAAGCGCTGGCTGCCCGGCTTCGCTTCCGGTGAGCTGATCACCGCCATCGCCATGACCGAACCCGGGACCGGCAGCGACCTCCAGGGGATCAAGACCTCCGCCGTGCGCGACGGCGACGAGTTCGTGCTCAACGGCACCAAGACCTTCATCACCAACGGCATCAACGCCGACCTGGTGGTCGTGGTCGCACAGACCGACCCCGAGGCCGGCGCGCAGGGCTTCTCCCTGATCTGCGTCGAACGCGGCACGCCCGGCTTCGACCGTGGCCGCAACCTCGACAAGATCGGTATGAAGGCCCAGGACACCGCCGAACTGTTCTTCGACGACGTGCGCGTACCGGTCGCCAACCTCATCGGCACCGAGGGTCAGGGCTTCATCCACCTGATGCAGAACCTGCCGCAGGAGCGGCTGTCCATCGCCACCTGCGCGGTGGCCTCGGCCGACTTCATCCTTCAACACACCATCGAGTACTGCCGTGACCGCACCGCCTTCGGCCGGCCGATCGGGCGCTTCCAGAACACCCGTTTCGTCCTGGCCGAGTCAGCCACCGAGGTGGACCTGGGCCGCACCTACGTGGATCGCGCGGTCGAGCTGCTCAACAGGGGTGAGCTCACCGTCGAGGACGCCGCGAAGGCCAAGTGGTGGACCACCGAGATGTGCAACCGGGTCGTGGACCGTTGCCTCCAGCTTCACGGTGGGTACGGGTACATGATGGAATACCCCGTGGCACGGGCTTGGCAGGACTCACGCATCCAGACGATCTACGGTGGCACCACCGAGATCATGAAGGAGATCGTGGGCCGGGGTCTGGGCCTCTAGAAACCCCCGTCCGGAAGGGTCCCGGTCATGAGCGGAGCGTGGGACGGCCTCATCGTGATGGGGCTGTTGATCATCCTGCTGGTCCTCGGCGTCCGCAAGCTCCGTCCGAAGGTCCACATCCCGTGGAAGACCGGCGCCATCGTCATGGTCTTCATCTTCGTCTGCCTACTGCTGTGGGCCTGGTCCTGGCGCTGACCGCCGCAGAACCGCGCCCGCGCCGGAGCTCGCGGGCCGAACGCACCGAGGGCCCGCCTCCCCACGAGGCGGGCCCTGCGGCGTCCGGGGAATCGGCGAGACACGGACGAACGATCCCCTAGGCGGGTGGGGACCGGCCGTCCGAGCCTCGGCCTCGATGGTTCAGGCGTACGGGTCGAAGTCGATCCCGTCGGGCACGGCCTTGGCGAGCGCGTCACCGAACCGCTCGTCCTTGAGGTCCAGCTGCGCGGAGCCGTAGTCGGCCGTCACGAAGATGTCCCGGATCCCTTCGGGGTAGCCGTCCCAACCCACCAGCGCCGGGTACTGCCACACCCCGTAGTGGTTCTCTGGCGGGTCGTCGTGGTCCGCGGCGAACCGGAAGGCGTGGGTGGAGGCGCCGTCCTTGTGGTAGACGATCTTGGGGTGGGTGCCCTCCCACAGCAGGTCCTCGGCCGCCCGGGTGTCGTAGTCCCCGTGCGCCGAGGCCGACACGTAGCGCGCCTCGTCGTCGAGCACCCACACCACGACGTGTTCCAGGTCGTGCCGGTGCCCACAGCACCCGGGAAGGACCTGGTCCTTCTCGAAGTAGAGGGCGTACATGTAAGCGCACCAACCGTTGTCGACGCACGTGGCACGAGAATACGAATTGGTGTTGTCCAGATCGGACTGGTCACGGCAGTTCCCGTTCAACGCCCCCGAGGTGTTCAACCCTTCGGCGACACTCCCGTCAGGGCCGATCGCGGGTGTCGAATAACAGCCGTCCGTGTCGTAGTCGAAGGCGGGCTGCCATTTCTCCTCGGCCTCGGAGGAATTCGCGGGGAGAGCGCTCGGGGGTTCGGCGAACGCCGGAGCCGCGAGGGCGATCACGATCCCGAAGGCCCCGAGGAGGGCCACACCACCCCTCCTGGCGAGCGCCCACGGCCACCGAAGAGACCCGGCGAGCCCATCGGGACTTTGTCCCCCAAAATCACCAGTGGAACTCAGGACCAGCTTTCCCGCCCCGGACGACAATGCACACACCACCATTTCCGTAGCGGGATACCCGTTTACCACTGGATAAAGTAACCATCCGACTACAGTAAGGCAAGATGTGCTGAAGGCATTTTTTTCGCACCTCTGAACAGGTTTGGGAGGATACGTTCCCCCACCTGGGAAAAGGGCGTTGATCGTCGAATCGACCCGGACGGATCCGTAGGCTCCACAACCGGGCCCGGTCGGCGGGACGCCCGGGGCGACGGTGGGCGAGCGGCCCTACCCGTCACACCGTCGGCACCGTCTCAGGCGTCCTCGTCGACCTTCTCCGCCTCGTCGGACTCGACGTCGTCCGTGGGCGCCTCGGGGGCCTGCATCGGCATCTCGAACCAGACGGCCTTGCCGTCCGGGGTGGGACGCGAACCCCACCGGCTGGCGAGCTGCTCCACCAGGTACAGGCCACGGCCGCCCTCGTCGTCGGCGGCGGCGCTACGGATCCGGGGCAGCCGCAGGTCGTGGTCGAAGACCTCCACCCACACGGCGTTGGCCCCGCGCCGCAACCGGAGCAGGAACTCCTTCTCCCCGGAGTCGTCGCTGGACCCGTCGTCCTCGGCGACGGCCTCCAACAGGTCGCTCCAGTCCTCGTCGAACTCGTCGCTCACCCCGCCGTCGTCCATCGGGGTCTCCGAGTCCAGCACGCCGCCACCGGTGAACTCTCGGTGCACGGGGCGCGGGGTGGCGTGGATGACCACGTTGGTGACGATCTCCGAGACGAGAAGACAGGCCAGTTCGGCCTGGTCCCGATCCACGCCCCACTCCTTGAAGGTGTCCGCGGCCAGGTGCCGGGCCTCCCCCACGGTGGAGGCCTCGGAGGGGAACCAGCCCTCGCGCAGCGCCAGTTCCTCGGAGTGCGTGCGCACGACCAACAGCGCGGTGTCGTCCTCCAGTTCGCCCGGCACGCTGTACACGGCCGCCTCGGCGATCTGGTCGACGTCCTTGTCCGCGACCTCGGCGACGCGTTCGGTCATCTGGGCCAGGGCACGCTCGGGGTCGGCCTTGCCGCCCAGGGGTTTGCGGTCCACCAGTCCGTCGGTGTACATCACCAGGGTCGCCCCGATGGGCAGGCGCAGGTCGGCCTGGTGGTAGACGATGTCCTCGCCCGAGCCGCCCTTGGCGCGCACGCCGAGCATGCGGTCGGTGATCTCCAGGTCCAGGGTCTCCACGGTTTCGGAGGTGACCAGGAGGGGCGACGCGTGCCCGGCGTTGGCGTAGGACAGCTCCCGGGACCAGGCGTCGTAGACCATGTACAGGCAGCTGACGCTGGGGATCCAGACCCCGCCCTTGCCGTCGGGGGTGCCCAGTTGGCGCACCCACTCGTCCAGCTCGCGCAGGATGTCGGCGGGTTCGCGGTCGGCCTGGGCGAAGGCGCGCAGAGCGGCGCGCAACTGGCCCATGACGGCGGCGGCGTGCGGGCCACGGCCCTCCACGTCACCGATGACCAGACCCACCCGTCCGGCGGACAGCGGGATGGCGTCGTAGAAGTCGCCGCCCACCTGGGTCTGCACCCCGTGACCGTGCGCCTGGAGCGGCCCGGCCGGCAGGTAGCGCTTGGCGACCGTCAACCCGTCCAGGGGTGGGAAGTCACCGGGGAGCAGACTGTTCTGGAAGGCCAGCGCGGTGGAGCGCTCTTCCTCGAACAGGCGGGCGTTGTCGATGGCCAGGGCGACCCGGGAGGCGATCGCGCCGACCAGGTCGCGGTCGAAACCGCCGTAGCTGCTCTTCTGCCGCGGGGACAGGCCGGACAGGGCCAGGGTGAGCACGCCCAGCACCTCGCCGCGAGCCCGCAGCGGAGCTGCGATGGCGGAGGTGACGCCGACCTGGCGGGAGACCCGGTCGGAGCGATCGTTGGGCGAGTTTTCGTACATGTAGTCGCTGCTGACCACGGTCTCCAGTCGACGCAGCGCCTGGGTGACGAAGTGGCGTTCGGGGTAGCGGACCTCGTCCCCGACGTCGAACCAGGTGTGGGGCGGGGGCGTCCAGCCCTCGGCGTGGACGGAGACCTGCCTGATCAACCGTTCGTGGTCGTAGAGGTCGATGAAGCAGTGGTCCGCGAACTGGGGAACGAGGATGCCGGCGACGCCCTTGACAGTGGAGTCGAACTCCAGGGAGCCGGCCAGGCGGCTGCCGATCCGTTCGAGCAGGCCGTACTGCTCCTCGACCCGACCGCTGCGCAGGGCCTCGTTGGCGATGAGGGCTATGCCGTCGATCTCCCCGGAGTCGTCGCGCATGGGCACGGCCTGGGCCCGTACGTGGATCCAGGTGGAGTCGCCCTTGAGCACCGCGAAGGTGCCTTCCCACGGCTCGCCGCGAAGGACGCGGCGGGCCAGTTGGGACGCGTGTTCGCGGTCGGACTCATGGATGCCGATGTCCAGCAGGGACAGGCCGATGTGGTCACGACCGCCGACGAACCCGAACAGCTCGCGAGCGTAGGGGTTCCAGTATCGAAGGAGGCTGAACCGGTCGATGACGACGATGGCGATCTGGGCCTGGTCCACGACCTCGGCCGTGGCTAGTGCGTCGCTCTCCCGGAAGGGCTCACCCCACCGTGTCATCTAGCCGCCACCTCGCCGTCATGAGCTGCATACATGCCTGCTCCGGGTACCCCGAACGACCGCACCTTGGGGCGAGCGTAGCAACACCGTCAACGTTCCCGCAGCGCAATGAGACAATCCCGATGAGCAACCAATCAACGTGTACGGACGTTTCACGGCTTGGCGACGAAGATGTGCCCGGCGACACCGGCGGGAAGGTCGGTGTGACCGTCCTCGACGATGATCCGCACTCCGTCGTCCGAAGCCCGAAGGACCACTTCCTGTCCGGGTTGTACCCCGGATTCGCGCAAGGTGAGCATGATGTCGGCGTCCGGCTGGAGCTGTTCACTGATGCGACGCACGGTGACCGTGGTGTCCGCGTTCGAGGCCGCGTCCAGCATCGGCACGATGGAGTCGTCGGTGAACGGTTCGGGGGCGTATCCCTCCAGCCCCAGCTCGTCGAGGCCGGGGATCGGGTTGCCGTGCGGGCACACCGAGGGGGCGTTGAGCAGCGTCACCAGACGCTTCTCGACGGCCTCGGAGATGACGTGCTCCCAACGGCAGGCCTCGATGTGGACGTCCTCCCACGGCAGCCCGATGACGTCGACGAGCAGACGCTCGGCGAGCCGGTGCTTGCGCATGACGTGGGTGGCCAGCCTGCGCCCCTCGGCGGTCATCACCAGGTGACGGTCGTTCTCGACCCGCAGCAAGCCGTCACGCTCCATGCGTGCGACCGTCTGACTCACCGTTGGTCCGCTCTGGTGCAGGCGCTCGGCGATACGTGCTCGAAGCGGGACGATGCCCTCTTCTTCGAGCTCGAAGACCGTACGGAGATACATCTCCGTGGTGTCGATCAGCCCGTGTGCGGTCAAGACTCCCCTCCCAAGGCTCTGTGCCCGTCGCGCGGTCACGACAGACACGGCAGGTCTCTCTCAACACAGGCCGGGAACACGTGATTCCCTGGGGCCGGGCGGGACCGGGATGTCCGCGGTACCGCTGGAGCGACCACCGATGGATCAAGCATATCGTGGCGCGCCGGGCCTGAATTTCCCCTCTGTCTCACGATGCGGACACGAGCGACCCGAGTGGCCCCCGTGGCGCAAGGGACCGAGGTCACAGGTGCGCAGGCCATTCGGTTGAAAATCGAACTACCCAAGACCCTGTTCCCGTCCCGAACCGTGACCCCACATCGCCCGAATCCGCGAACGAAGCGACCAACATCACCCCTGGACGCACCAAATGTTCCGATATATCCCGGTTCTCAGGGCGCGAGGCGGTCGATCGTCCACTTCCCGTCCGCACCGAACAGGTAGCGGAACCGGTCGTGCATGCGGTCCCGACCACCCTGCCAGAACTCCACCTCCCGCGGGACCAACCGGTACCCGCCCCAGTAGGCGGGCCGCGGGATGGTCTCGTCCACCCCCCACACCGAGTCGAACTCGTGGAACAGGTGGTCCAGCTCGTCGCGATCGGAAACCGGACGCGACTGACGCTCGCTCGCCCAGGCGCCCAGCTGGGAACCGCGTGGCCGGGAGGCGAAGTATCGGTCGTTCTCCTCGTCATCGAGGCGTTCCACCACACCCGCGAACAGCACCTGTCGGCGGATCGCGTGCCAGGGGAACACCACCGACGCCCGCGGATCGGCGGCCAGGGCCCGACCCTTGCGCGAGGTGTAGTTGGTGAAGAAGCGCAGCCCCGAGCCGTCGTAGCCCTTCATGAGCACCGTGCGGGACCGGGGAAGGCCCGACGGTTCCACCGACGACAGCACCATGGCGTTGGGTTCGGCGAGACCCGATTCGTAGGCCTCGTCGAACCACAGGTGGAACTGGGTCATCGGCAGTTCGGCCAGCTCCGATCGGCGCAGGGGGTCACCCATGTACGGTTTCCGCAGTTCGGCGGGGTTCTGGTGGTCCACACCCGGCATGATCTCGCGTCGGGGCCGGGCGGTGCCGGCCGGCCCCCGCCTCCCGCGTGTCCACGGGTCCTCCCCCGCCGCCCGTCATGGGTCCTCGTCCGTCTCCACTCCTACCTCCAAGCACTCTTCGCCCGGCTCACCATCCTCAACGCTGCTCAGACCGCAACGTTGGAGGACGTGCTGGCGCCGCACCTCGTCGATCTCGCCGGTCTCATCGGAGTCGATGGACAGACGCGGACCGACCAGCGCCAGTTGCACCATGCGGTCGCCCAACCAGTTGCCGTCGTTGTCGGCGTCGAAGGCGATGTACCCGGAGACCCCGGTGAACCCTCCTGTCTTGACCTGGGCGTACAGCTCGTCCCGCTTCTCCTCGTAGTCCTCGTCGGTGTGCAGGAAGGGCACCGGATCGAGGCCGAACCGCCGAAGCAGCCCATCGTTCTCCGTTTGCTCCTTGGCCGGCCCGACCTCGGGCAGCGCTTCGGTGATAGCCAGGAGGGCGTCGTTGCCAATGGCCGCGTGGGCGATGGAGGGCAGCCTGTTCGCGAGCGGCATACCCGAGTCATCCGTCTTCTCGTCAACGTCGCCTTCCTTCTTGTCCTTCATATAGAGGTCGATCAGGAGGTCGCCCATGTCGTCGTAGAAACCCTGGTCGCTGCTGCCGGAGCCGTCCCCGTCGACGCCCCAGGGGCCACTGGGCGCCAACGGCGTGTAGAAGACCGGGTGGTGCTCGGAATTGTTTTCGATGAGCTTCTCGGAGTCGGAGAGGAACTTGGAGATGTCGTCACCACCAAGAATGGCCACATCACCCTTGCTGCACTTCTTTACCGGAGAGATCCTGAGTGCCTTGTAGAAATCAGAAAAGTCCTCCGATCGACCGGCGTAGTAGATCAGATCGGGCGGGTCATCGCAGATTCGCTCCAGTTGAGCACTGAGGGTCTTTCTGTCCTGGTAGAGCAGCACCCCTTGGCCGGCGTACTCGTCGGAATCAAGGTCGGCCGTGCCGTGCCAGGCATCTCCTCCCTCCTCTTCCTCATTGCCCTGGACGAAGGCCTCCATGAACTCCTGCGCCAGATGCCGACCGTACTGTTCGTGCTCTTTGCCCCTGGTGTTGGTCTCGGCATCGGCGAGCGCCACAGCCGTCGTGCTCGGGGGCAGGTCATACTCCTCCCCCTCGTGACCGGTCCAAGAGACACCCGCTAAGGCCCATTTGGCGGCCTGCGCCGCGATACGACTGTTGGACGGCGCCACCGGAAAGAAGAAGCGACTGTGTTCTCCGGCCTCGGGCCGGGCAACGTCGTCGAAGGTGGCGGTGGTCCCCACCATCGTCAGGGACGCCTTGCCGATCTCCCCGATGGCCAGGCTGTTGTTGACCACACTGTGCCCAAAGCCGATGGCGGCGACCGGTCGGTCCATGGCGAGGCTCTCGTCCTCCGCCATGTCGACGATCTCCTTGGCCGTCTCCTCGGAGTACGCCCAGTCCTCCCCCACGTTGCCGAGGAGGATTTTGATGTCGGGCTCTTCCTCTCCCGAATTCTTGTTGTATAGATCCTGCCTGTAGGCGAGACCAAGCAGTTCGCCTTGGACCCCGGCCAACCCGGAGTCGTCGTTTTGGGCTCGGGAGGAGTCCTTGGAACGGGCGTCGCTCAGTTCACCGACATAGGCGATCGTGACGTAGGGCTCACCGGAGGCGACCACCGCTTTGTTCTGTTCCTCGATCAGCTCGATGACCTCCCGCAGCCGTTCGTCGAATACGAAGTCGCCGAAGGTCACCCCATAGCATTCCTTCCGATTCTTGCCCTCGGCTCTGGTGATGCCCTGGGGCACCCAGGCGCCCTCATCGATGCACGGGTGGAGCGCCTGTGCCTGCTCCGGGATCAGGACCAGACCGGCCAGTACGAGGAAGCCGGTCACCGCAACCGCGCCTGTGCTCACCGCAGCGGCCTTGACGGGGCGGGTCATCACCCACGTGGGTTCGGTCCGCCAGCTTCTCTCCCGCGACTCCGGTGGCCGCTCGGCGACGTGCAGGGTAAGGGTGCGTCGGGCACCGAGCGCGCCGGACAGGTGGCGTTCACGGTGCCAGCCACGGATCTCCTTGAGGACCGTGTCGGTCCCGTCGAACTCCGGCAGGTTCTTGTACCTGGCGACGGCGATCTCACCGCCGATCAGCGGCTTCTCCCCGTCACGATCTCGGATCTGCACCAGCAGCAGGGGGTCGGGCAGGGCGCGCCGCAGCCGTTCGTCCTCGATCAATCGGATGAGGTAGCGGCCCACGCGGCCCAGGCCCTGCTGGTCGTAGACGAGGACGGGGCGGGAGGAACGGGCCCGCCCGCGACTTCGGTTCGCGCCGTAGACCTGGTGGAGGTCGTCGAGCAGCGCGTTCACCGCGATGCGATGGGTGCCGGGTGGATGGTCCCCCTTCCGCTGGTCGGCGCCGCCGATCCGCCCCTTGTTGCGGTGGGGGTGGTGGAGCTCGTTGAGCAGGTGCACACCGCGTGCGCGGTGCCTGCCGACCCTTCCCTGGCCATCGGGCGCGGGTTCCTGTGCTTGCCGGGATTCGTCCTCGACCAGGTCCATGACGTACCGGTGGTGGTTGAGCCACCGGTAGGGGCGCCACGGCAGGAAGAAGAAGAAAACGGTGAGCAGGTAGACGACCGCCAGGAACACGCCGGTCAGCAGTGACACGATCTCGCCGAGCTGTTGGGCGGCCAGACCTACGAAGGCGAAGGGAGTGGCGGTTACGACGAGGGAGACGATGAAGGCCAGCGGGGTCAGGATCTTCTCGTCCGCCAGCCCGAAGGTGGCCTTGCCCGAGATCCGGGTGACCCAACGCGAGGTGACGGCGGCGACCCGCGCGAGTCTGCGCCAGTGGACGAGCGCGGTGGCGCTGAAGATCTCGCCACGCGAGGGTGGCTCATCCTTGCTCGAACCGTGTCCGGCCTGTTCGACGCGGTCCAGGAGGTCTGCCCGATACTGGATCGCGTAGTTCAGGCGGGCCTCGCGCAACCCGTTGATGACCGCGGTCTGCCCCTGGCTGGTGTTCTCCAGACGGCCGTGTTCGGGGGTCTTCTCGGATCGGTCACCGCTCGCCCTGCTCCTGATCTCGATGAGGTCGCAGCGGCGCAGCCACAGCAAGGAGTTCAGGCGCGGCAGCCGTGGCGGCGGTGGAGGTCTGCGGCCCCTCTTCGGTTTCGGTGGGGAGTCCTTCCAGGCGAACCCGTCGTTCACCAGGTGTTCGATGTAGTCGTAGAGCTCGTCGGTGGTGACGTCGGTGTCGGAGTCGCGCGCCTCGTAGCGCCCCCGGGGCAGGCCGCGCGGCACGGTGTCGGCCAGTTCGGGGCGGGCCTGGGGTCCCAGGAGACGCGTTCCTTGATCCTTGAACCATTCACGCGGATCGTGGGCGGGGTCGGCCATTCGCGCATTCCCCGGCTCCCCGGTCTCCTCCGGCTTCTCGGCGGACCGAGGTGGGAGAAGCCACACGGGATCCACAGCGCACTGCTGGACGAGCATGCGGCGGACCTCGGCGTGGTCGGTGGCGTCGTCCAGGACCAGGTCGAGCACGGGCGGGGGTTCGGCCAGATCACCGCGTTGGACTTTGCCCTTGCCGGCGGGGCGCCGGTGGGCGACACGGGCCTCCATGCGGCGCAGCCGCTGATGCAGGCTCCATCGC
This sequence comes from Nocardiopsis sp. JB363, assembly GCF_900143625.1. Lineage (GTDB taxonomy): Bacteria > Actinomycetota > Actinomycetes > Streptosporangiales > Streptosporangiaceae > Nocardiopsis. The sequence goes on from NZ_FRFF01000019.1 coordinate 131,695, forward strand.
GGGCGTGAACGTAGCGCTTCGAAGACCCGAAGGAACAGGGGCGGGTCACCGGCCCCCTGGGGCGTTCCGTCCGATCGGTCGCCGTCTTTTCGATCCACCACGAGGCGCCCTCCTTCCACCGTTCGTGTCGCTCATCACCCCTGGGAAGCGCCTCATTAGACAACAAGGTGAACCATTTTTCACCGGGCGAAGCGAAATCGTCACTGTCCAATACCGGACAGCGGAACGAATCATGTGAAGGACCCCGTCGCCGTTCACGTGATTTCACGCGACCAATCGCCGCCCTGACCGGCGGCGTCACCGGGTCCACCACTACGCTGTGCGGTGTGACCGAGATCCAGATTCCCGCGAACCTGCTGCCCGCCGACGGTCGTTTCGGGAGCGGCCCGTCCAAAGTCCGCGCCGCGCAACTCGACGCCCTCGCCGCCTCCGGTTCCCATTACCTGGGAACCTCCCACCGACAGAAACCGGTGAAGTCCCTCGTGGGCCGGGTCCGTGCCGGGGTGCGCGACCTGTTCTCCCTGCCCGAGGGCTACGAGGTGGTCCTGGGCAACGGCGGCACCACCGCCTTCTGGGACATCGCCGCCCACGGGCTGCTGCGCTCCAAGTCGCAGCACCTGTCCTTCGGTGAGTTCTCCAGCAAGTTCGCCAAGGTCGCCCAGGGCGCCCCGTGGCTGGAGGATCCCACGGTCATCAGCTCCACCCCGGGCACGCACGGCGAGGCCGTCGCCGAGTCCGGCGTGGACGTGTACGCCCTCACCCACAACGAGACCTCCACCGGTGTGGCCGCGCCCATCAAGCGGGTGTCCGGGGCCGACGAGGACGCCCTCGTGCTCGTGGACGCCACCAGTGGCGCGGGCGGTCTGCCGGTGGACATCGCCGAGACCGACGTCTACTACTTCGCCCCGCAGAAGAGCTTCGCCGCCGACGGTGGCCTGTGGATCGCGATCATGTCGCCCAAGGCCCTGGCCCGGGTAGAGGAGATCACCGCGAGCGGACGCTACGTCCCCGAGTTCTTCTCGCTGCCCACGGCGATCTCCAACTCCGCCAAGGACCAGACCTACAACACCCCGGCGGTGGCCACCCTGTTTCTCCTGGCCGAGCAGCTGGACTGGATGAACGAGCAGGGTGGGCTGAAGTGGGCCGTGGACCGTACCCACGAGTCCTCTTCGATCCTCTACAACTGGGCGGACCGCAACTCGGTCACCTCGCCCTTCGTGGGCGACCCCGCCCAGCGTTCCCAGGTGGTCGGCACCATCGACTTCACCGATGACGTCGACGCCGCTCAGATCGCCAAGGTGCTGCGCGCCAACGGCGTCGTGGACACCGAGCCCTACCGCAAGCTGGGCCGCAACCAGCTGCGTGTGGCGATGTTCCCGGCCGTGGCGCCCAGTGACGTCAACGCGCTCACCGAGTGCGTCGACCACGTGCTGACCAAGCTGTCCTGAGCCGGTCCGACGACATTGGAGAATGGAGGCCGACCCGCCGCGTGTGGGTCGGCCTCCTACTTTTACTACCGCTCATCGTTTCTCAGGACGGTTCGACTGTGCGCAGGAACAAGCAAGAAATCCCCATCAAGATCATTTCGCACCGGGGAGCGTCGGGTCACCGGCCCGAGCACACCCTGGCCTCCTACGAACTGGCGGCCCGGCACGGCGGCGACTTCATCGAGATGGACCTGGTATCCACCCAGGACGGCCACCTCATCTGCCGCCACGAGCAGGAGATCGGCGAGACCACGGACGTGGCCGACCGGCCGGAGTTCGCCGACCGGCGGGTGACCCGGACCATCGACGGGCGCACGGTGGAGGGGTTCTTCGCCCAGGACTTCACCCTGGCCGAGATCAAGACCCTGCGCGCGATCGAGCGCATGCCGAAGGTGCGGCCGGAGAACGCGGTCATGAACGGCACCTACGAGATCCCGACCCTCCAGGAGGTCATCGAGCTGGCCTTCTCCCTCACCGCGGAGCTGGGTCGTCCGGTCGGGATCTACCCCGAGACCAAGCACCCCGCTCACCACGTGGAGCAGGGTCTGGACCTGGAACCGAAGCTGATCGCGGCGCTGCGCGAGGCCGAGCTGCTCGTTGAGGAGCCGAAGGTCCCGGTGTTCCTCCAGTCCTTCGAGGCCGAGAGCCTGCGCAAGCTCGCCGAGACCGAGCTGCCGCTGGTGTACCTGATGGGCACCGAGGAGCACTGGCTGCACTACACCACGCCGGAGGGGTTGGCGGAGGTGGCGACGTTCGCGCACGCCATCGGCCCGCACAAGAGCCTGATCATCCCCACCAACGAGGATGGTTCGCTGGGCGAGCCCACCACGCTGGTCGAGGACGCCCACGAGGCCGGGCTACAGGTGCACCCGTTCACGTTCCGCAGCGAGAATCACTTCCTGCCCACCGATCTGCGTTCGGACGGCGACCCGAAGGACTACGGGGGTTTCGCCGCCGAGTACGAGGCGTTCTTCGAGGTCGGTGTGGACGCTGTGTTCAGTGATTTCTCCCGGCACGCCTTCTTGTGTCGAGAGCACTTCCTGGACCCCCAGCCGATCGACTAGACCATCCCGACACCGGGTGGAGTCGGTGGCCCCCACCCGGTGTCGTCTCGGGATCGCGCCCGGTCAGCCGAGGTCGCTCTTGGCAATGCCGAGAAAGGCTTCCCACTCGCCCCCGGCGAAGAAGAGTGCGCCGAGTTCACGGTGCTTGGTGTCGCGAATCCCGGTGACCGGCCCCTCCGCGACCTCGACACATTCTCCACGGTCGTTCGTGTAACTCGCCTTGTGCCAGGGGACGGCGGGGATGAAGGATTCGTCGGTGGTCGTACTCGGAGTCATGACGGCCTTCTATATTCGTCGATCAGCGTCTTGAGGAGGGTCTGCGACTCGGAGGTGGAGAGCGCAGACGCCTGTAGTTGGTCAAAAGCTATCTCGTGTTCCACGATGTCCGCTTGGTCCTCGAAGAACAACCCGTTCGGGGGTACATCGACGAACAACGCGCGGTCGTTCTCCTCGATCATTTCGAGGAGATTGGAGGTCCCTCCGGACCAGAACGCGTCCCAGAGGCGATCGATCTTGCTCTTCAGCTCGCAGGTAATCACGAAGATCAGCACAGTAGGGCGCTACGAGGCGGCCGGCCGGATTGGTGGGACCGACACCGAGCAAAGACCCGGACCTGGTCCCCGTGATCTTGTACTTGTGGTCAACTTCGGCGCCGAAGTTGACCACAAGTACAAGATC
>NZ_FRFF01000027.1 GCF_900143625.1 Nocardiopsis sp. JB363
CCCCCGTACCCGCCAGACCGCCCGGGACGCACGTGCGCGCCGGACGCCGCGCCCCGTCGAGACGGCCCCGGGCTGCTCGATCGTCACCGCCGACGGCGGGGTTCCGCTGGTCACCGGCGAGTACGTCGACTACGCCAACTTCGACTACGCCGCCAGCGCGCCCTGCCTGACCGAGGTCGCCGACGCGCTCTCCGCGGCCCTGCCGTACTACGCCAGCGTGCACCGGGGCGCGGGCCACCATTCCCGGGTCAGCACCGACGCCTACGAACGCGCCCGCCGCAGCGTCGCCGGTTTCCTGGACATCCGCCCCGACACCGACGCCGTGGTGTTCGTGCGCGGCACCACCGACGCCCTCAACCTGCTGGCCCGCTGCGTCCCGGACGGCTGCACCGTGGTGGTGTTCGAGTCCGAGCACCACGCGAGCCTGCTGCCGTGGGAGCACCCGGCCGCCCACGCCGCGAAGGTGGTGCGCCTGCCGCTGCCGGCGACCCCCGACGCCGCGATCGAGTCCGCCCGCGCCGCCCTGCGCGAGGCCCCCGAGGGCCCGAAGCTGCTGTGCGTGACCGCGGCCTCCAACGTCACCGGCGAGATCTGGCCCGTCGAGGAATTGGTCGAGGCCGCCCACGCCGAGGACGCCCGCGTGGTGGTCGACGCCGCCCAATACGTGCCGCACCTGCCGTTCAGCCTCACCGACACCCGTGCCGACTACGTGGCGCTGTCCGGCCACAAGCTGTACGCGCCCTTCGGTTCGGGTGTGCTGGCCGGCCGCGCCGACTGGCTGCGCGAGGCCGCGCCCTACCTGTCCGGTGGCGGAGCGACGCGGAAGGTCACCGACCACGAGGTGCTCTGGAACGACCTGCCGGCCCGACACGAGGCGGGCAGCCCCAACGTGTTGGGCGCCGTCGCGCTCGCCGCGGCCTGTGACACCTTCTCCGAGGACACCCTGTCCCTTCAGCACATCCGCGAGTCCGCGCTCCTGGAGCGGCTGCGCGCCGGGTTCTGCGAGATCGACGGCGTGCACGAGCTGACCCTGTGGGGGGCCGAGCACGCGCGGGTGGGCATCCTGTCGTTCGTGGTGGACGGGCTGCCCGCCGACCTGCTGGCCGCGGCCCTGTCCGCGGAGTACGGCATCGGGGTGCGCGACGGCCTGTTCTGCGCCCATCCGCTCACCGCACACCTGCTGCCCGAGGGGCACACGCAGGCGGTCCGCGCCAGCCTGGGCGTGGGCACCACCGAGGAACACGTCGACCGTCTGGTCGGCGCCGTGGCGGACCTGGTCGCCCGTGGCCCGCGCGAGGAGTACGTCGACCTCGACGGCCGGTTGGTCCCCGTCTCCGACCCGCGCGACGCGCCCTGAGTGGCGCACGCCCCGTAGTGGTCCCGTCGTCTATGATCAATTCCGAAAAACCGGCGGGAAAGGGATGTTCTGCGCAAGGGCGCCGAATTCTCGTTCCCTCTCGTGAACCCCCTGCGTATCGAGGTGGATGACCGTATGACCGACGACTCGACCGCTCCCGCCCCGGCGTCGAAGATCGATACCACCCGGACCCACTCGGCCCGGATCTGGAACTACTGGATGGGCGGCAAGGACAATTATCCGGTCGACCGTCTGGCAGGAGACGCGGTGGCCGATTCCTTCCCGGAGATCAAGGACCTGGCCCGCACCAGCCGTGAATTCCTCGTCCGCGCGGTCACTCACCTGACCCAGGACGCGGGCATTCGCCAGTACCTCGACATCGGTACCGGGATGCCCACCGCCAACAACACGCACGAGGTCGCCCAGGCGATCGCACCGGAGACCCGGGTGGTCTACGTCGACAACGACCCGCTCGTGTTGACCCACGCCCGTGCCCTCCTGGTCGGCACGCCCGAGGGGGTCACCGACTACGTCGACGCCGACCTGCGCGACCCGGAGGCGATCCTGGAGAAGGCCGCCGCCACCTTGGACTTCGACCGCCCGATCGGGCTCATGCTGATGGGGATCCTGGGCCATGTCCCCGACGACGAGGTCCAGCCGATCGTGAGTCGGCTCCTGGACGCCCTGCCCTCGGGCAGTTACCTGGTCAGCTACGACGGCGCCAACACCAGCGAGGACTACAACCGGGCCATCGAGGAGGGCAACAAGCACGGCGACGTGCCGTACCTGCTGCGCAGCCCCGAGGACATCGCCGAGCGCTTCGAGGGCCTGGAGCTGCTGGAGCCCGGTGTGGTGCCCTGTCCGCTGTGGCGACCGCCCATCGAGGGCGCCCGCCGCGGTCTGGACCAGTACGGCGGGGTGGCGCGCAAGCCCTGACACGGGTCCCGGGACCACGTCCGAACCCGTGACCGGGGCCGACCTGGAACCTCCAGGTCGGCCCTCGGTGTTCCGGCATGAGCGTTCGGGACGTTGGGCTCACAAAAACTTGCGACGCAGGTCATGACAAACAGTGCAGTAAGGCGCATTTCACGCAGGAGTGTGCCGGGTATCACGTTCACAAGCGGTACTATCTGGCCCTGACGGCAGGGTGCACCGTCGCGGACCCGATCGGTCCACCGGCCACGGACCCCTGCCTCCCACGAGCGAACCGGCTGGGGGAGCGTGAACGTGACGGACGTCCGAGGACCCGAAGCAGGCCCCCTCGCGGCCGTGTTCCGACAAAGGGCACCTCTGCGAGCCCCCGCGCGAGGGTCACGCGTGGTCGACCTCGACGCTCGGACCCGTGCCCCCCACGACCCGGCCCGAGCCGAACACGTCCGTCTGCACCAGGCCTTCCTCGGACGGGTCGTCGACTACCTGTGCGCCGACGCCGGCATACGCCAGTTCGTCGACTGGGGCTGTCCCGTCCCCGGAACCGCCGAACGTGTGCGCCGCGTCGACCCCGACGCCACCGTCGTGCACGTCGCCCCGGAAGGGACCGCGGGGGTCCTGGCCTCTCCCGACGACTCGGCCGTCCTGCCCGGCGACGGAGCGGGTTCCGAGACGCTTCTGCGCCGACTCCACACCAGCGGGCTCGTCGATCTCGACGAGCCCTTCGCCGTACTGATGACCCGCACCTTCGGCGCCGACTCCCCGCCCACCGGCCTGGACACCCTGCACCGACTCATGCGCGGCGGCGGCTACGTCGCCCTCACCTCCGCGGCGCCCCGAGCCGACGTCGAACGCGCCTTCGGTCCCTTCCTCCCGATGGAGCCCGGGGTGGCCGACCTGACCTGGTGGCCCTACCCCGACGAGGAAGTCGCGGCCCAGGGCAGCGGTGTTCTGGCAGGATTGGGACGCGCACCCGGAAGAGGAGGGGGAACGACCCGATGGCGGTGAACTGGAACGGCGAGATCCTCGCCCAGATGCAGTTCTACTGGGACTTCTCGTTGTGGCCGCGTCTGGAGGGACTCACCGACGATGAGTTCTACTGGGAACCGGTACCGGACTGTTGGACGGTACGTCGGCGCGAGGACGGCCGCTACGCTCCCGATGGCGCCTACCCCGAACCCGATCCGCCGCCGGTCACCACGATCGCCTGGCGGCTGGGCCACATCATCGTGGACGTGCTGGAGACCCGGATCAACTGGCACTTCGGCGACCGCACCGCGAGCCGGGACGCCGTCGACTGGCCCTCCACCGCCGCGGAGGCGCGCCAACGCCTGCGCACCGCCTACCTCACCTGGTCCGAACACGTGGGCCGACTCGACGACGACGACCTGGCCGCACCCGTGGGCGGGGCCGAGTCGGCCTCGTGGTCGGAGTTCCCGATGGTGGTGCTGGTCCTGCACCTGAACCGGGAGGTCATCCACCACGGCGCCGAGGTGTCCCTCCTGCGCGACCTCTACCGCGCCCGCTAGTGCCGCGACGGGGCGAACCTGGGCTGACGCGGCACTAGATCACGCGGAGGGGGTCGACTCGGACCTGGGCGAGGTGTTCGTCGCGGCGGGCGCTGCGGGCCACCGCCGCGGCCTTCAACGCGCGTGCCAGCTCACCGATGCCGTTGCGCGGGACCCGCAGCAGCGCGCGTTCGGTCAGGTGGGCGCCGTCATCGGAGGTCTCCGAGCCGACCGGTACCGGCCCCAGCAACTCCGCGCCCGAGGGCAGGGCGATCTGGTCCAGCAGTTCGCGCACGTGCTCGGGGCCGCCGGTGATGGAGGCCATCGACACCGCGGGCGGGAAACCCAACTCGCGGCGGTCGGCCAACTCGCGTTCGGCGAAGCCGCCCGGGTCCCAGCGCACCAGTGACTGCACCAGCGGCAGCACGGCGTCCGCGGACACCACCACGGTGCCGCCGGGGCGCACCAGCGCGGCGGCGTTCAGCCACCGGCGCAGCGTCTCCTCCGACGCCCGCAGGTCGGCCCGGTTGAGCAGCGCCCACCCGTCCAGCAACACCGCCGCCGTGTACCCGCCCTCGGCCACGGGTTCGGCCCCCGGGGTGGCCACCACCAGGGCCGGCTTGCTCGAAACCTCCGTCAGCACGTCCTCGCGCCCGGAAGTGCGCACGGTCAGCGCGGGGAAGGCCCGTCCCAGCTCCTCGGCGGTACGTCGGGCGCCCACCACCACCGCGCGCATACGGGTCGCCCGACACTCGGGGCAGGCCCACTGTCCCGCGACCCGGCCGCACCAACCGCATGAGGGCAGGGCGTGCGACCCGCGCACCGCGAGCGGACCATGGCAGGCGTCACAGCGTGCCGGTGCGCGACAGCCCGCGCACGCCAGGTTGTTGAGGTAACCCCGGCGGGGCACCTGGAAGAGCACCGGTCCCACTCGGGCGGCCTCCCGGGCCGAACGCAGCGCCACGCTCGGCATCCGCGCCGAACGCGCCGCCTGGTCCCGGGCCAGCTCACGATCATCCCCGGCCGGCCGCACCACCGGGGCGCGTCGGCGCAACGTCGCGCGGTCGGCGGCCAACGGGTGAGCCCACCCCGACTCCAGGAGCAGTTGGGAGTCGGTGGTGCGGGTGTGCCCGCCGATGAGCGCTCCGGCCCCCGCGCGGTGGGCGCGCATCGCCAGGACCGTGCGTGCGTGCGGGTAGGGCGCGTGCGGATCCACGTGCACGTCGTCGCCGTCGTCCCACAGCACCACCAGACCCAGCTCGCGCACGGGGGCGAAGACGGCCGCGCGGGTCCCCACCACTACGCGGACCCCGCCGCGCAGAACCGACAGCCAGCGCCGGTACCGCTCGGCCGGCCCCAGGTCGGCGGTGAGCGCCACGTGCCGTCCTTCGCCCAGCCGGCGGATGAGCGCGGCGTCCACCCGGGCCACGTCACGGCCGTCCGGGAGCACGATCACACTGCCGCGTTCGGCGGTCAGGGCGGCTTCGGCGGCCACCGCGATCGCATCGGTCCAGTCGGTGCCGGGCAGGGCGTTCCAGATCGCACGGGCCGGGCCTCCCTCGCGCAGCGCCCGGATGTAGGCGGGGCCCTCCGTGTAGGCGTCCCAAGGGCCGGGGTCGACCTCCAGGACCGCGGCCTCCACGGTCTCCTGCACGGCGGAGGCATCGCCCGGGGCCGCCGCGACGTCGGCGTCGTCGGACCGGGGTTCCTCGGCCCCCTGAAGGTCCTCCTCCCGTTCCCGTGCGAGCCGATCGGCCTCCTTCTCCACCCGTGCGTGCCGGGGCGGCACCGCCAACCGCAGCACGTCGCTCAGGGTGCCCGCGTACCGGTCGGCCACGGCCCGGGACAGCCCGAGGATCTCCGATGTGAGCACCGGTTCGGGGGAGACCACCGTCTCCAGGTAGGCCAACCGTCCGGCGAACTCCGAGCTCTCCACCCGCTCCGCCAGGAAACCGGCGAGCAATCGGCCGTTGAAACGCACCTTCACCCGGCAGCCGGGCACGGCCGTCTCGTCCATGTCGGCGGGCACTCGGTAGTCGAAGTAGCGGTCCAGGTGCGGCAGCGGGGTGTCCACGACGACACGCGCGATCGGGAGACGGTCGGCGGGCCTGCGCTTGGCCGGCCGACGGCTCTTCGCGGAGGCGGCCTTCGCCTTCGCCGTTTCCTTCGGCTCCTCCGCAGGCAGGTCGAAGAGGGCCGCTTCGGGCTGGTCGGGCTGCACAGTCATCGCCTTTGGTCTATCAGATGCCCACGACAACGCCGGGACTCCGCAAGCCCCGGGACAGGCGCGTTCCCGGTGGGGAGTGCGATAGAACAGGGACGCGTAGTCGCAGTCGAGGGGGAATGGTCGAACATGAAGCTGGTCTTTGCCGGTACACCCGAGGTGGCGGTGCCCTCACTTCGGGCCCTGATCGACTCCGAACACGAGGTCGTCGCCGTGATCACCCGGCCCGACGCCCGTGCCGGGCGCGGGCGCAAGGTGTCGGCCAGTCCGGTCGCCGAGCTCGCCGAGAGCGAGGGTATCGAGGTCCTCAAGCCCGCCAAGGCCGGTGACCCCGACTTCCTGGCCCGGCTGGCCGAGATCGCCCCCGACTGCTGCCCGGTGGTCGCCTACGGTGCCCTGTTGCCCCAGTCCGCCCTGGACATCCCCGAGCACGGCTGGGTGAACCTGCACTTCTCCCTGCTGCCGGCCTGGCGCGGCGCGGCCCCCGTCCAGCACGCTCTCCTGCACGGCGACGACGTCACCGGAGCCTCCACGTTCCGCATCGTCAAGGAACTCGACGCCGGGCCGGTCTTCGGCACCGTCGCCGAGACCGTGCGCCCCACCGACACCAGCGGTGAACTCCTCGCCCGCCTCGCCGAGTCCGGGTCCGGGTTGTTGGCGCGCACCATCGACGGCATCGCCTCCGGGGAACTCGGCCCCGTCCCGCAGCCCGAGGCCGACGTCTCCTACGCCGGCAAGCTCACCACCCTGGACGCCGAACTCGACTTCACCTGGACCGCTCTGCGCGTGGACCGCGTCGCGCGCGCCTGCACCCCGGCCCCCGGTGCCTGGACCACCTTCCGCGGCACCCGTCTGAAGCTGGGTCCGGTCCGTCCCGTCACCGACGCCGACCGCCCCGACCTGGAACCCGGCCACCTGTACGTCGACAAGAAGCGGGTCCTGGCGGGTACCAGTACCCACCCGGTCGAACTGGGTGAGGTCCAGCCTCAGGGCAAGAAGGCCATGGCCGCCGTGGACTGGGCCCGTGGCGTGCGTCCCACCGAAGACGACCGGATGGGCCGCTGACCTGTCGTAGTCTCGATGCCGGCGGGTGCGGCTGAGCGCGCGCCGACACCCGTCCCCGGCTTGTTGAGGCAGAGCACACGTTGAGCGAGCAGTCCCGTTCCCAGAACCGTCGTCCCAGTCGGGGCGGAAAGCCCCGCCAGGGCGGTCAGCGGTCCGGACCACCACAGCCGCGCGACCCCTCCCGAAGGGTCGCCTACGACGTGCTGCGCGCGGTCGAGCAGCGCGACGCCTACGCGAACCTGCTGCTGCCGGCCCTGCTGAACGAGCGCGGCATCCACGGACGCGACGCCGCGTTGGCCACCGAGCTCACCTACGGCACCCTGCGCCGGCAGGGCACCTACGACGCCATCCTGCAGACCTGTGTGGACCGCACGCTGTCCTCGGTGGACGGTGAGGTGCTGCCGCTGCTGCGCATGGGTTCCCACCAGCTGTTGTCCACCAACATCCCGCCGCACGCGGCGGTGGGGGAGTCGGTGGAGCTGGCCCGCAAGGTGGTCGGCCATCACCGTTCCCGTTTCGTCAACGCGATCCTGCGCAAGGTGAGCGCCCGCGACCTGGACGCCTGGCTTCCGATCGTGGCCCCCGAGCGGGACCGTGACCCGAGCGGCTACCTGTCGGTGGTGCACAGCCATCCGCGTTGGGTGGTCAAGGAGCTGGCCCGGGCCCTGGGGGAGCGGGCCAAGGACGCCGGTCTGCCCCGTACCGAGGAACTGCTCGAAGCGCACAACGAACGCCCCAAGGTGACCTTGGTCGCCAAGCCGGGCCGTTCCAAGGTCGCCGATCTGGAGGAGTCCGGCGCCGAACCGGGCCGCTACTCGCCCTTCGCCGCCTACCTGCCCGAGGGCGACCCGGGCGCCATCCGGGAGGTGCGCCAGAACCGGGCCGCCGTCCAGGACGAGGCCAGCCAGCTGGTGGCGCTGGCGCTGTCCCGGGTCGACGCCCACGGGACCGACGCCCGTTGGCTGGACCTGTGCGCCGGCCCCGGTGGCAAGGCGGGCCTGCTCGCCTCCCTGGCGGGGCAGCGGGACGCCCGCCTGGTCGCCTCCGAGCTCCAGCCGGTCCGCGCCGGGCTGGTGGCCGACGCGGTGCGCCGCGCCCCACGCGACGCCGGTCGTGTGATCGCCGCCGACGGCACCCGGCCGGCCTGGAGGCCCGGGGCCTTCGACCGGGTCCTGGCGGACGTTCCCTGCACCGGTCTGGGCGCCCTACGGCGTCGTCCCGAGTCGCGTTGGCGTCGGGGGCCCGAGAACATCACCGAGTTGGCCCCGCTCCAGCGCGCACTGCTCATCAGCGCCGTGGAGGCCGTACGCCCGGGTGGTGTGGTGGCGTACGTGACGTGCTCCCCGCATCTGGACGAGACCGACACGATCGTCCAGGGCGTGTTGGCCGAGCGGGACGACCTGGAGCTGTTGCGCGCCCCCGACTACCTGGACGAGGTTCCCGACCTGGCCGCCGGCCCGGAGGGAAGCTACGCGCAGTTCTGGCCGCACGTGCACGGAACCGACGCCATCTTCCTGGCCCTATTCCGTCGCAAGTCCCGGTAAGGCCGCTGTTCCGGCCCGGTGCCTCCAGCATCGGGCGAAGCGGACATATCCGGATCTACTTCGTAAAGGTGCCAGTTCGGCTATGTAGGTCGGTTCCGGTCTCCGGGACCGACCACCGGACAAGGCCGATACACTGCTGACGTGGCAATTCAGATCTCACCCAGCATCCTGAACGCGGACTTCGCGCACCTGGCCGACGAGGCCGCCGCCGTGCCGACCGCCGACTGGCTGCACATCGACGTCATGGACGGGCACTTCGTCCCCAACCTGACGCTGGGTCTGCCCATCGTGGAGTCCCTGAGCAAGGCGACCCCCACCCCGCTGGACTGCCACCTGATGATCGAGGACCCCGACCGCTGGGCGCCCGCCTACGCCGAGGCCGGCGCCGGCAGCGTCACCATCCACGCCAAGGCCGCCGGTGCGCCGGTACGCACCCTGCGGGAGATCCGCAAGCGGGGCGCCCGCGCCGGGCTGGCCCTCAATCCCGCCGAGCCGGTCGACCCCTACGTCGACCTCATCGGTGAGATGGATATGCTGTTGCTGATGACCGTCGAACCCGGATTCGGCGGACAGAAGTTCCTTGACCTGGTTCTACCCAAGATCCGCCGAGCTCGTGAGATCCTGGACGACAGGGAATCCTCCGTCTGGCTACAGGTCGACGGAGGGGTCTCCGACGAGACGATCGAACGCGCCGCCGAGGCCGGAGCCGACGTCTTCGTCGCCGGATCGGCCGTCTACGGGGCACAGGACCCCGCCGGCGCCGTCGAGTCCCTGAGGGCCCAGGCCCGTAAGGCCGGCGGTCGGGACTAGAACCGAAAAGACCATCTCCGAAGGGGCGCGGCCGCCCGCACCCACCACCCCGGTGCGGCCGCGCCCCGCCCCATTTCCACACAACGATCCCGGTTCGCCCGGAGTGTGGGTCTGGCCACGGAGCCCCGACGGCGCCTATGCTTCCGGCGGTAGTCGTAGAACTTTCGCTTGGTCGCGGCTCCGTCTTCCCCTGCACGGCCGTACGTGCCCGGGGGAGCGGCGCGGCGTGAGCGCGTTGCCAGGCGCGGACCCGTGGAGTACGCGTGCACGCCCAACCTCTGGCCATGAACACCCTCTGGGAGGCGGAGAGCTCCGCCATCCGCTGGTTGCAGGGGGCCGGTGACTGGCTCTCCTACCCCTTCGGGCTCGTCACCCACCTGGGCTCCCAAGGCGTCATCATCGTGCTGATGGCCGCCGTCTTCTGGTCCGTGAGCGCGGGCCTGGGCGCCCGACTGCTCGTCGCGGTCATCGCCTCCGGCGCCGTCAACGGCCTGCTCAAGTCGGTGTCCTACACGCCCCGTCCCTACTGGTTCGACGCCCAGGTCACCGGTTACAGCCACCACGGGAGCTTCGGCATGCCGTCCGGGCACAGCCAGGCGGCCATGGTCGCCTGGGGTTACCTGGGGATCCGGTCGGGCCGCCGAGCCCTGTTGTGGGCGGCGGGGGTCATCGTCCTGCTGGTGGCGCTCTCCCGTATCTACCTGGGCGCGCACTTCTTCAGCGACGTGCTGGTGGGGCTGTCCGTGGGCGCCCTCATCCTGTGGCTGATGCTGCGCTATGAGGACCGGGTGCTCGCCTGGTGGCACACGCTGGACGCTGTGCGCTGGGTCTCCTACCTGCTGCTGATCACCCTGGTGCCGTGCGTGCTGGCCATGGCCTGGCAGTTCGGGGTGCGCGGCGACTGGGTCCTCCCGGCCGCAGAGTGGATCGGCGCCACCCCCGCGGACCCGCCCGGGCACTCCCTGGCCGGTCTGTACACGGCCTCCGGAGGTCTACTCGGCGTCGTGTTCGGCCTCACCCTGCTCTACCGACGGGGTTGGTACAGCGCCGAGGGCACCGTCACCGCCCGGGTGTCGCGTTTCGCGCTCGGTATCTCCGTGGTCGTGCTCATCGTGGTCCTGGACGAGATGTTCTTCGGCGACCTGACCGGGCTGCCCGGCGCCCTGCTCTCCTTCGCGGTGTACGCCGCCCTCGCGTTCTGGGCCACTTACGGAGCGCCGCGGATGTTCATCACCAGCGGTCTCGCCACCAAAGCGCAAGAGGCCGACCGCACCGACCACGGGTGACACCTCTCACAGCGGCTAGGCGTCCCGAGCGGCCAGGGGTTAGGATCGGGATCGCTGTAGTTATCTAACGCGTGCTCCGGGGTCGGTGAAAGTCCGAACCGGCGGTGATAGTCCGCGACCCGGTCGAATCCATCGACCGGTTGAACCGGTGTGATTCCGGTACCGACGGTTAAAGTCCGGATGGGAGGCAGTGCGCGTTGGGACGGTTTCGAGCGTCGCCGACCATCGGTGTACCCGCTCGAACCCGGTCTCGTCGTGGACCCGTTTCCACACCCTTTTCCCCGGAGCCTGACGCAGGCGAAGGGACGTAGGGCGTGTTCACCGGAATCGTGGAAGAACTCGGCGAGGTCATCTCCGTCGAACCCGCCGGAACCTCCGGCGAGGCAGTACTGCTCACCGTGCGCGGACCCCTGGCGAGCTCCGACGCCGGGCTCGGCGACTCCATCGCGGTCAACGGCGTGTGCCTGACCGTCGTCGAACTCGGTGAGGGCACCTTCACCGCCGACGTCATGAAGGAGTCGCTGGACCGGTCCGGCCTGGGCGCGCTCGTCCCCGGATCCCCCGTCAACCTGGAGCGCGCCACGCGCAGCGACGGCCGCCTGGGCGGACACATCGTCCAAGGGCACGTGGACGGCACCGCGGCCCTGCTCGCCCGCAGCCCGGGCGACAAGTGGGACGTGCTCCGCTTCGCCCTGGCCCCTGACCTGTCCCCGTACGTGGTGGAGAAGGGCTCCATCACCGTGGACGGCACCAGCCTCACCGTCTCCGCGGTCAGCGAGCCCGGAGCCGCCGAGGAGTTCTTCGAGGTCAGCCTCATCCCCGCCACCCTGGAGGCCACCACGCTGGGCGGCTCTGCCGTCGGCGCCGTCGTCAACATCGAGGTCGACGTCATCGCCAAGTACGTGGAGCGCATCACCGCCGTCGCACGCGCCCGCACCTGATCGCCCTAAAGCCCCACCACCCACCATCGACGTACCTTCAGGGAGCGGGAATGACCGTCACCGACACCACCCCGTCCGCCGAGCCCGACGACACCGCGCCGGCCGTGGGCCTCGACCCGATCGAGGACGCCATCGCCGAGTTCGCCGCCGGCCACGCCATCGTGGTCGTGGACGACGAGGACAGGGAGAACGAGGGCGACATCATCTTCGCCGCCGAACTCGCCACCCCCGAACTCCTGGCCTTCATGATCCGGTACACCTCCGGCGTGGTGTGCGTGCCCATGGAGGGCGAGGAGCTGGACCGCCTCGACCTGCCGCTGATGACCGCGCGCAACGAGGAGAGCCTGCGCACCGCCTACACGGTCACCGTCGACGCCCGCGAAGGTGTGACCACCGGGATCTCCGCCGCGGACCGTGCGCGTACCGTCCGACTGCTGGCCGCCGCCGAGAGCACCCCCACCGACTTCGTGCGTCCCGGCCACATCCTGCCGCTGCGCGCCCGTCCGGGCGGTGTCCTGGCCCGCCGGGGACACACCGAGGCCTCCGTCGACTTCGCCCGTCTGGCCGGCCTGCGTCCGGCCGGTGTCCTGGCGGAGGTGGTCAACGACGACGGCACGATGGCCCGCCTGCCACGGCTGCGTCGGTTCGCCGACGAGCACGGGCTGAAGCTGGTCTCGGTGGAACAGTTGGCCGCCCACCGTACGGCCCTGGGCGAGGCCCTCACCGCCGAACAGGCCGCCCCCGCACTGGTCACACGCCAGGTGGAGACCCGCATGCCCAACCGGCACGGCGAGTGGAAGGCGGTCGGGTTCAAGGGAACCACCGACGGCGCCGAGCACGTCGCCCTGGTGCACGGTGACCTGACCGACGGCGTCGACGTCCTGGCCCGCCTGCACTCCGAGTGCCTGACCGGGGACGCGTTCGGTTCGCAACGCTGCGACTGCGGCGCCCAGCTGGACGCCGCGATGGCCGACATCGCCGAGGCCGGCCGCGGTGTGGTGGTCTACCTGGGCGGACACGAGGGGCGTGGGATCGGACTGCTGCACAAGCTGCGCGCCTACAGCCTCCAGGACCAGGGCGTGGACACCGTCGACGCGAACCTGCGGCTGGGGCTGCCCGCCGACGCGCGAGAGTTCGGCGCCGGCGCTCAGATCCTCACCGACCTCGGGGTGTCCTCGGTGCGGTTGCTGACCAACAACCCGGTCAAGGCCGAGGCACTGGAACGGTACGGGGTGAAGGTGAGCGAGCGCGTGGCCATGCCCACGTTCGCCACCGACGACAACATCGCCTATCTGCTGACCAAGCGGGACCGGATGGGTCACGACCTGGCGGGCGTCGCCCGCTAGTCGGCCCCGACCGTCGTCCGGGCCCGCCATGGGCGGGCCCACAACATGTTCGTCATCACGTGGAAAGGCCGGTCATGAGCGGTACAGGACGCCCGGAACAGGAGCGGGTCGAGGCCCGGGGGCTCTCGGTGGGCATCGTCGCCACCAGGTGGAACGCTCCGATCATCGAGCCGATGCTCGCCAACGCCCTGGAGGTCGTCAAGGAGTCCGGCGCCGGTGAGCCGGTGGTGATCCACGTGGCCGGAGCGGTGGAGATCCCCGTGGTGGCCCAGGAGCTGGCCCGAAAGCACGACGCGGTGATCGCGCTGGGCGCCGTCATCCGTGGCGGCACCCCGCACTTCGACTACGTGTGCCGATCGGTCACCCACGGCCTGACCGAGGTGGCCCTGCGCGAATCCACCCCCGTGGGCAACGGTGTGCTCACATGTGACACCCTGGAACAGGCGCGTGACCGCGCCGGC
Source organism: Nocardiopsis sp. JB363 (assembly GCF_900143625.1). GTDB lineage: Bacteria > Actinomycetota > Actinomycetes > Streptosporangiales > Streptosporangiaceae > Nocardiopsis. The sequence goes on from NZ_FRFF01000027.1 coordinate 13,473, forward strand.
CTGCCGGGAAGCGTGGAGAACAAGGGCGCCGAGGCTGCGCTGGCCGCCCTGGACACGGCGGTGGCCCTGCGGGGGCTGCGCCGCTGACCCACACCCTCCTCGTCGGCGCGCGCCGCAGTCTTATCCCAGAGGACCGTGTGGACACGGATGGAGCAGCCGGTGCGGACGAAGGAACAACCTGTGGACGAGGCGTCGAAGCGGCCCGAGCTGCCGAGGACCTGGCGTCCCCGGGCGGTGCGCTGGGTCGCCTACGGGATGGGCGTACTGATCGTGGGCACCATGCTGGTGCTCGCGATCGTCCTGCCCAGCGACTGGCGCATGCTGGATCGGGTCCTGATCGTGGGGATGGGGTTGGCCTTCGCCGGTGGGCTGCACATGCTGGGCCGTCCGCGGTTGATCGCCACCGAGAAGAACGTGATCGTCATCAACGGGATCCGCACCCACTACCTGGCGTGGCCGGAGGTGCTGGACATCCGGATGCCGGTGGGGGAGCCCTGGCCGTGCGTGGACCTGTCGGACGGCACTTCGCTGCCGGTGATGGGGATCCAGAGCACCGACGGTGACCTGTCCCGGCGCAGCCTGGAGGAGTTCCGTTCGATGCTGGACCGGGGCGAGGCCACCGAACCCGAGCGCCCCGCCTAGGTTCTCTTTCGCGGGTCACGGGCCACCGTGACCGGCTCTCTTCGTAGAAGCAACCGAATCGAGCCCTCGTTTCCTGGAGGAACGGGGGCTCTTTCGTGTTGCGTAGGGCACATAGGTTGGTACCGAGTCCGGCGGATCTCGGGATCGACCCGCCGTGAGGGAGCCTGGAAGAGGTGCCGTGTGCGTGATATTCGAGCGACCGTGTCCGATCTGTACGCCTCGGGGGAGACGTTCGCGGTGGCCACGGTGATCGACACCTACAAGAGCGCGCCCCGGGACGCCGGGGCGGCCATGCTGGTGAGCGCCTCCGGTGAGGTGACCGGCTCCGTGTCCGGTGGTTGTGTGGAGGGCGCCGTCTACGAGGAGTCCCTGGAGACCATCGGGTCCGGGACCCCGGTGCGCCGCACCTACGGGGTGAGCGACGACGACGCCTTCAGCGTGGGGCTGACCTGTGGCGGGACCCTGCACATGTTCGTGGAGTCGATCAGTCGGGACACCTACCCGCAGCTGGGCGCGGTGCTGAGCGCCATCGACGAACACCGGCCGGTGGCGGTGGCCACCATCGTGTCCGACCCCTCCGGCACCGAGAGGGTGGGTCGACGCCGGGTGGTGTGGCCCGACAGCGCCGAAGGCGACCTGGGGCCGGGCGGGGAACGCCTGGCCGACGCCCTGGACGACGACGTGCGGGGCATGCTCGCCCAGGGCAGCACCGGGCTGTTGCACTATGGCGCGGACGGGCAGCGGCGCGGTGACGAATTGGAGGTGTTCGTCCAGTCGTTCGCCCCGGCCCCGCGGATGCTGGTGTTCGGTGCGATCGACTTCGCCGCGGCCGTGGCCGACCTGGGCACCTACCTGGGTTACCGGGTGACGGTGTGCGACGCGCGGCCGGTCTTCGCCACCACCAAGCGTTTCCCCACCGCCGAGGAGGTGGTGGTCAAGTGGCCGCACGTGTTCCTGGACGAGATCGCCGAAGAGATCGACCAGCGCACGGCGATCTGTGTCCTGACCCACGACCCCAAGTTCGACGTGCCGGTGCTCAAACGGGCGCTGAGCACCGAGGCCGGATACATCGGTGCGATGGGGTCGCGCCGCACCCATGAGGACCGACTGGATCGGCTGCGCGAGGCCGGGGTCCCGGAAGGGGCGCTGGACCGGTTGCACTCTCCGATCGGACTGGACCTGGGGGCGCGGACCCCGGAGGAGACGGCGGTGTCGATCGCCGCCGAACTGGTGCAGAGCCGGTGGGGCGGCAGTGGTCGCGCACTGCGCGAGACCACCGGACGTATCCACCAGGACACCCCCGTGGCGCCGCTGATTCCGGCCGGATTCGGTCACTCCCAAAGGTGAACCGAAATCCGCCGGATGGCGAATGCCCTGTTCAGAGCGGTGATCGCGGAAGCCGGTGGTGAAAATCCTCCCCGAGCTCGTCAAGGCCGCCCATGCGCGGCTTCGACGCGTGGCATCATCGCGTCATGACTACTGGGGGACCGGAGGGCAGAGGGGTCGAACACAGGGGGAATGTCGCGGGACTGCTGTTGGCGGCCGGTTCGGGGAGCAGACTCGGCCGCCCCAAGGCACTGGTCGAACTGGGCGGTGAACGACTGGTCGATCGCGGGGTGCGCACCCTGGGGGAGGGCGGCTGCGCCTGCGTCACGGTGGTCCTGGGTGCCGCCGACACCGCGGTCGACGGCGCCGTGACCGTGCACAACCCCGACTGGCCCACCGGAATGGGTTCGTCGGTGCGGGCCGGCATCGACGCTCTCCCCGACACCGTCGACGCGGTCCTGGTCGCCCTGGCCGACCAGCCCCTGGTCACCTCCGAAGCGGTGCGTCGCCTGGTGGAGGCCTTCGAACAGGGTGCGCGCGCGGCGGTGGCCACCTACAAGGGCAACCCCCGCAACCCGGTGATGTTGGGCCGTGAGCACTGGTCCACGGTCTACTCCATGGCCGAACGCGACGTGGGCGCCCGTCCCTTCCTACGTGCCTATTCGCACCTGGTGACGTCGATACCGTGCGACGACGTCGCCAGCCCCGAGGACATCGACACCGTCGAGGACCTGGCCAGGCTCAGCGAGGTACTCGACCGAGCCTGACCGAGTAGGTCCACGTCCCGGTACGGCTCAGCCGTCCAGGGGTTCGGCGAGGATGCCGAATTCGTGTTCGACGCTCTGGCCCGGGGACAGCACCAGCAGGCCGGTACCGCTGTTGAAGGCGTCGGGCGGGCAGGTCATCGGTTCGGCCGCCAGATGGGCTCGGTGCGCGTCGCCGCCCAGGGTGTCGGCGCTGAACAGCTGAAGCCAGTCGTAGCCGGTACCCGCCCACAGGGCCACCCGGTGCTCGGGTCCGCCGAGCCGTACCCAGGCGCGCCCGTGATCGTCCCGCCTCAGGTCGGTGAAGGCGGTGTCCAGAACCGTGTCGCCCAGGTCGCGGCCGGGCGGGAGCAGGTCGAACCCGCCGCCCGACACGGGTACGGGCGGGCCCGCGGGGATGAGGTTCTCATCGGTGGGTTGGCTGCTGCCCGCGTCCGAGGACACGGTGAGCCCTCCGCGCGCCGACAACTCGTCCAGGGGCCGACCCAGGGTGAGGTAGGGGTGGAAGCCCACACCGTAGGGGGCGTCGCCCTCCCCGGCGTTGCGGGCGCCCAGGGTCACGGTCAGCCCCTCGTCGGAGAGCCGGTAGTGAGCGGTCAGCTCCAGCGGAAAGGGGTAGCCGGGAACGCCTTCGAAGGCCAGTCGCAGCGTCACCGCGTCCTCGTGGACGTCGACCGGGGACCAGGCCAGGTCGTGTACCAGGCCGTGGATCGCCGAACCGGTCTCCGGGTTGTCGACCTCCAGGCCGTACTCGACGCCCTGGAAGGTGTACCGACCTCCGGCGAGCCGGTTGGGCCAGGGGGCCAGCAACTGGCCCTGGAAGGCCTGGGGGCCCTCCACCCTGGTGTAGGGCCACACCAGGTCGTGATCCTGCCAGGTGAGGGCTTGCAAACCCGCACCGACCCGGTCCACTCGCGCTCGGTAGTCACCCGAGCGCAGTTCGAACACCTCGCTCACCTATCCGCCTTCCTCAGAATGGTCCGGCCGGTGCCGAACCCGCCGATCTTAGCGAGGGGCCCGGACCGACCGAGCCGCGGGTCGGCCGAGACGCGGTCATTCGAGGAGGGAGTCCAACGGGATGAGGACACCCGATCCGAGGGCGAGCAGGCCGGTGGACATCAGCACGACCAGCATCAGGATCGACCCGACCGCGGCCAGGCGGAAGGCGGCCAGCCGGCGGCGCGCCTTCACCTTCTCCTTCGCGGAGGTACGACCCAGGTACAGCAGGACCACGGCCAGCAGGACGGGTAACCACCAGGAGGCGCCCATTTCGCCGGGCAGCAGCCCGGTCAGGGCGGCGGCCCCCTCGCTCACCGGGTTGGTGCTGAAGTCCAGCAGCCCGGTGTAGGCGTCCGTCACCAGGGTGCTCTCGGGGAAGAAGCCGTTCTCCGGGCGCAGTGCCCGCCCCAATCCGTCGACGAGCCCGAGCAGGGCCGCGGGGTAGGCGAACCGGCGGCAGCGTCCGGCCCGCATGGCCCGTTGGATCTGCCCCATGGTCCGCTCGACCCGGCGGGAGTCGCGTTGCCGCCGACGCGCAAGTCTGCGCTGTTCCTTGGGGGTGGTGTCCTCCTGCGAACGGGTGGGGTCCCCCGGCACGACCGTGTTGTCGGGGCGGGTGGCCGCCTCGGCCCGACGCTGATTGGCAGAGGCCGCCTTCTCCTTGGTGCTGTCCCACCTCTCGCGTGCCGAACCGGCCAGAGAGGCCCACCGGTCCTGGCGGCGGGTCCGGCCGTCGGCGCGCTCGCGTTCGGCGATGGCCGAGCCGATCCGGTCCCCCTCCGACAACAGGAGCAGGGCGGTGAGCATGGCCGAACGGGAGGCCAAGGGATCGCCGCCGTCGCGCAGCGCGGCGCGGCGCTGCTCCGCCCACCAGGGCGCGTTGGGTGCGGAGCTGCGCTGTTGCGGGTGCCAGGACTGGCGGCGCAGCGTCGACCGGTTCCGGGACTCCGTCTCCGGGACCAGCACCAGCTCGACGGCGCGTGCCCAGGTGGTGTCGATCTCGTGCGCGGCGGGGCGTCGGGGCGCGTCGGGACCCGAACCCACCAGACCGTCGAGGGTCTCCTGGACGCGGCGCATCAGCAGGGGAACCTCGTGCTGCACGCGTTCCAGGAGCGCGCAGCGACCCGAGCCGCCCGAACGGCAGGTGGGGTGCGGACACCAGTGCTGGGAGCCCAACGCCACCACGCCCGACTCCACGGTCTCGCGCACCACCGAGTGTCGGCTGGCGTCGCCGGTGGACAGGGACAGCAGTCCGTCGGCGCTGATCTCGTGGCCGCGGAACCTGGGCGGCATGCCGGGCACGTAGCGGGCCGCCAGGGCGCTGATGGCCACGTGCGCCAGGTCGGGACGCTCGTTCAGACCGGTGAGGTAGGAGCGGTCGAAGGTGTAGTCGTTGACCTCGCGGTCCAGCCAGGTGCGCAGTTCCGACCAGTGGCTGCGCAGCCACAGCGCGCCGGTGTCGGAGCGATCCAACAGGTCGAAGGCCAGGCTCGGCGGGTCCTCGTGGGTGGTCCCGGCGAACACGATGGGGCGCAGCCGGCGGACCGTGCGAATCCGGGGGCGTTCACCGGCGAGCCACGCGGCGACCTCCTCCTGACCCCAGCGTGCCGAAGGCGCGAGGGCGAGCAGTCCCCGGGCCAACAGTCGCCAGCGTTCGTCGGTGATCGCGGAGATGTCGACCTCGGTGTTGCGAGCGGTCAGCCAGTTTCCGCCGCGCTCGGGGCGGCGGCCGGCGACCAGCTCGTGCACCATCACACCCAGCGACCACCAGGCGGCGGGCGCCTCGCGTCGGCCCTCGATGACCTCGGGGGCGGCGTAGTCCTCGGTGATGGCCTGTCCGCCGTAGACACGGCTCATGGTGGCGCGCACGGCGCCGCCGAAGTCGGTGAGCGCGACCACCGGCGGGTCCAGGGTGCGCATCAGCAGGTTCTCCGGCTTGACGTCGGTGTGGTTGTGCTGGAGTTCGGCCTGCCAGTGGTGCAGGCAGTCGGCGACCGCACGCACCACGGCCTCGGCGCGTTCGTCGTCCAGGGGGGCTTCGTCGATGACCTCGCGCAGGGTGCCGTGGGCGAAGTACTCCTGGGCCTCCCATGCCAGGTCCTCGCCCCAGGAGCTGGTGGCGGTGCCGTACCCCTGGATGGCGGGTGTGTGGGGGGACGCGGTCCCGCGTGCGCGCAATCGGTCCAGGAGTTCGCGGTTGATGTCGTGGCCGGGTCGGTACACCTTCAGGGCGAGTCGTCGCCCCGGTGAGTCGGTGGGTTCGACCAGGTAGACGACGGCCTCACCGCCGGCGCCGAGCCGGTCCAGGACCTGGTAGCGGCGGCGCAGCTCGGCGGGTACGGCGTAGTCGAGGTCGCCCGCGGGGCCGATGACCACGCGGGAGGCCAGGCGGGCCACCCAGTCGAGTAGGGGGCCGAAGAGCACGCGCCACCAAGGGGTACGCCCGGAGCCACCGGAGTCGGGACGTCGGACACGGGTGGCGTCGGCCCCGGCGGGGGCGTGGCCCGCGGCCTCGGGCGACACGACCCGTGTGGGGTCGGCGCCGGCCGGGGGGACGACGCGGGTGCGATCGGCCCCGCCCGGCGGTATCACGCGGGTGGGGCCCTCGTCGGGTTCCGCGGCCGGTGGTCCGGTCGCTCCCGGCCGGAACACACGTGTCACCCAGCGCGTGGCCCCCACCGCCGGGTTGACGCGAGTGGTGGGGGAGACGGGGTCGATCCGTTGGGTCGGTGCGTTGTCGTCACCGGGGTCGGGCGTGACCATCGAGGCCGGATCCATCCTTCGAGCGGCGTTGCTGTACGGGCGTCCGGGGGAGGGAACGTCCCTTCCAGACTAGGTCGTGTTCCGCGAATACATACCCTGCTGCGCGGCGCCCCAGTGGCACCGGCACGGCGTTCTCATCAGTCGACAGCCAAACCCGGGCTGACTCCTTCTTCGGCCTTGTGCCGGCACCACTGGATGCGCCGCTCGCGACGGGCAGCATCCACGGAACACGCCCTAGGTCGTACGCGTGCCCGATCGGAGGGGTTCTCGCACCCCTGGCCGGCGGGGCGCGCAGACCCCTTCCCCCGTTCATCGATAGGACTCGGTCGGGACCGTTCCGGTTCCGGATCCGGTCCTCGAATTCACTGTCGGCAGGGTCGGAGCGGTCGGGTCAGTGCTCGCCGCGAGGGGAGAGGCCGAGCTTCAGGCAGGACTCCCGGTACATGCGTACGACCTCTTTGCGGATCTGTGCGCGCTCGGTGAGCGGCTCGCCCCAAGGGACCCGTACCGTGCGCTCGGCCCCGTCCACGGTGATCACATAGTCGCCGCCCTCGGCGTCCAGATCGGTCATGCGGGCCGCGGTGGCCTCGGGTTCTCCACCCAGGCCACGGCAGATGATGAGGGTGTCCTCGGGGTGATCGCCGTTCATATGGCCGGTGACGGCGGTGACGACCTCGGGGGAGAAGGGGTTGGACGGCACGGTCGGGGCTCCTGTCGACGGTGGACACACGAAGAAGACGGGGGAGGGCCGGATGAGGCCCTCCCCCGTCGACGATATCCGAGGCCCCTCAGGTTGATGACGTAGTGTCGTCAAACCCGGGGCGACGGTCGCTCTTTTGTGCGGTCGCGCTCGGACACCGTGACCCGAGGTCGTCGATCAGGCCTGGCGGGTGAACTCGGCGTCGATCTCGATGGTGATCTTGTCGCCGACGACCACGCCGCCGCTCTCCATCGGCATCTCGATGTCCACGCCGAACTTCTTGCGGCTGATGGTGGTGGAGGCGGAGAAGCCCGCACGGTCCAGACCGTAGGGGTCGAGGGTGGAACCGTTGAACTCCAGGTCCAGCTCGATCGGGTGGGTGTTGCTCTTGATGGTGAGCTCGCCCTTGAGGACGAAGTCCTCGCCCTTGGCCTCGATGCCGGTGGAGCGGAACGTGAAGTTCGGGTTCTCCTCGACGCTGAAGAAGTCGGCCGAACGGATGTGGGCGTCACGGTCGGTGTTGTCGGTGTTGATCGAGGCCGAGTCGATGGTGGCCTCGACCGACGCCTTCGTGGGGTCCTCCGGCACGGTCAGCGTGGCGTCGAACTTCTCGAAGCGCCCCCGGACCTTGCTGACCATCATGTGACGGACCGAGAAGCCGACGATGCTGTGGGCGGTGTCGATGTTCCAGGTGCCGGGCTTGAGTTCCTGAGCGGCCATGGTGTCTCTCCCTGTCTGCGGACGACCCGGGTCGGGGTCGATGTTGCGGTAAGAACTTTGCTTGAGAACAAAGTGCCTTAGAAGTATCTTCCTTGGAAGGAGTCTAGGAGATCGGGCGCGGGATGGCAAGCCCCCTCCCGATAGAATCCGAATCATGGACAAGACCTGGCTCGATGCCGGAGAACAGCGGGTCTGGCGCGGTTTCCTGCGGATGAACTCCTCGCTCTACGACGAGCTCGAACGTGACCTGCGCGACCGCGACGGACTCACGCTCACCGAATACGGAATCCTCGCCCACCTGTCGGAGATGCCTGACCGGCGCATGCGCATGCGTAACCTCGCCGACACCGTCATCGTCTCCAAGAGCCGACTGTCCCATCAGATCGCCCGCCTGGAACGCGACGGATACGTGCGCCGGGAGCCCTGCTCCGATGACCGGCGCGGCTTCTGGGCGGTGCTCACCGAAGAGGGCGCCGCCGCCCTGCGGGAGGCCGCGCCCGGGCACGCCGCCCGCGTGCGCTCCCTGGTCTTCGACCGACTCACCCCCGAACAGATCGACGGTCTTCGCGAGATCGTCGATGCCCTCGGCGGAGCCCCCGATGGAGCCCCGGATGGAGCCTCGGACCGATAGCGGGCCCGACGGGGCAGGGTCCTCCCTCGCCGGAAGGGAGCCCGTGCGGGCCACGGCGCGGGCGCGAACGGCCCCGTCCCACCAGGCCGCACGATCCCACCGCGGAATCCGCTCCCGGGACCCGGTCACCATCACGGCCACTTCGGGCCTACTTCGGCGAACCACTGGCCCGCGCCGCCCACTCCTGTGAAGCTGGAGCGGGGCCGGCGGGCTGGCGAGGGGCCGACCCCGCACGGCGGCCGTCCGCGGCCGGAGGAGGGGAGAGCCACATCGTTCTGTCCGAGAAGCGTTCCCATGACGGACACGCACCCCAGGTAGAGTCGGAGCCCGTGAGCAGACCAACCATCACCGGCGCCCAGAACTTCCGCGACGACGACGGCAGCGCCGACCCGGTAGTCGAGACCCGGCTTCGCGACCACGCCGCGGGCAAGATCGGCGACCGTCAGGTCCTGGCCGCCCTCAGCGACTCCCGCGTGCTCATCCCCGTCGTGGCCGTGGCCACCGAGACCGAAGAGGGCGCGGGAGGCCTCACCAAGGACAAGAACAGCGAGGTCGCCATCCCCATCATGACCGGCAAGGACGGTCGTCGGGGTGTGCTCGCCTTCACCTCCGTGGACGCCGTCCGACGCTGGCGCCCCGACGCCCGACCGGTTCCGTTCACCGCCCAGGACGCCTGCCAGGCCACCCTTGAGGAGAACGCCGACGCGCTGGTCCTCGACGTGTCCGGCCCGGTCCCCCACACCATCCAGGGCCGCTTCCTCACCATGCTCGCCGAACAGGGCACCGTCCCCGACCCCAAGGACGACCCGCAGGTGCTGGCCCTGATCTACCGGGTGACGCACTCGGAGTTCGGCATCGAACGCGTGCGCATCCACCCCTCCGATCGGGGCGACATCGGCATCCGCCTCGAACTGGACGAGCGCGACGACGAGTCGCTGCGTCGGGTCGCCGAACGACTGGCCACCGAGTTGGAACACGTCCTGCCGGGCGGGGTCGAGCTGAGCGCCGTGGTGCGCGCCCAACGCGACGAGGAGTGAGCGGGTACGGCCGACGACCGTCCCCTCCGAAGTTGTCCACAGGCTCGCCGAAGCACTGTGTTCCGCGCGCTCCGACGGGTAGTTTTCCCACATGTCCACCCCCTTGGCGCTGACCCTCACCCCGACGCTCTGGTCGATCCCCACGGCCCTCTTCCTGGGGCTGGTCGGTCTGCTCGTCGGGCGCGCCACCGGCCGGCTGGTCCACCTCTTCGGGCCGGCCCACCCCCATACCGAAC
>NZ_FRFF01000011.1 GCF_900143625.1 Nocardiopsis sp. JB363
GAGCTGTCGGTGGTGTCCTACCTGCGCGACCACGTGTGCCCGCTCCTGGTGGGCCAGGACACGGGGGACGGCTTCGTCGACCGGGCCGGCGGCCGCCTTCCGTGCCGGCTGTGCGCGGGGGTCGGAGACCGGTGCGCCCAAGCCGCGCAGATGGCATACCCAGGCGGCCAGGACCCGAGACGCCGCCCTGGGCGTGCGTTCCCGCGTCCGTTCGGCCCGCACCGTCGGCAGGATCCGGACCGGGAGCTTCACCGATCCGTCCGCGGCGATCTGCGCCAACAGGTGGCGCATCCTCGGGTTGGACCAGCGCCGCAGGAGCGCGTCCAGGTAGTCCCCGATCTCGTCCTCGGGCAGGTCCAGGTGGGGGCGGGCCTCCTCCCACCATTCCCGCAGCCAACCGAGGCAGACCGGGTCGTCCACGGCGTCGGCGACCGTGGTGTGTCCGCGAGCGCTCCCGGCGTAGGCCAGCAGGGAGTGTCCGCCGTTGAGCAGGGTGAGTTTGCACTGTTCGTAGGGGGTGACGTCGTCGGTGATCACCACTCCGGTGGCTTCCCAGTCCGGGCGTCCGGCCGGGAACTCACCGCCGATCACCCACTGGCTGAACGGTTCGGTGACCACCGGGGAGGCGTCGCGCGCCCCGGTCCGGTCCAGGACGGCGTCGCGGTCCCCGTCGGTGGTACGCGGGGTGATGCGGTCGACCACGCTGGTGGCGTAGGCGGCGGTCCGCTCCACCAGGGGGAGCAGGTCGGGGTCCACGAGCGCGGCCATGTCGCGGACGACGGTGCGGACGACGGAGCCGTTGTGGGGCAGGTTGTCGCAGGGCACGAGGGTGATCGGCCCCAGCCCGGCGCGTGCGCGGGCGAGGAGTCCGGCCAGGAGCCGTGCGGGCACGGTGGAGACCGGGGCGGTCGGGTCGCGCCGCAGGATCTCGGCGTCCTCGCGCACGCCGGCGTCGTCGGTGTCGAGTCCGCTGCCCGGGTCGTGCAGGTAGCCGGCCTCGGTGACCGTGGAGGTGACCACGGCCAGGTCGGGTGAGCGGAAGTAGCCCAGCCACGAGGCGTGGTCCGCGGCCGAGTGGACGGCGGAGACGCTGCCCACGACCTCGAAGCGGTCGCCGTCCTCGTGTCGGGTGACGAGTGTGTACAGCCCCTCCTGTGGCCGCAGCGCGTCGGCGGGTCCGTCCCGGCGTCCGGTGAAGGCGGCGATGCCCCAACGTCCCGGGGCGTGGTGGGTGTACCAGGCCAGGTGCGCGCGGAAGAAGTTGCCCAGGCCCAGGTGCACGATGCGGACCGGTGCGGGTTCGAGGTCGGGTCGGCCGGCGCGGGTGAGGGTGCGGGCGGTCGCGTCCGCCCCTTCCTTGGACGGAGTCACAGCTTGAACACTCCCCGGGGGATGGTGGTGCACAGCTCCACCGCGACCTCGGCGGCCTCGTCCTCCGCCAACCGGTGTTCGGCGACCAGTCCCGCCAGGTATCCGCTGTCCAGGCGGCGGGACATGTCGTGGCGGGCCGGGATCGAGCAGAAGGCCCGGGTGTCGTCGATGAACCCGGACGTGCGCGTGAACCCGGCCGTCTCGGTCACGGCGCCGCGGAACCGGCGGACCGCCTCCGGTGCGTCCAGGAACCACCAGGGGGCGCCCGCGTACACGGACGGGTAGAAGCCCGCCAGCGGGGCGATCTCGCGGGAGAACGTGGTCTCGTCCAGGGTGAACAGGACCAGGTGGAGGTTCGGGTGGGTTCCGTAGCGCTCCAGCAGGGGACGCAGCGCCTCGGTGAACTCCGCCCGGACGGGGATGTCGTGGCCGGTGTCGGACCCGTGGGCCTGGAACGTGGGTGTGTGGTGGTTGCGCCGCACCCCCGGGTGGAGGGTCATGACCAGGCCGTCCTCGGTGGACATGCGGGCCATCTCCAACAACATGTGGCGCCGCAGCGCCGTGGTCTCCTCGGGCGTGGCCGCGTCCGCGCGGGCGGCGCGGTAGATCCGTTCGGCCTCACCCGGATCGAGCGGGTCGGTGCGCACGTCGAAGTGGCTGTGGTCGGCCGAGGTCGCCCCGAGTTCGACGAAGCGGCGGCGACGCTCCTCCAGGGCCCGGACGTATCCGGTGTAGTCGCCCGTGTCGATCCCGGCGACCTCGCCGAGCCGGTCCACGGCCTCGACCCATCCGGGTCGGCCGGCCTCCAGGTAACGGTCGGGTCGGAAGGTGGGGATGACGCGCCCGGTCCACGTGGGGTCCTCGCGCAGCGAGCGGTGCGCGGACAGGTCGTCGGCGGGGTCGTCGGTGGTGGCGAGCACCTCCACGCCGAAGCTTTGGAAGAGCGCTCGGGGGCGGAATTCGTCCTTGGCCAGGCAGTCGGCGATCCTGTCGTGGATCGCGTCGGCGGTGGCCGCCGAGGGCCGTTGCTCGACCCCGAAGATCTCCGACAGCTCGGATTCCAGCCAGTACCGGGACGGCGTGCCCCGCAGGACGTCCCACCGCGAGCACAGGGCGCGCCAGATCGACCGCGACTCGGCTTCGGTCAGGTCGTCCCGCCCCACGCCGAGCTCGTCGAGGGAGAACCCGGCGGCGTGCAGGATCCGGGTCACGTAGTGGTCCTTGGTGACCAGCAGCGTCGCGGGGTCGGGGAAGGCCGCGTCCTCGACGAACAGTCGGGGATCGACGTGGCCGTGCGGGGAGAGGATCGGGAGTTCGCGCACGTGCCGGTAGAGCCGTCGCGCGATCGAACGGACCGACGGATCCGTGGGCAGCAGACGATCCGGGTGCGGTGCCAGGGGCGCGGTTGAACCTGTCATGGCCACATGCTGAGGCCCACCTCACACGGACGGCAACGAGTTGCCGTGAGTTGCCCTGGACGGACCGGCGTCACGCCACCGGATCGGTTCCGTGGGGTCCCGTGGAGCGGCGACGGATCAGCGAGGTGGGGACCACCAGCGGGGTCTCGGTCTGGGGGCGGGCGCCGTTGAGCACCGCCAACAGGTGACCCACCGCCGTGGAACCGACCTGGTAGAGCGGGGCGGCGACGGTGGTCAGCCCTGGCGTGACCAGCTGGGCGCCGAAGATGTCGTCGAACCCGATGACGCTGAAGTCGTCCGGGACGCGGTGTCCGTGTCCGATCAGCTCGCCCATGAGGCCGATGGCGAGCAGGTCGTTGTAGGCGACCACGGCGCTGGTGGGTTCGCGGCGCAGCGCACGCCCCGCTTCCACTCCCCCTTCGAGGGTCGGGGGGAAGGGCCCGATCCGGCGCACCTTCGGGCCCGCGCCCCGGGCGGCCTCGCGCAGTTCCCGCCAGCGCATCCCGTCGGTCCAGGACGCCTCCGGGCCGGCGACGTAGGTGAACCTGTCGTGTCCGAGTCCGCGCAGGTGGTCGATGGCGCGGCGGGCCCCGCTACTGATGTCGGTCACCACGCTCGGCACCCCGGTCACCACCCGGTTGAGCACGACCATCGGACGTTGTTTGGCGGTCACCCGGATCGTGGAGTCGGACATGCGCGAACTGGCCAGGACGATGCCCTCGACCATCGGCAGGGTGCGCTCCAGGGCCTGGCGTTCCACCAGGTCCGACTCGCGGGTGTCGGCGAGCAGCACGGTGTAGCCGGCCTTGGTGGCGGCGTCCTGGGCGCCCCGGATGATGTCGAAGTGGAACGGGTTGGTGGCGTCGGCGACCACGAGGGCGAGCATCGAGGTCCGTCCGACCGGGAGCGCCCGCGCCAAGGGGACGACCCGGTAGCCCAGGTCGTGCGCGACGTCCCTGATGCGTTCGGCGGTCCGCGCGTTGACCCTGCCGGGGCGGGAGAAGGCGCGGGAGACCGTGGAGGGCGAGACCCCGGCGGCCTCGGCGACGTCGTAGATCGTGGGCGAACGTCGCTCGGCCGGGTCACCGTCTTCGGAGTCCTCACCTGACATGCGCACAACCTATCGCGGCCGGTGGGGCCCTCCGTTGAAGTGCCCGAGCGGCCCGCCCACTCGGACCACGGGGCGTCCCGACGGTGGAGCGCACGCCAACATATGGCAACTTCTTGCCGGGCCCGTAGGCCGGTGTGACTCTGAGCACACCACCCCGATTGGATGTTCACGAAATGACCGAATCCCCTCGTCAGTGCGCTTCCGGCCCGCGCACTTCCGCATTGGCGATCCCTCTCGCCATCGCGGTCGCCCTCGGGCCGGCCACCGTGCCGGACGTCGCCGCCGCGGCCGAAACCCCTCTGGTGGAGTCACGGGTCAAGGACGTGATCGACGCGGACGGCGACCGTTTCCGGGACCTGAACGACGACGGAGAACTCGACCCCTATGAGGATTGGCGTCTGCCGGTCGCGGAAAGGGTCGACGACCTCGTCGGGCAGATGGATCTGGAGGAGATGTCCGGGCTCATGCTCATCGACACGCTCAACGCCGAATGCGTGGACGGAGAACGTGGGACCGTGCCCCCTCTCGCCGACGATTACGTCGAAGAGCAGCACATGCACAGGTTCGTGTTCCGCAATACCGTCACCGGACCCGACGACGCCGAATGCGGTGAATCCGAATCCGGTTTCGACGCCTCGACCAGCGTCACCCCCGAAGAGGCCGCGAACTTCACCGATTCCGTCCAGGAGATGAGCGAGGCCACGCGCTTGGGCATCCCCGCGCTGTTCAAGTCCAACGCCCGTAACCACATCGACCCCGACGCGCGGGCGGGCATCAACGAGTCCGTCGGGGCGTTCACCTCCTTCCCCAAGGAAGCCGGGATCTCGGCCGCCGCCCTGGGCGCCGAAGCCGCCGCGACCGGGCAGGACCCGACCACGGGCGACATGGCCGTGGTGGAGGACTTCGCCCACGTGATGGGCGACGAATGGCGTTCGATCGGCCTGCGCGGGATGTACGGCTACATGGCCGACCTGTCCACGGAACCGCGCTGGTACCGCACGCACGAGACCTTCACCGAGGACGCCGAACACGCGTCCGAGGTCATGGGGACGCTCGTGGGATCGCTTCAGGGTCCGGCCCGGAACGGTGTCTCGCTGAGCCCGGACAGTTCCGTGGCGCTCACCCTCAAGCACTTCCCCGGGGGCGGCCCGCAGCAGCTGGGGCTGGACCCGCACTACGCCTTCGGCAAGGCCCAGGTCTACCCGTCCGACGGTTTCGCCGACCACCTTCTGCCGTTCGAGACCGCCATCGACGCCGGGGTCTCCTCGATCATGCCCTACTACGGGGTTCCGGTCGACGTCTCCCACGAAGGACAGGAATTCGACGAGGTGGGGTTCGCCTTCTCCGACGACATCGTCGACGAACTCCTGCGCGAACGTATGGGCTTCGCCGGATACGTCAACTCCGACACCGGAATCATCAATGATCGTGCCTGGGGACTGGAGGACGCGACCGTTCCCGAAAGGGTCGCCGCCGCCATCAACTCCGGCACCGACACCCTCTCCGGATTCAACGACGTCCAGGTCATCCTCGACCTGGTCGACGAAGGACTCGTCACGGAGGAACGGGTCGAACTGGCCGCCGAACGGCTGCTCACCCCGATGTTCCAGATGGGTCTGTTCGAGAACCCCTACGTCGACCCCGAGGCGGCCACGGCCACGATCGGCTCCGAGGAGAACCGCGAGGTCGGTCTGGACGTGCAGCGCGACTCGCTCGTCCTGCTCCAGAACGAGACGACCGACGCCGGGCCCACCCTGCCGTTGGAGGACGAGTCGAGCCTGTACCTGCTGGGTGACTTCGACGAGGACGTCGTCGCCTCCTACGGACACGACGTCACCAGCGGAAACGTGGAGGACGACGAGGACGGCGAAGACGGTGGGGACAGCGGAGACGACGCGGAGCGGCCCAGCGCGGCCGACAGCGACTACGCGATCATCTCGCTGACCGCCCGGACCGAGGCGAGCGACTACGTCAGCGACGACGAGGACCTCGGGCTCGACGAGGACCACGTCAACCCCGGTGTCATCGACGGGATCGAGGGCCTGGACGGTGAAAGCCCGTACGGCGCCGCCGACGCCTGCGTGACCTCGGGCGCGGAAGAGTGCACCGACGACGGTCTCGGATTCGGGGGCTCCTACCCCTGGGAGTCGTCCGTCCTGGACTTCACCGGCATGTCCGAAAGCGACTCCTGGGAGGTCGAACCCTCCCTGGAGACCGTGCAGGAGGTCATGGCCGAGGTCGACGACCCGAGCAAGGTGATCCTGCACGTGTACTTCCGTCAGCCCTACGTCCTGGACCAGGAGAGCGGGCTCCGCGACGCCGGCGCCATCGTCGCCGGGTTCGGGGTGGGCGATACCGCGCTGATGGACGTGCTCTCCGGGGACCACGCGCCCCAGGGCCGCATGCCCTTCGCCCTGGCCGGCACCCCCGAGGCGATCACGCAACAGGACAGTGACGCCCCCGGCTACGCCGAGACCGACGACGGCGCCCTCTACGAGTACGGCTTCGGGCTGACCTACGAAGAGAACGCCGGTCTGTCGTCGCCGTGGTTCCTCTGGGGCACCGTCGGGTTGATCCTGGCCGGCGGCGCCTTCCTCCTCCTGCGAGGTTCGCGGGTGACCGACCATGACTGAGCCCTTCGAACGCCGACGGCGCGAAGCGACCAAGGACGGGAAACCAACAGTGAGCACACACGGCAGAACGTGCCTGGTGGCCGCCGCAGCCGCGGCGACGACCCTGGCACTGGCCTCCTGCGGGGGCGGCGCCGACGCCGGTGATCCCCCGGGCGAACGGACCCTGCGCCTGGCGCTGAACCAGTCGGAGGAGCACCCCTCCTTCACCGCGCTGGACCACTTCGGCGACCACCTGCGGGAGAACACCGACGGCGTGGAACTCGACATCTATCCCAACGAGACGCTGGGCGGCCAGGCCGAGGTGCTGCAACTGGTGTCGAGCGGGGCCGTGGACATGGCCATCGTCTCCGGCGCCCAGCTGGAGAACCTCAACCGGGACTTCATCGCCTTCAACGCGCCGAGGGTCTTCGACGACATCGAACACCAGATGGACGTCGTCCACGACCCGGAGATCACCGGTGACCTGTACTCCTCCCTGGACGAGAACCACGACCTGACGGTGGTGGGCGGCTTCACCCAGGGCGCCCGCAGCGTGTACACGGCGGACGGCCCCGTCGAGACCCCCGAAGACCTGGCCGGCGCCAACATCCGTGTCCAGGAGTCCCCGCTCAACGTCGCCATCGCCGAGGCGTTGGGGGGTTCGGCCGCTCCGATGGTCTACGGCGAGCTCTACACCGGGCTCCAGGCGGGGGTCGTGGACGCGGCGGAGAACAACGAGGTCTCCTACTTCACCCAGCGCCACTACGAGGTGGCACCGTACTGGTCCTACACCGAACACCTGATCGGGTTGGACTACCTGATCATCAACTCCGATGCCCTGGACGGGTTGAGCGAACAGGACCGCGCCGCCTTCGACGAGGGATGGACCGCCGCCTACGAAGAGCACGCCGTGCTGTGGGCCGAGGCCACCCAGGAGGCCATCGAGGGCGCCGAAGCCGACGGCGCCGAATTCCACCAGGTCGAGGAGGCCCCGTTCGCCGAGGCCCTGGACGGCCTCGTGGACGAGTTCGTGGTCACCGAAACACAGCGGGAACTCTACGACGCCGCACGTGAGGCCGCGGAGTGAAGCGTCCCAGCAGGTCCCGTACCCCCGATCGGAGGTTTCCGTGGAGTCGTTGAAGAAGTTCCTCGACACCTGTCTCTATTGGATCACCGTCGTGCTCTTCGCACTCCTGGTGGTGATCGTCGTGTGGCAGGTGTTCAGCCGCCAGGTCCTGAGCGACCCGGCGACCTGGACCGACGAGGGCGCCCGGATGTCCTTCGTGTGGCTGGGTCTGTTCGCCTCGGCGTACGTGTTCGGCGAACGCGGTCACATCGCCGTCGAGTACCTCGCCCGCAAGAGCCCGCCGAAGGTCGAACGCGCCGTCGCCGTCGGAGTGCAGATCATCGTCATGGCCTTCGCGCTGGTCATCCTCACCTGGGGCGGTTGGGCCGCGGCACAGAACGCGTGGAGCCAGCAACTCAGCGCGCTGCCCTTCACCTACGGGCACATGTACCTGGCCATGCCCATCACCGGTCTCCTCATGACGTTCTACGCCCTCCACCACGTCCGGGGGTTGCTGACCGGCGCGCAGGAGCCCTACGCCGACACCACCGAGGACGACCCCGAGATCCAACAGGAGAAGTACGTCCCCGACAGCGTGCTGTTGACGGAGACCGACCGATCCCCCGGTTCGCCGCGGGACGAGGCCGTGGACGGGTCCGTGGACGGGTCCGTGGACGGGTCCGAGAACAGCACCGGAAAGGACACCTGATGGATCCCTCAGCCCTGGCCGGACTCATTCTCCTGGTCGGCATCATCATCGGCATCGCCTCGTCCGTACCGATCGCCGTCGTCATCGGCCTGTCGGCGTTCCTGGCCGCGATCCCGCTGCTCGGACTCGAACAGGCCGCCCTGGTCAGCGCCCAACAGGTGTTCTCCGGGATCAACTCGTTCCCGCTCCTGGCGATCCCGTTGTTCGTCCTCGCGGGCGTCATCATGAACAACGGGGGGATCGCCGGAAGGTTGGTGGACGCCGCCAAGGTCGTGACGGGGCGCATGCCGGCCTCCATGGCGCAGACCAACGTCGTGGCCAACGGCCTGTTCGGGTCGGTGTCCGGCGCGGCCGTCGCGTCCGCCGCCGCCGTGGGCACCGTCATGGGTCCGCGCATGGCCCAAGAGGGTTACGACCGCCGGTTCGGCGCCGCCGTGAACATCGCCTCGGCCCCCGCGGGCATGCTGATCCCGCCGTCCAACACCTTCATCGTCTACGCGCTGGTCTCGGGCAGCTCCATCGCCGCGCTGTTCATGGCCGGTCTGGTGCCCGGGCTCCTGTGGGTGCTGGCCTGCATGATCGTGGTGTACCTCCACGCGCGCCGCCGACCCGGTCGGTTGCGCACCGACGAGCGGGTGAGCCTGACACAGGCGCTGGTCGTGCTCTGGCGCGCGACGCCGTCCCTGCTGATGATCGTCATCGTGGTGGGCGGGATCCTCACCGGGTTCTTCACCGCCACCGAGTCGGCTTCCATCGCCGTGGTCTACTGCCTGGTGCTCTCGGCGATCTACCGGTCGATCAGGTTCACGGACCTGCCGCAGATCCTGGTGGACGCCGGTCGGACCACGGCCATCGTGATGCTCCTGGTCGGGGTGTCCACGGTATTGGCGTTCGTCATGTCGTTCGCACGCATGCCCGAGGTGATCTCCGGCTTCGTCCTCGGGTTGACCGACAGTGACGTGGTCATCCTGTTGCTGATGATGATCGTGTTGCTGGCCATCGGCACTTTCATGGACCCGACCCCGGCGATCCTCATCTTCGTGCCGATCTTCCTGCCGATCGTGCAGGAGTTCGGGATCGACCCGGTGCACTTCGGTGTGATGGTCGTGATGAACCTGTCCCTGGGCGTGATCACCCCACCGGTCGGCAACGTGCTGTTCGTGGGTGCGAGGGTGGCACGTCTGCGGATCGAACCGGTGATCAGTCGCCTGTGGGCGTTCTTCGTGGCGCTGCTGGTGGCGCTGTTCCTGGTGGTGTTCGTCCCGCAGTTCTCCCTGTGGCTGCCCACCTTCCTGGGCCTGATCAACTAGGGCCTTCCAGCGGTGGAAGGGCTGAAAGGTAGGAGAGTAGGAGGGTAGGACCTCAGGAGAGCAGGAGGGTCGGAGAGCAGGACCGCAGGAGAGTCGGAGAGCAGGACCGTAGAACTGTGGAATGGCCCCGGGCGCATGAGCCGCGCTCGGGGCTTTCGGCGTTCTGATGTGGTTTCACACTCTGGTCGATCCAGTGCCACAGTGCTGGTGGGGTGGGGTGCCTGGGGTCGTTTTCCTGGAGGTTGTCGGGCGTGTGCCGGGTTGCTGGTGGTGCGCCTGGGGTCGTGTTCCTTGGGGTGCTCTGGCGGGGTTGCGGTGGTCTCCCCCTTCCCCGCCGCGTGATTGTGGCCGTCTCCGCTACGCGCGTCAAGGTCGTCGCTGGGGCGGCTTCGCCGAGAGAGCGCTCCACCTTGACCCGCTTCGCTACGACGGCAGTTGGCGGCTATCGGGGAAGCGGGGAGTGGGGTCAGGGACCCAAAAGCCCTTCCGGGCCTTCGGCCCGCCGGGCTTCGCCCGGTCCGGCCGCAGCCGGCCGAATCCCTACCCGGCCCCCTCGCTACATCGTTGAGCGCGTCGCCACTACGTGACGGGTGGGGTCACGAAGGGCCCGCTACAGGCGGCCATGGGGTGGGGCGCGTCCCTGCGGTAGCCGGCTCCGGTGGCGGGGAAAAGGGTTGTGGATAACCCACAAAAGGCACCATTCCATGATAGGCATCCCGGCGCCCTGAGAAAAGAAAGTAATATACCCGGAAGTAGGTCTGCCATTCTCCTGGCCATTGGCATATAATCAGAGTATGCGCTTCTCCGACACCCACACCGCTTCGACCGGGGCCACCCCGGTCGAGAAAGCGATGGCGGGTGTGCGCGAGCAGATCGAGGACATCTTCACCACCCCCATCCCGCCCGGCTGCGCCAAAAGCCGACTGGAACAATCGGTGGGCTTGCATCGCGACATGGAACGCTCCACCTACCTTCTGTTGGGTGACCTGGCCACGATGGAAGCCTCCGGGGATCTGCTGGAAGAGGGCGGCCAGAACACCCTCAAGGCGTGGATCACCCACAAGTGGGGCACCACCCCCGCCGAGGCCGGCAACCTCGCCACCCTGGCCCGCGCCGTCCACCACCAGCGGTTGCCGTTGGTGGATGAGGCGTTTGGGGACAGCACCCTGTCGTTGGGTGAGGCGTGTGCGATCGCGACCTCCACCGAAAAAGCTGTGACCGACTGGGCCAAGGTCCTGGAAACAGCCGATGAGGCGTTCAAAGCCGACCACCCGGATGTGGAGGGTTTTCGGGCCCGGTTGGAGTTCGGGCTGATCGCTTATAAGAAGGAGTGCCCGAAGGCGTCGGTGCGGCAGTTGCGGGACGCGGCGAAATGGTTCGTCGCCCAACTGGACCCCGATAAAGCCGACCGGGATTACGACGAGATTTTCGACAACCGTGGCGCCCAATTCTCGCCGACCTTCGAAGGCGGGTTCCTGCTGCGCATGTGGGGGCCGGGTGCGG
>NZ_FRFF01000035.1 GCF_900143625.1 Nocardiopsis sp. JB363
GGTTGGTGACACGACGAGGGGTGGCCGACAGGAACCCTGTCGGCCACCGGGGTGTTGGCGGTGGGGCCGGGGCTTGGGTCAAGTCCGGGGGAGATGGGAGGTGGTGAGCGTGGTGGTGAGGAAGGCGTCCCACTCGGCAGAGGGGAAGGGCAGGTGGCCGTGGGTGGGGTGCTTGGAGTCCCGGATGGCGGTGCCGCAGGGAATGTCGGCGACCTCGACGCAGTTTTGGCTCTGAGCAGTGCTGTAGCTGCTCTTCTTAAAAATCAACTCGTCACTCATGGTTTGCTCTCTAGCGCTTCTAGAATTTCTGCGATGGCTCTGGCTGACTGTGCTGCACTCATTGCAGAGCCTTGGACATCACCGAACGTGACACTGTGAGTGTCCACTTCGTTCGATTCTTCCAGAAAGAGGCCACCCGAAGCGGTGTCCACGAACACGATCGGGGCATCAAGTGAGTCTGGGAAGTCCAAGATGCTGAATGGAACCGTGAGCGCGGCATGGGCGCCAGCGCTGAAGGGAAGCACCTGAAGATTGATGTTGGGAAGCTTGGCCATATGAAGCAGATGATGTAGCTGTTCAACCATAACTTCAGTGCTGCCAACTACACGTCGCAGAGCTGCTTCGTCCAAGACGATGCGAAGGCTTGCAGGATTGAACTGGGTCAGGATGTCACGTCGTTTCATACGGGCTTTGACGTGTCGCTCGCTCTCTTCCGCGCCCGTGTAGCGTCCGCCTTTAATGACAGCACGCGCATAGTCGGGGGTTTGGAGAAGGCCGGGGATCACCAGTCCTTCGAAGGTGCGGATGGTCGATGCCTCAGCTTCGAAGTCTGGGAGTGACTGAGGGCCGAACACCTCCTTGTACTTCGACCACCAGCCACGGACCTTGGCATCTCTGGCTAGGGCATGTAGTGCTTCGCGCTTCGCTGGATCCTTGATCTCGTATAGATCAAGCATTTTGTCGAGATCGTCCGGTTTGACCTTTTGAGTCTCCGCGTTCTCGATTTGACTGAGTTTTCCAGCAGCCCACCCAAGGCTTTTGATCGCTTGAGTCGTAGTGAGCTTCGATCCGGCTCGGGCACGCTTCAGCTCGGCAGATAGGCGCCGGCGCCTGAGTGTTGGACTGTGAGGGCGTTGCATGGCTCCAGTGTAGTTCAATAAAGAAGAGATTCGCTGAACCGCGTTGACTTTTCTGAATCTCGGTTTTAAGGTCAGGGTGTAGTCAGTGATCAGAGGTTCACCCAGGGTCTCCGCTGTTCAAGCTATGCCGTGCCCCTTTCCCTTCTCCGGGAAATCGTGAAGGTCGTCGACCTGCGGGCGCGTCGAATTGTCCATTTCCCTCACCTTTGTGGCAGGAGTTCTATTCGTCATGCCCGTAAACGCACCTTTGGCCGAGCTGCCCGATGTCACCCTCCCGCTCGGCGAACTGGTCCCGCGATTCCAGCGGCACTACTTCACCGGGTCCGCCGACATCCGCTTCTTCAAGTCGCGCTGTTACACCTTCGGCCGTTCGGTCCAGTACATGCCGCTGGTCCGCGCCTTCCTCGGCACCTGCGCCGCCGAACGCAGCACCGACTACCGCTACCTGTTCACCCTGCTCGGCAGCGAGCTCGCCAACAATGCCCGTGCGCCATGAGGCGCTTTGTTGTATCCCCGGAACATCCGGGAGGAACTCGAAGG
>NZ_FRFF01000077.1 GCF_900143625.1 Nocardiopsis sp. JB363
CCCCCCCCCCCCCCCCCCCCCCCCCCCCCCCCCCCCCCCCCCCCCCCCCCCCCCGACTCCGGGGGAAGTCCACACGAGAATGATCGAGGAAGGTCGCCCCCCGCTTCGGGAAGGAACCCATGGAGCGCAAGACCCCGTCGGAGCCCACCACTACAGGATCCGTGGTGGCAGCCGCCTGTTTCGCCGCCGCGGTGCTGGCCACCGCACTGGTCGGAGGCGCGGCCGCAGCCGAATCCGGTGACATCTACGCCACTCTGGAACTCCCGGCCTGGGCTCCGCCCTCATGGCTGTTCAGCCCGGTGTGGATCGGGCTCTACGTCCTGATCGCCGTCGCGGGTTGGCTGGTGTGGCGGGCGGCCGGCGCCGACGGATCGGCGGTCTTCCTCACCCTGTACGCCACCCAACTGTTGCTGAACGCCGCTTGGACCCCGCTGTTCTTCGGGTTCGGTCTGATCGGCCTGGCACTGGTCGACATCTCGCTGTTGGCTGTGGTGGTGGCCCTCACCGCCTGGGCCGCGCGGCGGCACAGCACGGTGGCGGTGTGGCTGTTCGTCCCCTACCTGGTGTGGGTCCTGTTCGCCGCCGCGCTCACCCTCGCCATCCGACTGCTCAACTAGCGCTGGGTCGGCCCGTCGAGGGCGACGGGTGGGCCGAAGCGCCGGCGGAGGCCCTGAAAAGCACTACGGCCGGTGCCCCCGGAGGATCGGGGCACCGGCCGTGCACTCGTGTCTTCCGTGCCGTTCATCGGCACGGGTGGTCTCAGACGTTGTCGGGGTGCCCGATGGCCAGACCGCTGACCTGGTCGAAGAAGTGCAGCTGGCTGACGTCGACCGACAGGCTGATGACGCTGCCCGGCTTGACCTTGCTGCGCGGGCTCACACGGGCGGTGAACTGCGAGCGGTTGTCGCCCAGGGGCAGGGCGGCCTCGGCGCTGTCCTCGTCGTCGCCGGCGGCGTCCTTGGCCAGGGCGGTGGCGTCCTCGTGGCGCACCGGCGGGGCGTCGATACCGAAGATCACGTTGATCTCGGTGCCCAGCTCCTCGGTGACGTTCGCGGTGACCTCCAGGCGCGGGGCGTCGTTGCTCTCGAACTCGGCATCGCTGAAGTCCGAGGGACGGATGCCCAGGATCAGCGACCGGCCCAGGTACTCCTTCAGGCCCGGGCGGGCCTCCATGAGCGATTCGGAGACGGGCAGCTTGTGGTCGGCGAACACCAGCGCCGCGCCTTCGCCGTCACGCTCGAACTCGGCGTTGACGAAGTTCATCGAGGGGGAACCGATGAAGCCCGCCACGAACAGGTTGACGGGGGAGTCGAACAGACGCTTGGGGGTGTCGACCTGCTGGAGCCGGCCGTCGCGCAGCACCGCGACCCGGTCGCCGAGGGTCATCGCCTCGATCTGGTCGTGGGTGACGTACACGGTGGTGACACCGAGGCGCTCGTGGAGCTGGTTGAGGGAGGCGCGCATCTGCACGCGCAGCTTCGCGTCCAGGTTGGACAGCGGCTCGTCCATGAGGAAGGCGCGCGGCTCGCGCACGATGGCGCGACCCATGGCCACACGCTGGCGCTGACCACCGGAGAGGGCGCCCGGCTTGCGCTTGAGGTAGGGCTCCAGGCCGAGCATCTCGGCGGCGTCGGCGACACGGCGGGCGATCTCGGTCTTGGCGACCTTGCGCAGCTTCAGACCGAAGGCGAGGTTCTGCTCGACGCTCATGTGCGGGTAGAGCGCGTAGTTCTGGAAGACCATCGCGATGTCGCGGTCCTTCGGCGGGCGGTCGTTGACGATCTCGTCGCCGATGACCAGGGTGCCGGCGGAGATCTCCTCCAGGCCGGCGATCATGCGCAGCGCGGTGGACTTACCGCAACCGGAGGGGCCGACGAGCACCATGAACTCGCCGTCCTCGATCCGAAGGTTCAGGTCGTCGACGGCCTTGACGTCGCCGCCGTAGATCTTGTCCATGCCCTCAAGGACGATCTCCGCCATGGCATTCTCCTGCTCGGTGTGGCGTATCCAATGGTGCGGGGATCACGTGGCCGTTGACCCCCCGTGCCGGCCCGATGTTCGAAGTTGATCGAAGCGGGCCCTTTTGTTGATCACATCAGACAGGATCATGATCGGAATGTCTATAGGAAGCGTGGTTTCGATCCGATTGCGGTCATGTTCACACCATCCATGGTCCGCTGGCGTGTCGGCCCCAGGTGCGTTAGCCTGTCCGACGGTTCATCACTTACTCCCCCTCCCGTCACTCGAAACGGCGACCACGACACGGTGGCCGGCTTGAGACAACAGGTCGGGGAGTCTGGGTAACCTAACGACCAGTCCAGCACTGGACGGACCGGTTGTGCGGCCCCCGCTCGTCCGATTGGACGCTGCACCACGCGCCAGGTGCGGTTGGGATCGGATGAGGGCGGTGCATCGCGACCGGGCGGGGGGTTGGACCCGGAAAAGGCCCGAACATCCAGTAGACAACGGTCTTCCGAGCTCGCCGCCGACGGGACGGAGCCGGTCCGAAGGGTGGCTCGGGCCTTTTTCGCGTCCCCCCCAATATGCTGACCGCAGACCCTCGACGGCCAGCGGAAAGCGAGCACCCCACGTGGTTGCCGAGCAAACGGGATCGGGCACCGCCCCGAACCCCGACAGATCCTCACCGGACACCATCGCTCCGGAGAAGAGGACGGAGGCGACCACATGGTCCCCCCTGTCCCCGGGGTACCGCTGGGGACGTCTGGACCCGCTCTGGCGGGCCCTGGCCGCCGGAGGTTCCGGTCTGGCCCAACTCCTGGCGCTCCCGCCCTACGGCCTGTGGTGGCTCGGGCCGCTCAGCGCCGCTCTGCTCCTGCTCGCGGTCGGTGGCACGCGACCTCGTCGCGCCGCCTGGCTGGGACTCCTGGCCGGCGCCACCCTCATGGTCCCGCTGGTGAGCTGGCAGGACATCTTCGGTACCGACGTGTGGCTGGCCATCGCCGGCGCCGAGACCCTCTACTTCCTCCCCATGGCCATCGGTCTGGCCGTCGTCGCCCGACTGCCCTACTGGCCGCTGTGGACCGCCGCCCTGTGGGTGGCCCAGGAGGCCGTACGCGCCCGCTGGCCCCTCGGCGGCTTCCCTTGGGGCAAGCTCGCCTTCGCCCAGCCCGACACACCCTTCGTCGGCTACGCCGCCCTGGGCTCCTCGCCCCTGGTGACCTTCGCCGTCGCCCTCACCGGCGCCATGCTCGTGTGGACCGTCCTGCGCGCCGTGGTGGCTCGCGGCCGTGCCCGTGTCCTGCTGCCCGCCTTGGGGCTGGCCACGAGTGCGGTGATCGTCCTGGGCGGCCTGGTGGCCCCCGCCATCGGCCGTCCCGCTCCCGCCGACACCGTCAACGTCGGAATGGTCCAGGGCAACGTCCCCAATGTCGGTGAGATGTCCATCCTGGGCGAGCGCATGCAGGTACTGCGCAACCACGCCGACGGCGTCCACGAACTCGCCGACTCGGTCCGAGCCGGTGAGTACCCCGAACCCGACATGGTGGTGCTGCCGGAGAACGCCAGCGACATCGACCCCTTCCGCGACCCGGAGGCCGCCGAAATCATCGACGAGGCCGCCACCGACGTCGGCGTCCCCCTGCTGTGGGGCATGAGCCGCTTCAACGACGACGGCACCCGCCACGTGCAGAGCGTGGTGTGGGACGAGGAGACCGGGCCCGGCGAGCACTACGACAAGCGCTACCTCGTCCCGTTCGGCGAGTACGTCCCCTACCGCGACTTCTTCACACAGTTCGTCTCCCGGCTGGATCAGGTGAGCTCCGACGCCGTCCCCGGCGACGAACCCGGCGCCCTGGACATCGCCGGTACGACCCTGGCCGTGGGCATCTGCTTCGACGTGGCCTTCGATCCGCCCGTGCGCGACTCCGTGGCCGCCGGGGGTCAGATCATCGTGATCCCCACCAACAACGCCAACTACAACTTCACCGGCCAGACCGACCAGCAGTTGGCCATAACGCAACTGCGCGCCGTCGAACACGGCCGGCACGCCGTGGTGGTCTCCACCAGCGGTGTCAGCGCCATGATCGCACCGGACGGCACCGTGGACTACCGCTCGCCCGAGGCCGAGCCCGACATCCACGTCGCCGAACTCACCGCCATGGACGGGCCCACCGTCGCCACCCGCCTCGGAGCGCTCCCCGAAGCGCTCCTGTCCGCTCTGGGTCTGGGCGCCGTCATCGCCGCCACGGTGATCGCCCGCCGCGCCCGGTCCTGAACGTCCCACGGTGATGGGGACCCCGATCCGGGGAACCATTCACCCCGGGGGAACGTTCTTCTGGACAGGGAGACCAACGATCCCGGACCACGACCCTTGAGGATGGTTTCGCGATGCCGCTGCTGACGGTGCTGGCGTTGATGGCCCTGCCGTTTCTGGAAGTCTGGCTGATGATCGTCGTCGGTGGCCAGATCGGTGTGCCGTGGACCCTGGCCGCGCTGGTCTCGCTGATGATCCTGGGCGTGGCCGTGCTGCGCCACACCGGTCGCGCCTTCCGCGAGGTCGTCCAACAGGCCGACGAGGCCATGCGCACCGGGGAGCAGCCGCGCAAGGGGCTGCTGGACCCCCTCATGCTCATGGCCGGTGGAATCCTGCTCGTCGTCCCGGGCTTCCTCACCGCCGCCCTGGGCATCCTGATGGTCACCCCGGTGACCCGCCCGGCCCTGCGCTGGGTGTTCGCCGGCTGGGCCAGGCGTCGGATGGCCAAGACACAGGAGCGGATGCAGGAGGAGTTCGCCGCCCGAGGCGTCAACGTCCCCGGGCAGGGCGGCCCCTTCGGTCCGAACTTCACCCCGGGCGGGCCTTCGGGGAGGCCCGACCCGGGCACCGAGCGTCCGGCCCAGGGCGGTCGCGTCATCAAGGGCCACTTCGAGCCCGACGACAAGGACTGAACCCGCCCCACGAACCACCGAGGCCCGCCGCGGAACACCCACGGCGGGCCTCGTCATGTACTTCTTCGCCCTCCCATGGCATCGGTCCGCACCGGAACCGGGCAGCCTCCCCGAAGAGACCACGAGAGGCAGGGAACGGTGCGTCCACCCCACCCGAGAGGAGCGGGGGAGCGCGGCCGTTCTCACTCGGGTCGGATCCGACCGTGGAAGCGGCCCTGTAGGGTGCGGACCCGGTCGGCGAGGGACTCCACGGGACCGTCCACGGGCACTCCCGGGGCGACCTCGGTCACCGGCAGCGGGCGCACCGGACCGATGGGCAGGGCCCACTCCGTCAGCCACCCCGTCAGCTGTGCGGACGAACTCGCGTACACGATCCGGCCCAGCCCCACCCAGGCGTGCGCCGCCGAGCACATCGGGCAGTGCTCCCCGGACGTGTACACGGTCGCCGCCGCGCTCTCCTCGGGGGTCAGGTTCCGTGCCGCCCACCGGGCGATCGCGAACTCCGGGTGCTGCGTTCGGTCGCCCCCGGCGACGTGGTTGTGGTCCTCGAACAACACCTCGCCGGCGGCCGACACCAGGACGGAACCGAAGGGCTCGTCTCCCTTGTCCAGCGCCTCGGCGGCCAGTTCCACCGCGCGCTCCAGATGCCGCAGGTCGGTCTCGTTCACCATGTACGCCCCCGGAAAACCTCGTTGTCGGTGGATGCGAGCGAAGTTAGGTTGCTCGCATGGACATCAGCATCCGACCGTACAGCGCCGACGACCGCGAGGCCGTCGTGGCCCTCTCCCTGCGCGCCTGGGGGCCCGGTCACACCTCCATGGCCCAGGTTCTGGGGGAATCGCTCTACGGCAGACTCGTCGGTGACTGGCGCGCGACCCAGAGCCGGGACGTCCGGGCCGACCTGGACTCCGAGGAGGTCGGCGTGTGGGTGGCCGTGGTCCAGGACCGGGTCGCCGGGTTCGTCACCGTCAAACTCGACCACCAGGAGCGGTCCGGGGAGATCCACATGCTCGGGGTCGACCCCGAGCGGCAGGGCCGGGGCGTGGGGTCGGCCCTGACCGACTTCGCCACCGAGCACATGCGGGGCGAGGGCATGACGGTCGCGATGGTCGAGACCGGTGGCGACCACGGACACGCGGCGGCGCGCGCCACCTACGCCAAGGCCGGTTTCACCCCGTTGCCCATCGTCCGCTACTTCAAGAACATCTGATCGCGGCCGGCGGCCACCCCAGGGTGGCCGCCGGGGCCTCGGGGTCAGACTCCGACGGTCTCGCGGTCGGTGGCCAGGGCCTGGGAGATCTTCGCCGCCAGACGGGCCGAGGGCACATCGGTGTGCGGACGCCAGGCCAGGTCACCGAAGGCGCCCGAACCGGCCGGGACCGTCGCTGCGGTCGCCCGGTACAGGTACCGGAAGGTGAAGTGCCGGTGCCCGGGGCCGACGAGATCGTGAGAGCCCGGCACCGGGTTCAGGTCCAGGTCGAGCGGTAGGACGTCAGAGGCCTCCTCCACCTGATCGGCGGCCAGACCCGTCGCCTCCGCCAACCGTGCCCGCGCGGCCTCGTGCAGGGCCTCGTCGGTCTCGGTGATGGGGCCTCCCGGCAACACCCACGTCCCCCGGGTGTCCTCCCGTACCATCAGCACCCGCCAGCACGGGTCCAGGACCACGGCGCCCGCGGTCACGTGCCCGACACCGAACCCCTGGGGTGAGCCCGTCTCGTGGCCCTCGGCCAGAGATCTCATCAGGGGGGCGGCCGTGTCGACCTCCTTGGGGAAACGCTCCAGATAACCGTCCAGCACGGCGCGGATATGTGTGTTCGGGATGCTCAAAGTCGCTCCAGTCCTTCCATGCGCGTGGCGCGTCCAGGATGGCGGCTGGAGCGGTGGGTGAACAGTTCCCACGCTGATCAAAGGCCAGGTCAGGCATGGAAAAGGGCCCGCGACCGAACGGTCACGGGCCCTCGAAGCGATGGTCAGGAAGCCGGAGTGCGTTCCCGCGCGGCCTCGTCCTCCGCCGCGGCCTTCGCGTCGGCCGCGGCCTGAGACCTCACCATCATCCGATCGTCCACCACCCGGATCACCGTGATCGCCACGATCGCCACCCCGGCCACGGCCAACCCGGTGAGGACCTTGGCGGGGTCGCTCACGTCCAGATCGAAGAACCACCGGCCCCACGGCGTCACCATGGCCAACGTCAACAACCCCACCATGGAGCCGACCAGCGCGACCTTCCACCACACGTAGGGCTTGGCCACCAACAGCAGCACCCACAGCGTCGTCGCGCACAACGTGATCACCACGGCGGTGCGGTCGGAGGGATCGGGCACCGTGCGGCCGCCCAACACCAACAGGTACGTCGTCACCGCCGCGAACCCCGCCACCATCCCCGACGGGATCGCCAGGCGCAGCGTACGCAGCACGAATCCCGGTCGGACGATGTCGGTGTTGGGCGCCAAGGCAAGGAAGAACGAGGGGATACCGAACGTCACCGCGTTGATCAGGGTGGCGTGCCGGGGGAAGAAGGGGTAGGCCACCGCCAACAGACCCACGATGATCGCCAACGTCATCGTGTACACCGTCTTGGTCAGGAACAGGCTCGCCACCCGTTCGATGTTGCCGATCACTCGACGCCCCTCGGCCACCACCTTCGGCAGCACCGCGAACCGGTCGTCCAACAACACCAGTTGGGCCACCGAACGCGACGCCGGGCTGCCCGCGCCCATCGCCACCCCGATGTCGGCCTCCTTGAGCGCGAGCACGTCGTTGACGCCGTCACCGGTCATGGCCACCGTGTGCCCGCGGTCGCGCAGTCCGCGCACCATGTCCCGCTTGCGTTCTGGGCTCACCCGACCGAACGACGAAGCGGCCTCCACCTCGCGCGAGAGCGCCTCGGCGTCCTCGGGAAGGTCCCGCGCGTCCACCGGATGCTCGGCCCCCGGCAAGGAGAGTTCACGGCCAACGGCGCCCACAGAGGCGGCGTGGTCACCGGAGACGATCTTGACGTCCACACCCTGGTCGGCGAAGTAGTCCAGCGTCGGCCCGGCGTCCGCGCGCACCCGCTGATCCAGGATCACGAGAGCCACCGACCGCACGGTGCCCGGGGCGAGGTCGTCGTCGACCCGCACCGAGGCCCGGGCCAGCAGCAGCACCCGAAGTCCCTGGGCGCCCAACCGGGCGGCCTCGGCCGCGGCGGGGGAGGCCGCCGGGGCCAGAACGTCGGCCGCGCCCAGCACCCAGTGCTCCTCCCCGGCGGGGGTGAGCAGGCTCGCGCCGCTCCACTTGCGCGCGGAGGAGAACGGGGCCAGCGCCGTCACGGTCCACCCCGGGGCCGGCCGCCCCTGGGCGGTGAGGCCTTCGGCGATCGCGGCCATGCTGGGGTTGGGATCGGGGTCGGTGTCCGCCAGCGCCGCCAACACGAGGGTGGGAGCCGAACCGGACGGGCCGTCGGCCTCGGGGGCGCCGCCGCCCAGGTCGCGGATCTCGGCCAGCTTCATCCCGACCTCGGTCAACGTGCCCGTCTTGTCGGTGCACACCACGTCGACCCGGGCCAGCCCTTCGACCGCGGGCAGTTCCTGCACCAGACACTTGTGTCGACCCAGCCGGATCACACCGACGGCGAACGCGATGCTGGTGAGCAGGATGAGCCCCTCGGGGATCATGGACACCAACGCCGCCACCATGCTGCGCAGGGCGTCGGCCAGCGGTCCGGAGATCCCACCGCTGACGGGTTCGGCGTCCAGGGTGACGTGACCGCCCATGAACAGCTGGCTGTAGATCAGCAGGGCGCCGATCGGGAACAGCGCGAAGGTGATCCACCGCAGGATCAGGTCGATCCCCGAACGCAGCTCCGAATGCACCAGGGAGAACCGGCTCGCCTCCTCGGCCAGCCGCACGGCGTAGGCGTGGCGCCCCACCTTGGTCGCCCGGAACCGGCCCGTGCCCGCCACCACGAAGCTGCCCGACATCACCGTGTCGCCCGGCTGCTTGAGCACCGGGTCGGCCTCACCGGTCAGCAGCGACTCGTCGACCTCCAGCCCACCGGCCCAGGTCACCTCGCCGTCCACGACGATCTGGTCGCCGACTCCGACCTCCAGGACCTCGTCGAGGACGATCTCCTGGGTGGACACGCGGATCGTCGCCCCGTCGCGGACCACCCGAGGGCGGGCGGCGTTGACGATGGCGAGCTTGTCCAGGGTCCGTTTGGCCCGCAGCTCCTGGACGATGCCGATGAACGTGTTGATCACGATGACCAGGGCGAACAGGCCGTCCTGAACGGGACCGATCACCGCGATGATGGCGAACAGCACCGCGATCATCGCGTTGATGCGGGTGAAGACGTTGCCGCGGATGATCTGGCCGACACTGCGGCCGGCCCGGACCGGAACGTCGTTGGTCCGCCCGGTGGCCACGCGTTCGGCGACCTCCTGACGGGAGAGTCCGGACTCCGGCGGTGGCCCGGTCAGGCCGGGGGAGGGCCCCGGGTCGGTCACCGTGGAGGCCGGGCCCCGGCCGGTCCGGTCTGCTTCTTCGGGCACGCGTGGCTCCTGGTCGGACAAGGAAGGAGGAAGGGACCGCGGCGGCGTCGTCTGGGGCGCCCCCGTCCCAACGGTCCCTCTGTCAACAAGAACAAGCCTGGAAGCACCCAGAGTAGAAGAGTCCGAGTGGGAAAGCGCTAAAGTCGACCACCCGATCCCGGGGGGACGCACTCCACCCGGATGAGGGGATCGCGTGCTACCGGAGCCGCGAGGGGATCACCAACGGAGGTTTCCAGGGCCGTCCTGGAACCGACGACCTCAGGGGGATGGATGTGCACCGTCATCGTCGGGTTCGACCCGGACGCCACCACGCCGTTGGTCGTGGCCGCGTTGCGGGACGAGATGCGGGCGCGCCCTTGGGACGGGCCCGACCACCACTGGCCCGAGCGTCCCACGCTGATCGGCGGTCGTGATCGGCTCGCCGGCGGGACCTGGCTGGCCGTCGATCCCACCGGGCCGCGGACGGCGGCGCTCCTCAACGGGTGGCCCTGGGACGGTCGCATGCCCTGGGAGGGCGCCTACCCGGCGAGCCGAGGCGACCTGCCGTTGCGCGCGCTCGCACGCCAGGCGCGTGACCCGAGGGGCGTGCGTGACCCGTTGGAGGGGGAGGACCCGACCCGGTACGCGCCCTTCCACCTGCTGAACGCCGACGCGCGTCAGGCGACGCTGCGCAGCTGGGACGGGCGTTGTCTGGACACCCGCTTGTTGCCCACGGGGGTGACCACGATCGTCAACACGGGGCTGGATCCGGCCGATCCGCGCGCCGCCCGGCACACGCCGGAGTTCGCTCGGGCCCGCCCCGATCCCGACCTTGCCGCACCCGACACCCCCGTTACGGACACGGGCGGGGAGGCCGTCCGGCGGATCTGGGGGGAATGGCCGGAGCTGATCACCGAGGCCGCCCACGCCAAGCCGAGGACACCCGGTGTGGGGCCGGACCAGGGCGACCCGTCGGGGCTCGTCGCCCACGCGGACCTGGGCGACGGCCAGGTATGGGGGACCGGATCGGTCACCCTGCTGGCCTTGGCCCGGGACGGGGTGCGGTACGCCTTCACCGACGATCCGGCGCGGCCGGAGGCCTGGCGGATGGTCCCGACCTGACATCGGGCACGTCCGCGGCGCGGACCCCGTCGGAGCTCCACCCGGTCAGAGGACCAGGAAGAACCCCGCCACCGTGACGGTCACGGTCACGAAAGCGATGATCGCGAGCAGGGCGTTGGACCGAAAACGCTGGTCATCGCCGGTCTTGAAGGGGGTGAAAGTGTCTTCCATGGCCGTATTATGCCCTATCCCAAGAAGACCGGTCACGTTCCGTCGCGGAACCACAGGTGACGCTTCGCAGGCCCGTGGTGGTCGACCGATCGCGGGACGTCATGCCCGGGTCGACGGGTAGGAGAATCTTTCTCGTAGAAGTTTTCCGAAAGCGCGTCATAGGTGAGGTGCGGGAGAGTCTCCTCTGAGACAGCAGTCAACGCCGATCACTTCTCGAGGAACAAGCCATGATGAGCGCCCGCCCCGTCTCCGCTTCCGCCCTGCGTCCCATGGGCGACCCCGCCGAACTGGTGGGACAGTGGGTTCGGGTGTACGACGACGGCACCGTCGGCCTGCTCCTGGCCGCCGACAACAGCTGCTGGAGCATGCGCACCCCCACCGGGATCCGCTCCGGGACGGGACGTCTGGCCGCCGAGCCGGTGACCGAGCGGTCTCGGGCCAAGCCGGTCCGCAGGCGACTGCGCGTGATGATGGACGACCCCGGGTTCCCGGCCTCGGAGGACCTCGACCTCCTCGACCTGCAACTGGCGGCCCACCCCTAGGGTTTCCAGGGTTTCGCCCCGGCCCGGGACCGCCCCCAGGCCGGCCCTGATTCCGGCCGCCGGGCGCGGGCGGCCGGAGGGGCTGTGAGCCATGACCTAAGGCTCGCGTAAACCGTCGGTGTGGACGAGGCGTCTTTCTGTGAGACGGTCCGAACGGCCGTCGCGGCGCGAGCCGACAGGTTGGGGGTGTCTATGGCCGACCGTGGTGGTCACTATCTGGAGTCGGGTGCGTACTGGTTGCTGTACGTCGTCTCCGTCAGCGGGGCACTGCTGCACTGGCGATTGGGGAACGAGGTCCTCGCCGCGGCCTGCGGCGCCACCGCCGTCCTGAGCGCTCTCCTCATCGGTCGCGGATCCTTTCCCTTCGCCGCCCATCCGCGGTGAGGGCCGAGGTATTCCCCTGTGGTCTGCGGTGATGATCACCCGCGGACCCACCCGATATCGGTGCTTTCGTCGCGGGCACGTGCGGATAGTCTGCCCTCATGCGTTCATGGTCTGTGCCTGACATCGTCCCTCTGCCGGGTACCGGCGGCCCCCTGCGTATCCACGACACCGCGAGCGGGCGGATACGGACGACCGCACCGGGTCCCACCGCGGGTGTGTACGCCTGCGGGATCACCCCCTACGACGCCGCTCATCTGGGCCATGCCTTCACGTACCTGACGTTCGACCTGGTCAACCGGGTCTGGCGGGACGCCGGGCACGACGTGAACTACGTCCAGAACACCACCGACATCGACGATCCGCTCCTGGAGCGCGCCGAGGCCACCGGAATGGACTGGCAGGACCTCGCCCACCGCGAGATCGACGTCTTCCGCGAGGACATGGCCGCTCTGTCGATCATTCCGCCGACCTCCTATGTCGGTGTGGTGGAATCGGTCGACCTCATCAGTGAACTCGCCGTGCGCATCCGGGAGAGCGGCGCCGCCTACGAAATCGACGGCGACCTGTACTTCTCCGTCGCGAAGGCGTCCGAGTTCGGTGAGATCGGCAACCTGGACCGCGCGGAGATGCTGGAGCTGTTCGGGCAGCGCGGCGGTGACCCGCAGCGCTCCGACAAGAAGGACCCCCTCGACTGGTTGCTGTGGAAGGCCGAGCGTCCCGGCGAACCCGCCTGGGACAGCCCGTTGGGCCGCGGCCGACCCGGTTGGCACATCGAGTGCAGCGCCATCGCCCTGGACCGGCTGGGCCCGGGCTTCGACATCAACGGCGGCGGCAACGACCTGATCTTCCCGCACCACGAGATGGGCGCGGCCGAGACCCGCTGCGTCACCGGCGGCCCCAACGCCCACAACCACCTGCACGTGGGCATGGTCGGCCTGAACGGCGAGAAGATGTCCAAGTCGTTGGGCAACCTCGTGTTCGTCTCCAAGCTGCGGAAGCAGGGCGTGGACCCGGCCGTCATCCGCCTGGCCATGCTCGGCCACCACTACCGCGCCGCGTGGGATTGGACCGATGTCGAACTGCCCGTCGCCACCGAACGCGCCGAGCGCTGGCGGTCCGCCTTCGCCCTGAGCGCGGCCCCCGACGCCGCCCCCGTGCTCGCCGCGGTGCGTGCCGCCTTGGCCGAAGACCTGGACTCGCCGTCGGCCCTGGCCGCGGTGGACACCTGGGCCACCGCCGCACTGACCGAGGGAGGCACCGACACCGGCGCCCCCGCTTTGGTGCGCGCCACCGTCGACACCCTCCTGGGCGTCAAGCTCTGATCCGGTCCGTGCCCGCCGCCACGGCGGGCACGGGGACTCGGTCTCGGCCGCTGGACCTCAGGACGCGGAGTCGCTCGGAAAACGTGGCCCCGGGGGCTGCTCGGGCAGCAACCGCACCACCGGGACGCCGTGGTGGTGGTCGGCGCTCAGCCGTTCGTACAGGTGCGGGTCCCCGTCGACGTCGTGCCCCAGGGCCCGCATGAGCGCATCGACCGCCTCCGGGTGCTTCTGCGCCTGGTGCGTCAGCACCCGACCCGACTCCCGTGCCGGCAGCGGCACCGCGGTGCCGCGCCGTCGTTCCCGCCCCACCTGGAACAACACCCGCGGCTCGCGCAGGATGTTGCGGAACCACTGCGCACGGTCCCCGAACCCCGAGGCCACCAGGATCGCCCCGGTCACGGTGTTGGTGTCCAGGACCTCCAAGACCGCCTGCCGGGGTTCGCCGGTGGTCCGGCCCCGGTGGGTGAGCAGGACGAAATGGTCGCCCAACAGGTCGCCCAGCCCGAGCCGGTACAGCCAGATCGGGGTGCGCAGTAGGGACCGCCCCAGAGGGGTGTCGGGTGGTGACGGCTCGTGCGCCGGTAGCGGATGGGTCATGGAACCTCCTGTGCCGGGGGTCGGAACGGCCCGATGGTAGTGAGGCGTGGACGTCGTGGCACGGATGCCACGCCGGCGGCGGGACCTCGCCGACGCTATGACGACAAGGATCCAAGTTCGATATGTGTGGGTCGGTGGTGGTTTGTCGTGTCCACCTGTGGCCACTGCCTGGCCAAAACGCCCCCAAAGGTCGGTCCTGCGTGATGGGATGTCGCGCATGACCACGACCACGACCAGCACCCCCACGCGGCCCAGCGCCGCGGCGGAACTCATCGCGGACTTCGTCTCCACTGGTGGCCGCCTCACCGACCGGGCCGACCTCGCCCGCTTCCTGCGCGAACACCGCCTGGTCACCGAGGGCGCCATCCCCATCACCCTCGCCGACCTGGAAGAGACCCTCACCCTGCGCGACGGGATCCGCGCCCTGCTCGACCGTGACACCACCCCCGACCCGGAGACCCTGGCCCGGGCGCAGAAGGTCCTGGACGGGCTGCGCGTCACCGTTCGCCTCGAACCCACCGAACACTCCGAGTCGCCGCTGGCCCCGGCCGTGGTCGACGAGGTCCGCCGCGGCCTGTCCCGCATCGCGGGGGCCTGGGCCACGGTCCTGGCCACCGACGAGTGGCGCCGCATGCGCCTCTAGACAGAGTTTTTCAGGGCCTCTGCCCACCCGTCGCCCGCCACCACCCTCAACGGGCGGCCTGGCGGCCGACGGTGCTCGCCCTCTTCGTCGCCCGCCACCACCCTCAACGGGCGGCCTGGCGGCCGACGGTGTTCGCCCTCTTCGTCGCCCGCCACCACCCTCAACGGGCGGCCTGGCGGCCGACGGTGTTCGCCCTCTTCGTCGCCCGCCACCACCCTCAACGGGCGGCCTGGCGGCCGACGGTGTTCGCCCTCTTCGTCGCCCGCCACCACCCTCAACGGGCGGCCTGGCGGCCGACGGCGTTCACCCTCTTCGGAGCCGAACGGGCACCGCCCCGTGGTGCGCAAGGCGGTGCCCTTCTGTCCCCGGTCGATGGTGCGGGCTCAGGCGCTGTGGTGTTCCAGGAAGGACTCCCAGCGGGGGATGATCGCGTCCAACTGGTAGCGGGAGGAGGCCTCCAGGGCGTGGGCGCCCATGTAGTGGCGCTCCTTGCGGTCCTCCACCAGGCGCAACAGTGACCGTCCCAACGCCTCGGTGTCCTGCGCCGGGACGAGCAACCCCGTGCGTCCGTGCTCGATGATCTCCCCGGGACCGTGCGGGCAGTCGAAGCTCACCACCGGCAGCCCCACGGAGAAGGCCTCCACGATGGTCATCCCGAAGCCCTCCACCTTGGAGCTGACCCCCAGGATCGACGCCTTGGACAGTTCCGCGGTCAGATCACGGGTCTGCCCCATGAGCGTGACGTTGTCCTGGACCCCGTGTTTGCGGGCGGCCTCCTCGATCTTGGCGGCCCTGTCCCCGCTTCCGTAGATGCGCAGGCTCCACTCGGGGTGCTCGGCGACCACCTGGCTGAACGCCTGGACCAGCTTCGGGTACTGCTTGACCGGGGACAGCCGTCCCGCGGCGGCGATCACGGGCTCATCCAGGGTGGACCGGGCCGGCTCGCCCGGATCCACGGCGTTGGGGATCACGGTGAGGAAGTCGCCGTCGCGCCGCAGTAGCCGACGGTAGGCGTCCCGGTCGGACTCGGTGAGCACGCTCAGCCCGTCCAGGTTCCGGTAGTACCGCTCGATCGCCTTGACCAGGTCTGGTTTGTGCTCGTTCAGGTTGAGGTGTTCCTGCCCGATGAGGCTCAGCCGCTTGGGCGCCCAAGCGGCCATCAGCAGGTTGATACCCGGACGGGTCCCGATCACCACGTCCGCGTCGGTGGTGCGCAGGAAACGGTGCAGACCGGCCACGGCTTCGGGAGTGTAGTTCTGGTTCCGGTTCAGTTCGGACTCGGGAACGACCGAACGCACACGCCGGGTCCAGCGTCGACGGGCGAAGGAACCGAGGGTCGGTTCCTCGGTGGTGTGATCGTGCAGGGGCCACAGCCGTACCCCGTCGGGCAGCGTGAAGAAAGGCGCCCGACGCCTGCGAGCCATGCTGACGATCTCGACCTCGTGCCGCTCGGACAGCCCGCGGGCGAGGTTGTACACGGTCCGTACCGTGCCGCCCATGGCATAGCCGTTGGCGATGACGAAGGCGATTCTCATCTGTGTTGTACCCCCCGTTCCCTCCCCGCGCGGAAGGAAGGGATGATCGGTCCGGCCAACCGGAGGCGGCGCCGTCGGGGCATGGCGGGTGAGGGGACGGTCCGTCGATCCCCCCGGCGCGACGGACACCCCACTCGCGTCACCTCCGGTCCGCGAGCCGTGTCTTCGGAACGTATCGTCTCGGGGCTAAAATATGCGTAACGGTGAGGCCGGGGCCGGCGTGTCGCCGCTCACCATCGGAGCGGGCCGGCCTCAGTCGTCGTCGCGGCGGCGCAGGTAGTGTTCGAACGCCTGAGCGATGGCGTCACCGGAGGCTTCGGGGAGCTCCACGGTGTCCTTCGCTTCCTCCAGGCCGCGCACGTAGGCGGCGATGTCCTCGTCCTCGGAGGTCAGGTCGTCGACCCCGGACTCCCACCTGACCGACTCCTCCGGCAGTTCGCCGAGCGGCACCTGAGCCCCGGTGAACTCCTGCACCCAGCCCAGCAACGCCATGGTCGCCTTCGGGCACGGGGGCTGGGCCACGTAGTGGGGGATGGCCGACCACAGCGACACGGTCTCGATGCCCGCGGTGCTGAAACCCTCGTGCACCACGCCCACGATGCCGGTGGGGCCGGAGTAGGTGGAGGCCTCCATGCCGTGGCGCTCGCCCAGCTGCTGCGGGGAGGACATGCCCGTCACGGGGACGGGGCGGGTGTGCGGGGCGTCGGCCAACAGCGAACCCAACAGCACCGCGCGCCGCACGCCCAGTTCACGGGCGATCGCCAACAGGTCGGCGGCGTAGGAACGCCATCGGACGTTGGGTTCGGGGCCGGTCACCAGGACCACGTCGCGGCGCGAGTCGGGTGGGCGGACCACACTCACCCGGGTGGTGGGCCACTCGACCTCGCTCAGCCGACCGTCGATCATGGACATGCGCGGCCGGGTGACCTGGAAGTCGTAGTAGTCGTCCGGGGCCAGGGCGCACAGTTCGCGGGCGTCCCATTGCTCGGACAGATGTTCCACGGCGAGGCTCGCAGCTTCGCCGGCGTCGTTCCACCCCTCGAACGCCGCCACCATCACAGGCTCGACGAGCTCTCGGTCGAGCTGGATCATGCACGGCCCCTTCCTGAACGTGGACGCGTCCCACCCTATGGGGTGGTGCCAGAACCGGGAAACTGATCCGCGGGCACCACGGGGCGTGCTCAGACGCCTGACTTTGGGACGCCTGTCTCACGTGGCGAAACAGTCGATGGGGTAGCCTCGGCACCAGCGACTGACCAGGACACCGATGTCCCAGGCCGCTTCCACTGTCGTGCGTCGTGGTCCCCGCCGGTGCCGTTCGTCACGAGCGACTCACCAGGGTTCCACGATGCCCCGAGATTAGAGTTGCCGATATGAGAGATCGACGGACATTCCGTGAAGCACTGTCCCAGCGCGTGGTCGTTGCGGACGGGGCGATGGGCACCATGTTGCAGGCGCACGATCTCGACCTCGACCAGTTCGAGGGGCACGAGGGTTGCAATGACATCCTGAACTTCACCCGGCCGGACATCATCCGGGAAACCCACGCCGCCTTCTTCGAGGTCGGGTCCGACTGCGTCGAGACCAACACCTTCTCCGCCAACTACGGCGGACTGATCGAGTACGGGATCCAGGACCGTACCTACGAGGTCGCCGAAGCGGGCGCCCGTATCGCCCGTGAGACCGCCGACGAGTACTCCACCGCCGACCAGCCCCGCTACGTGCTGGGTTCCGTCGGCCCCGGAACACGACTGCCGACCCTGGGACACAACCCCTACGCGCTGCTGCGCGACTACTACGAACAGGCCGGGCGAGGCCTCATCGACGGTGGCGCGGACGCCATCCTCATCGAGACCTGCCAGGACCTGTTGCAGGTCAAGGCCGCGGTGGTGGGCGCCAAACGGGCCCGCAAGGCCCTGGGCAAGGACATCCCGATCATCGCCCAGGTCAGCATCGAGACCAGCGGCACCATGCTCATGGGTTCGGAGATCGGTGCCGCGCTGACCTCACTGGAACCACTGGGCATCGACGTCATCGGGCTCAACTGCTCCACCGGCCCGGCCGAGATGAGCGAGCACCTGCGCTATCTGTCCCACCACTCCGCCATCCCCATCTCCTGCATGCCCAATGCCGGCCTACCGGAGCTGGGGCCCAACGGGGCGGTCTACAACCTCTCGCCGGAGGCGCTGACCGACGCCCACGACACCTTCACCTCCGAGTTCGGTCTCAGCCTGGTCGGTGGCTGCTGCGGTACCACCCCCGAGCACCTGCGCCAGGTAGTGGAGCGGGTCCAGGGCCGCGGTATCAAGAACCGCAAGCCCTTGGTGGAACCCTCGGTCTCCTCGCTCTACCAGAGCGTCCCCTTCCGCCAGGACGCCAGCTACCTGGCCGTGGGCGAGCGCACCAACGCCAACGGTTCCAAGAAGTTCCGCGAGGCCATGCTGGCCGAGGACTGGGACCAGTGCGTGGAGTCGGCCCGCGACCAGATCCGCGACGGCGCCCACATCCTCGACCTCAACATCGACTACGTGGGTCGTGACGGCGTCGCCGACATGCGTGAGCTCGCCTCCCGCTTCGCCACCGCCTCCACCCTGCCGCTCATGCTCGACTCCACCGAGCCGCCGGTCCTGGAGGCAGGGCTGGAGGCTCTGGGCGGTCGCGCGGTGATCAACTCCGTCAACTACGAGGACGGCGAGGGTCCCGGTACCCGTTTCGACCGCATCATGGCGCTGGCCTCCGAGCACGGCGCCGCCGTGGTCGGCCTGTGCATCGACGAGGAGGGTCAGGCCCGCACCTCCGAGCACAAGGTGCGGGTGGCCACGCGCCTCATCGAACAGCTCACCGGCGAGTGGGGGATGCGCACCGGTGACATCGTCATCGACTGCCTCACCTTCCCCATCACCACAGGGCAGGAGGAGACCCGTCGGGACGGGATCGAGACCCTCGACGCCATCCGTGAGCTCAAGCGTCGCTACCCGGATGTGCAGACGACCCTGGGGCTGTCCAACCTGTCCTTCGGCGTCAACCCGGCGGCCCGCATCGTGCTGAACTCGGCGTTCCTGCACGAGGCGGTCCAGGCGGGGCTGGACTCGGCGATCGTGCACGCCTCCAAGATCCTCCCGATCAACCAGATCCCGGAGGACCAGCTCAAGGTCGCCCTCGACATGATCTACGACCGGCGCGAGGGCGACTACGACCCGCTGTCGATCTTCATCGACATGTTCACCGGGGTGGACGCCAAGTCGATGAGGGCCTCCCGGGCCGAGGAGCTGGCCGCGCTGCCGTTGTGGGAGCGCCTGGAACGTCGCATCATCGACGGCGAGCTCACCGGCATCGAGGCCGACCTGGACGAGGCGCTGACCGAGCGTCCCGCCCTCGCCATCGTCAACGACACCCTCCTGTCGGGCATGAAGACCGTCGGTGAGCTGTTCGGCTCCGGCCAGATGCAGCTGCCGTTCGTCCTCAAGTCCGCCGAGGTCATGAAGTCGGCCGTGGCTCACCTCGAACCGCACATGGAGAAGACCGACGACGACGGCAAGGGCCGCATCGTGCTCGCCACCGTCAAGGGCGACGTCCACGACATCGGCAAGAACCTCGTCGACATCATCCTGTCCAACAACGGCTACGAGGTCGTCAACCTCGGCATCAAGCAGCCCGTGACGGCGATCCTGGAGGCCGCCGAGGAGAAGCGGGCCGATGTCATCGGGATGTCGGGTCTGCTCGTCAAGTCCACGGTGGTGATGAAGGAGAACCTGGAGGAAATGAACTCCCGGGGGATGTCGGAGAACTTCCCCGTGCTGCTGGGCGGTGCCGCGCTCACCCGTTCCTACGTCGAGCAGGACCTGGCCGAGATGTTCGGCGGTGAGGTCCGCTACGCCAAGGACGCCTTCGAGGGTCTGCGTCTGATGGACACCATCATGGCGGTCAAGCGTGGGGAGGAGGGTGCCAAGCTCCCCGAACTGCGACAGCGCAGGGTCAAGCGGGGCGCCACCCTCAAGGTGACCGAACCCGAGGACATGCCCGCTCGAAGCGACGTGTCGACCACCAACAGGGTGCCCGAGCCGCCGTTCTGGGGCGACCGCATCAGCAAGGGCATCCCGCTGGCCGACTACGCCTCCTTCGTCGACGAGCGTGCCATCTTCATGGGCCAATGGGGCCTCAAGGCCTCCCGCGGTGGCAACGGCCCCACCTACGAGGAGTTGGTGGAGACCGAGGGCCGGCCGCGCATGCGGATGTGGCTGGACCGCATGCAGACCGAGGGCCTGCTGGAGGCCGCGGTCGTGCACGGGCACTATCCTTGCTACAGCGAGGGTGATGACCTGGTCGTGCTCGACGAGGACGGGGTCACCGAACGCACCCGCTTCACGTTCCCGCGTCAGCGTCGTGACCGGCACCTGTGCCTGTCGGACTTCTTCCGGCCCAAGGAGTCGGGGGAGTTGGACGTGGTGTCCTTCCAGGTGGTGACGGTCGGCTCGGCGATCAGCCGGGCCACCGCGGAGCTGTTCGAGAAGAACGCCTACCGCGACTACCTGGAGCTGCACGGCTTGTCGGTGCAGCTGACCGAGGCGCTGGCCGAGTACTGGCACACCCGGGTCCGCGCGGAGCTGGGCTTCGCGGGGGAGGACCCGGCCGAGCTGGACGCCTTCTTCAAGCTCGGTTACCGGGGCGCCCGGTTCTCCCTGGGTTACGGGGCCTGCCCCTCCCTGGAGGACCGCGCCAAGATCACCAAGCTGCTGGAGCCGGAGCGGGTGGGGGTGACGTTGTCCGAGGAGTACCAGCTTGTTCCCGAACAGGCCACCGACGCGATCGTCATTCATCACCCCGAGGCGACATACTTCAACGTCTGACCGGATCAAGGTGAGGCCCCACCGGCGCTCCGGCGTCGGTGGGGCCTTTTCCCATGCCGGGTCCGACGGCCACGAGTCGAGATGAGTCAATGAGTACTGTGAGTTCCGAACCCTCCGAGACCACCCGTGACGGCTCCGCCCTGGAGTCCGGCCGCCGCCTGCAAGCGGTCCTGCTGGACATGGACGGCACCCTTATCGAGAGCGAACACCTGTGGAACGAGTCGGAGGCGGAGCTCGTCGCCGAACTGGGCGGGGTGTGGACCGAGAAGGACCACCTCGCCAACGTGGGTAACGCGGCCGGCCCGGTGGGGCGCTACATCATCGAGCTGACCGGGGCCGACCTCACCCCGAGACAGGTCGCCGACCGGCTCTACGACCGCTTCCGCGTCAAGCTGGAACAGGGCGCGGAGCTGCGGCCCGGCGCCAAGGAACTGGTGACCATGCTGTCGCGGGCGGGGGTGCCCGTGGCGTTGGTGACCTCCACCGAACGAGAGCTGGTGGCCACCGCCATCGGCGGGATCGGCCTGGAGAGCTTCGACGATTCGGTGGCCGGTGACGAGGTGGAGGCCAACAAGCCGCACCCCGACCCCTACCTCAGGGCGGCACGTCGCCTGGGTGTGGACCCGAGACGTTGCGTGGCCGTGGAGGACTCGGTGGTGGGGATGACCTCGGCGGCCGACGCCGGGTGCGTCACCATCGCGATCCCGAACCACATCGAGATCCCGCCCCGCGAGGGCGTGGTGTTCCGCGACAGTCTGGTCGGGGTCGACCTGGAGTGGCTGGAGTCGTTGGTCGCCGACCGCTGACACTCCCGGGCCGTGGACGCTCGTGGGGCGCCGGGTAGCGTGGGGGTTCGGGGAGAAGTCGTGCCCGTGCACACCGTGCCCCCGGTGGGTGACCCGCCCTAGGGGAAGAGCCGGATGTGTGCTCGGGCGTGGGATGGGAGACTGGTCGTATGCCTGAGACACTGACTTTGACGTCCGGCCTCACCCTGGGAGCCGCCCTCGCCGCGGTGGGCCTGATCATCACGTTCTTCGTGTGGCGACGCAAGGGCCTGGCCTTCGGGTTGCGCGGCCTGGCCTGGTCGATGCTCCCGCTGGTGGCGGCTCTGCTCGGCCTGATGAACGTCCTCATGCAGTTCGTGCTCGGGCTCTTCGGCGTACTGGCCGGTCTGGTGTTCAACCCGATCGTGTGGGCCGGTGTGGCGCTGGTGCCGCTGATGGTGATCCTGTACGTGGCCTCGGGGTTCATGAAGGCGCGGGGGATCGGTGTGAAGCAGCCCGGAGGCAAGGCCGCGGCCCCTGAGGGCGGGGACGCGCCCGCGGAGGGCCAGGGAGCTCCCGCCGCGGGGCCGGCGACGCCCGCGGCCGGTCAGGTCAAGGCGCCCCAGCAGAAGAAGTCCGGCGGCGGCGACGAGAACTTCGACGACATCGAGGCGTTGCTGCGCAAGCACGGCATCGAGTGACGTGTGATCCGGCGCACCCCGGGAGGGGGTGAGCGCCGGTCGTACCGACGTGACGACGGCGGTTTCGCTTCGGCGGGACCGCCGTTGCCCGTTCGTTGTCCCTTACTTTTCGAATCCGCCCGATTACGCGCGGATTCATAGCATCTCGCATAGTACGTCGCTATCAGTTCCCTTCTTCGTGCTCCTCCTCGTATGGTGTGGGGGTTCGCGATGACGCATCGCCCCTGATCAGACCCTGTTGTCTGATGGATCACACTTTGCGTGCTTTAGTCTCTGTGTAGGTTCATTGTTAGGTTTGGTTACGATTGAGCCACATGAGCTTGGTTTGG
The DNA here is from genome assembly GCF_900143625.1 of Nocardiopsis sp. JB363. Taxonomy (GTDB): domain Bacteria; phylum Actinomycetota; class Actinomycetes; order Streptosporangiales; family Streptosporangiaceae; genus Nocardiopsis. The sequence goes on from NZ_FRFF01000077.1 coordinate 22,374, forward strand.
ACGGCGGGCTCGTCGTAGGCGAGTAAATTGGTCGTTGTGTAACATCCAGGGCAAAACGGTCCACTAGGTGTCCAAGATCACGAAGTGATCCAGGACCCGTGGTCCCGCGCCGACGGGGAGGGTCATCCTCCCGCTCCGCCGGGCGCGAAGCCCAACCAGCCAGTGTCGAGAACCGACCGGCCCCACCTTGAGACCTCGCAGGGTCGATCCCCCGTGCGGTTCATGTGTGGGTTCTGTCCTCTCGGTCAGAAGCGCAAGAGTGGAGAGTGGTGGCCCGATGAGTGCGCCCTCGCAAGTCCCTGAGTCGGCAGAAGACGCCGACACCGCGGACGTCGCAGCGGCGGCCACCCAAGGTCGCAGCGACGCCGAAAACCGGTCCCTGAAGCAGATCGCCTGGCAGCGCCTGCGCCGCGACAAGGTCGCCATGATCTCCGGCATCGTCGTGGTGCTGCTCATCCTGGCGGCGATCTTCGCGCCGCTGTTGGCCAAGTGGTTCGGACATCCGCCCACCCAGTTCCACCAGGACCTGATCGAGCCCAGCCGGCGGCTGCCCTACCTCGACCCCGCCGACCCCGACGCGGGCGTGGACCGTTGGGGCGGGATCAGCGGCGACCACCTGCTCGGTGTGGAGCCCACCACCGGCCGCGACCTGTTCAGCCGGATCCTGTACGGCGCCCAGATCTCCCTGCTGGTGGCCTTCCTGGCCACCCTGGTCTGCGTCGCCATCGGCACCATCCTCGGCATCATCGCCGGTTACGTGGGCGGCTGGGTCGACACCCTCATCAGCCGCACCATGGACATCTTCCTGGCCTTCCCGCTGATGCTGTTCGCCATCGCCCTGGTCGGTGTCATCCCCGACGGAGTCCTGGGGCTGACCGGTAACGGGCTCAGGATCGGCGTCATCGTCTTCATCATCGGCTTCTTCAACTGGCCCTACATCGCGCGCATCGTCCGCGGACAGACCCTCGCCCTGCGCGAGCGGGAGTTCGTGGAGGCCGCCAAGAGCCTGGGCGCAGGCAACCGGCACATTCTCCTCAAGGAGATCCTGCCCAACCTGATCACGCCGATCATCGTCTACGCCACGCTCCTGATCCCCACGAACATCCTGTTCGAGGCGGCCCTGAGCTTCCTGGGCGTCGGTATCAACCCGCCCACCCCCAGCTGGGGAAAGATGCTCTCCGAAGCGGTGCCCTTCTTCCGTGAGGCGCCCTACTTCATCGTCTTCCCGGGCCTGGCCATCTTCATCACCGTGCTCGCGTTCAACCTGTTCGGTGACGGCTTGCGCGACGCCTTCGACCCCAAAACCTCGGACTGACCTCGTTCGTGCGGGGCGGCCACCGTCACCCCGCACGGACGTGGATCAACCCGCGGGTCCAACCATCCCCACACCAGGTTCCCAGAGAGGCAGTTCCTTGAGGAAACGCACCTTTGGCTTCGTCGCGCTCGGCGCGGCGGCCACCCTCCTGCTGTCCGCTTGTGGCGGCTCCGCCACCGGCGGCGGCGCCGAGTCGGAGAACGAGTTCGATCAGGGTTCGACCCAGATCGTCAACCCGTCCGACAAGACCGGTGGCACCCTGCGGTACGCCATCGAGGCGGACTTCGACTCCGCCGACCCGGGCAACACCTACTACGGGTGGAGCTGGAACTTCCAGCGTTACTACGCTCGTACGCTGCTCTCCTTCACCCCCGAGCCGGGTGAGGCCGCGACCGAGCTGATGCCCGACCTGGCCAAGGAGATGCCGGAGCCCAACGACGACTTCACCGAGTGGACCGTCGAGATCCAGGAGGGCCTCAAGTACGAGGACGGCTCCGAGATCGTGGCCGAGGACATCAAGTACGCCATCGCGCGCTCCAACTTCAACGGTGGAACGCTCACTCTGGGCCCGCAGTACTTCGCCGAGCACCTGGACCAGGACGACCACAACGTCTATGAGGGCTCGGACCCGCTCGCGGGCTTCGACTCCATCGAGACCCCGGACGACCACACCCTGGTCTTCCACCTCAAGAAGTCCTTCTCCGAGTTCCCGAACGTCCTGACCCAGCTCCAGACCGCCCCCGTGCCGGTCGAGGCCGACCAGGGCGAGCTCTACCAGGAGAACGTGCTCTCCTCGGGCCCGTACAAGTTCGACGGGAAGTACCAGCCCGGCGTCCAGCTGCACCTGGAGCGCAACGAGCACTGGGACCCCGACTCCGACCCGGTGCGCCCGGCCCTGCCGGACCGCGTCGAGCTCGAGATCGGCGTCGCCCAGGACGAGATCGACCAGCGACTGGTCAACGGCGAGGTCGACGTCGACGCTCGCGGCACCGGTGTGGGCCCGGCCATGCGCTCCACCCTGCTCGACGACGAGGCCGTTCAGGGCAACCTGGACAACCCGTACACCGGCGCCCTGCGCTACATGAACATCCACACCCCGATCATCGAGGACGTGGCCTGCCGCCAGGCCATCATGTACGCGGTCGACCGCGACAGCATGTGGCGCGCCTGGGGTGGCGAGCCCGGTGGTGACATCGCCACCAACCTGCTGCCGCCGGCGATCCCGGGTTCCAACCCGGAGTCGAACCTGTACCCGTCCGAGGACGGCAAGGGTGACGTCGAGGCCGCTCAGGCCAAGCTGGACTCCTGCGGCGAGGAGGACGGCTTCAGCACCACGCTCGCCGTCCGTGCCGAGAACGACAACGAGGTGCAGACCGCCGAGTCCGTCAAGGAGGCTCTGGCCCGCGTCAACATCGACGTGAACATCGAGTCCTACCCCACGGCCGACTTCTTCGGTCAGTACGCCGGCTCGCAGGACTTCGTCCGTGAGAACGACATCGGCCTGAGCCTCTCCGGCTGGGGTCCGGACTGGCCCAGCGGTTACGGCTTCGCCTCCAAGATCACCCATGGCAACGCGATCATGGAGACCGGTAACTTCAACACCTCCGAGCTCGACGACCCCGAGGTCAACGGTCTCTGGGACGAGGCCCTCCTCACCGAGGACCCGGAAGAGCGCGCAGCCATCTACGAGCAGATCGACACCCTCGTCATGGAGAACGCCGCCATCCTGCCGGTGGTCTTCGACAAGTCGCTGATCTACCGCTCGGACGAGCTGACCAACGCCTTCTACCAGCCCGCGTTCATGATGTACGACCTGATGCCGTTGGGCGTCGACCGGGACTAGCAGTCCTGACTACCAGCCTGAACTAGTACGAAAAGGCAGGTGAGAGCGGCGGGGCACCCGAGGTGATCCCTGGGGTGCCCCGTCCGCCGACTGCGATGCTGAACTATATTCTTCGCCGCCTTGGGGCGGGTCTTCTGCTTCTTGTCGTCGTTACCGCGGTGACCTTCTGGATCTTCTACGTCCTGCCCAGGTGGGCGGGCGTCACCCCGCAGGGCATGGCGGCGATGTACGTGGGCAAGGCGCCCACCCCGGAGGCCATCCAAGCCACCGTGGACCGCCTTGGCCTCGACCAGCCGATCGCGGTCCAGTTCGTGGAGTTCCTGCGCAATCTGATCTTCGGCCAGGAGTTCACCTTCGGCCGTCAGACCGTCGAGTGCGCGGCCCCCTGCCTGGGCTACTCCTTCAGCACCAACTCTCCGGTGCTGCCCCAGATCCTCGACCGTCTCCCGGTGACCCTGTCCCTGGGCTTGGGCGCGGCGGTCATCTGGGTCGTCGGCGGTGTCTCCGTCGGTGTCCTCTCCGCGGTCAAGAAGGGCAGCATCTTCGACCGTCTGGCCATGGGAACCGCCCTCATCGGCGTCTCCCTGCCCATCTACTTCACCGGTCTGCTGGCCCTGTCCTTCCTGGTCCACCAGTGGGGTCTGTTCCCGGTGTCGCGCTACGTCCCCTTCGGCGAGGACCCCGTCAGCTGGTTCCAGGTCATGATTCTGCCCTGGGTCACCCTGGCGTTCCTGCACGCGGCCCAGTACGCCCGTCAGACCCGCGCGGGCATGCTGGAGACCCTGGGTGAGGACTACATCCGCACCGCGCGGGCCAAGGGGTTGAGCGAGCGCAAGGTGATCTTCAAGCACGCCCTGCGTCCCACCCTGACCCCGATCCTCACCATTCTGGGTCTGGACATCGGAATGGTCCTGGGCGGAGCGATCCTCACCGAGAAGGTGTTCTCGCTGAACGGTGTGGGCGCCTACGCGATCGACTCGATCGTCTCCAAGGACCTGCCCGTGATCCTGGGCGTCACCCTCTTGGGCGCCGTGTTCATCGTCGTGTGCAACCTGATCGTCGACCTCCTGTACCCGGTCATCGACCCGCGGGTGCGGATCACCGCGTGAGACGTGTCAGCGTGAACACCAGATCAGCTCTATCGAAGGAAAAGTGACATGGCCTCGACCGGATCGGCTGCCTCCGACGCAGTCGTGCGCGTGGACGACCTGCGGGTGACGTTCCCGACGATGGACGGCGACGTCCACGCAGTCAAGGGATTGTCCTTCGAGGTCCCGGCCGGTGGCGCCCTGGGCATCGTGGGCGAGTCGGGTTCGGGCAAGAGCGTGACCTCGATGGCCCTGATGGGTTTGCACCGGGGCTCCCGCGCCGAGATCACCGGTGCCATCGAGGTGGCCGGGCAGAACGTGGTGACCGCGAGCGACAAGAAGCTGCGGCAGATGCGCGGCAACGACATCGCGATGGTCTTCCAGGACCCGATGCAGTCGCTGCACCCGCAGTACACCATCGGCAACCAGCTCATCGAGGCCTACCAGGTCCACCACCCCAAGGCCGCCAAGAGCAAGGCGCGCAAGCGCGCCGTGGACGCCCTGGGCCGGGTCGGCATCCCCGAGCCGGAGAAGCGGATCAACGCCTACCCGCACGAGTTCTCCGGCGGTATGCGTCAGCGCGTGGTCATCGCCATGGGCCTGATGTGCGACCCCAAGGTGTTGCTGGCGGACGAGCCCACCACGGCCCTGGACGTCACGGTCCAGGCCCAGGTCCTGGACCTTCTCGACGAGCTGCGCCGTGACCTGAACATGGCGCTCATCCTGGTCTCCCACGACCTGGCCGTGGTGGCCGGTTCGGTGGACGAGGTCGTGGTGATGCGCCACGGTCGGGTCGTCGAGCGCGGTGACGTGCGCGACGTCCTTTCCAAGCCCGAGCACCCCTACACCCGGGCGCTGCTGGACGCGGTGCCGCGCGTGGAGGTCTCCCGGGCCCAGCGCCGGGCCCAGGACCGTGCCGACCGCGTCGCTCGGGACAAGTGCGAGGGCGTGGTCACCAAGCCCGGTGACTTCAAGGCCTTCACCCCCGCCACCGGTGAGGGCGAACCGCTGCTGAGCGTGCGCGACATCGCCCAGAGCTTCAAGGTCCGCGGTGGCATGTGGGGACGGGCCACCGACTTCTGGGCGGTCAAGGGTGTGGGCTTCGACCTGTACAAGGGAGAGACGCTCGGCATCGTGGGCGAGTCCGGCTCGGGCAAGAGCACGGTCTCGCGCATGATCATGCGTCTGCTGGAGCCCTCGAAGGGGTCGATCCACTTCGAGGGCAAGGACATCACCCACATGCGCGAGCGTGAGCTGCGACCGCTCCGCCGCGACGTGCAGATGGTGTTCCAGAACCCCTACTCCTCGCTGAACCCGCGTCTGACCATCGGTGAGAGCATCGGCACCGCGCTCAAGGTGCAGGGCGAGCGCGACGGCAAGAAGATCCGTACCCAGGTGCAGGACCTGTTGGAGCGGGTGGGTCTGGAACCCAACCACTACAACCGGTTCCCGCACGCCTTCTCCGGTGGTCAGCGTCAACGCATCGCCATCGCCCGCGCGTTGATCCTCAAGCCCAAGCTCATCATCTGTGACGAGCCGGTCTCGGCGCTGGACGTGTCCACGCAGGACCAGGTGCTGCGGCTGCTCTCGGAGCTGCAGGACGACTTCGGTCTGACCTACATCTTCGTGGCCCACGACCTGGCGGTCGTGCGTCAGGTCAGCGACCGTGTGGCGGTCATGCGCAAGGGCGAGGTCGTGGAGATGGGCGACAGCGACTCGGTGTACGAGAACCCGCAGAGCGACTACACCAAGCAGTTGCTCACCGCCGCTCCGGTCCTGGACCCGGACGAGGCCCGACGTCTGCGCGCCGAGCGTTTCGCCGAGCGCGACGGTGCCGCCGCTTAGCGGCGACGGCGAAGACGGCGCGATCCTCGGGGGGCGGTCACGGACATGATCCGTGGCCGCCCCCTTCGCGTGGGCGCGGGCCGCCTCAGCCCGGTTGTTCGCGCAGGTAGGTCAGGACCGCCATGACCCGACGGTCCACGTCCGTCCCCTCGGGCGGCAGGTCGAGCTTGGCGAGGATGTTGGTGATGTGCTTGCCCACGGTGGTCTCGGACACCACCAGCTCCTGGGCGATCCGGGCGTTGGAGTCGCCTTGGGCCAGCGACGCCAGCACTTCGAGTTCGCGTTCGGACAGCCGCTCCAACGGGGTGCTGCGCCGTCTCACCAGGCGCCGCACGACCTCGGGGTCGATGATCGTGCCTCCGGCGTGCACCCGGCGCAGCACGTCCGCGAACTCGGCGACGTCCGCGACCCGCTCCTTGAGCACGTATCCGACCCCGCGCCCCTCACGGGAGTCCAGCAGGTCGGCCGCGTAACCGGCCTCCACGTACTGGCTGAGCGCCACCACCGGCAGAGCGGGGTGCTCCCGGCGCAGCTCCACGGCGGCGCGCAGTCCTTCGTCGGTGAAGCCGGGCGGCATCCGGATGTCGGTGACCACCAGGTCGGGGGTGTGCTCGGCGACCATCGCCTTGAGCGACTCGGCGTCGCCGACCGCCGCGACGACCTCGAAACCGAATCTGTGCAGCAGGCCGGACAGGCCTTCCCGCAGCAGCGCGCCGTCCTCGGCCAGGACTACTCGAATGGGGGGCACGGGAACTCCGCTCTCAACCTCGTGGGGCCGCCCGGGGGGCTGGACAACCAGATCCTGCCACCGACGACGGCGACCCGGTCGGCGAGTCCGGTCAACCCGGTGCCGCCCTCGGGGTCGGCGCCGCCCCGGCCGTCGTCGATGGTCTCCAACACCAGGGTGTCCCCCTCCAAGCGGGTGTTCAGCCGGACCTCGGTGGCCTCGGCGTGTTTGGCGACGTTGGTGAGTGACTCGGCGGCCACGTAGTACGCGGCGCTCTCCAGGTGCGGGGGCGGCCTGCGCGGCAGGTCGACGCGGACTCGGGAGGGAACGGGGGAGCGGTCGGCCAGTTCGGGCAGGGCCGCGGCCAACCCACGGTCGCTGAGCACCTTGGGGTGGATGCCGTGCACGATCTCGCGCAGTGATCCGATGATCTCCTTGGCCTGCCCGTGGACCTGGATCAGGGCGCGTTCCATTCCGCTGCCCGCCGGCGCGTCCATCCTGGCCAGGTCCAGGCGCATCGCCAGGGAGATCAGTTGTTGCTGAGCGCCGTCGTGCAGGTCGCGTTCGATGCGTCGACGTTCGGTCTCGAAGGCGTCCACCAGGCGGGCACGCGAACGGGTGACCTCGACCAGTTCCGAACGCAGCTCCTCGGTCTCCCCGCGTCCGCTGAGCAGGGTCCTGGCGACCATGGCGTGCACGCCCGCCGCCGGGGTGCACACGTAGGGGGTGATCAGCAACAGGAGTATCCCGGGCGCCACCAGGGGCAGGGCGGTGAGCGGGTCGTCGAAGTGCCACCACCCGAGGGCGACGGTCTCCCCGAACAGGGGGATGAGCGGGCTGACGACCAGGAACGCGCCCATGACGGGGAAGAGGAACAGCAGCGACCAGGTCAGGCCGTCCAACAGCAGGACCAGCAGGAGCAGGTAGCCGAATTCGCGCCAGGTGGCGGCCTCGGTGTAGCGGACCCGCATCCGTTGCCACAGGCCGGGACCGGTGGCCCGGTGCCCGTGGTCGATCGGTGGGTGGACCAGACGTAGTCGCCATCGTTCGACCGGTGCGACCAACAGGGCGACGAAGGGGCCGCCGAGCAGCAATAGGACCGCCCCGAACAGCGACAGGGCGGCCAGGGTCCAGGCCCCTTGTGGTTCGCCCAGGGCCAGCGCCTCCAGACGTTCGCCGAGCAGGATCAACGGCATCCCGAAGGGGAACAGCACCAACGCGGCCAGAGGTGCCGTCACCAACGTGCCGACCAGGTGACCCAGACTCCGCCACGGCCAGGACGACCACAGGAAGCCCCTGCTCCGCATGGCTTCCAGGGCGGTGCGGGGCAGCGGTGACGGTGTACTCACCCCGACAAGCTACGGGACCACCGGTGCCGGGTGAAGCGGGCACGACCCACCTCCGACTACAGGCACGCCCTACCGGGTGGTCCGTTCCAGGGCGTGGCACGAGTTGGGAATGAAAACGGTTATCATTTGGTTGACGGAGATCGAGCCCCGAGGAGGCGCACATGGCACGCAACGACGCACGGCCCATCATCAAGCTCAAGTCCACCGAGGGCACCGGGACCACCTACGTGACCCGCAAGAGCCGCCGCAATACCCCGGACCGCTTGGTCCTGCGCAAGTACGACCCCAAGCTGCGCCGTCACGTCGAGTTCCGCGAGGAACGCTGACCCGGCCCACGCGAAAGAGAGACCCGCATGAAACACGGAATGCACCCCGAATACCGACCCGTCGTCTTCCGGGACAAGGGCGCCGACCTCGCCTTCCTCACCCGGTCCACCGTGACCGGTGAGAAGACCATCGAATGGGAGGACGGCAACACCTACCCGCTCGTCGACGTCGAGATCTCCAGCGCCAGTCACCCCTTCTACACCGGCAACGCCCGCGTGGTGGACACCGCCGGACGGGTGGAGCGCTTCCAGCGCCGCTACGGACGCGGATGATCCGACACCCCGCGCTCATCGGGGCCCGGTCCGCCGACCGGGCCCCGACGCACGCGCGCCTTCGCCCGCACGCCGGGCCATGGGCGAAACACCCCCACCCCTGAACACCGCACCGCCGGGAGTCGGGCAGGCTTGAGGGGTGACCACATCCCCGACCGATACCTCGGCCGCCACCCCCGGCCGCCTCACCGCCCGCGCCCCGCGCAGACCCGTCGACCTGCTCATCGGGTTCGCCGGGCTGCTCCTGATCTTCGCGGTCCTGATCCTGGTCAGCGACGCCATGGCCGAGGGCGGGCCCACCGACGACGCCTCCCAGCTGCGCGCGGTGATCCCGCCCGGGCTGCTCTTCACCGTCGCGGTGAGCGCCAATCTCCTGCTGCTCGTCCTGGTCTGCTACGTCGTCCTGCGCACCCTGATCACCTGGGGCGTGCGCGACCTGCTGCGCCCGATCGTCGCGGCGGTGTCCGCCTACGGCATGGCCTCCTGGGTCAACGCGCAGCTGAAGACCGCCACCATCGGCGCCGCGCCGCTGCCCGGACTGCCCGATGAGGTCCTCACCGCCACCACCCTCGGTTACGTGGCCGCGGGAATCGCCTTCACCCGCACCATGCCCGCCGGGCAGCCCCGGGTCCGCTCCCTGCTGTGGGGCACCAACACCGTGGTCGCCGTCACCTCGGTCACGGCGGGCGTCAGCAGTATCCTCGCCGTCCTCTTCACCGTCCTCGTCGGCCTGACCTTCGCGTCCCTGGCCCGCTACGCGGTCGGCAGGAGGGTCCCGCCTCCCGCCACCGGCCGCGCCCTCGACGAACTCGACCGCTTCGGCCTGACCGCCGACCGGATCCTCTCCGACGGCACCGACGAGGACGGGGACCCCCGCTTCCTGGCCGACCTCGCCGACGGCCGCCGCGTGGAACTCACCGTCCTCGGATCCGAGAACACCAGGGGGTTCTGGAGACGCCTGCGCGACCTGCTCCTCCTGCGCGGCCCGGTCGCCCCGCGCATCCTCTACGGGGTCCGCAGACGCGCCGAACACACCGCCCTGATGAGCGCGGCCGTCCGCGACGCGGGGGTCCCGGCCCCCCGGATCCTGGCTCTGGGCGAACTCTCCCCGGGCACCGTGCTGCTGGCCCGCGAACGCTCGCATATCCGCGGCCTGGACACCCTCGAACCCGAACAGGTCACCGACACCCTCCTCGCCGACCTGTGGGAGATCCTGGGCGCACTGCACCGACGCCGCGTCGCCCACGGCGACCTCCACGGGGCCACGGTCGGTGTCCGCGACGACGGCTCCGAGGGCCCACCGACCGCCGTCCTGACCGGGTTCGACCACGGCTCGGTGGCCGCGGCCCAACTGCGCACCTCCCTGGACACCGCCGCCATGCTCACCCTGCTGGCACTGCGCGTGGGCGTGGAACGCGCCGTCGCCTCGGCGGTGCGCGCCTTGGGCGTGGAGACCACCGCGGCCGTACTACCGCTGTTGCAACCCCCCGGTCTGCCGCACCGGCTGCGCTCCGAACTGCGCCGCGCCGACCGGGCGCTGCTGGGTCGGCTCCGCGCCCACTTGGCCGCGTTGGCCCCCGAGGCCCCCGCCGAGCCCGCTCGTCTGGAACGGATGCGGCCGCGCACCATCGTCAGCGTCGTGGTCGTCACCGTCGTCGGGCTGGTCCTCGTCTACCAGCTCGCCGGCGTCGATCTGGCCACCATCCGCCACGCCGACCCACTGTGGGCCCTGGCCGCGTTCGCCATGGCCACCTCCTGCATGATCGCCGCCGCCATGGTGCTGGTCGGGTTCGTGCCCGCGCCGCTGCCCTGGTGGCGCACCGTCCTGGCGCAGTACGCGGCCTCGTTCGTGCGGATCGCCGCCCCCGCCGGGTTGGGGTCGATCGCGATCAACAGCCGGTTCGTCATCAAGGCGGGCGTGCCCACTTCCCTGGCGCTGTCCGCGGTCGGCCTCACCCAGTTGGTGGGCTTCCTGATCCACGTCCCCCTGCTGCTGGTCTGCGCCTACCTCACCGGTACCTCCTACTGGACGGGCTTCTCCCCTTCACCGACCGTCGCCGTCATCAGTGTCCTGGGCACCGCCATGGTGGCCGCGGTCCTGCTGCACCCTCGTATGCGCCGGGCCGTGGCCGAACGCCTGCGCCCCTACCTGAGCGGGGTCCTGCCCCGTCTACTGGACATGCTCCAACGCCCGATGAGTCTGTTGCTCGGGGTCGGCGGCACCCTGCTGCTCACCGTCGCCTTCGTGCTGTGCCTGCACTTCTCCGTCCTGGCGTTCGCGGGCCCCGAGGTCCAGGTGAGCCTGGTCGCCGTCGCCGTGGTGTTCCTGGCCGGCAACGCCATCGGATCGGCCGCGCCCACCCCGGGCGGCCTGGGAGCGGTGGAGGTCGCGCTCATCGGCGGACTCACCGCGGTGGCGGGGGTTCCGGCCGCGGTGGCACTGCCCGCGGTGCTGCTGTTCCGAGTGCTGACGTTCTGGTTCCCGGTCCTGCCCGGTTGGTTGGCCTTCAGCCACCTCCAGCGCCACGAGGCCATCTGAGCTCAGGTCAGCAGCAGGACGCCCAGGAACAGCAGGAGGCCCACCAGGACGACGATGGTGACCTGGTAGCGATGCCGGATCGCTCCCTCGGACAAGGTCGGATGAGGGGGCGCGTGGAGCAGGGTGGCCTGTGGCTCGGTCGGTTCGGGGTGTTGCGGGGCGGTGGCCTCGACCAGTCCGGCCCCGGTCGCCCCGACGATCGGCTCGGGTTCGGAAGGAACGTCGACGGTCTCGGGCACACCCAGGTGCCGGGGCGGCCAGGCGCGTTCCAAGGCCTGATCGGTGCACCGCCGCACCACCTGGACCGGGGTCGGCCGCAGCGCGGGATCGTGCGCCCAGCAGTCCCGGATCAGCGCGATCAGGTCCGTGGGCAGCCCGGACAGGATCTCCAGGGGCGGTGGCGAGATCAGCCTCATGAGGATGCGCGGCTCGGAGGGACCGTCGAAGGGGCAGTGGCCGGTGGCCGCCTGAGCCAGGGTGGTCCCCAACGCGAACATGTCGGAGGCCGGGAAGAGCGCCGACCCCTCCGCCTGTTCGGGCGACATGTACGGCAGTGTGCCGAACACGTGTCCGGTGCCGGTCATCGTGCTCCCCTCGGTGGGGCGGGCGATGCCGAAGTCGATCACCCGGGGCCCGTCCGGCGCCAGGATGATGTTGCTCGGTTTGATGTCGCGGTGGATGAGGTCCCGGGTATGGATGGTGTGCAGGGCCTCGGCGAGAAGGGCGGCCAACGCGCGCAGGGACGCGGGGTCGAGCGGTCCGCGTTCGGCCAGCGCGTCCTTCAACGACGGCCCCGGGATGTGTTCGTAGGCGATCCACGGCCGTTCCGAGTGGGGGTCGCTGTCGACCACCTCGGCGGTGTACCGTCCGCCCACCCGCGAGGCGAGCTGGGCCTCACGGGCGAAGCGCGCCCGGTAGTCGGTGCCGTCCAACCGGTCGTCCTCCACCAGGGCCGAGCGCACCACCTTGACCACCACGTGGGTACCGTCGTCGGCCCGAGCCAGGTACACCTGACCCATGCCTCCGGTACCGAGCCGGTGGGTCAGTGGGTAAGGGCCGATCCGGTCGGGATCATAGGGCGTCAAGGGCAGCACATCATGTCCTTCCTTGAGGACGTCACCCTCACGGTGTTCCCTTTTGGGGGCGTTCATCCCTTCCTGGTGGTGATCGTTCGGGATCCTTGCAACATCATTGCCGAAAAATTCGACTCCGATGGCGACTTCTTCGCAACCTCTTCCGGCCCGGGGCGGGACTTGCGGTTGACGCGGCGTCAACGCCTACGGTCGTGCCGAGGCCGGACGGACCGGCCCGACGAAGGGAACCCGATGTCCTGGTCGATGGCGGAGGTCTGTCGCGGCAGCGGCGTGACCTCCCGGACCCTGCGCCATTACCACCACGTCGGCCTCCTGGAACCCGAGAGCGTGGGGTCCGGAGGACAACGCCACTACGGCGACCGTGAACTGCGCAGGCTCCAACGGATCCTGGTCATGCGCGAACTGGGGTTGGGGCTGGGCGACATTCGCCGCGCCCTGGACTCCGAACGCGACGAGGTCGCCGCGCTGCGGCGCCACCTGACCGACCTGGAGGCCGAACACGACCGGTTGGGTTCCCTCATCGAGACCGTGCGTCGCACCGTCGACGCCCTGGAAGGCGATGCAATGACCACCATTCGACCCGAGGAGCTCTTCGAGGGCTTCGACGTCGCCCACTACGACGACCGCGCACGCACACAGTGGCCGGAGCAGTGGGAGGAGGCCGGCGCCGCCGGTCGCGACCTGACCCCCGAGGAGGGGGAGCGGATGCGCGCCGAGACCGCGGCGCAGCTGGAGCGCATGGCCGCCCACCTGCGGGCGGGGCGCCCCGTCGATGACCCGACCGTGCGCGCGGAGGTCGCCGCCCACTACGAGGGTGTGTGCCGCATGTGGACCCCGGACGCCGGCGCGTTCGCCCAACTCGGGCGGGTCTACGCCGAGCCGGGCCCGTGGCGGGAGGTGTACGAGAGGGTGGCGCCCGGTCTGGCCGACTACCAGTGCGAGGCCATGGCGGACTACGCCCGCCACGTCCTGGACGTTCCCTGACCCGGCCGGAAGCGCGGTAGGCGGTCCCGGGGTGGGATACCCCGGGACCGCGGCGTGCTCAGAGGACGTCGGGGGACACGTCCAGGACGGTGCGGTCGCGGGAGGCGACCAGGTCGAACCAGGGCCCCGTCTCAGGCAGCTCGTGCCGGAAGAAGTAGGCGGCCGCGGCCCGCTTACCCTCGTAGAAGCCACCCTCCCGACCGTGCGCGGCGACCAGCTGCTCCAACCAGAGCCAGGCGACCACGACGTGCCCCACGGCCTCCAGATAGGGGGTCGCGTTGGCCAGCGCCACCGCCGGGTCGCCCTCGGCCCACGCCGCGGTGGCGGTCTCCGCGGTGCGCGCCAGGGCGGCCTCCAACAGTTCGGCGTATTCGGCCTCGACCCCGCCCAGCCCCCGGGCGGCGGACACGGTGGCGCTCGCGGTCTCCACCAACAGCGCCAACCGGGAACCGCCGTCGGCCACGACCTTGCGACCCAACAGGTCCAGTGCCTGGATGCCGTGGGTGCCCTCGTGGATGGCGTTGAGCCGGTTGTCCCGGTAGTGCTGCTCCACGTCGTACTCGCGGGTGTAGCCGTAGCCGCCGTGGACCTGGATGGCCAGGCTGTTGGCCTCCAGGCACCACTGGGAGGGCCAGCTCTTGACGATGGGGGTGAGCACGTCCAGCAGCAGCCCCGCCTCGCGCACCCGTTCGGGCGACTCGGCGCTGAGCTTGTCGTCCATCAGACGGGCGCAGTACAGCACCAGGGCCAGGGCCCCCTCCACGTAGCTCTTCTGCGCCAGCAGCATCCGCCGTACGTCGGTGTGCTCGATGATGGGGACCTGTGGCTCACGAGGGTCCTTCGCGCCCAGGGGGCGGCCCTGGAGGCGTTCGCGGGCGTAGGTCAGCGACTTCAGGTAACCGGTGTAGCCGACCGCCATCGCGCCGGCGCCCACCCCGATCCTGGCGCCGTCCATCATGTGGAACATGTAGCGCAGCCCCTGGTGGGGCTCGCCCACCAGATAGCCGACCGCGCCGGGCTCACCGCCCGGAGTGTGCTTGCCCTCGCCGAAGTTGAGCAGGGCGTTGACGGTGCCCCGGTAGCCCATCTTGTGGTTGAGGCCGGCCGGGACGACGTCGTTGCGCTCACCCGGGGTGCCGTCCTCGTTCACCAGGTGCTTGGGCACGATGAACAGCGAGATGCCCTTGACCCCGGGCGGGCCACCGGGGATCTTCGCCAGGACCAGGTGGACGATGTTCTCGGTCAGTTCGTGGTCGCCCGCGGAGATCCACATCTTGTTGCCGAAGAGGCGGTAGGCGCCGTCGCCGGCGGGTTCGGCGCGGGTGGTGATGTCCGACAGTGAGCTGCCGGCCTGGGGCTCGGACAGACACATGGTGCCGGTGTAGCGGCCCTCCACCATGGGGCGCACGAACGTCTCGATCTGTTCGGGGGTGCCGTATTCCACGAGCAGGGCCGCGTTGCCCGAGGTGAGGAACGGGTAGGCGGAGGTGCCCAGGTTGGCGGCCTGGAAGTAGGCGTTGCAGGCACTGGAGACGACGCGGGGGATCTGGTCGCCGCCCACGGAGGCGTCCATGGCGATGGAGGACAGGCCGGTCTCGGCGTAGACCTCCAAGGCCGTCTTGACCTCGGGGTCGACGTGGACGCGCTCGCCGTCGAAGTGGGGTTCTCGGGAGTCGTTGGTCTTGTTGTGCGGGGCGAAGTGGTCGGTGGCCACGCGTTCGGCCAGTTCCAGGGCGCCGTCGAAGGTCTCCCTGGAATGATCGGCGTACCGGGGGCGTCGGGTCAGGGCCTCGACGTCGAGCCACTCGTAGAGCAGGAACCGCAGGTCGCGCGCGGACAGCAGGGTGGACGCCATGGGATGCCTCCAAAGTGAGAACCGACTGGTCGGTATGGTACCCGCCGCCGAGAACCCCACGCGCGCTCGGGGCCGCCCCGTGGAGACGGTCTACGCTGTTCCCAGCGAACACGCGATACCGGACACGACCAGGAAGACTCCGATGCCCGAGAACACGTCCACCGTCCTGCTGCTCAACGGCCCCAACCTCAACCTGCTGGGCACCCGCGACCCCGGGCAGTACGGAACCACCACCCTGGCCGAGGTCGAGGAACGGGTGATGGCCCTGGGCAAGGAGCTGGGGGTGGAGGTGGTCTGCGCGCAGAGCAACAGCGAAGGCGGCATGGTCGACCACGTCCACTCCGCCCGGCACTACGCCGGAGTCGTGATGAACCCCGGTGCCTACGCCCACTACAGCATCGCCCTGCGCGACGCGATCGACGCCGTCGAGGCGCCCGTCGTCGAGGTGCACATTTCCAACGTCTACGCCCGCGAGGAGTTCCGGCACACCTCGGTCACCGCGCCGGTGGTCGCCGGCTACGTGGCCGGGTGCGGGATCATGGGCTACGAGCTGGGGCTGCGGGCCGTTCTGGCCCGCGCCGCCGAGCGGCGCGCCTGACCGCACCCGACCACATTCGATCTCTGGGACCGACTGGTCGGTATGCCACGGGTGTGAAAAGACCCGGCTCAGCGGTAGGTCATCAGCTCCGGGCCGCCCTGCTCCAGGTGGGCGTGGTCGTTGAACGAGAGCAACTGCGTACCGCCGCGCCCGTGCGCCACCTTGCTCACCGAACCGTTCACCGTCACCCGGTTCATCATCACGAACGCCGAGTCCGGCGCGTTCATCAGCGTCGAGCAGGCCGCGCCGACCACCCCGCCGGAGGTGAACACCAGAGCGGTCCGTCCGCGCTCCAGGCCCGCGGCCACGTCGGCCAGCGCCGCTCGCACCCCGTCGCGAAAGTGCGGGAACGAACCCGGACCCGCGCCCTCGTCGGTGGTCCAGGAGGTCAGACAGGCGTCCAACCGTTGTTGCAAGGACCCCGACTCGATCGGGAAGCGACTCAACAGGTCCAGGTGGTCGTACTCGTTCCACCGCTCATCGACGGTGGGCGCGACGTCGATCCCGGCCTCGGCCAGGACCGTGGCGGCGGTCTGACGCTGGCGCAGCAGTGACCCGGTCACCACCGCGCCCACCGAGAGGCCGCGCCGCTTGAGCTCGGCTCCCAGCAACCGCGACTGCTCGTACCCGGTGGGGCTCAGCTGGTCGTAGTCGTCGGCCTCGGGGGAGGCCTTTCCATGGCGGATGAGGTAGATCGTCGGCATGGGGTCAATGTACGGGGACGCTCCCACGCGTGCGCCCACCGGGGCCGAGGTCTCTCCCGCCCGAGCCCCGGCCCGCGCATGGCGTTGACACACTTCGACCACTCCGGCCGGTAGAAAAGAAAGGCCGGTCCCTCCGGACCTCCGGCGTCCCGCACGACGAGGAGATCATGGGAGCACTGTTCAGCGGAGGTGCCTCCGCACGGAGACTGATCCGGAACGCCGTCGGCGAGGTGCGCAAACGCCTGTCCTCCTACGTGTCCCAGATCCTGCTGGCGGTCATCGGCGCCGCCCTGGCCTGGGCCATCGCCGGGGGACTGATCCAGGACCACAGACCCTTCTTCGCGCCCATCGCCGCGGTCATCGCGCTCAACGCCGCGGGCAGCGAACGAGGGGTCAACGCGGTCCGGATGCTGGCCGGTGTCTTCATCGGCATCCTCGCCGGGGAGTTCTCGCTGTTGCTCACCGACCGAGGTGTGCTCGCCCTGACGGTGGGCACCGGACTGGCCATGATCGTGGCCGCCGCGATCACCTCCGAACGCGCCGTCGTCGGACAGGCGGCCGCCAGCGCCATCCTCACCACGATCTTCGTCGGCGCGGGAAGCCCGGGCATCGACCGACTCGTCGACGCGCTCATCGGTGCGGGGGTGGCCCTGCTCCTGAGCCAACTGCTCTTCCCCGCCCGCCTGGTGGCGATGATGCGGCGCATCGAGGAAGAGGCCCTGAGCGAGATGGCCCGCATGCTCGACGAGGTGGGTCTGTCCCTGACCTCCGAGGGAGACGACGCCAGCGCCCAGGTGGTCAACCGTCTCGGTGACCTGAGCAGACCCATGGCCGACCTCAGCAAGGCCCGTGAGGCGAGCCTGACCACGATCCGGCTCTCCACCATCCGCTGGGGCGACCCAGGGCCCGTTCTCGACGAGGACGAGGTCATCGAACGGCTCATCCTGCTCGGCGAGAGCTGCCTGTTCCTCGCCCGCACCACCGTCGCCATGGACAGCGAGGAACGCCGCGAACTCGCCCCCATCGTGCGGGGCATGGCCGATGTCCTCAGCACCCTCGCCGACGACCTCAGCAGCCGGGACGCCAGGGAACAGGCCGTGAACCACGCACTGACAGCGGCGCGCGGCTACGGTGCGGGCACCCCCGACGACGACCCCGTCACCCAGGCCACCCACCTGGCCGTGGAGATGGTCGCCACCGACATCATGGTGTTCGCCGGGATCCGCTTCGAGGAGGTCGAGGACGTCCTGATGGGCGAGCTGGAGGACCCCACCATTCCGGCACCGGCCCAGGAACCCTGGCTACCGTGGCTGCGCTGGCGGCCCAGCCCTCCCAATATCCGGTTCGGTCGGTTCCGCGGTCGCTGACGACCGCGGAACCGAGCCGGAGCCGCGAGCACTCCCTAGTTGCGGACGGGGGAGGGTTCGAAGCGCACCACCACCGACTTGGACGTGGGCGTGTTGCTCACGTCGGCGGTGGAGTCCAACGGCACCAGCACGTTGGTCTCCGGGTAGTAGGCGGCCGCGCTGCCCAGCGCGGTGGGGTAGTGCACCACCCGGAAGTGCGGAGCGCGCCGCTCGCGTCCGTCCGACCACTCGCCCACGATGTCGGTGTAGGCGCCGTCGGCCAACCCCAGCTCACGGGCGTCCGCCGGGTTGACCAGTACCACCCGGCGCCCGTTCTGGATGCCCCGGTACCGGTCGTCCAACCCGTAGACGGTGGTGTTGTACTGGTCGTGCGAGCGCAGCGTCTGCAACAGCAGCCGACCCTCGGGGACCCGGGGAGCGTAGGTGCCGTTCGCCGTGAAGTTGGCCAGCCCCGTCGCCGTCGGGAACCTCCGGTCGTCCCGGGGCGCGTTCGGCAGCTCGAAGCCGCCCCGGCGCCGTGCCTTGGCGTTGAAGTCCTCGAACCCCGGCACCACCCGGGACACGTGGTCGCGGATCCGGTCGTACTCGGCCATCGCATCCCAGTCGACCGGGCCGTCGGGGAACATCCGTCGGCCCAGGGCGCGGACGATGTCCACCTCCGACCACATGTGCTCCGACAACGGTGCGAGCACACCGTGCGAGGCGTGCACCTGCCCCATGGAGTTCTCCACGGTGATCCACCGGGCCCGGCCCTCGTGCACGTCCCGGTCGCTGCGGGCCAACGCCGGCAGGATGAGCGCCCGTGTACCGGTGACCACGTGCGAACGGTTCAGCTTGGTGGACACGTGCACGGTCAGGCCCACCCTGCGCATCGCCTCCTCGGTCACCTCGGTGTCGGGGGAGGCGGACACGAAATTGCCGCCCATGGCGAAGAAGACGCCCACCTCGCCGCGGCCCATCGCCCGGATCGCGTTGACCGTGTCGTGCCCGTGCTCACGAGGCGGTTCGAAGTCGAACTCCACGCCCAACGCGTCCAGGAACGACTCGGGGGGCTTCTCGAAGATGCCCATGGTGCGGTCGCCCTGCACGTTGGAGTGACCGCGCACCGGGCACACACCCGCGCCCGGTCGGCCCACGTTGCCGCGCAGCAGCAGGAAGTTGACCACCTCGCGGATGGTCGGCACCGAGTGCTTGTGCTGGGTCAGACCCATCGCCCAGCAGACCACGACCTTCTGGGAGGAGGTCACCATGGTGACCAGCTCCTCGATCAGGGACCGGGACAGCCCGGAGTCGCGTTCGGTGCGTTCCCAGAACTCGGCCTCGGGCTCCTTCAACAGGGCCTCGGCGAACTCCTCGAACCCGTGCGTGAACTCCCGCGCGAACTCGTGGTCCAGGACGTCCTCGCCGCGCCGGTCGGCCTCCAACAGCAACCGGTTGACCGCGCTGAACAGCGCCAGGTCACCGCCCAGGCTGACCTGCATGAAAAGGTCGGTGAGCTCGGTTCCTCGGCCCACCAGGCCACGCGCGTTCTGCGGGTTGCGGAACGTCTTCATGCCCGCCTCCGGCAGCGGGTTGACCGTGACGATCCGCGCCCCCGAACGCTTGGCCTTCTCCAAGGCCGACAGCATCCGCGGGTGGTTGGTGCCCGGGTTCTGTCCGGCCACGATGATCAGGTCCGCCTCGTGGATGTCATCCAGGGACACGGTGCCCTTGCCCACGCCCAGCGTCTCGGTGAGCGCCGACCCGGACGACTCGTGACACATGTTCGAGCAGTCCGGCATGTTGTTGGTGCCCAGTTGCCGGGCGAACAGCTGGTAGGCGAACGCCGCCTCGTTGCTGGTGCGCCCCGAGGTGTAGAACTCCGCGCCGTCGGGGGAGTCCAACCCTCGCAGCTCTTCGGCGATCAGATCCAGGGCGGCCTCCCACGAGATCGACTCGTAGTGGGTGCCGCCCTCGGGCAGGTACACCGGCCCGGTCAACCGACCCTGCTGCCCCAACCAGTAGCCGGAGCGTTCGGCCAGTTCACCGATCGGGTGCCTGGCGAAGAAGTCCGCGCCCGCCTCACGGCGGGTGGCCTCCTCGGCGACCGCCTTGGCGCCGTTCTCGCAGAACTCCGCGGTGTGCCGTTTGTCCGGGTCCGGCCAGGCGCAGCCCGGGCAGTCGAATCCGCGCTTCTGGTTCACGGCGAGCATCGCCGGGAGTCCGCGCATCACACCGGCCTGTTCGCCTACGTGACGCACGCTGCTGAGCACCGCGGGGATCCCCGCGGCGCTTTCCTTGGGTGATCCGACCTCCGGCGCGTCCTGCGCGGGGTCGGGCATCTGCGAATCGTGGTGTCTCACGCCCCCATTCTTCCATCGAGAGGTCCCGAGCGCAGGAGGCGGGTGTGTTCGCATACCCCAAAAGAAGAGATCACTATCAAGCGATTGATCGTTCTTGTTGAGGGGACCTTCGTCCCTGTACGCTCGGGCGATGTTGTTGAGCCGGCTGAAGTACTTGACCGCGCTGGCCAAGGAACGCCATTTCGCCCGGGCCGCTCAGGCCTGCCACGTCTCCCAGCCCGCCCTGTCCTCCGCCATCCGCAAGCTGGAGGTCGAGTTCCGCGTCCCCATCGTCAAGCGGAGCAACCGGTTCATAGGGTTCACCCACGAGGGCGAACAGATCGTCACCTGGGCCCAACGGGTCATCGCCGAACACGACACCCTGCTGGAGAGCGTGCGCAACGGGCGGGAGGGGCTCAGCGGACGATTGCGCATCGGGGCCATCCCCACCACGCTCAGCTCCCTGTCCCTGATCACCCGTGGGCTGTGCGACCTCCACCCCCAGGTCACCCTGTCGATCGTCTCGATGACCTCCACCGAGATCGAACAGGCCCTGGCCGACTTCCAGATCGACGTCGGCGTCACCTACATCGACAACGAACCCCTCGACCACGTGCGCCGAAGACACCTCTACCGGGAGCACTACGTCCTGCTCACCGCCGAGGACGGGCCTTTGGGACACCGGGCCAGCATCAGTTGGGCCGAGGCGGCCGAGGTGCCGCTGTGCCTGCTCACCCCGGACATGCAGAACCGTCGCATCATCGATGGGGCCTTCCGACGAGCCGGCGCCCGACCGGTGCCCCGGGTCGAGACCAACTCGGTCAGCGCGCTGTGCTCCCACGTCCGTGGCAGCCAGTGGTCGGCCGTGATGCCGCAGGCATGGTTGTACCTGCACGCCATACCCGAGGGCATGCGCGCCATCCCCCTGGTGCGGCCCGAGATCGGCCAGGAGATCGGCCTGGTCGTCGCCGACCGCGACCCCGAACCGGTGCTCGCCCGCGCCCTGTTCGACAGCGTCGCCGGTGTCGATCTGGAGGAACACCTGGCCCGCCGCGACCCGGCCGGAGGGGCGGCGTTGACCGGCTGAACTCCTGGATCCCCGAGACCGCCGGGACTTCTTCCGGCGCACGCTCTTCGATAAGCCCTTCTTATCGCGTGAAAGAAAATTCGTATTTGATTCCGGTCACACCCGGTGTGACGATGTTCCATGCTTGTTTCCGGTGTTGCGGAAGTGACGTGGAAAAGACCCGTATTCCGCGCGGAAAACAATCCTGAGGATCGCGAGGATGGTTCGTGCTGTCGTTTTTGGACCGTGAGAAGAGTGTCGCCCCGCCCGGCTACAGCCGGTGGTTCATCCCACCCGCCGCGCTCGCCGTACACCTGTCCATCGGTCAGGTCTACGCCTTCAGCGTCTTCAAGACGCCGTTGGTGGAGCGGTTCGACACGTCCCTGACCGCCATCGGCGTGGTCTTCAGCATCTCCATCGTGATGCTGGGCCTGTCGGCGGCCTTCGGTGGCAAGTGGGTCGAACGCAACGGCCCCCGCAAGGCGATGTTCGTCTCCGGTGTGTGCTGGGGCGTCGGTTTCCTCGTGGGGGCGCTCGGTGTGGCCACCGGCCAACTGTGGTTGCTCTACCTGGGCTACGGAGTCATCGGCGGGATCGGCCTCGGCATCGGTTACATCTCGCCGGTGTCCACCCTCATCAAGTGGTTCCCCGACCGTCCCGGCATGGCCACGGGGATGGCCATCATGGGCTTCGGCGGTGGCGCGCTCATCGCCTCACCGCTGTCCGCCGCGCTGTTGGACCGCTTCGCCGACACCCCGGCCGACGCGATCGTCCCCGCCTTCCTCACCCTGGGCGCCATCTACTTCGTCGCCATGATGCTCGGCGCGATGACCGTCAAGGTGCCGCCGACCGGTTGGCGGCCCGAGGGATGGGAGCCCCCGCCGGCGCCCATCGGAAGCGTCCTCGCCACCGAGGGCGTCAGCGTGGAGCGGGCCTTCCGCACCCGCCAGTTCTGGCTGCTGTGGATCGTGCTGTTCTGCAACGTCACCGCGGGGATCGCCATCCTCGAACAGGCCGCCCCCATGATCCAGGACTTCTTCGCCGACGTCGGTCCGGCCGAGGCCGCCGGTTACGTGGGCGTGCTGTCGCTGTGCAACATGTTGGGCCGCTTCGTGTGGTCCTCCACCTCCGACGCCCTGGGCCGCAAGCGCACCTACATCGGTTACCTGGGCATCGGCTGCGTCCTCTACCTGCTCATCGCGGTTGCCGGAACCGGTTCCGTGGTGCTCTTCGTCGCCGTCACCGGGATCATCCTCTCCTTCTACGGCGGCGGGTTCTCCACCATTCCCGCCTACCTGAAGGACCTGTTCGGTTCCTTCAACGTCGGCGCCATCCACGGTCGACTGCTCACCGCCTGGTCGTGCGCGGGCATCGCCGGTCCGCTCATCGTCAACGTGATCGCCGACCACCAGCTCGCCGCGGGTCGCACGGGCGCCGACCTGTACACGCTGTCGCTGTACCTGATGGTGGTCGTGATGGCGGTCGGGTTCGCCGCGAACATGCTGGTCCGCCCGCTCACCGAACGTCAGCTCGAAGAGGACGTGTCCGGCCGGCGGGCGACGTCCGGACAGTCGGCGTGAGTCCGGTCCCGCAACACGAGGAGAAGCAGATGCAACAGAAGAGCTCCGGTAACGTCCCCGCCAAGGCCGCCGCCATCTTCCTGTGGGTGGCCGTGATCATCGCCCTGGGCTACGGGGTGACGCAGACGTCCCTCCAGGCCGCCACCTTGTTCACCGGTTAGGAACGACCCGAGACGGCACCCGGCTCAGTCCACCTCGCCCGCGAAGGTCACCGGCGGGTACAGCGGAACGAAGTCCTGGTCATGGAATTCCACCGTGTACTGGAGTCGGGTGTCGTCCTCCTCCGCCCAGCAGTCCTCGTCCCAGGAGCCGCTCTGGCCCGGCTCCAGGCTCTCGGGTGGTTTGACGTCCGAGCCCAGGGCGGGCGCACCCGACTCCCGGGGCGGATCGCCCACCTCGCAGGTGCGCGTCAGTGCGCCGGTCTGCACCGGATCGGTGCTCTCGTTGGAGACCTCCACCCGCCAGGACACGTACGGCAGGTCTTCCTCTTCGCCGGTGACCGGGTCGACCCCGCCCTCCTCCACCTCGCGCCGGAAGTCGCTCAGACCGATGGTGAACCCGTCCCCGAACTCGTGGGTCTCGTCCAGGTCCACGGTCACCGGTTCGAAGGTGGGGGTGGGCTGTGGGGTCTGTTGTTCGGTGGGTTCGGGTTCTGCCACGGGTGGACCCATCGTGGTCCCATGGGCGAACCACCCGGCGCCGAAGCCGACGATCAGCGCGGCCACGGTGGCGGCGACGGTGGTGATCCAACCGGTTCTGGTCATGTTCAGGGGGTCCTTCCCGGGGCCGAGCGCCCACCCGGCATCATCGGTGACCGTATCGCACCAGGGGGTGACCGCATGGTCGTGGCCTACCCCGGATACGCGATCGGACGTACCCGAAAGCGACCTGGAGCCGACGCGGTCCCGCACCCGCGCGGCACACGATGGCCGTATGAACGTACGTGATCGCCCCGCGCCGGGTCTGTCCTTCCCGATCCTGGTCCTCCTGGCGTTGATCGCCGCGCCCCGTGTGGTCCTGCACGATCTCGGCGTCATCGAGGAAGGCACCTTCGTCAACGCCCTCTTCGTGTTCGTGCCGCCCCTGGTGTGGATCGTCGTGGTCCTGTGGCGTCGCTTGCCCCACCCCTTCCTCACCCTCCTGGTGGTGGGGGTCCTGTACGGGGTGATGCTGATGCTCGGGCACCAGCTTCTGTGGACCGCCGCCCACGAGGGCGCCCCGCCCACGCTCGGCGGCAACCTCGCGGATCTGTCCCCGGGCGTCCAACAGGGCATCATCCGTGTCTTCGCGGCCTTGAGCAGCCTGGTCACCGGCACCGTCGTGGGTGCCCTCTGTGGGCTGGTCGCCTGGGCGGCGAGCAAGGCCCTCCCGAAACCGGCGACCATGCGACCGGGTACGTAGCCCGGTCGCCGTCAGCCGACGGCGACCTCGGTGCCGCCGGTGATCTCGACCAGTTCGGTGTGGGTGAGTGGGAAGACGGTGTTCGGAGTGCCGCCCGCGGCCCACACCGTCGGATAGTCGGCCAGGGCGGGGTCCACCACGGTCTCCACCGGGGCCGGATGGGCGACGGGGGCGACCCCGCCGATGGCCTGACCGGTGGCGGCGCGTACCTCCTCCGGCTTGGCTCGGCGGATCCTCCCCTTGCCGAGACGTCGGGCGAGCAGGTCCACGTCCACCCGGTGTCGTCCGCTGGTCATCACCAGTAGGGGTGCTTCGTCGGCCATGAACACCAGGCTGTTGGCGATCGCGCCGACCTCGCAACCCAGGGCCTCCGCGGCCTCGGCCGCCGTGCGCGTGGAGGCGGGCAGCTCCCGCACC
This sequence comes from Nocardiopsis sp. JB363, assembly GCF_900143625.1. Classification (GTDB taxonomy): domain Bacteria; phylum Actinomycetota; class Actinomycetes; order Streptosporangiales; family Streptosporangiaceae; genus Nocardiopsis. The sequence continues at coordinate 47,066 of NZ_FRFF01000077.1, forward strand.
CGCCCGGTCAGACCCAGCCCGTCCAGAACCTTCGCCACCCGGCGACTGCGCTCGGGCAACGCTTCGACCTCGTCCATGGGGGAACCTCTCGTTGTCGACGTGGGCCGCAGGCTATCGCCCACCGGGGGAGTGGATCACCGAGTCACCGTCAGGTGTCGGGAAGGAGGTGGCGGTCGAAGCCGGCGGCGACGAGCCCGTGGAAGGCCTCCCGGACGTCCTCGGGGACCGATTGGGGGACGGCGAAGCCGCGCGCCGGGTACTCCATGACCCGCTGCAGGTCGCCGACCATGGTGTCCAGGACCAGACGGTCATCGCCCACGGTGGGCAGATAGGCGTCGAAGTCGAGCGGGGCCGAGGCGCACAGCGCTTCCACCTCGGGCCACTGCTTGAGCACGGTGGCGTGGGCCCGGCGTTCCATGTACGGCTTGCACACGAACATCACCGTGGCCGGCGCGATCCCCGCACGATCCAGCAGCGCGCGGGCCAGACGGAGGTTCTCGCCGGTGTTGGTCGCCTCGGTCTCCATGAGGACCGCCGACTCCGGCACCCCCAGTTCGACGACGCGCTCGCGGTAGTGCACGGCCTCGCCACGAGGGAACCGGGCCAGCGTCGTGGGGCTGTTGGCACCGGTGATGACCATCCGGTCGAACAAATCCCGTCGGTACAGTTCGGCGGCCCGGTCGGCCACGCCGATGTCGTGGCTGCCCAGCACCACCGCCACGTCACATCGGCGGGGCTCCTCGCCCAGACGTTGGTGGTCGTAGACCACCCTCGCCCACCGCCGCACCTGTTCGGTCAGGTCCACCCGCTTCTCCTCCACCATGGTCGCACCTTAGACCAGCACGGGCCCCACCGAACGAACGGTGGAGCCCGTGCCATGAGTGCGGGGTCCTCAGCAGACGCTGTCGCTCGGCTTGGGCACGCCCAGCCCGAACAGGGAGCGGGCGCGCAGGCCCGCCCAGGTGCCCGCCAGGGCGAAGACCGCCCACAGCCAGCCGTGCAGGCTGCCCGAGGAGATGCCGGCCAGGTAGGCCCCGATGTTGCAGCCGCCCGCCAGCCGCGCGCCGATGCCCATCAGGACACCGCCGGCCAGGCCCGCCGCGACCAGGTTCCAGCTCAGACCGGTGTGCACCTTCCAGGTGCCCGCCGCCGCTGCCGCCGCCGCGGCGCCCAGGATGATGCCGATGTTGGTGAGGCTGTTCTTGTCCTGAAGGACCGGGCCGGCCAGCTGCTCGGCCTGGCCGGGTTGGGTCCAGAACGCCCAGTTCTCGGGCTGTAGGCCCACCAGTTGGAGCGCCTTGGCGCCCCACAGGTTGAACGCCGAGGTGATGCCCCACGGGCCGCCGGAGACCAGCAGTACGGCGGAGCCCAGCATGGCCAGGAGCAGGGCGCCGGCGATCAGCGGCCAGCTGCCGCGCAGGACGCGGGCCCACCCCTGGGCCGACGGCGGTGCGCCCACGGGCGGGGGAACCCGACGGTTCTGCACCACACGGGAGATGACGACCATCGCCACCAGCGCGGCGATGGTGATCGCCCACGAACCGCCCCAGCCCACATGGTCGGACAGCAGCACCGGGGGCACCGAGGGCAGGTCGGCCACCAGCGGCCAGGCCGCCGAGTAGATGACCGAACCCACGATGAACCCGAACAGGGTGATGAGGATGGCGGACTGGCCGGACCCGACCGCGAACAGGGTGCCCGAGGCGCACGCGCCGCCGAGCTGCATGCCGATTCCGAACAGGAACGCGCCCGCGAACAGCGCGATGCCGATCGGTCCGGCCGACGGTCCCGGTTCGTTCCCGAACAGGCCGGTCCCGGTCCCGATGACCAGTGCGAACAGGGTGGCGGTGGTACCGAGCAGGACCGCGTGGGCGCGCAGTCCCGTGCCGTTGCCCACGGCCAGGAGCTGGCGCCAGGCCGAGGTGAACCCGAATCGGGAGTGGAAGAGCGTGAAGCCCAGGCCCAGGCCCAGCACCAACAGGGTGGCGGGCATGGCGCCGTGCTCGGACCACACGAACGCGGCCAGCCCGAGCGCGCCGATCAGGGCGACGGCCAGCGGCCACCAGCGCACCGGTTCGGCCTCGGGCGCCCGGGGCGGTGGAACGGACAGGGTGGGGCGCCACCTCAGGGATAGGGCGGGTGAGGACTCGACCGGACGGTCGACCTCATCGGTCTTTCCTACCGGAGTGGTGGGTGTCGTGGTCACGAAGAGACGTCCAAACATGACGGAGCCGCCTGCGGCTCGGCACGGGTCGAACAGGGAACACGGCGGGACCGTGCGGGAAACCGGGAGGTGGCCGGTGCCGCGTCGGCGCGGGGAAGAGGGAGTTCGGGTCAGCGCACGACGGAACGGCACCGGCGGCGACAGAGGCCGTCATCGGTGCTCGTCACGGACATGGAGATGAGCGCCATGCACAGGAAGCGGGCGGGACCGAACATGGGAGTGAGTGTAGGACATGCACCCGAATGAGGTCACATCGCCCGGGGGTGACGGATGTCCGGTTCGGTGCGACGGCGTCCGCGGGTCAGTGGTGGGGCGGGGGAGCGTCCGGGGG
>NZ_FRFF01000038.1 GCF_900143625.1 Nocardiopsis sp. JB363
GGGGCCGCACCGAGCGTGGCCGTGCCGGTCTGGGGGCCGGTGGCGGGTGGTGGCCCGTTGTCGCCACCGTGTTCGTGCCCACGGGCGGCGGCCTCCAGCAGGGAGCGGCTGCCGGCCTCGTCCAACCGCTGGGCGGGGTCTTTGACCAGCAGCCCCCGGATCGCGTGGCCGAGTGGCCCGGGCAGGAGACGGGGAGGTTCGGCGTTGAGCACCGCGTGCAGGGTGGCCGGGATGCCCTCGCGTTGGAAGGGGGAGACGCCGGTGGCGGCCTGGTAGAGGGTGGCGCCCAGCGACCACAGGTCACCGGCGGGGCTGGCCGGGGCCGAGGCCAGGCGTTCGGGGGCCAGATAGGCCGGTGAGCCCATCACCCCGGCGGTCTGGGTGACCGCGGCGGTGTCGGCGATGGTGGCGATGCCGAAGTCGGTCAGCACGACCCGCCCGGCGTCGGTGATCATGACGTTCTCGGGTTTGACGTCGCGGTGGGTGATGCCCTGGGCATGCGCGATCCCCAACGCGTCGAGCAGGGACAATCCCCAGGCGGCGGCCCGCTCGGGTTCCAGCGGGCCCTGATCGCGCACGATCCGGTGCAGGGATTCCCCTTCCAGGAACTCCATGACGATCCAGGGGCGACCGTCGTCCTCGACGATGTCGTGCACGGTCACGATGTTGGGGTGCTGGCCCATGGCAGTGGCCTGGGCCTCACGCCGGGCCCGAGCGGCCATGCGGGTGCGGTCGTCCTCGTCCAGTCCGGGGCCCAGGAGGATCTCCTTGACCGCCACGATGCGGTTGAGTCGCGTGTCGTGGGCCTTCCACACCCGGCCCATGCCGCCCCGGCCGACCTCTGCACGCAATTCGTAGCGTTCGTGCAGCGTGCGTTGGGAATCGGCCACCGGTTACTCCTGATGGGGGTTGTGGGGCGTGGGGGCCCGCGGGGACGGGAA
>NZ_FRFF01000158.1 GCF_900143625.1 Nocardiopsis sp. JB363
TGCCCCTTGGCGGCCCAGATGTTGTTGTAGTTGATCCCGGCGGCCATCGTGTAGACCAGCACGTGCCCCGGCTTCAGTTCAGGGACCGGAACGATCTCGCGGGCGAACGCGTCACGGGGCTCGCCGTAACGTTCCCTACGGATGGTGAACGCGTGCATGCGTTCGGGCACGTGCCCCAAAGGCGGAACCTCACCGAGTTCGTACAGGTCCTTGGGCATGGGGGTCCTCTCACCAGCTGATGGGGGTGGCTGTTGTTGTCGCGGGGGTCAGGTGCCTACATTGCCAGGGCCACGAGCACAGACACCCAGCCGCCAAACGAATTCACGAGGTGATCTTACGCGGCCCTTGGTTAGGCCGTTTCTGGCTTCTTTCGAGGATGTTCAAGGGCATCTCTGACCCAGGCGAACAGGACCGCGCCAGGGCCCCGGTAGCCCACTTCAGCGATTCAGATGCACCTCGGCCGTCCCCAACACCGTCAAGCTGGTGCGGTGCAGCCGGTGAGGTGCGCAACCACCATCGGGTGTCGCATGGGAAAGAGACGGGCTCTGCCGTAGAGCTCGGCGGTGCCCCTTTGTTGCACAACCAGTTAGTCGTGTTTCGGGGTGATGTTCACGGTCCATCGGTAGGGGTGGTCGGGGTGCAGCCAGGGTTCATCGGATTCGACGCGAGTAATAGATCGTCTACCGGTGGGCAAGAGCTGGTCGGCGACGAAACGGTCCAGTGCGGCGTCCAGGTCGTCACCGCTTTGCCAAGAGACCCGGTCTCCGGCGGGGCCGTCCTGTTCCCAGATCACCCAGGCAGGGCCATCTTCGGTGTGCTGGCAGGCCAAGGAGATCTCGACGGTCTCGCCCAGCAACCTTGCGGGGACGACCGGCCCCATACAGTTCAGAGCTTGCTGGGGGCCTCCGGGGAAACACCGCGGTGCACCACCTCGCCATGGGCGTCGTAGACGGTAGCCACATAGTTGCCCAGGAGCATCGCTGGCGCGTTCGACGGCGCTGACCGCCTCGTCCGGGAGCGAACGGCTTTGAGCCGCCGAACCAGGTCGGAGTCTCCCCACCCGTACTGGCTGTGGGAGATCTGGCCGATCATCGCGTCCATCACCGCGGACAGATCATTCAGCTCGAGCTCGGCGGCCGCGGGCCCGCCTACGGTGCCGGAGTTGTGTGGGGCGCTGTCGTCAGGGCCTTGGAGGATCTGTCGGGTCAGCTCCCACCGCTGGGGGGAGGGCACACGATGGGCCAGGCCGAGGGTCACCTCGTAGGCCAGGTGCGCCAGCAGGCGGCGCGGATGCACGCGGTTTCGCACCGAGTCGTCAGGGTTACGGCACAGGGTGTCCGAAGGCATGCGGTAGACGGGGCGGGGGGAGCAACAGATACATGAAGACCTCGGGCATCGGACAGGGGCGAAAAATGGTGGGGGCGCGGGCCGGTATGGCCCGCGTCCTTCCGGGGGTGGTTCAGGTCGCGGCGGAGGTGAGAGGCTCCAGGACAGGCATCAGGCGGGCACGCAGCACCTCCAACTGTTGGGGGCTCTGGTCCCCGATGAGCCAGGTCAAGATCGCCCTGGGCTCCGCCGAGGGGGCGCCGTGCTCCTTCCACCAGGGGGCCAACCCATCACGTAGTTCGGCGCTGGCACGGAGCTGATCGGGGTCGGGGGCGTGGTTGGCCGCGCCCATCAGATCGGTCCAGGCCCTCAGCACCCCGTGCCGCTTGACCGCGAGCGCGAACCTGGGTGCGGCCTCCTGAGCGTGCGGGTACTCCGTGCGCAGGGCCTGGGCGGCTTCCTGGGTGCCGTCGTCGATTCGGGTCACGTCATCTCCTTGTTAGGGGTTGGTCCACCTCGAACGCGGTGTGGGAGCTGACTCTAATACACAACTGACGCTGCCGACGAATAG
>NZ_FRFF01000139.1 GCF_900143625.1 Nocardiopsis sp. JB363
GGATTCGCCGGCCGGGATATCCCGATCGGGGCCGAGGACGAGGCGCTCGAACAGTGCGGGCGGCTCAACGGGGAAATGGATCGCATCTACTACGCGATGCTCCCCGCCCTGGCGCGGATGGAAGCCTCCGGGGTCGTGTTGGAAAAAGGCGGCCAGAACACCCTCAAAGCGTGGATCACCCACAAATGGGGCACCACCCCCGCCGAGGCCGGCAACCTGGCCACCCTGGCCCGTGCCCTGCACCACCAGCAGCTCCCGCTGGTCGACGAGGCGTTCCAGGGTGAGGTCCTGTCGTTGGGTGAGGCGTGCGCGATCGCGACCTCCACCGAAAAAGCCACCGCTGAGTGGGCCAAGGTCCTGGAAACAGCCGATGAGGACTTCCGGGCACAGCACCCCGACGTCGAGGGTTTCCGGGCCCGGTTGGAGTTCGGGCTGATCGCTTATAAGAAGGAATGCCCGAAAGCGTCGGTGCGGCAGTTGCGGGACGCGGCGAAATGGTTCGTCGCCCAACTGGACCCCGACAAAGCCGACCGGGATTACGACGAGACTTTCGATAACCGTGGCGCCCAATTCTCGCCGACCTTCGAAGGCGGATTCCTGCTGCGCATGTGGGGGCCGGGTGCGGACAACCAGCTCATCCAGGCCGCGTTGGACGCCTACACCGAACCCTACGGGCCCGATAACGCCGCCATCCCCAAGCACCAGCGCACTTATGACGCGATGATGCGGATCTTCGAGACCGCCCTGGCCCACCGCACGTGCGCGAAGGCCCCGAAGCCGGTGGTGACGTTGAACATCACCGTGCCTTTGAAGCGCTATCTGGGAGATGCCTCCGCGGAGCCTGCGGTGACCGAGGACGGGGTGGTCATCCCCGACCAGATGATCTCCCGCCTGACCCCGAAGAGCTGGTTGCGCAGGTTCCTGACCGACGCCGAGGGCAAGACTCTGCTGGATGTGGGGCAGAAGCACCGGTGTGCCCCTGACCCTGTCCGCCAGGCGGCCGGGTACAAGGAGTTTCACTGCGAGTGGCACGAAGGCTGCGACATGCCGCGTAGCTGGTCGCAGTTCGACCACATCATCGCCTTCTCCCACGGCGGAGCGACCAGCTCCGACAACATGCAGCTGCTCTGCTCCACCCACAACCGGCTCAAGCACCGGTTGCAGGTGAAGGCGAACCAGCAGATCTGGGACCACCACCACACCCAGAACCGCCAGAACACCGAGAAGGACGGTGGCGGTGAGGGTGGTGAGGGGGAGCCAGCACCAGCCACCGCCTAACATCACCGCACCAGCTTCCACCAGGCGAAAACACCGCCCCGCTCCGAACGATGCACCCGGAGCAGACCCCCGCACCTCTCGAAAAACACCCCTGGGTGGGTGTTAGACCCCAAAGGCCATGCCTTGTGGGGATATCGGCATGCCCGCACACCGAATCCCCACCCAGAGCCATATCCAAGGGACAGAATGACTCCCGTTGGGGGTCTCGCCAGCACATGCACCCCCGCACCGGTACTGGCGCACATGCTGGCACCAATACTGCTGCGGGTGCGGTGCTAGGGAGTGACCGGCCCACCTCCACCAGTGCCGGCAACCGCTGGGACGCGGCCCGCCCCGAGCCCGGCCTGTAGCGGGCCCTTCGTTACCGCACCCGTCACGTAGTGGCGACGCGCTCAACGAGGACACCAGGCGGCCGGGTAGGGATTCGGCCGGCTGCGGCCGGACCGGGCGGAGCCCGGCGGCCCGTGAG
>NZ_FRFF01000001.1 GCF_900143625.1 Nocardiopsis sp. JB363
AACCTACGCCCACCCCCGGCCGGCCGGGGGTGCGGGACCAGGGGTTTCGGCGGCCGGCCGGGGGTGGGCGTAGGTTCGTGTGGCCGTTGGGGAGCCCAGGCGTCCCATTCGTCGATGAGGGCTGGCCGGCGCTGTTCCCGACGTGGCGGGTCGGAGTGGGGGCGGGAGAAGCGGCGGCCTCGGGGCGCCTCCAATACCGCGCGCATCTCGGAGGAGATCGGGTCGGCGTTCACCGGTCGGCGCCCGTGGTGGTGAGGGTGAATTCAGCCCATACGAGGGTGCCCAGCCCGGCGCAGAATGGGAAGTCCACCACCGGTCGGCTCCCCCAGCGGGTAGCCAGGTGCTCGATGAGCAACAGACCTCGGCCGCGTTCGGCCTCCTCCCATTCGATGGCGGTGCGCTGGTGCGGGATGTGCGGGAGGGTGGGGGCTTCTTCGCGGGCACCGTCGTCGATGGTGGACACGCACAGGGTGTGGGCGGTGGGCATGGACAGGGTGCGCAGCACCCGACCGTCGTGTTGGCCGGAGCGGGAGTGATCGCAAGCGTTGGCGAACATTTCGCTCGCACAGAGAACGATGGTCTCGGACTGGTCAGGGCACAGACCTTCGAGGCGGTGCAGGTCGGCGCGCAGGTCTTCTCGAACCCAAGCGGCTTGGGCCAAGTCACCGGAGTAGACGCGACCGGCCCACCTTCGCCCGGCGAAGGGCGGGGTGGGGGTGTGGAAGGGCGCACGGGAACGCGGCACAATGGGCATGACGCACTTCTCCTCAGGCAAGAGGGACTGGTGTTGTCACTGGGCTCTGGAGGCGCTGCTATCGCCCCCAGAGCCCGTTTTCATGCGGTCACCTTGATCAACAACCGGCAGAGTTCCCAGCTCTGGTGAGCCGAGCCCCTTCCGTACCTGGTGACTACGGCCGCGACTGAGCCAGGTGACGCTTCTCAGTCATGACGAATCCTCCGGCACGGCGCTGCGCCACCAAAGGACTCAGCGAGCCACTGGATAGACTCATCCTCAACTATGAACTTCCTACTTTCAAGTCCAAAGTTGCTTTGTGTGGAATGTCGGATTCTGCGATCGGAAGTTCGTACTAGGATCAGCGACATGTCCCATTGCCCCCAGCCCCAGGAGGAACACTTTGGCCGCAAAGCCACCACCCCTTCCCACTGTCGGCAAGCGGCAGTTGGCTCGCGAGCTTCGGCAGAGGCGTGAAGCAGCCGGGCTGACACTCGACCAAGTGGCGACTGAGCTCGACTGGGCCAAGACAAAGGTCCACAACTACGAGAACGGGCGCTGGACCAGGGGAAACCTCACCGACCTCAGGGCGCTCTTGGATCTTTTCGGTGTCACAGATGCTGATCGCCGGGAATCTCTGGAGACCCTCATGCGCGACGCGAAGAAGAAGGGATGGTGGGTCGCCTACGGAGATGCGTTCGAGGGATCGCTTCCGGCCTTCGAAGACGAATCCGCCCAGATCAGCAGCTACGAACCGGTCTTCATCCCCGGACTACTCCAAACACCTGAATACACGGGCCGGCTCATGCGCGCCTACTCCTTCCTCACGCCAGACGACATCGAGCGTAGGGTCGAAGCCCGCATGCGACGCCAGGAGATCCTGAAGCGCAGCACCCCTCCAATCCTCTCGTTCGTCATCGAAGAGGCAGCTGTGCAGCGTCTCGTCGGCTCTCTGCGCGTGTTCGAGCCACAGATACAGCACCTGATCGACGTGGCAGAGAGTTCTGCCCAAGCTTCCATCCAGATCATGCCACTACGGTCAGGGCTCCACGGGACCTTGGGGTCTTCGTTCATGATCTTGGACTTCGACGGCGACTTCGATTTGTCGATCGTCCACTCTGAGACCGCCACACGCAGCGCTTATATTGAAAGCAAGGAGGAAGTAGCACTTCACCGAAACATGTTCACCCAAGCCTGCGGGAATGCTCTCTCCCAGAGCAGCTCATCCACGCTACTCAAGACCCTCCTCAAACAGCACAAATAATGGAACTAGGACTTGACAATGGACTCATCTGCCGCCACCTACTATCATCCCTTTCGCACCTCCAGCTATTCCTCGGCCTCCGACAACTGCGTTGAGGTAGCGGGCGGAGCGGCAGGCACAGCTGTGCGGGACACCAAGCACCGTGAGTTGGGCGCGCTCTCCTTCAACGCAAGTGAGTGGCAGGCCTTCCTCGGGACGGCGCGACACGATGTGGACTGAACGAAACGGATCCAGCGCCAACTGGCGTAAGTCCAGCTACAGCGGTTCGCACGGAGAATGCGTCGAAGTAGCCGGTCTAGGGCAAGAGAGAGCTATACGGGACACCACCCACCGTGAACTCGGCGCGCTCCTCTTCGACGTCCACGAGTGGCGAACCTTCATCGACTCCACCAAAGCACGACCCTGAGGGTCGGCCGCACCAACAGATCAGGCCCCACCCGCCTTCGGCGAGTGGGGCCTGATGCTCATCGATCCAGCAGGGTCCGCTATTCGGCGGCCTGCAACAGCACGTCCACCAAGCGCTCGGCGGCGTCCGGACGACCATGAGCGCGGGCGTTGGTGGCGATCTGCTCGCGCCGGGCGGGGTCCGTGAGCAACGGCTCGACCGCGCCCTGGAGGCTCTCGGGGGTGATCTCACCCAGCAGCGCCACCGCCGCGTTGGTCTCTTGCAGGTGGCGGGCGTTGTGGGCCTGCTCGTTACCGGCCGACGAAGCCAAGGGGATGAACACCGCCGCCTTACCGAGTGCGGTGAGTTCGGCGATGGTTCCGGCACCGCTGCGGGAGATCACCACGTCGGCCAACGCCAGCACGTCGGGCAGTTCGGGGCCGACGAAATCCGTCAGGTGGTATCGCTCGGCCAGACCGGGCGGAAGCTGCTGAGCGCTCTCGCGCAGGATGGCGACGTTGGCCGCTCCGCACTGATGAACCACGTTCGCCCGCGCCAGCAACCAGGGCAGGATCGCGCGGACGTTGTCGTTGATCTGGGCCGAACCCTGCGCCCCACCGGTGACGTAGACGGTGGGCAGCTCGGCGTCGTAGCCCTCGAAGCCCAGGCCCTTGGCGCCGAGTTCGGCCCGGCCGGTGAGGACCTCGGGGCGAACGGGGTTGCCGGTGACGACGGCGTCGTCCTGGGAGGAGTCGGGCAGCAGCTCCACGGAGGATTCCGCAGAGACCGCGATCTGGGCGCCGGCGCGGGCCAGGACCTTGTTGGCGAGCCCCAGGCGCACGGTCTGCTCGTGCACGACGAGGGGCTTGCGGCACATGCGTGCGGCCAGGCCGACGGGCACGGCGACGTAGCCGCCGGTGGCCAGCACGACGTCGGGTTCGAAGTCGGACACGAGCTTGCAGGCCTGGGCCACGCCCCGGGGCACGTTGGTCATGTCCTTGATGTTGGCCGGGGAAGCCAGTTTGAGGGGGTTCTTGGACCGGCGGATCTTACCGGTGGCCACCGCTTCGAACGCGATCCCGTTGGCGGTCGCCACCCTCTTCTCCAGGCTGCCCGCGGCGCCCACCCACAGCACCTCCAGAGAGTTTCCGGTCGTCTCCAGGCGCTTGCGCAGTGCGTTGATCGCGGTCAGCGCGGGGTAGGTGTGTCCGCCCGTGCCGCCGCCGGTGACGATCAGGCGCAGGTCTCGGTGGTCAGGGGTGCTGTTCACGCGGTTCCCATCCGGGTGGGTGATGAGGTGGTAGGGCCATGGTCGGTCGGCCCCTGAGCACGTTAGCCGGGTCCAAAGGCCACCGAGGCCTGGTATCGGGGCGAATCCGGCTTGAATCACCCGGGTGCCCGAACTACTGGGACGGGCGTCCGCCGGGTTCGGTTCACGGGTTCGTGGAGGGGAACGGGCGGACGCTCTGGGCGGTGTGGGGGTCACTCCCGGGTGAGGGCCGGTTCGAAGTCGACGCGGTCATCGTACAGCCACGTGTGCCCGCCGAACCTGGCGCTCAGCGCGAACACCACCCGCAGGACCGTATCCAGGTCAGCGGTGCAGCACCGGGTCCAGGCCGAAGAGCGGGAACAGGGTGGTGTCGAAGAAGAGCGAGCAGCGCCCGATCCCCTCGCCCTCCAACGAGAGCACGTGGATGCCGAAGGCCCGGTAGGCGCCGTCCTCGCCCCGCAGGTACATGGCGAAGGCGGGCTGTCCGTTGGCGGTGGTGGGCACCAGGGCGAGGTCTCCGGGCGCCTTGGCCGGGCACTGGGCGTGGATGAGCCGCACGATGTTCTCGGGTCCGCGCACCCAGGTGGCGAACGGTGGCATCTCGAAGGCCGCCTCGGCGGTGAAAAGTTCGGTGAGCGCACCGATGTCGTAGCTCTCGAACGCGGTGACGTAGCGCTCCAACAGCTCGCGCTGGTCGGCCCTGGGCGCGGGGACCTTCTCCTCCTGTGGCAGCTCCTTGGCCAGCTGGGCACGGGCCCGCTGCAACAGACTGTTGACGGCCGGGACGGAGGTGTCCAGGGTCTGGGCGACCTCGGCGGCGCTGAACCGCAGTACCTCGCGCAGGATCAGCACGGCGCGCTGTTTGACCGGTAGGTACTGCAAGGCGGCGACCAGGGCCAGACGGACGCTCTCGCGGCCGGCCACGACGGTGCCCGGGTCATCGGCGCCCAGCCCGAGGCGGTCCGGCATCGGCTCCAACCAGGGAACCTCGGAACCGTCGGCCAGGTCGGACTCCGGGCTGGTGGTCGGCCCGCCCAGGCCGGTGGGCAGGGGTCTGCGGCCACGTTTGTCCAGGGCCGTCAGGCACGCCGTGGTGGCGATGCGGTGCAGCCAGGTGCGCAGGCTGGAGCGACCCTCGAAGCGGTCGTAGCCCTTCCAGGCGCGTAGACAGGTTTCCTGGACCAGGTCCTCGGCGTCGTGCGCCGAACCGAGCATGCGGTAGCAGTGCGCGTACAACTCTCGGCGATAGGGACCGATGAGCCGGGCGAAGTCCTGGTCGATCGTCGTCTGCTCAACCATGATCGCCACGCTAGGCCGCACCTACGACAAAACGGCTCGGACGTGGTCGTTCCTTTACCGGATCTTCTTCCGGTGGGCACGCACGGACCCACAAGGGGCCGGTGGACGGCACCCCTCAACGAGCGCCGACCACCGGTGACATGGGACTCTATCGTTCTCAGGCCTCTTGGGGCGTGCTCTCCATAGCGGCCAGGTGCTCGGGACTGAGCTGAACGATCTGCACGTAGTTGCCGTCGGGGTCCTGTGCGGTGGCGAACAGGCTCCCATCACGGTCTTCCAGCGGGGCGACCCACGGGGTGCCCCTCTCCTCCATTCGGGCGGCGACGTCGCGCGCGTCGGCGACGTCGAAGTTGAGGATCATCCGGGGCGCGTCGGTGGCCTTGGGCCCGATGTCGTCACGACGGTCGATCATCATGTAGAAGTCGCCGAACTTGAGCACCCGGTAGTCGTCCATGGTGTCGTTCAGGACCGGGTCGAGCACGGCGGCGTACCAGTCGCGCAGGCGGTCGGGGTCGGTGCTGGCCAGGAGCATGCTGTCGAGGACGGTGTTCTTCACTGGGTTCTCCCTGTGGTGTCGCCGGTCTGGTCGTTCACCCGTACCGACTCCGCGGGCGCGGCGGATTCATCGGTGGGTGCTTCGCGGAGCAGGATCAGGGCCAGGGCGCCGAAGACCACCATGACGACGATGCCCACGCCGGCGGCGAGGTTGAGCCCCACGGTGAACGCCTCGCGGGCGGAGGCGAGCAGTGCCTCGGCCTGGTCGGCGGGCAGTGCGCCGGCGCTGTCGACGGCGCCGGCCAGGGTCTGCCCGGCGGACTCGTCGACGCCCTCCGGGACCTGGACGCGGTCGCGGTAGACGGCCGCGGCGAGGCTGCCGAGCAGGGCCACCCCGATCGCGATGCCGAACTCCCCGCTGGTCTCCGACATGGAGGCGGCCGCCCCCGCTTTCTCCCGGGGCGCGGAGCCCACGACGATGTCGGCGATGAGGGCCGCGCCGGGGCCGAGCCCGATGGAGGTGAGGAGCAGCCCCAGGACCACGATGCCGGTGCCGCCGTCGGCGGGGGCGAAGGCCAGGACGAGGAACCCGGTGGCGCTGACGAACATGCCGCCACCGATCACGCCGGCCCGACCCACGCGCTGAGCGAGGGCCGGCGCGGCCATGGTGCTGACGATCATGGCCAGGGCCGGCGGTACCAGCCACAGTCCGGCCCGGAGCGGGGAGTTGTCGGCGACCATTTGCAGGTACTGGCTGAGCAACAGGAACGTGCCGCCCATGGCGACGGCGCCGACCATCATGGTGCCCAGTGCCGCGCCGAAGGAGCGTTCGCGGAACAGGCGCAGGTCCAACAGGGGGTGGGTCAGCCGCAGCTGCCTGCGCACGAACCACACGCCCATGGCCACGCCGACCAGGACGGGGAGCAGGGCCATCGTGGTCGATCCGCCCTCGGCGGCGGTCTTGAGCCCGAAGACCACCGGCAGGATGGCGGCCAGGGACAGGGCGACGCTGAACAGGTCGAGGCGGCCCGGGTTCGGGTCGCGGTGTTCGGGCAGGAGCAGGGGCGCGCAGACCAGGAGCAGCAGCATCACGGGGACGCCGAGGAGGAAGACCGATCCCCACCAGAACCATTGGAGGAGCAGCCCGCCGACCACGGGTCCGATGGCGGTGCCGCCCATGAAGCAGCTGGTCCACACCGCGATGGCGACCGCGCGTTGGGCCGGGTGGCGGAACATGTTACTGATCAGCGCCAGGGTGGAGGGCATGAGGGTGGCGCCGGCGACACCCATGAGGGTGCGGGTGGCGATGAGCATGGCGGCGCTGGTGGAGAACGCGGCGGCGACCGAGGCCAGTCCGAAGGCGGCGGCGCCGATCATCAGGAGTCGACGGCGGCCGATCCGGTCGCCGAGGGTGCCCATGGTGATGAGGAATCCGGCGATCATGAAGCCGTACACGTCCATGATCCACAGGGTCTGGGCCCCGGTGGGTCGCAGGTCGGCGGCCAGGTGCGGTAGCGCCAGGTAGAGCACGCTCATGTCCAGCGAGAGCAGCAGCGTGGGGAGGGCGAGTACGCCGAGCCCGAGCCAGGCGCGGCGGTCGGCCCGTTCCGGGGGCGCGGGTGACGGGGACGTGTTCATGGAGAGCCTCCTCGGTCCGTGATTCGTTCATGTGTACGGACACGAGGAGGCGGTGGAACTCATCGCGGGCGTCTCACTCCTGGATGAGGCCGATGACGTTGCCCGCGGGGTCGGTGAACCAGGCGACCAGGGGTCCCCCGCCCTCGCGGACGATCCCCTTGTCGTCGTGTCGGAACGCCTCGTAGCGCAGCATGCTGATCCCGCGGCGGACGAGTTCGTCGACGGCGGCGTCGATGTCGTCGACCGGCAGGTTGAGGACGGTGAACACGGCGGGCACATGGTCGGGTTTGGGGTAGACGAGCACGCCGTTCTCCCTCCCCATGTCGATCTGGAACAGGCCGTGTTCCTCCATGCCCGGCACCGGCAGGACGTCCAGACCCAGGGTGGTGCCGTAGAACTCTCGGGCGGTGTCGGGGTCGGGGACGGCGAAGGAGCCGAAGGCCCGGGTGGTGTCGAACATGTGGTCCTCCTCGAAGGTCGTGTCTCACCCGTGTGGACCCGGGCGACGGACCGAACTCATCGCCTCGGCGGGCGCGGGCGGGTCAAACAATGCGGACGATTCCGTGCGCGACTCTTGGGTGACCCACCGTGATCGCCGGTGTTACGTTCGCGTGGGCGAGACGGCGTCTCACGTGGCCCGGCTCGCCGGTGTCCGACGGCGGGCACCGATCCTCCGTCGAGGGAGTTGGCATATGCGCGCAGTGGTGTTCGAGAACTACCAGGAGTTCCCCTCGCTCACCGAGGTGCCCAAACCGGAGCCGGGACCGGGGGAAGTCCTCTTGCGGGTGGCCGGCGCCGGGGCGTGCCACTCCGACATCAGCGTCTACCGGGTGTTCGAGAAAGGGCAGACCGGCGCCCAGAAACCGCCGTTCGTCCTAGGGCACGAGAACGCCGGGTGGGTCGAGGCGCTCGGTCCGGGTGTGAGCGAGCGGATCCAGGTGGGCGGTGCGTACATGGTCTACGGTCCGATCGGCTGTGGGCAGTGTCGCCAGTGCGCCCAGGGGTTGGAGACCTACTGCGAGAACGCCGCGACCCTGCCCTACCTGGCGGTGGGGCTGGGGCGGGACGGCGGCATGGCCGAGTACATGACGGCGCCCGCCCACCACCTGATCCCGTTGGGCGAGGCCGATCCGGTGGCCGCCGCGCCGTTGGCCGACGCGGGTCTGACCCCCTATCACGCGATCAAGAAGGCGCTGCCCCATCTGGCCGGCGGAGGTCGGTACGCGCTGGCCATCGGTCTGGGCGGCCTCGGTCTGGTCGGGGTGCAGATCCTCCGTGCGCTGACCGGCGCCACGATCATCGCCACCGACGTCAAGGAGGCGGCGCGCGAACGCGCCGAGGCGGAGGGGGCGCTCACCGTCGGGGCCGGGGAGGACCAGGTGGAGAAGATCCTCGCGCTCACGGGCGGAAGGGGTGTGGACGCGGCCTTCGACTTCGTGGGCGCGGCTCCGACGGTGTCCACGGCGGCGGCCTCCATGGCACCGGGTGGTCGTTGCACCGTGGTGGGCATCTCGGGCGGCACCCACGAGTTCTCGTTCTTCACCACCCCGTACGAGTCCTACGTGACCAACACCTATTGGGGTTCGGTCACGGAACTGTGGGAGGTGGTGGACATGTACAAGGCCGGGCAGATCCGCCCGGACGTGGAGCGGTTCTCCATGGACAACGCGTTGGAGGCGTACCGGAAGCTGGAGGCGGGCGAGGTCAACGGTCGGGCGGTCGTGACCCCCGACCCGAGCTGACGTCCTCACCGAGGCCCGCCTTGCCGCCGGGGTCGGGGTACCTGCCAGGATGCGCAGGACATCGCCGGACCGCAGTGGAGGAGACGAGATGGATCTGGGAATCGCCGGCAGGGTCGCGCTGGTGACCGCCGCCAGTTCGGGGCTGGGCCGGGCCATGGCGCTCGCCCTGGCGGCGGAGGGGGTGAAGGTGGCCGTGACCGGCCGTGACTCCGAACGTCTCCGGGCCACCGTCGACGCCTGCCGGGCCACGGGTGTGGCGGCCATGGGCATCGAGTGGGACCTGGCCGAGCACGGACGCGCCGGTGAGGTCGCCGACCGGGTCGCCGCCGACCTGGGGCCGGTGGACATCCTGATCAACAACACCGGTGGGCCGCCGCCCACGACGGCGCTGGGCCAGGACCCCGCCCTGTGGCGGGACATGTACGCGGCGATGGTGCTGCCGGTGATCGAGCTGACCGACGCGGTCGTGGGCGGGATGCGCGAACGCGGTTGGGGACGGATCATCACCAGCACCTCGTCGGGGCCGATCACCCCCATCCCGAACCTGGGCGTGTCCAACACGCTGCGGGCCTCGCTGCACTCCTGGTCCAAGACCGTGGCCAACGAGGTCGCCGCGGACGGGGTGACCGCCAACGTCATCGTGCCGGGCCGGATCGCCACCCCGCGGGTGGACTCGCTGGACCGCGCCCGCGCCGAACGCGACGGGTCGTCGCTGGAGGAGGCTCAGGCCAAGGCCCGCGCCTCGATCCCCGCAGGGCGTTACGGCGACCCGGCCGAGTACGGCGCGGTGGCGGCCTTCCTCGCGAGCGGTCAGGCCGCGTACGTGACCGGTTCGGTCATCCGGGTCGACGGCGGTCAGGTCCCGTCGGTCTGAGCCGGTGATCCGAACCGCTGTCCGGGGCGTGCCCGTGGCCCGGCACGCCCCGGCCCCGTCCCTTCAGGAATGGGTGTGGCGCTTGGGCGGTAGGGGGAAGAAGGCGCTGGTGCGTTCGGTGTACTCGGCCCAGCCGGGACGACCGGCCATGTGCTCCTCCATGAGCCGCCGGCCCGAACCCCGGGTGAGCAGGTAGGTCATCACCAGTGGGGCGGGCAGGGTGAGCAGAACCCACCACGAACCCGCGGCGACCAGGAACAGGCCCCACCACACGCACGCGTCGCCGAAGTAGTTGGGGTGACGGGTCCACGCCCACAGGCCACGGTCCATGATCCGGCCCTTGTTGGCGGGATCGGCCTTGAACCGGGCGAGCTGGGCGTCGCCCACGGACTCGAACAGGAACCCGATCAGCCACAGCAGCACGCCGAGCGCGGCCACCCACCCGAAGGCTCCGGAGGTGAACGCGCCCACCTGGATCGGTGTGGAGATCAGCCACACCAAGGCTCCCTGGAGCAGGTAGACCACGCGCAGCGCGTAGAGGTCCGGGTCTCCGGGCGCGTTCGACAGGAACCTCTCGTAGCGCGGGTCCTCGCCCTTGCCCCGGCCGCGCAGACCGATGTGCACCGCCAGGCGCAGCCCCCACACGGTGGTCAGCGCGACCAGTGGCCAGACGCGGGTGGGGTCGCCGTATCCGGTGGCGGTGACCACCACTCCGGTGGTCAGCGCGGTGGCCGCGAAGGCCGCGCCCCAGGCGGAGTCGACGACGCTGTGCCGGCCCAGCCGCACCCCGATCGCGAAGGTGGTGAGCATGACGGCGGCCAGGACCAGCGCGGTCACCCCCAGGTTGAGGGCCAGGGCCGCACCGACGCTCACGTGGTCTCCTCGGGGCGGTGGGCCAGGATCTGGTCGACGCCCATGCGCCCCTCCTCGAAGGCGAGCGCTCCCCCGGCCAGGTACAGCCGCCATACCCGGGCGGTCTGCGGGCCGGCGATCCGCACCAGTTCGTCGAACCGGCGTTCCAGCTCGTCGGACCAGGCGCGGGCGGTGCGCACGTAGTTCTCGCGCAGCGCCCGCACGCCTCGCACCTCCAGCCCGGCGTCCTCGATGAGCGTGACGGTCTCGCCGAGCGGGCGCATGTGCATGTCGGGGGCGATGTAGCGCTCGATGAACGGGCCGCCGCCGGGGTGGCTTCCGCGTCGGGACATCTGCTGGATCAGCAGGGAGCCGCCCGGACGCAGGAGGTCGTGGAGCCGGCGGGCGAAGGGCCCGTAGGCGTCGCGTCCCACGTGTTCGCCCATCTCCACGGTGGCCACGGCGTCGAATCCGTGCCCGACGGGTTCGTCGAAGGTGTCGTCGGCGATGTCGCGGTAGTGCAGCAGGCGCACGTCGACCAGGTGGTCCAGTCCCTCCGCGACGGCGCGTTCGGCCACGTGGTCGCGTTGGCGGGCCGACAGGGTCACCGCGTCCACCCGCGCCCCGTGCTCGCGGGCGGCGTGCAGGGTGAGCGAACCCCAGCCGCAGCCCACGTCCAGCAGCCGGTCTCCGGCGCGGAGTCCGAGGTCGGCGCAGATGAGTTCGAGTTTGGCGCGTTGGGCCTGGGCCAGGGTCTGCTCGGGCCGTTCGGGGTCCCAGTAGGCGCAGGAGTAGGCCATGGTCTCGTCGAGCAGGAGCTCGTAGAGGTCGTTGCCGGCGTCGTAGTGATGGGAGACGGCGGCGGCGTCGCGTTCGCGGCTGTGGAGTCGTCCGCCCAGGCGCGCCTCGATGGACGGCGCGGGCGGTGGCGGTCCCACCAGGCCCAGGACCAGGGCGACGTGGGCCGCGCGTGCCCAGTCGGCCGGCCCCGGCAGCGAGGTGCCGTGTTCGCGTACCGAGGCCCACACGCGTCGCAGGGCGTCGGTGAGGTCGCCCTCGACCTGCAGGCCCCCGGTGACGTAGGCGCGGGACAGACCCAGCTCTCCGGGGCGGGCCAGCACGTGGCGCAGGGCGTCGCGGTCCCGTACCGTCACGCGCGGCGCGTTCGCGGGGCCGTACTCGCTGCCGTCCCAGGTGCGCAACCGCACCGGGGGCACCCCGTTGAAGAAGGCGGCGACCAGGGGGCCCAGCAGGTGGGCCGCCCCTCGCGCGCCGGGGCCGCTCCGGGGTCGATCGGTGGCGGCGGTAGCGGATCGGGCGGTGGTGGTGGTCATGCGGGATGCTCCAGGGTGATCTGCTCGACGTCGATGATCCCGGATCGGAATCCGGCCTCGCAGTAGGCCAGGTAGAAGGTCCACATCCGGTGGAAGACCGGATCGAAGCCCAGGTCGGCGACCTGGTCGGCCGCGTCGACGAAGGTGCGGCGCCACACGGCCAGGGTGTCGGCGTAGTCGCGGCCGAAGGCCCGCCGTTGGGCGACGCGCAGGCGGGTGTGGGCGGAGAACTCTCTGCGCAGGGCCGTGATCGAGGGGATGAGTCCGCCGGGGAACACGTACTTGTGCATCCAGGTGTAGGAGCCGCGCGAGGCGCGCATCATGGCGTGCTCCATGGTGATGCACTGGAGCGCCACCCTTCCGCCGGGCCGGGTGAGGCGGTCCAGGGCGGTGACGTAGGCGGTCCAGTACTTCTCGCCCACCGCCTCGATCATCTCGCAGCTGACGACGGCGTCGTAGGAACCGGTGGCGTCGCGGTAGTCGCACAGCCGCACGTCGACGCGGTCGCTCATCCCGGCTTCGGCGACGCGGGCACGGGCCAGGTCGCGCTGTTCGGTGGACAGGGTGATGGAGGTGACGCGGGCGCCGCGTCGGGCGGCCCGAACGGCCAGTTCGCCCCAGCCGGTGCCGATCTCCAGGAGTTCGGTGCCCTCCTCCACCCGGGCGGAGTCCAGGAGCCGGTCGATCTTGCGTTCCTGGGCGCGGGCCAGTCCGTGGGCGTCGCGCGGGTCCTCGCCGCTGAACAGCGCCGACGAGTAGGTCATGGTGCGGTCCAGGAACAGCGCGAACAGGTCGTTGGACAGGTCGTAGTGGTGGCTGATGTGCCGGCGCGCTCCCGCCCTCGTGTTGCGGTCGGAGGCGGGTCGGCGCGGCAGGGTGACGTGTCGCAGCGGGTGCAGGGCTCGGGGGACGAGCCGTTCGTAGTGGTCGGCCAGGCGGGTGAGCAGGGAGACGAGGTCGGGTGAGTCCCACTCCCCCGCCATGTACGACTCACCGAACCCGATGAGGCCGTCGTGGGCCAGTCGGGCGTGGAAGGCGTCGGGGTCGCGCAGCCAGAGCACGGGGGTGTCCCCGTGCTCGTGCGGCGTGCCGGTACCGGTGTGCACACGGATACCGGCCAGTGGGAGGGCCCGGGCCGTGACCAGGCGTGCCACGGCGGTGCGCAGCCCGCTCCGCGGGATCCGGGCCACGTCGGGCCAGCGTTCGGCGTTCGGTGAGGTGGCTTCGACGGTGGTCATCAACGTGCTCCTCGCGGTTCGTGGTCCGAGCGATGGACGGGCCGGTCCCGTACGGGCAGGCCACGCAGGTAGAGCCGGATGCCGTGGAAGCGGATGCGCGCCGCGTCGACCAGTGGCGCCAGCGGGTAGCGCAGGTTCAGCCACAGCAGGGTGGCCCGGGTGAGGGGACGTCGCAGGCCGCGTACCGACGCGGTGAAGGGCGGATGTCCCTCGCGGTGCAGGGCCACGGTCAGGTCGAGCCGCTCGCCGGGTTCGGGCAGGGAGAGCCGGTAGTGGCCGTCGACGTCGTTGAACGGGGACACGTACAGGGCCTTGTCGGCTCGGGCCCGGCCGCGTTCGTCGGGGTGCAGGAGGTAGCGGTGGCGGTCGCCGTAGGTGTTGTGCACCTCGGCGACCACCGCACGCGGCGCACCGTGGGGGTCGTGGCACCAGTACACGGTCAGCGGGTTGAACACGTGGCCGAACACCCGGGCGTGGGCGAGCATGAACACGCGCCCGCCGGCCGCTTCCACGCCCTGGTCGCGCAGGTAGGAGTCCAGGTCGGCGCGGATCGTGGCCGCCCGCCCGGAGCCGTGGTCGGCGGGGTGGAAGCCGGCGAGCGGACGCAGGGGCCGGGGAAGGCGCGGCGGGTGGTCCAGGTCGATGAACCAGTAGAGGGTGCGGTGGGCGAAGGCGTACCGCACCGGGGCCGACCGCACGTGGTGGACGGTCGCCTCGTACAGGGCGGATGTGCGTCTCACCAGGTCCTCCCCAACGCGGCGGCGGCTTCCGCGCCGGCCCGGCACCCGTCCTCATGGAAGCCCCAGCCGTAGTGGGCGCCGGCGTAGGCGAGGGTGGGGCCGTCCAGGGAGCGCAGACGGCTCTGGGCCGCGACCGACTCGGGGGTGAAGACCGGGTGGGCGTAGTCCATGGCGGCCACCACCTTCGCGGGGTCCACGTCTGCGTCATCGTTGAGCGTCACGATGTAGTCGTACCCCTCGGGCAGGCCCTGAAGTCGGTTCATGTGGTACCCGACCCGCACGGGGGCGCGTCCGGGGGCGCAGGCGGGCAACCGTTGGTTCCAGGAGGCCCAGGTGGCGCGGTCATCGGGGAGTACGGAGGTGTCGGTGTGCAGCAGGGTGCGGTTACGCGTGTAGGTGAAGGCGCCCAGTACCTCGCGTTCGGTGTCCGTGGGCTCCTCCAGCAGGGCCAGGGCCTGGTCGGCGTGGGTGGCGACCACGGCGGCGTCGAAATCGGCCGTTCCGACGTCGGTGCGCACCCGCACGCCGCGGTCGCCCCTGGCCAGCCCGCGCACGGGGGTTCCGGTGCGGACCGAGTGCAGGTTCTTGGCCACCCGTTCGACGTAGGTGTACGAACCGCCCTCGACCGTTCGCCAGCGGGGTGATCCCCAGATCCCGAGCATGCCGTGGTGTTCCAGGAAGGTGAACAGGTGGCGGGCCGGGTACTCCAGGGCGGTGCCCGCCGGGCAGGACCAGACCGCCGAGACCAACGGAAGCAGGAAGTGGGCGGTGAAGTAGGGGGTGAAGCGGTGGCGTTCGACGAAGGCGCCGAGGCTGGGACCGATCGCAGCCCGCTCCCCGTCCAGGCGTCGGGCGGTCTTGAGCAGGCGGTGCGCGGCCCGGTGGAAGCGGGGAACGTCGGCGAGCATGCGCAGGTAGTCGACGCTCGCCCGGGAACGGTTCGGCCACATGGCCCGAAGTCCTCGGTCTCCCGCGTACTCCAGTCCGCAACCGGCGCAGCTCACCGACAGGCTCATCTCGGTGGGGCGGGTGGGGACGTCGAGTTCGTCGAACAGGCGCAGCAGGTGGGGATAGGTGCGGCGGTTGTGGACGATGAAGCCGCTGTCCACGCCCAGTGGTTCGCCGTCGGGTCCGGGAAGGCTGTGGGTGTGGGCGTGCCCGCCGAGCCGGTCGTCGGCCTCGAACAGCGTGACGTCGTCGTGGCGGTGCAGGACGTGGGCGGCGGTGAGTCCGGAGATCCCGCTGCCGATCACCGCTACTCGTCGTCGGTGGTGTGTGCTCATGCGACCTCTCGTGTGCGATGGTGCGGGCGTTACGAGGTATTCGGCGCAGAGGGTCGGGCGGATGGGTGGTATCCGGGGAAAAGATGCACGAAGGACGGGCGATCGCCGATCGGTGTTCCGACGGGACGGTCGGGTTCAGGGAACGAGGGCGTGGACGTCGGTGACGGTGGCGCCGTCGCTCAGGTAGGAGAGGACCGCGCCGGGTACCGCCAGCAGTCGATGCTCGTTCTCGGTGCCATCGGAGCCGGCGGTGCGGGAGGCGGGCCGGGGCTCCAGCCACGCGCCTCCTTCGGTTCCGGAGTCCATCCCGGCGGCGTACACCCGGGAGCGAGCGCCGTCGGCGTCCAGGTGCGGCACCAGCAGGGTGCCTTCCAGTGCGATCGTGCGGGCGAGGTGGTCGGCGGTGATCACTTCCTCCTCGACCGTAACGGAGGAGACGACCCGGCCCTGGGAGTCCACGCCCAGCGCGTCGAATGCCCACTCGGTGTCGGGAACGTAGGGCTCGTCGGCGCTGTCGACCGCCACGACCAGGCCGGAGGTGTCGGCGCGCAGTGTGCGCCCCGCGGGGTCGTTCGGAGCGTGGTCCCCGTCCAGGGCCTCTCGCGGGTAGCGGGCCTCTCGGCCCTCTGCCGCGTCGTTCACGAACGGTCGCGCCAGCTCGGGGCCGGATTCGACCAGGACCGCCGGGGGTTCGCCCGGCACCGGTGGGGAGCGGTCCAACAGGCCCAACGCGACCGGGTCGCCGGGGCCGCTGATCGGCCGCCGGTCGCTCCACAGAACGCGCCCGGTGCGAGGGTCCAGGGCGGTGACGTGGAGGGACAGGCTCTCGGCGCGACCGGCGAACACGAGCGGGTCCTCGGAAGGGTCGCCCAGGCTCAACTCGGCGAGTTCGGTCTCGTTCGCGCAGGCGTGCGCGACCAGCACCTGTCCGGATTCCCCCGCGGAGCGGAGCAGGGGCGCCCCCTGGAGGGTGCAGGACTCGGTCGGCCACGGGGGTCGGAACTCCCACAGGTCCGTGCCATCGCGAGGTGAGCGGGCCAGGACGACGCCGTGGTCGCCGCCCTCCGGCCCCGCGTCCGGGGAGTGCAACTGCACCAGCGGCGAGTAGGCATTCCACCCGTCGACCGTCTCCTCGGCGGCGACGTCGCGTTCCCAGGCGATCTCGCCGGTGGCGGCGTCCAGGGCGAGGAACCTGCCGGGGGCGTCGGGTCCGGGTGGGCGCAGGAAGTAGGCGTGTTCCCCCAGTACGCCCCAACCGGGCCCGGCGAAGACGTCCGGGTCGGGCGCGGACACGTCCATCTCCCGGTAGGTCCACAGTTCCCGCCCGGTGGTGCCGTCCAGGGCGACCAGGCCGTCGGTCAGGACCGCGACCGGCCCGTGGGTGCCGCGCACCAGGTCGATGACGTCGACGTCGCCCGGCGGCGACCAGCTCCACCCGTGCTCGTGCACACTCGTCGGGTGTTCGGCCGGGGCGCCCGGGTGTTCCCCTGCGGTCTCGTGGACGAGCCCGACCCGGTCCCGGTACCAGGACACCGTGGCCACCAGCGCGAGCACCAGGACAACGGCGCCCAACCCGAGCCAGATCCGCTGTCGGGCACGGCCGGCCCCGGTGGGCGGCGCGAACGCGGGGTTCAGCGTCAGACCTTCTCGGAGGGACGAGGCCCGAGTCCGAGGGCGGCACGCAGTTCGTCGCAGGTCTGGACGCAGTCCTCGTCGAAGGTCACCACCTCGACCGGGCCGCCCCGCGCCCACCGGGCGAGCTGGTCGTGCCACTCGCTCCGTGGCATGGAGACGGTGTCGGGCGGGCTGAGGTCCTCCCCGACCACGACCGGCGGGCCGTCGGTGAGGACGGTGACCCGGTGCTCGGGGTAGGTCCGGGCGAGATCGGTGTCCAGGGGGCGGGAGGAGTGCAGGACCACGACGTGGGTCTGTTCGGGGCTCTCGTTGGTCGACATGGACGCCTTTCCTTGGGGGAACGCCCGAAACCCTACTCGCCAGGGGCACTCTCCAAACGTGATCCACCGGGCCGGTTCCGGTCACCGACCCGGTGTGGGACCACGCGAGCCGCTCAGTACCCGCTGAAGGCGTCCGTGCGGACCGAGCGGGCCCCCAAGGCGCGCAGGAGGCGGCGCGTGGTCTCGACCATCACCGGGGATCCGGCCACGTAGGCGAGACGGTCCGCGTGGTCGGGCACGTGCTCGCGCAGCGCCGCCGCCGGGTCGGGTCCGCCGTACACCGCGCCTTCGGGAAGGTTCCCCGGAACGCGCGGACAGACCACGACGACCGGGATGCCCGCCGCGGCGAAGAGTTCGGTGTGGGTGAGGTCGGCGGGGTCGGTGACCAGGTGCAGCAGGACCGCGTCCCGTCCCGGGGTCTCCGCGGCCATGGAGGCGAACGGCGTGACGCCGATACCGCCGGCCACGAACAGGACCGGAACGGACGGGTCGGTGGGCGGCAAGAAGTCCCCGGCGATACCCGTGGCCGTGAGCTCGTGGCCGGGTTCGAGCGCCGCCAGGGTCCGTTTCAGGCTGCTGGCGGGCTCGGGCACGCGCATGACCAGGTGAATCCTCTCGGGGTCCGTGGGCGAGGAGGCGATGCTGAACATCCGGCGGGTGCCCCGGGAGTCGGGGCCGCGGTGCGCAACGGTGAGTTCCAGGTACTGGCCGGCGGAGAAACGCAGCGGCCGGGCGGAGGCCAGGACCAGTTCGATCGTCCCGGGCGCCGGCTCGCGGCGGTCGACCAGACGCAGCCGGAGCGCGTGGCGCTGACCGAACGCGAAGGCCAGGACATTGCCGACCACGAGCGCCAGCTCGGGTGAGGAGTACAGCGGGCCGATCGTGAAGGAGATCCCGTCCAGGACGCCCACGGTCGCGGCCACCAGCGCCCGCTGCCACCACCGTGGCGGGGTGGTGAGCGGTTCGGTGAGCATGAACGCGGCCAGGAACAGCAGTGGGGACGAGGCCACGACCGTCCAGGCCGCGTCGGTGAGCGTCGCCGTGGAACCGGCCGTGGCGTACAGGTTCAGACCCCCACTGACCAGGAGGAACACCCCGACGAAGGAGAACGCTCCGAGCCGGCGCACCACCAGGTAGCCGCCGACCAGCACCAGCGGCAGCAGGCCCGCCGAGCCCACCCACCAGGAGGGGGCGGCGATCCCGGCGACCCCGACCACGACCAGCGCGAACGCCGCCGGGTTGAGGACGTGCCTGCCGCGCCGGGTCAGTACGTACTTGGACAGGGTGGCCACGGCCGAGGCCACCGCGATCGCGAGCAACCCGGTCAGGGTGCTCTCCGGCCACAGGATCAAAAACAGGATCAGGCCAGTGATCAGGGACGACTCCGGGTGCGGGCGCACGCCGAGGGCCTTGGGCACGAGCAGACCGGTGAGCAGGGCCGCACCGACCGAGACCACCAGTGAGGCCACGATGTCCACGAGGCCGAAGGAGAGGAGGCCCAGGGCGGATTGGCCCAGGGCGGCCAGGGTGATCGTGCCCAGGGTGACCGACACCAGCCGGTACATGGTGATCTCCCCGGTGAACGGGGCCGACAGGCGTCTCATCGGAAGAACTCCCAGGATGTGGCGGGGCGGGCGCGGGGGCAGGGTCGATGTTGGAGGGTGCCGTCGGTGAACACCCGTGCGCAGCCGAACACGAAACCCGCGTCGAACAGGGTTTCGGGGGTGGTGTGGAACAGGGCGGTGGCCAGGCCGTCGGCGATGGCCGCGGTCTCGGCGACCGCCCAGGTGGCGGTGACACGGTCGACGGGCGTGCCGGTGCGGGCGTCCAGGACGTGGTGCAGCCCCTCACCCCAACGTCGACGGTTGGTGGCGGAGGAAGCCAGGGCGCCGTCGGTGAGGGTGAGGACGCCGATGGCCCGGCTCGGGTCCCAGGGGTGTTCGAGGGCGACCCGGATCGGTGCGCCGTGGGCGCGCAGGTCACCGCTGGCGTCGACCGACGCGTCGGTGATCCCGTGGTCGACGAGCAGGTCGGTGACCTCGTCCACCAGCCACCCCTTGCCGAGCGCGCCGATGTCCAGCACGGCCGGTGCGCCGGGGTCGGGTCGCAGGGTGAGGACGGTGCCGCGCCGGTGGAGGCGCCCGGGGTCGGGAGCGGGCAGCGGCGGACCCTGGGGGCTCAGCGTGTGGTCCGCGTCGTCACCGAGCCGGATCAGGGAGCCGCCGATCAGGGGGTCGACCGCTCCGTCGGTGGCCGCGCGCAGGCGTTCGTACGTCTCCAGGATCCCGACGACGTTGTCAGGGAAGGCGACCGGCCCACCGGTGGCGGCGAGTTCGGCGACCAGGGAGTCGGAACGGAACCGCGAGTAGGTCCGGTCGAATTCGGCGACGAGCCGGTCGACGGCGTCGACGACCTCCGCTGCGGGCGGTTCGGGGGTGTCCACGCGCCAACGGGTCCCGATGGCGGTCAGGTCCCAGCCGTGGGGTCGGGCGGACACGGCGGTGGTGGCGTCAGTTGTGGGCATCGCCGCGGATCCGGTTCAGGGCCTCCAGGAAGCCGTCCCCGGTGAGCGAGGAACCGCCGACCTTGTCCACCTCGATCTCGTCCAGCGGCACGCCGACCACCAGTTCGGGGATCTTCTCGGCGAACTCCTCCTGGTAGCGGGCGGAGTTGCCGCTCTCCGCGGTGCCGACGACCTCGACGTCGGTGACGTCATTGCCTTCCAGGGTGAGGGTCACGGTGATCTCGTTGTCGGCGCCGTGGGCGACGTAGGGGCCGGTGGCCGTGTACTCGCCGTCGGCGTAGTCGCCGTGGAGGACGGGTTCGGGTTCCTCGGTCGGCTCCGGAGAGGGAACGGGACGGGGTTCGGGCTCGGCCGCCTCGGCCGAAGCGTCGCCGTGCTGGAGATGGGCGGTGCCCAGTACCAGGCCGACACCGGCGACGGCCAGACCGGTTCGGACCAGACCATCACGGACCTGTGGAGCGGGGTTGGGGGGCACACGACACCTTTCGGGGGGAAGAACGGTCCGGACACGCCACGAACAGGACAAGGGTAGGCTAACCTAAATCACATCGGTGGGTGTCCCGGGGCGCGTACGGGACACCCACCGAGACGTGAGGAGGGACACTCGGTCCACTCTCGTCCGGCAGCGCGGTTTATGGACAACTCACCCGGTTCCCACCAGGCTGGGCCCATGCGAATCCTGCGTCGCCTACAACGCATCGACAAGAGCGTCTACGACAGGGTGACCCGGGTGGGCACCCCGCGGTTGGACGGGTACACGCCGCAGTTCGTCCAGGCCACCGACCACATGGCCCCCTGGATGATGGTCTCGGCCACCCTCGCGGTCACCGGCGGACCCCGGCTGCGGCGCACCGCGCTGCGGGCCATCGTCGCTGCCGGCCTGGCCAACGCCACCGCCTCCGGGATCAAGTACCTGGCGCGGCGACCCCGACCGGACAGTTCGGCGGTCCCCGCCGCGCGGTTCCCCTACCGGGCCTACCTGAGCTCCTCCTTCCCGTCCGGGCACACCGCCGCCGCCTTCGGATTCGCCGGCGGGGTGGCCGCCGACGCGCCCAAGTCCCTGGCGGGGTTGGTGACGGCCCTGGCCGGCACGGTCGGGTTCTCGCGGGTGCACAGCGGCGTCCACTACCCGGGCGACGTGCTCGGCGGGATGGCCGTGGGGTTGGCCTCCGCGATGGTCGCACGGGCGTTCATCCCGCCCCGACCCGAACTCGTGCACGGCGCGAGCACCGTCCCGGCGGGTGAGGCCGACGTGGACCCGGAGGGCGCCGGGGTGACGGTCGTGCTCAATCCGCGCTCGGCCGATGGCGCCCTGCCCACCTTCTCCATGTCCGACACCACCACCCGGGTGGCCCGGCAGCTGCCCCGGGCACGGATCATGCCGATGTCGGCCGACGACGACATCCTGGAGGTGATGGAAAAGGCCGCGCGCGACTGCGAGGTGCTCGCGGTGTCGGGCGGCGACGGCACGGTGAACGCCGGTGCGACCGCGGCCCTGGCACACGACCGTCCCCTGTTGGTGCTGCCGGACGGCACCCTGAACAACTTCGCCCGCACGTTGGGGCTGACCTCGGTGGACATCGCGCTGCGCGCCTTCGCCGACCGCCGTCTGGCGCGGGTGGACGTGGGCGAGGTCGACGGGCACGTCTTCCTCAACACCTCCTCGTTCGGGTCCTATCCGCACATGGTGGAGCGGCGGGACCGGTGGGCGCATCGGATCGGCAAGTGGCCGGCGTTCGCGTGGGCGCTGTGGCGGGACCTGCGGGAGGTGCGGCCCACTCCGGCCCTGGTGGACGGGCGTTCGGCCAAGGTGTGGTGGGCGTTCGTGGGCAACTGCCGGTACCGCACGCACGCCCGGGTGCCGGGGATGCGCGAACACCTGGACGACGGTCGTCTGGACGTGCGGGTGTTGTGCGCCCGGTACCCGTTCCCACGGCTGCGGGCGCTGATGGACGTGCTGCTGGGCCGGCCGCTGTCGGGCCGGGGCTACAGCGAACGTCTCGTCGAATCGTTGACCCTGGCCATCCCCTCGCAGCCGAGGCTGATCGCGGTGGACGGGGAGGTCATGCAGGGCTCACCGACGATGTCGTTCCACAAGCGCCCGGCGGCGCTACGGGTGTTCGTGCCCGCCGGGTCGGATCGCTGAGGTCTCTCGATCGGCCAGGCGGGCGAGCACGCCGGCCAGTTCCCGATGGGCCTGTTCGGTGTCGGGGGTACTCCGGTGCTCGGAGCCGAACAGGTCCACGAACTCCACCACGTCCCGCAGGTCCCAGCGCACCCGGTACAGGTCGAGCAGGTCGGGATCGGGAACGTGCCCGGAGGCCTCGGCGTAGCGGGCCAGGGCGTCGGGGTCGTCGGTGACCGGCCACAGGTCGCGCTCGGGCACGGCGACGCCGACGGTGTCCCAGTCCACCAGCAGCGGCCGATCCTCGTGCCACAGCAGGTTGCCCGGATGGGGTTCACCGTGGGTGGTGACGGCCCGGGCGAGGTCGACGGAGGCCGCCCGATCCTCGAACTCGGTCAGGCGTGCGCGCAGGGCGGCACCGTACTCGTCGAGGAGTTCGGTGACGGCGCCCGAGAGGGGGCCGTGGTCGCCGAGCCGGCGGGGGTCCCGCGCCAGGGCGGCCAGGTGTTCGGCGCCCTCCAGGGCGATCGGGAGCCTCCGTGCGGTCTCCGGGGGCCGGCACCGGTGCAGCGCCGCGAGCGTGTCCAGGACCCGGTCGCGGCGGACCGGTTCCAGGACCTGCCCGAACTCCCCGGACACGCCTTCCACGTGCGGGAAGACGCTCAGCGCGTAGCGTGCGCCGAGGGTGTGGACGGTGGCGCCGGACAGCGAGCGCAGCGGCGCCACCACGAACCCGAGCCCGGCGTCGTCGTGCAACCGCGTCGCGGTGTCCATGGCCCCTTCCAGCCGGTCCAGCACCGCGTGCGGGTCCTGGCCGAGGAAGGTCTTGTGCTCCAGGTCGGCCAGGGTGAGGAACCAGCGCCGGCCCACGGCGTCGGTGGCGCTCCAGTGGTGGTCGCCGAACCCCAGGGGCACGTGCGTGATCGCCACGGCGCGCACGCCCCAGTCGTTCAGGGCGTCCAAGAGATGCCGTTCGTCGAGGTCGGCGGGCTCGTCTCGCATATCGGGGACGCTAACATTCGCCGGGCCGGATGAGGCGAATCCCTTGCCCGAGGGCGTCCGGGCGGTGAAGATGGCGACCATGCCCACATTCGAAGCTCCCGACGGTGCCCGCCTGTCCTACCGGCTGGAGGGCTATGGCGAACCGGTGCTGTGCCTTCCCGGTGGGCCCATGCGCGCCTCCGCCTACCTCGGTGACCTGGGCGGCCTGTCCGCCCACCGCCGGCTCGTCATCCTCGACCTGCGGGGCACCGGCGACTCACAACCCCCCGAGGAGGACGCCGGGTACCGCTGTGACCGACAGGTCGCCGACGTGGAGGCCCTCCGCGTCCATCTGGGGTTGGAGCGGGTGGACGTGCTCGCCCACTCCGCCGCCGGGGACCTGGGGCTGCTGTACGCGCTCGCCCACCCCGACCGGGTGCGCACCCTGGTGCTGGTGACCGCGCGGATGCGGGCCCTGGGGATCGAGTTCACCGGTGAGCACCTCCAAGAGGCCGCCGTCCTGCGTTCCGGTGAACCCTGGTTCGAGGCGGGGATGCGGGGTTACGCCAACCTGTTGAACGGCTCCACCGCCGAAGAGGACTGGGGCGCGGTCATGCCGTTCTTCTACGGGCGCTGGAGCGAACGGGCCCGGGCGCACGCGGCCGCCGGTGTCGAGCAGTCGAACGAACACGCGGCCGCGCTGTTCTCACCACCGGAGGCCTTCGATCCGGAGGTGGGCCGCGCGGCGGTGGCGTCCTGGGGCGTGCCGGTCCTGCTCCTGGCCGGGGAACTGGACGGCGGGCCACGGCCCCGGGTGGCCACGGAAGCGGCGCGGCTGTTCGACGACGCACGCACGGTGGTGCAGCCGGGTGGCGGGCACTTCCCCTGGTTGGACGATCCGGCCTTCTTCAGCGAAGCGGTCGCGGGCTTCCTCGACCGGTGACCCTGAGGATCACTCGGTCTCGGCGGCGTGGATCAGGAGCGGGAGGGCCTCCGTGTTCCCGTCCACCTTGAGCGCGTCGGTGCCGGTCAACAGCACGGTGCCGACCGGACCCACCGGTTCGGCGGGCAGCCCCAGGAAGTAGGTGAGGAACTCGTCCACCCCGTCGGCGGCCATATCGGCGGGCAGCGGCTCGGAGCGGCCGATCGCGTCGAGCCCGTCCCAGGCGTGCACCATGGTCTCCTGGGCCATGCGCCTTGGACGAAGGAACCGTCCTTGCGCGGTGCCGTGCTCGCGCAGGGCGGTGAGGTATCGGGGGGTATCCATGCGGGAAAGCTAGCACCGCCCACCGACATTCCAGGGTCGCTCCAGGTCGAGAGCCGGGTCAGGGCACCAGGCCGGACAGGATGAGGGTCCCGTGCACGGTCGCCAGGGACAGGACCGCCCCCGGCATCGGAAACAGTTCGTGTTCGGGGTCGGCGTCCGGCCCCTCTCCCTGTTCGTTTTCGAGGACTTCGATCCACTCCGCGTCGACGGATTCCTCGCCTGCGGACAGAGAGAGCACCGAGTACCCGGCATCATCGGGCCCGCCCGTGAACGGTGTCAGGAGGGTGCCGTGGTCGAGGGCCACCGCATTCCACTCGTGGTCCCGCAGGTGCCATGAGCGCCGCGCCCCGTCGATCCGGTACGTGTGGGTGGATTCCCCGGACGGGTCGAACCACCGCACTTCGTACGCGGCGTACTTCTCCGTGGATGTCGGCCCCATCCGGATCGAACCGTGGGCATCGATATCCACCACGGACCGAGCGGGTCCCATGGACTGTTCGTCCGGCGGGTCGAGGTCCGCCACCTCCTCCCCGGTCCGGGCATCGATGACCACGGAGGCGCCGATCACGAACATCGTCCGGTCCTCGGGCCCCGACCGATCCACGACCCTGCGCGTTCGTGGGGCATCCGTGTGATCGGCGTCCTCGATGTGCCTCTCCCACCGCCAGACCTCGTCACCGGTGGCGAGGTCGGCCGCCACCATCCTGTGGACCCGCCCCGGATCGGAGCCGAGGTCCGGATGGGACGAGCCGACCATGGGCGCGCACACCATGGAAACGACGAGCGTTTCCCCCACCACCGCGTCGCGGTCCAACGCGTCATGGTCGACGGAACAGGACTCCCCCGCGTCCTGAAGGGATTCCAAGCTCCACAGATCCTCTTGGCCGAGTGTGGACCGGACGACGATCGGCCGGTTTCCGAAACCCCGGTCCTGGTCCAGGTGGATATCCGCCACCGCGGTGCTCAACACCCGGTTCCGATCGAAGAGGTCGCGCGGTTCCTCGACGTGGTCGGGGAGAACACCCCGATCGACGATCTCACCGGTCGCGGTGTCGAACACCATCAGTTCCCATTCATCCATTCCGGGGAGCGTCGTCTTCAGCATGTGGACGTGCTCCCCACCCGCGACCGACCTCAGCCTGGTGAAGGGCCGGTCCGCGCGTCGATAGGACCACAGTTCCTCGCCCGTGGCACCGTCCAGCGCCAGCAGTCCGTCCCCTGTGACCAACACCGGCCCTCGGGAACCTTCGAGGACGTCGTGCCACTCCATGTCTTCGGGCAAGGACCGACTCCATCCCACTCGGGTCACCTCCGAGGGCACCCGATCCGCTTCCCCGGGCTCGGCGACCGTGTGTTCGACCGGTGCCCGCAGGGACAGGACCACGACGGAACCGCAGATGATCGCCAGAGCCAGCACACCGGACGCGAACGAGAGTCCGCCCTTCCATAGAGAACGCCCTCGGGGGCGGCGCCCCACCACGGCGAAGGCCACGAGAAAGGGAACGAGCGCGATCGCGCTTGCCCACTGGAGCGCCGCGGCCACGGACGGACTCCAGCTGTCGGAAAACGCTGCGAAGCCGTCGAAGGGGAACAGGGTGAGCAGAGGCAGTGACAGGGCCGACAACAGGAAGACCGCGACTCCACGCCGTTCTCCTGGTACCTGCTCGGAGGAGGAGCGCCACGCGCGGTACAACGTGAGCCCCACCGCCAAGGCCGCCGATACGAAGACACCGAACCACAACGGCACGAACCCGTCACCCTCGTGGTCGAGCTCGGAGACGACACCCGCGAGCGAAAGGCCGCCGAGGACCACACCCGCCCCCGCCCAGACCACGGTGTCCTCCGAGCGCCACCGGCGGTCCTGACCCTTCGCACTGTCCATTTGTTCCCTCGGTGCCCGTCATATCCACTGTGCCGACGACACGCTAACAGTGCGCGCCCCGTGCACTTGGAGTGATCACCCCCTACGGCCGATGACCGCGCGTTACGCTGCCACATCGACGAACGAGCATCAGCGAAGGGGCGTACATGGGCGAAGCGACGGGCATCGGGCCGGAGTCGGGGGCACTGCACGAGGTCATCGCCGGGGTGTACGCCTGGGTGCAGCCCGACGGCACCTGGTGGGTGAACAACGCGGGCGCCGTCACCGGCACCGAAGGCACGCTGGTGATCGACACCTGCGCCACCGCCACCCGTACCCGCCGTTTCCTGGACGCGCTGGCGACCGCCACCGACGGCGCACCCGTGCCCTGGGCGCTCAACACCCACCAGCACGGCGACCACACCTACGGCAACAGCGTGCTGCCCGACACGACCGTGCTGATCGGGCAGACCAACATGCGCCAGGCCCTGGAGAACGACCCGCTGTTCGAGAACGTCCCACCCGTGTGGAACCCCGTCCCCGACTGGGGCGACGTCACCCGCAGGGTCCCCTCGGTGACCCTGGACCGGGAACTCACCCTGCACCTGGGCGGTCGCCGGGTCGACCTGCACCACCCCGGGTACACCGCGCACACCCCCGGCGACGTGGTGGCCTGGCTGCCGGAGGAGCGGCTGCTGTTCACCGGGGACCTGCTCTTCCACGGGCTGACCCCGCTGGTGTTCATGGGCTCGCTCGACGGGGCTCTGCGCTCACTGGAGTGGGTGCGCTCCTTCTCCCCCGAACACGTCGTGCCCGGGCACGGGCCGGTGTTCGCGGCCCCCGACCTGGACCGGGTCCTGGCCGCGCACGAGCGCTACTACCGGTTCGTGCTGGCCACGGCCGGGGACGCCGTGCGCGAAGGCCGCACCCCGCTGGACGCCGCCCACGCCGCCGACCTGGGCGAGTTCGCCGAATGGGCGGACGCCGAGCGCATCGTGATGAACCTGCACCGCGCCCAGGCCGACCTGACCGGCGAGACGATGGACCTGGAACGGGCCCTGAAGGACGCGGTCGAATGGAACGGCGGCCCGATGCCCACGACCCTGTGAAGTCCTCCCCGCTCACTCCTGAAGGTCGGGCCGGGTCACCCGGATCTTGGACTGTCCGTGTGGGAGCTTCTCCCAGTCGTCCATGAACCGCGCCCGGAGCCCGTGCCGCTCGGCCATGGCGACGAGGGTCTCGGTGCGGTAGTAGAAGTCCTCGCGCAGCACCTGATGCTCGGTACCTTCGGTGCGGTCGAAGGTGAAGTCGAAGAAGCCCCCCGGCGCCAGGATCCGCTCCACGTGGGCCAGGGCCTGCTCGATGACCTCCGGCGGCGAGTGCGAGAAGACGCTGTGCGCGTGGATGACGTCGAAGTGCTTCTCGGGGAGGAAGTCGAAGGTGAGGTCCTGGGTGATGGTCAGGTGCGGGAGCTTGTGCTGCAGACCCCGCTCGGCCAGGACCTTCTTCGCGGACATGAGGATGTCCGGGGAGATGTCGATGCCGTAGTAACCGCCCGGGTCCAGGTGTCCGATGAACCGCCACCCGGCGCGCAGGTTCCCACAACCGATGTCGAGCATGCGGTGTCCGGGCTCCAGACCGTGTCCGCGGAGGTACTCGAACTGCATCCGTCCCAGCGCGAGCCACCGGTCCTCGTTGCGGCTGCCGACGGCGGCCTTGGGGTCGCGGGCCACGTCGGAGGCCATGACGGCGCGGTAGTAGGAGACATGGTCACGGTGGGTCAGGCGCAGGCGCAGGTCGCGCATGGAACGCCGCACGTACGGCCCGACCTTGGCGGGGTTGCGCAGTGCGTAACGAATTCGGTGACCTAGGGAGGAACGGTCCCTGGTGAGGGCGTCGGTGTTCTTCGACATCGGCTCGCTGTGGCCTTCGGGTTCGGGGGTGCTTTCGGGCGATGGCATCCCATCATGTTCCCGTCACCATGCCAAGGGGACGTGCGGCGCGTTCCCAGGGTCGCTCACACGAATTCTCGCGCCGGCCATCTTCGCCGTGGTCACCGCGAGGGTCTCCCCCGGGCCGAAGTTCGGTGAAATCGTCGTAAACGTGTGCCAAGAACCGCTTTCCTCCTCTTCCCGCACGGTCCTTGATGTTTCGCTGGTGAGTACACACAGCGCAGCGAGGGGGCACGATGGTGGAGGAGAGCGAGACGCTTCGGCACGCCAGGCCGCGCGGACCGCGCGGCGGATGGTTCCCCTTGGGGATCGCCGCCGCCGTGGTCGCGGTCCTGGTCGGTGGGTGGACGGCGGTGAACGCCGCCCTGCCCGACAGCACGCCCGTGACGTCCGGGCACAGCATGATGATCGCCACCGGTTCCGGGCACGAGGCGAAGCTGTCCTTCGATGAAGGATGGGAGCTCCACCCGGGCTCCAGCACCGCCGGACAGCAGTACCGGCTCAGCAAGGGGCCGGTGCGGGTGCAGGTCAGCGTGGTCGACCCGCCCGAGAGGACGTCGGAGACCGAACTGTGGGAGGGCATGCGCGAGGTCGTCCGGGTGGGCGACCCCTCCGCCAGTCTCACCGATCCCCGACCGGTCACCTCCGAGTCGGGCGCCGAAGGACTGACCGGGGCCCTGCACAGCAACGAGAGCATCGGCACCGCGACCCTCTTCCCCTCCCCCAACGGAGGGTTCGCCGTGGAGTCCACGGCCACCAGCGGAGAGAGCGGGGCCGATCTCGCCGACGCCGAGAAACTCCTCCAGTCCATCAGGTTCGACCGAACGACAGGAGGGTCATGAGCCACGCACGCCCCGAACCCGAGATCACGTCCCACAAGGGCGCGCGCGTGCCCTCGCCCCGCGACGCGGTTCGGGGCCCCGAGGGCACCGCGGGCACCGAACCGCTGCCCGCCCCGCACGAGGGCCCGTCTCGACCTCAGCGCCTCCCGCGCCTGGTGACCGCGATCGTGTTCGGGCTGTTGTGCCTGGCCGGGTTCGCGATCATGGCCAACGGTCTCCTCGGCTCGGTCCTGGTGTTCTTCGGGGAGGCCGTGCTGTCGGCGCTGATGCTCACCGTGGTCGGCGTCGTCGGTTTCTGGGTGCTGCGCCGGATCCGCCCGGTGCGCTCGCCCTCGGCGACCTTCTCGTTCCTGGCCCTGGTCTGGGGCATGACCGCCGCCGTGGGGCTCGCGCTGGTCGCCAACGACAACCTGTCGGCGATCTGGAACACCCTCGGCGGGTTGTCGTTCGGCGGCGCCTGGGGGGCGGCGTTGACCGCCCCGCTCAACGAGGAGCTGCTCAAGGTCATCGGGGTCGTCCTCATCGCCGTCATCGCACCGCGCGTGGTGCGCGGACCCATGGACGGTTTCGTGATCGGTTCCCTGGTGGGTCTGGGTTTCCAGCTGGTGGAGGACTTCACCTACTCGATGAACGTGATCGCCATGCAGGGCGGCCTCGACGGTACCGCCGCGGTGGTCCAGACGTTCCTGCTGCGGGTGGTGCTCACCGGGCTGGGCTCGCACTGGGCCATGACGGCGGTGGCGGGCACCGCGGTCGGTCTGATGGTCGCGTCGGGGTGGCGGCCCGGTCGCCGTCACGGCCTGCGGGCGGCCTTGCTGCTCCTGACGGCGATCGGCGTGCACTGGTTCTTCGACTCGCCGATCATCGAAGGATTCGTCGGAGTCCTGCTCAAGTCCCTGCTGGCGTTCCTGGCGGCCGTGATCGTCTACTTCGTCGTGCGGCACACCTACCGTTCCCGGGTCCGGCGGGCGCTGGCCGAAGAAGGTGAGGAGTTGGGGATGCGACGTTCGGCCGCGATGTCCCTGGCGAACCGGCGCGGGCGTCGCGGGGAGCTGCGTCATGTGGCGCACCCGGAGCGGCCCGCGGTGGAGCGACGGCAGGAGCGGATGGTGGAGTTCGCCGAGGACCGGGCCTCGGAGTATCGCGTCCCGTTCCGGGAGTGAGCGAACACGGGTGAGGTCCTCGGCACGACGCCGGGGGCCTCCTTCTTTTCTCCACTTTTTTACCGGCGGACAAATAGGGACAACGAGCGTCCCATGCGCATCATGATTCCCATCCCTTTCTTCTTTCCCTTCTCCCAGATCTCGTTCCGATACACCCTGGATTCTCCGGGCGTGAAAAGGGGAACACCCCTACCCCGCCCGAAAAGCCCGGGGGAAAGTGACCGAACACCCTGGCATGCCCGACAAAAAACGGATAAGGGATATCCCGGAGCCACGTTGACCAGTACAGAAAGCGGGGACACGAACTCCAGCAGCAGAATCCTCGTGTTCCATTCGCCCCGGTCCGAAAGCAGCTGCACCACCTCCCTGGCGAATATCGCCTGGAACATCGCCAGTACCGGTCGCAGCGTCCTGCTCGTGGACTTCCACCTGCGCGCCCCGGAACTACGGGAGTACTTCGCACCGCTGTTCACCCTGCGCGGCGAACCCCAACACGGGATCGTCGACATGATCACCGAGATCATGGCTCAGACCCAGGTCCCAGGCACCGACCCGGCCCAGGTGTGCCGGCACGGCACCGAATTGCGTCACCGCGTCGACCGCCTGAGCCGGTGGACCGTCATCCCCGGGGTCCCCGAGGGGGAGATCGGATATCTGGGGCCCGGCGGGCGCGACCCCGAACAGCGGGTCCTGTTGCAGAACATCCACAACGCGCGCTTCGCGACCAGTGCGTCGGCCCGACACTTCCTGCGCGCGCTGCGCACCCACCTGCTCCAGAGCGGCTTCGACTACGTCCTGGTGGACACCGCCCCCGGCAACGGCCTGTTGGGACGCCAGTGCGCCACGCTCCTGGCCGACCAGGTCGTGCTGTGCCTGACCCTGAACCAGAACGCCGTGACCAAGGCCGTCGGAATCGCCGCCGACCTACGGGCCGAGGCGCCCGACGTCCCCGTCCACCCGGTGCTGACCAGGGTCGACCAGGACCTGCCCGACCTGGCCGCCCACCTGGACTCCGCCTACGCCCGATTCGCCCCCTACGTCGAGGTGCCCGAGAACGACCCGTGGCAGTACTGGGGACGGGCCGAGATCCCCTACAAGGCGACCATCGCCGAACGTCGCACCCTGGCGGCCTTCCTGGAACGGACCAGGATGCCCAATTCCCTGTTCCACTCCTATGAGCGCCTGACCTCCCTGCTCACCGACGGCGACATTCCCCGTGGGCGGCACCTGACCCAGGAGCAGACCGAACAGGTCCAGCTGGTCTTCGAGCAGATCCGGCACGGAACGGTCACGTCCGTGGTCCTGGTGGCCGACCCCCGCGACCGGGTATGGGTCGACTGGGTCGGCGCCCAGCTGGAATGGGTCGGCATCAGGGTGGTCCGACCCAGGACCGACCCCGACGCGCCGCCCCCGCACTCGCCCGCCAACAGTGTGGTCACGGTGCTGGTCTCCGCCCACCTGCGCGGCTCCCCCGCGCTGAACGTCCTGGCCCGGCTCCTGGAACGGGCGCCGGACAACGGTGGCAACGGCGCGCACCGGGTGCTCGGCGTGACCATCGGGGAGGGCGCCCCACCCGACGACTTCCCCGAGGCCGAGTGGCTCAACCTGCGTATCCGAGAGGAACGGGACGCCCGCCGCGCGCTCCTGGCCCGGTTCGACCCGGCCTTCGACAGCCGCCGTTCGCTGGGGCCCGAACACGGGCCGCGCTACCCCGGCGAACCCAACCCCGAGCGGATCAACAACGCACCCAGCGGCAACCCGAACTTCAGCGGCCGTGAGGGGCACCTGGAACGGATCCGCGACCTCCTCGGCCAGGGGATGGAGGACAAACCACCGGTGGTGCTGGTGGGCATGCAGGGCAGCGGCAAGTCGGAGATCGTGCGCGAGTTCGTCCGCAGGTTCCGTAGCGACTACGACCTCATCCGGTGGATCTCCGCCGACCGGTCGGAGAAGGTCGAGGCCTCCCTGACAGACCTGGCGGTCGAACTGAATCGCCGTGTCCCCGACGACCCCGACCGGCGGTCGGAGGGTCCGGACGACGTGTTGGAAACGCTGCGTCGGGGCCGACCCGTGCACCGTTGGCTGCTGGTCTACGACAACGCCGGGCCGCCCGGTGACCTGGACGCGCTCATCCCCCATGACAACGGGCACGTCATCGTCACCTCCTATCACCGGGACTGGGAGACCTACGGGCACCGACGCTGCCTCCAGGTCGGTCCCTTCACCGAGGAGGAGGTCGTGGAGCTCTTCGACGACCGGTACCCGGAGCTGGACGCCGCCACCGCGCTCGACCTCTCCCGGCGCCTGGGTCACCTGCCCGCCCTGTTGCACCGGGCCCTGGAGTGGCTGAACTCCGCCCAGCGCCGTGACGACGGGCGCCGGGCGGTGGCCGAGTACGTGCGGCTGCTCGACGAACGCGAACCGTCCGTCACCCAGGGCGAGGGGTCGTTCGAGGAACGGCTGAGCGGCTCCCTGGCCCTGGACGAGATCGAGGGCTACCACCCGGCGAGCCTGTGCCTGATCCGGTTGGTCTCGCACCTGGCCCCGGACGGCATCCCCGAGGACCTGCTGCGCTCGCCCCACGCGGCCGCCGAGTACGGCGACGCCGACCCCCGGTACCGCAGCGGGCTGATCAACTTCAACCACATCCATTACCAGCTCACCCGGGTGCTGTTGCTCAACCACGACCGGCACCTGAAGACCTTCTCGGTGCACCCGGCCGTACAGGCGGTGGTCCGCGACCGCATCCCCGAGGACGAACGCCCCCGGTTCCGGGAGGCGGCGCGTCTGCTCCTGGCCGCCTACGCGCCGCACGACGAGGAGGCCGACGACACCCGGCACGACCACCGGTACGAACACCTGCGCTGGCAGATCGCCCCCTC
This sequence comes from Nocardiopsis sp. JB363, assembly GCF_900143625.1. Lineage (GTDB taxonomy): Bacteria > Actinomycetota > Actinomycetes > Streptosporangiales > Streptosporangiaceae > Nocardiopsis. Next base: position 32,700 of record NZ_FRFF01000001.1, read on the forward strand.
CGGCGCCGACCAGAGCGCCCACGACGAGGTGCGTCGCTGGCTCGTCAACCAGGTGCGCTACCACTACCGGCACAGCGAATTCGCGGTCGCGCTGCGCCTGGGCGCCCCGCTGCTGGAGGGCTGGACCGAGTCCTTCGGCGAACGCGACCAGCTCCGGCTCCGGTTGGCCACCCAACTGGCCAACGTCCACCGGTCCCGTGGCGAGCACCGAGCGGCGGACCGACTGAACAGCCGGACCCTCGACCTCCAGTTGGACGTCCTGGGCGAGGCGCACCCGTTCACCCTCCTGACCCGACGCGGGATGGGTGCGGACCTACGCGCGCTCGGCCGGTTCCAGGAGGCCCTGGTCCACGACCGCAAGACCTACGACGCCTACCTCGACGACCGAGGGCCCGACCACCAGCACACCCTGCTGGCCAAGCACAACCTGGCGCTGTCGCTGACCGCGGCCGGTGAGTACGGACCGGCCCTGGAGAGCGCCGCCCAGGCGTTCCGCAGCGCGCGCGAGCTGCTGTCCCAGGGGCACCCGCACACCTGGATCCTGTCCTCGGCCGCAGCGACCTACCGCCGGCGGATGGGCGAGTACGTGATCGCCCAACGCCAGATCCAGCAGGCCGCCCACCTGCTGCGCCGCACCGTCGGGGAACTGTCGTCGCACACCCTGCACGCCCGCAAGGAGCTCGCGGTCACCGAGCGCCTGGTCGGCGAACCCGAACAGGCGCTGCGTCGGATCGTTCGGACCAGGGAACTGCACCTGAACGAGTACGGCGAGGACCACCCGCGCAGTCTGGCGATGGGTCTGGAACTGGCCGCCTGTCTGGCCGCGTGCCTGGCCGCCGACGACCGTTTCGCCCAGGCCCGGCGGCAGGCCGAGGCCTGCGTGGACGGGTACGAACGGACCTTCGGTGAGCGGCACCCGTTCACGCTCGTGGCCCGGTCCAACCTGGCGGCCTACGCCTGCCGGGCCGGCGAGGTCGACCACGCCGTCGAACAGGCGCGGCTGGCGCACGAGGGCCTGACCGAGGACGACCAGGTGGGGCCGCTGCACCCCCTCACCCTGGGCGCGGCCGTCAACCGGGCCAACACCCTGGTGGCCGCGGGCGAGATCACCGAGGCGGTCGCGTTGGACGTGCGCACCCAGGAGGCCCTGCGCGAGTGCTTCGGCCCCCAGCACCCGCACACCGAGATCGCCTTCGCCAACTACCTCAACAGCTCCGCCCGGCACACCGGTGACCCGTTCAGCGCACGTGCCCACATCGACCTGGAGGTGCCGGAGATCTGAGTACGCAAGACGAACGTCCCGGCACCTTCTTCACCAGTTACGGCGGCCGTGAGGCGGACCGAGAGGAGGTGCTGCGTTTCCACAGTGACCTGGAGCGGACCGTGCGGCTGCACGCCGACGACCACGTCGTGGGCGTGAGCGGCCCCTATCTGGAGGAGGGCGGGGAGTGGCGGCCGGAGCTGCTGTGGCACTGCGGGACCGTCGCCACGATGGTGGTGCTCTTGAGCGACCCCCAACTCGACAGTGAGTGGTGCGCGCGGGAATGGGGCGTGTTCGAGGAGCGCCTGCGCCGGTTCCGACCAAACGGAGGGGCGCCCCACCCGCTGCTTCCGTTGGTCTGGCGTCCGTTGAAAGTCCCGCTACCACGCGCGGTCCGCAAGCGGCAGCGGCTGGACTGGGTGGAGCCGGTCGGGCACGCCGACCGAGGTGTTCTGGACCTGATGTACACCTCTCCTGACGACTACCGGGCCCTGTGTTTCCGGGTCGGCGGTCTGGTGGCTCGTGCGGCGGCCACTCCCCTGCCGCCCCTGTCGACGAGCGAGGCCGAGTCGGTAGAGCCGGCGTGGAAGGTGCGGGCGCGGGCCGACGGCGCCGCCAGGAAGGAGGACTTCACGGCGGGGCTCGACCACTCGGCCCCATGGGAGACCCGTGTGGCGCACGTCCTCTCCCGTGTCCCCGCCTTGGACGAGGAACACCTGTGGCGGGCCTTCCTGAGCAGGCTCGGGGAGCTGCGCGGCGGTCGCGCCCAGAACCCCCTCCTGTGGCCGGTCACCGAACCGGCGTTCGAACGCGCGAGCCGACTCGTGGAGCACCTCTCGCACCAACATCACGCCTCGGACACCATCGCCTGGCTCTCCCTGGCGGTGCGCGAGACCACCGGCGTCGACGGTGCCGCGGACGCCCTGGCGCTCCTGATCCCCGACCCGGACACGGAAGGGAGCCTCGACCCTTGAACCCGCCCTCCCCCGACGCCGTCTCCGCCACGGACAGTCGTCCCCGGATCGCCGTGGTGGGCAGCCTGGACGCACGGCGCGAGTACGACCCGCCGCTGCGCGACCTCGACCGGGCCCGAGCCGCCTGCCACGAACTGGGCCGCGCGCTCGCCCTGGCCTCCTACGACCTGGTGGTGTTCTCCGACCGCGACCACTACGCGGAGACCCTGGTGGTGCGCGGATACGCGGCGGTGGCCACCCGGAAAGGGCGGGTGGAGGCCCACCGCGCCCGGCACCAGGAGTACACGCCGGAGCTGCCCGAGGGGGCGTCGGTACGGATCACGACGGTGCGCGACATCGGTGATGAGTGGGAGGTCCCCTTTTACCGGACCCTGTTGGCGGCGGACGGGATCGTCCTGGTCGGCGGCGGCCGATCGACCCGGGTGGCGGGCATCCTGGCGTTGGCGCAGGGCATCCCGGTGACCCCCCTCGCCGCCTTCGGTGGCGCCGCCGAACAGGTGCGCGTCGACATGGCCCGTTCGGAGCACCACGCCACCGCCGAGCACGTGCAGGTTCTGGGCGAGTCCTGGTCCGCCGAGTCCGCGCGACGCGTCACCGGGTTGCTGCGCGCGCAGATGGAGCGTCGGGTCGAGAGCCGGCGGCGAGAGCGACGTTCGCGGCGCCTGGACCGATGGGCCGAGTCGGGTGGGCTCGTCGCGGCGATCCTGCTGCTGCTCGTCGCGCTCGCCGCGATCGTGCTCGTCCCCGGGCCCGGACCCGGACCGGCCGGGACCGCCACCCTGGCGCTGTTGCTCGGGGCGCCGATGTGCGCGGCGGTCTCCGGCGCGCTGATCCGCGACTCCTTCGGGGTCTCTCCCTCGGCGTTGCGTGCCTGTGCCCGCGGGTTGGGCGCGGGGGCCGTGGCGGTCCTGACCTACGTGGCGGCGCAGTTGCTGACCGCTCCGGAGCTGTTGGAGGGGCTGGACGCGCGGCGACTGCTGTTCTTCGTGGTGCCGATGGGGTTCACCGCGGGCTTCACCTTCGACCTGGTCTTCGAGCGGCTGCGTCGCGGCGACCCGAAGGGAACCACGTCGCCGCCCTGACCCACGGGGAGGGCCTCGGTCGGATTCGGTCAGATCTCGAAGACCAGGCAGGTGGAGGAGGCGGTGGCGACCACCTTGTCGGCGGCGTCGCGGATCTCGCCCTCGGCGAAGGCGACCCGGCGGCCGGGCTTGGTGACCCACCCGCGGGTGTACAGCGGAGCGCCGACGAACACCGGGCGCAGGTAGCTGACCTTGATCTCCACCGAGGTGTAGCCCATTCCGGCGGGCAGGGTGCTCTGCACGGCACAGCCCACGGCCGAGTCCAGCAGGGTGCACATCATGCCGCCGTGCACCGCGCCCATGGGGTTACAGGCGGACTCGTCGGGGGTGCCCTCGAAGCGGACCTCGCCCTGGGAGACCGCGCTCAACCGGAAGTCCATGAGGTGGCCGATCGGGGCGAAGGGGATCTCGCCGCGCATCCCCGCCTCCAGGTGTTCCAGGCCGCTGAGCCCTTCACGTCCCCCGACGGTGACTTTGGGGTCGTACCAGGTGACGGTCTTGCTGCGGGGTTCGCCCCAGGATTCGGGGACGCTGTCGTGAGTCTGCATGGGGCACACGCTACATGGTGAGTTTGGTTTTCAAACTAACGGCCCCGTGCCATCCTGGGAACATGTCGCGACGACCGCCCGCCATCACCGTCCCGGGTCGCCCCTGCCCGGCGGCGGCGACCCTGCAGATCGTCGGTGAGCGCTGGTCCCTGCTCGTGGTCCGCGAGCTGCTGTTCGGGGTGCACCGCTTCGACCCGATCGCCCGCAACACCGGGGCGCCCCGCGATCGGCTCACCGCCCGGTTGCGCTCCCTGGAGGAGACCGGCATCGTCGAACGCCGCACCTACCAGCAGCGCCCGCCACGGCACGAATACCACCTGACCGAGGCCGGTCGCGACCTGGCCCCGGTGGTGTTCGCCCTGTTCGGCTGGGGCGACCGGTGGTTGTTCGACGAATCACCGGCCACACTGCACCACCGCGCCGCCGACGGCCACGAGCACGTCCTACCCCTGGACGCCCCGCGGCACTGCCCGACCTGCGACGAACCCCTGCGCCCCGAGGACGTCGTCCCCCGTCGCAACCTCCCCGCCCAGGCGACCGAACAGGCCTGAACGGGCGCGCCCGGCCGCACCCTTCGTAGAGTGCGGGGATGGGACCACTCCACCGAGCGCGGACCGTGATCCTCGTCGAGGGCGACAGCGACGAGGCGGCCCTGGCGTCGCTCGCCGAGCGACGCGGCCTGGATCCGACCGCACGGGGCACCGTCATCCTGTCCATGGGCGGGGACGCCCCGGCCCTCGTGGAGGCGCTGTCGGCGACGAATATCCCCGAACCACTCGACAGAACCCTCGACCACGCGTAATGTCCGCACCACCACCCACAGTGACCTCTGGGAAAACCATGCCGACGCTACGCCGCCGCCTGCTCGACCTGTTGCGCCGCCGGGTCAACGTGCACGACCTCGGCCCGGGGGCCGCCGTGCTCGAACGCCGCGGCGACTACCGGGTCACCCCGGCCGGACCACGCACCTGGCTGGTCACCCGTGGCGAGAGCGACCACCGCCCCATCGTTCCGCCCCAGGGCTGGACCCGAACGCCGTTGGGGCCGGGCGCGGAACTGCTCGCCCGCGAGTCCATGAGCGACGCCGACGAGCTCGCCCTGCACAAGCGGGCGCAGAACCACCTGGGCGCCCGCCACGTGGCCTCGGTGCTGCGCCACTACCGGGTCGACTGTGTCTTCGACGTGGGCGCCAACATCGGCCAGTACGGCCGCGGCCTGCGCGAACAGGGCTACCGTGGCCGGATCGTCTCCTTCGAACCGGTCCCCGACATGGCGGAGAAGCTGCGCGCCGTGGCCGCCGAGGACCCCGACTGGCACGTCCACGAGATGGCGCTGGGCCGTGAGGACGGCACCGCGGAGATCAACGTCGTGCCGGGGTCGATGAGTTCGCTGCTGGGCGCCAGCGAGTTCGGCAACACCCGGTACAAGCGGTTCCAGAAGACGCGCACCGAGACGATCACGCTGGGACGCCTGGACGGCCTCATGGACGAGGCGCTCGCCGGGTTGGAGAACCCGCGCCCCTACCTGAAGATGGACACCCAGGGCTTCGACCTGGAGGCCTACGCCGGCGCGGGCAAGCGGATCACGGAGTTCGTGGGCTTGCAGTCCGAGGTGGCCCTGATGCAGATCTACGAGGGCATGCCCCGCATGGCCGAGGCCATCGCCGTGTACGAGGCGGACGGTTTCGAGGTGACCGGCATGTACCCGGTGACCCGCGAGGAGAGCACCGGTCGCGTGCTGGAGTTCGACTGCGTCATGGTCCGCGCCGAAGCCCTCTCCCCGACCACTCCCTGACCCGGTAACGCTGGCAGGGAAGTCGGGCGTTACCGGATCGAGGGGCGTGGATCAGCCGCCGTTGGACTGGCGAATCCCCTCGGCGAGCGCGTCGAAGGCGTAGACGAACCCGCCGTCCTCACCGCTCACCGTCATGTAGGCGTCGGTCGTGCCGGGGGCGATGGCGACGTTGGTGGCCGTGTCCAGTCCGGAGGCCGCGTCCTCGGGAACGTTCACCGTCGTCAGGTGTTCGCCGGTCGAGGAGTAGACGAAGATCCGGGGCTGCCCGTGGACCGCCTGGTAGAGGTTGCCGTCGGCATCCACCGCGATGGAGTCGATCCGGCTGGTGCCACCATCGAAGTGGATGGCCGCGTGCGAGGTCAGCACCTCCGTGCCGTCCTCGTTCAGCGCGTAGTGGTCGACCCGGTTGGCCCCGTACAACCCCACCCACAGACCCGAGTAGTCCGGGGTGAAGGCGATCCCGTTGGGCGCGGGCAGGTCTTCGGCCAACACGGTCGCCTCCGCCGTCTCCCCGTCGATCCTGACCACCCTGCCCTGTTCCTCCCAGGCGGGGGCGTCGAAGCCGGCGGAGTCGCTGACGTACATGTTCCCGGCCTCGTCGAAGGTGAGGTCGTCCGGGTTCATCGGGCTTCCGTCGACGTCACCGGAGAAGAAGACCTCGGGGTCCTCCCCTTCCGCGGTGATGGAGACGATCTTCCCGCCGGCGAAGTCGGTCAGGTACAGGCGGTCGTCGAGCGGGCTGAACTGGGCGGAGGTGTAGGCGCCGGTGTCGTCGGTGAACACCGTGGACACCTCCTCGGTCTCGGTGTCCACCCGCAGCACCTTGGGCTCCCCCGCGGGCGTGGGGACGTCGACGACGAGCAGATCTCCGTCGGGGCCGAAGACCGGACCTTCCAGCAGTGTCATGCCGGTCTCCTCGTGCACCGAGGTCACCTGGGTGAGGAGTTCGGCCGTGAGTTCGCCCTCCTGCGCGCCCTCCTGCTCGGTCCGCTCCGGTTCCGGGTCCGAGCACCCCGCCGCCACTCCCACGAGGAGGAGCGCCGCGAACGCACGGGTCGTGGTCGCCCTCATCTGTCGCTCACCGCCGTCCGCTGGACCAGGACCTCGTCCATGCGGGTGTCCCTCCACTCACGCAGGATCCGGTGGAACGCCACCGGACCCGGGCCGTAGGAGTTGCTCCCGCCCGTGGCGGTGCCCTCACGGTTGTAGTAGCCGGGCGTGCACTGGGCCTGGAAGTCGGAGTTGTCGTGGGCGCTCTCGCGCACCGTCCGCACCCACTCCTCGGTCGCCTCTTCGGAGGGTTCGACCACCTCGGCCCCGGTCTTGCCCGCCTGCTCGATGACGGCGGCGATGTGCTCGGCCTGCTCCAGCAGGATGTGCGCGAAGTTGACCGAGTTGGCGTTCTGCATCGACCCGAGGTGGAAGAGGTTGGGGAACCCGGGGCTGTAGAAACCGTGCAGGGTCTTGGGTCCACGGCTCCACGAGGCGAGGAGCTCCTGCCCGTCCCTGCCCCGCACCGGCAGGGCTCCGGACAGCACCCCGGAGATACCCACCTCGAACCCGGTGGCGAAGACGACGCAGTCGACCTCGTACTCGGTGTCGCCGACCACGATCGCGTCCTCGGTCACGCGGGTGATGCCGCCGTGGTCGGCGGTGTCCACGAGGGTGACGTCGGGCCGGTTGAACGTCTGGAGGTAGTGGTCGCTGAAGCAGGGACGCTTGCACATGTACCGGTACCAGGGCTTGAGCCTTTCGGCCGTGGCCGGGTCCTGGACGACCTCGTCGACGCGGGTACGGATCCGGTTCATCGTCCGCGCGTCGGCGATCTCGTCGAGGCGCTCGCGCTCCTCCGCCGAGACGGAGGTGTCCAGCGCACCGGTGATCATCTTGCGCTGGAGTCTGGCCGTGGCGGTCCAGCCGTCCTTGGTGAGGTCGGTCTCGACCGGTTCACCGGAGATGATCGAGAGGAAGTTCTCCATGCGCTCGCGCTGCCAGCCGGGCTCCAGGGACCCCGACCACTCCGGGTCGGTGGGGCGGTTGTCGCGTACGTCCACCGAGGAGGGGGTGCGCTGGAAGACGTACAGGTGCTCGGCGTCGCGGCCCAAATGCGGGATGACCTGCACGCCGGTCGCTCCGGTTCCGACGACCGCGACCTTCTTGTCGGCGAGGCCGACGAGACCGCCGTCCGCGTCTCCTCCGGTGTAGCCGTAGTCCCAGCGGCTGGTGTGGAAGGTGTGGCCGCGGAAGTTCTCGATCCCCGGGATCCCGGGGAGTTTGGGGCGGCTGAGGGTCCCGGAGGAGGTGATGACGTAGCGGGCGCGCATGTGGTCGCCCCGGTCGGTCGCCACCTCCCACACGCCTTCGTCCTCGTTCCAGTCCATCGAGGTCGCGCGGGTGTGGAAGAGCGCGTCGCGGTACAGGCCGAAGGTCTCGGCGATGGCGACCGCGTGCCGGCGGATCTCCTCGCCGGGGGCGTAGCGCCACTTCGGGACGTACCCGACCTCCTCCAGCAGGGGTATGTAGGAGTAGGACTCGATGTCGCAGTGGATGCCGGGGTAGCGGTTCCAGTACCAGGTGCCGCCGAAGTCGCCGGCCTCGTCCATCATCCGGATCGACTCCACACCGACCTGCCGTAGCCGGGCACCGGTGGTGAGGCCACCGAAGCCGCCGCCGATCACGAGCACGTCCACCGTGTCGTTCAGGGGCTCGCGTTCGGTGCGGGGGGTGTAGGGGTCGGTGGCGTAGTAGCCGAAGTCGCCCGTGGTGGAGCGGTACTGGGCCGTTCCGTCGGGTCGGATCCGGCGGTCCCGTTCCCGGGCGTACCGTTCCCGGAGAGATTCCAGTTCGACGTCCTCGGCAGGGGTTTCCTGGCTCTGCGTCGCGTCGGAGGGTGCGCTCATGGCCGTCCTCATTCGATGGTCGACGTGTCACCGTGGGTGCGCGAACACGTCGCCGATGGCGCATGTGCCGCAGGGATGTGTCACTCACTGTCACTACGTGTCGAGTATCTGTGCGCGACGAAGGTTAGCATGGCACTAAGCATTTTCGGCACGGGACGGTGGAAGCACCGATCGCCCTATCATTGCGACATGCCGCACGAGGGTGTTGAACAGGACGAACACGAGCGGGACCACCTCCTGCGCGAGATCGAGCGCCTGAACGGACAGATGGAGGAGGCCGTACTGGCCGCGCTCCTCCAGTACCTGATCCGCATGAACCTGACCATTCCGCAGCTTCGGGTGCTGATGCTTCTGGTCACCTCCGAGAAGGGTGCGACGGGCAGGGACCTGGCCGCCGCCTTCGACGTATCGATGGCGTCGATGTCGACCATGCTCGACCGACTCGTGTCCCAGGGCGTGGCCGCGCGCACCCTGGACCCCGACGACCACCGGGTCCGCCGCGTGCACGCCACCCCCCTGGGCACGTCGGTCACGCGCCGCCTGCTGGTGACCCGACCCTTCCGCTCCGACATCCTCGCCCACCTGCGGGTCGAGGACCTGCGCGCGCTGGAACAGGGGTTCCGGGCGGTCAGCGAACAGATCACGCGGATGGACGGTAAGGAATGACGACCCGATCGGGCACCCGCGACCGTATGTGACCGCACCGGAACTCGGCGCTCGCTATGGTTCGTTCAGTCCCTGAACCATCCTTCCCGAATCTCCTCACGCGGGGGCGGTACATGCGCCGTGGCAACGGTGAGCACATCCTTGTGGTCGCGTGCGACCCGGAGGTCGTGGACATCCTGTGCCCGACACTCGAACTGGCCGGATACCGGGTGGACGTCACCGACACCGGTGAAGCCGCCATCGACCGCATGGGGCGCGGCGGCCTGCACCTCGTCCTCGTCGACACGACGCTCCCCGACCTCTCGGAGATCCCACGTCGACGCCGTGGTGTCGACGGCCCGCCGGTGCTGTTCCTGGTGACCGGCGACTACCTCGACGCCGTCCTGCCCGAGGTCGGTCTGAGCGGCGAGGACTACATCGCCAAACCCGTCCAGATCACCGAGCTCCTCGCGCGGGTGTGGCTGCTGATCCGAGGACGGAGCGCGGGGCGCTCCGAACCCCTGCTCCGCTACGGGGACCTGGCTCTGGACGACACCTCGTGTCGGGCCCGCAGAGGAGAACGGGAACTGGACCTGACCTCCGCCGAGTACCGACTGCTGCGCTACCTCCTGGTCAACTCCGGCAGGGTGCTGTCCAAGGAGCACATCGCCGATCACCTCTGGGGCGAACTCCGCGGGGACAACGCGATCGAACGGCTCGTCTCGCGACTGCGCCGCAAGGTGGAGGGGGGCGGGCCGAACCTGATCCGCACCCACCGCGGTTTCGGCTACGCGATGGAGGGCGGGCACCGCTGAACCACGCCTCGCGCGTTCGCGCCCGGATGTGATCCACGCCACGTCAGCTTCCCGTCAGGTTCGTGTCCGCGCGTTGTCAGAACTCCTTGGTTGCCTCTCGATGAGGGTCGTTCCCGCACGACCCGCGTCGAAGAGCGATCAGAGGAGACGCATGACCGACACCGCCACCCCGCAGGGCGACGCGTCCGCGCGATCGGTGACCGAGTACCCGGCGGCCAGGCAGGAGGGTTGTCCCTTCAGCCCCGCCCCGCGACTGCGCGAGCTGACCGAGCAGGAGCCGGTCGCCAAGGTCCGAATCTGGGACGGGAGCACCCCGTGGCTGGTGACCCGGCACGCCGACCAGCGAGCCCTGCTCACCGATCCCCGGCTGAGCATCGACGAGAAACTCCCGAACTACCCGCACATGACCGCGGGCCGGGCCGAGATCGCGCCGCACCTGCCGGAGCTGATCACCAACACCGACGCCCCGGAGCACACCCGGCTGCGTCGCCTGGTCAACCTGCCCTTCACCGTCAAGCGCGTCGAGGCGCTGCGCCCGACCATCCAGCGGCTCCTCGACGGACTGATCGATGACCTGTTGGCCAGCCCCAAACCCGCCGACCTGGTCACCACGATCGGCCTGCCCGTCCCGACCCTGGTCATCACCTCACTCCTCGGTGTGCCCTATGAGGACCACGAGTTCTTCCACCGCCACAGCACCGTCGGGGTCAGCCACACCTCGACCCCCGAGGAGGTCCAGGCCTCCAGCGCCGCTTTGGGTCGGTACCTGGGCAAGCTGCTGGACAAGAAGATGCGGGACCCGGCGGACGACGTGCTCTCGGAGATGGCCGACCACGTCAACGAGGGCCGGATGACCCGTGAGGAGGCCGTGATCATGGGATCGGCCATCCTCATCGCCGGGCACGAGACCAGCGCCAACATGATCTCGCTGGGCACGCTCCTGCTGCTGCGCAACCCGGAACAACTGGAGGTCCTGCGCACCACCGAGGACCCCAAGGTCGTGTCCGGTGCGGTCGAGGAGTTGCTCCGGTACCTGACCATCGTGCACACCGGGATCCGCCGGGTCGCGCTGGAGGACATCGAGGTCGGTGGCCGGGTCATCCCGGCCGGGGACGGCATCATCTTCGAGCTGGCCACCGCGAATTGGGACGCCGAGGCGTTCCCGGAGCCCGATGCCCTCGACCTCTCCCGGCCGGCCCGCAAGCACCACGCCTTCGGTTACGGGGCCCACCAGTGCCTGGGGCAGACGCTCGCGCGCGTCGAACTCCAGGTCGTCTTCGGCACCCTGTACCGGCGCATCCCCACCCTGCGCTTGGCGGTGCCGTTCGAGGAGGTCGACTTCGCCTTCGAGGGCGTGGCCTACGGCCTGCGCTCCCTGCCCGTCACCTGGTGACACAGCCATTTCACGGAACAACGAGAAAGCGAGACCTCCATGCGAGTGGAACTGGACGAGCCCAAGTGCGTGGCGTCGGGGCAGTGCGCCGTGGAAGCACCCGACGTCTTCGACCAACGCGATGAGGACGGGGTCGCGGTCGTGCTCGACCCCACCCCGCCCGATGAGCTGTACGACGAGGTGAGCGAGGCCGTGGCCATCTGCCCGGCGGCCGCGCTGCGCCTGGTGCGGGATTGAACCGCGTCGTCGTGGTCGGGGCCTCGGCGGCGGGGCTGGCCGCCGTGGAGACCCTGCGCCGGGAGGGCTTCGAAGGAGACGTCACCCTCCTCGGGGACGAACCCCACGCACCCTACGACCGGCCACCCTTGTCAAAGCAGATCCTGTCGCGCACGTGGCGGGAGGACCGGCTGCCGCTCCGTTCCGACGAGGACCTGACGGCCCTGGACGTGGACCTGCGGTTGGGCACCGAGGCGGTCGGGGTGGACCCCTCCGCCCGCACCGTGCGGATCGCCTCCGGGGAGGAGATCCCCTACGACGGGCTGATCGTGGCCACCGGGGTTCGGCCGCGCGCGTTGCCCACCGCGCGCGGCCATGTCCTGCGCACCCTCGACGACGCCCTGAACCTGCGCTCCCGACTGGAACCGGGCCGCCACCTGCTGGTGGTCGGCGCGGGGTTCCTCGGTGCCGAGGTCGCCGCCGCGGCACGGGAGATCGGTTGCCGGGTCACCCTGGTCGAACCGGCGCCCGTCCCGCTGGCCCACGCCGTGGGCGAGGCCGTGGGGCGGATGCTCTCGACACTGCACCTGGAGCACGGTGTGGACCTGCGCACCGGGACCGGTGTGGCGGAGGTGACCGACGACGGGGTGCGGCTGGTCGACGGCGAGGTGATCGAGGCCGACGAGGTGCTGGTCTGCGTCGGTTCGGTGCCCAATACGGACTGGTTGGCGGGAAGCGGGCTGCGCTTGGACGACGGCCTCGTGTGCGACGAGTACTGCTCGGCCGCCCCGGGTGTGTACGCGGCGGGCGACGTCGCCCGCTGGCACAACCCGCTCTTCGGCACGTCCATGCGCGTGGAACACCGCACGCACGCGGCCGAGCAGGGCATGGCCGCCGCCCGGAACCTGCTCCGCGGCGCCCAAGGGCGTCCCTTCGCCCCGGTGCCCTACTTCTGGTCCGACCAGTACGACGTGAAGCTCCAGGCGTACGGATACCCGCGCGGTCACGACGAGGTCGCCCTGGTCGAGGGTGACCTCGACGAGCGTCGGTTCGTCGTCGCCTACCGCACCGGAGAACGGTTGTCCGGGGTGATCGCCGCCGGGATTCCGCCCAGGACCCTGCGGTCGTGGCGGCAGGCCATCGCACGAGGCGCGGCCTGGGACGAGGGTCCCCCGACCCCGTCCGCATCGACGAGGAAGGTGGCCTGAGATGTCGCACATGGAGGAACCGGACGAGGTGGTCGTCGTCACCGGGGCCGGAGGCATGGGCGAGGCGATCGCGCGTCGTCTGGGCAACGGTCGCCGGTTGGTGCTCGCCGACTACTCACGGGATCGGTTGGACCAGGTCGTCGCCGCGCTCCGGGAAACGGGGTACAGCGCCAAGGGCGTCCTCACCGACGTCTCCGACCGGTCCTCGGTGGAGGAACTGGCACGCGTGGCGAGGCGGGAGGGCAGGATCGTCTCGATCGTGCACACCGCCGGTGTCTCCGCCGCCACCGCGACGACGGAGGCGATCTTGAAGGTCGACCTGGTCGGCACCGCGCACGTCATCGACGTGTTCGAGACCGTGGCCGCGCGCGGAACGTCGCTGGTCTGCGTGGCCAGCATGGCGGGGCACCACGCCTCGCTGAGCACCGAGGACGAGCACGCGCTGGCCACCGCCCCCGCCGAGGACCTGCTGTCCTTGGACGCGGTGAAGTCGATCGGCGACGGCATCAGCGCCTACATCGTCGCCAAGCGGGCCAACCAGGTCCGTGTCCAGGCGGCGGCCCTGGCATGGAACCGTCGGGGCGCGAGGCTGAACACCATCAGCCCGGGAGTGATCGCCACCCCCATGGCCGCCGCGGAGGCCGAGGCCGCCACGGGTGAGCACATGACGGCGATGGTGCACGCCTGCGGGATCGGCCGGAGCGGCACCCCGGGGGAGATCGCGGAGGCCGCCGCGTTCCTCGCCGGGCCCGACTCCCGGTACATCACCGGAACGGACCTGCTGGTGGACGGAGGCCAGGCGGCCTGGATCCGCCACCACCGCCCCACCGGGTAGGTCCGGAAACGCCAGAGCGAACGCCCCGACACGCCTCGCCGCGCGTCGGGGCGTTCACGTATCTCCTGCCCTACCGCACACGATCCATTTGGGGAAGTAGCGAAAAGGGAAGCAGGACCTCACCGTTTCGGGCATTCACACCTCACCCTTCGTCCGAGAGGGAAGATCCGCGTCCTTTCCACGTCGACGGCCGATAGACGGCGGCGACATCATCCAACGCCTTGTCGAAAGCGGTAATTCGAACTGACTTTCGTACACCCCGGAGAGAACGATCAGCATTGATCCACAAAGGACACGGTCCTCACCAGGAATAACGGGGTAGTCCGATATATGTGGCAATGGATGAGCGGGCAAGGAGTACCGATGAGGCTGACCTTCGACCCGATGACGATCGAGCACCTCGGCTTCAAGATGTACTCCCATCTTCCGAACGCACTCGCGGAACTGGTCGCCAACGCATACGACGCCGATGCCACACGGGTCCGCGTCGTACTCTCCGACACTCCCGAACCCACGGTCACCGTGCACGACGACGGCCATGGAATGAGCCCGGACGACCTGGAACACAAGTACCTCAGGATCGGTCGGAACCGAATCCGTGCGGGCGATTCCCTTTCCGAATCGGGTCGCCGCCGGGTGGCGGGCAAGAAGGGCCTGGGCAAGCTCGCCCTGTTCGGTATCGGTCTCCAGGTGACGGTCCGGACCAAACGCCGGAATTCCGATTCCTGGACCGTCATCACCATGGACTGGAACGAGATGCTGTCGGCTTCCGGCGTCTACGAACCCAAGACCTGGGCGGATCCCGGGTCGGCAGACGAACACGGCACTTCGGTGACCATCTCGTCACTCAAGCGAAAGACTCCAGTACAGCTGAAATCGTTGGCGACCAGCCTCTCCCGGTTGTTCAACTACGTCGACGCCGGATTCCGCCTGGACGTTGAGTCGGCCAACGGAGCGATCGTCGAGGTCACACGCGAACTGCGCTATTCCGACATCGAGATCGAGACCAGGTGGAAGGTGCCGGACGATCTCGAAGACCGCGAGGAGCTCCGCCACGCACCGTTGATCGAGGGACAGATCTTCGCCAGCGTTCGGCCGTTACGCCAGGAACTGCGCGGAGTCACCCTCTACGTGAACGGTCGTCTGGCCAACGATCCGGAGTATTTCGGTGTCCCCGAATCGAGTTACGCGTTCTCCTACCTCACCGGCTACATCGACGCCGACTATCTCGATGATCTTTCAGAAGACGTGATCTCGACGGACCGACGTTCCATCACCTGGGAACTCCCGGAGCCGACCGCACTCCGGAACCGGCTGGAGCGGATACTCCGCGAGGTCGGGCGACGCAGGCGTGAGACACGACGCTCCGCCCAGAGGAACCGCATCAAGGAGACACTCGACGTCGATGCCGACCATTGGACCGGGACGATCCGCGGCCCTGAGTCGGGTGCCGTGGGAGACGTACTCGAAGTGCTCACCTCACCCGACAGCGACATGTCCGACGACGATCGACGCAGTGTCGTCGACGGGCTGCGACGGATCGCCCCGGAGTACGCCGACCTCCACTGGCGGCACCTGCACCCTTCGCTCCAGCAGGCCTGCGAGTCCGAGTATCGGGACGGCCACTACCTCGCCGCCGTGGTCGAGGCGATCAAGCGCTACGTCAACGACATCCGTCGGATCTCGGAATTCAATGACAAGGACATGGCCGTGCTCCAACGTGCCTTCGCGAACGAACCCGGGTTGGACGTGTTGCGACCGTGGCTGCACCTGAGCCTCTCTCCGGAAACCCAGGTGAACATGCGGTCATGCCAACGCGACCTGTCGGTCGGCCTCCTCTCGGGCTTCAGGAACCCCATCGCCCACGAGGAGCGGGTCATCCTGGAGGGCGAGGGGGTGTTCACCTATCAGGACTGTCTCGACGCCCTGAGCATCCTGTCCCACCTGCGCCGAAGGCTCGACGCGCTCGACGACGGTTCTCAGCGGTGAGGGCCGGCGTCTACCGCTTGCGGGCGAGGCCGCAGAACTCGTCCATCTCGCGGGCCTCGCCGACCTCGACGAGTCCGGGGTGCCACAGGGGGCACGAGACCACGCCGGGCTCGACGAGTTCCAGGCCGTCGAACAGGGCGGTGATCCGCTCCGGGGTGCGCAGGTGGTAGACGGCCGATCCCGCCTCGTTCCAACGGCGCACCGCTTCCTCCATGCCCTCGCCGGTCACGGCGCTGGTGCTGTGCACGATCGCCAGGTGGCTGCCGGAGGGCAGCGCTTCCATGAGGTGATCGATGATCCGCTTGGCCGCGTCGTCCTCGCCGACAAAGGGCAGCACCCCGAACAGGGTGATCGCGACCGGTCGTTGCAGGTCCAGGGTCCGGGCCGCGTTGGCCAGGATCGTGGCCGGCTCGCGCAGGTCGGCGTGGACGTAGGCGGTCGCCCCTTCGGAGGTACCGGTGAGCAGCGCGCGGGCGTGGGTGAGCACGAGCGGATCGTTGTCGACGTAGACCACTCGGGCGGCCGGGTTCGCGGTCTGGGCGACCTCGTGGGTGTTGTTCGCGGTCGGCAGGCCGGTCCCGATGTCCAGGAACTGGTCGATGCCCGCCTCCTCCACCAGGTGGGTGACCATGCGGGCCAGGACCGCCCTGGTGGCGACGGCGATGTCGACGATCTCGGGCAGGACGGCGACGATCCCGTCGCCCGCCTCTCGGTCGACGGGGTAGTTGTCCTTGCCGCCCAGCCAGTAGTTCCAGATCCGGGCGGAGTGGGCCCGCGAGGTGTCGATGGGGGGTGGGGAATCCATGGGGGGACCGTTCTTCGAGGGGGTCTGGTCCGGCTCATCCTAGGGGCGTGCGAGGGCGGCCCTCCTCCTTCGACAGCAGGTAGTCGACGACATCGGCGGCGGAGAAGTCCGTGCCTACGTGGCGCAGCAGGTCGGGGAGGAAGTCCAGGTCCTGGCCCAGCGTGAGCAGCGGGGGTTCGACGTAGCCCCCGGGGCGGTTCTGGTGCAGGCCCACGTTGGCGGTCAGGGCGTTGCACAGGCAACGGCGGCCGTCCGTGTCCTCCTTCTCCCCGCCCTTGCGGACGTAGGTGTCGACGGGTTCGGCGGGGCAGCGGTAGCCGATCGTGCCGTTGTCCTTGCGGAACGGGGTGCGCAGGTAACCGAGGTCGCACAGTCGGGGCCGCAGCGCGAACTCCCCCTCCTCCGACAGGGTGTCGGGCACCCGTGCGACCTTGAACGGGAAGCCGGTGGGCGAGGCCAGGGGGTCGTTGCGCACCTGAAGGGTTCCGGCCGCCCCCTGGGCCAGGAGGTTCCGCCGAAGGTCGGCGGTCAGTCCCGACTCCCGGGCCAGCGCGAAGACGGTTCCCGCCTGTACACCCGCCGCGCCCTCGCCGCGCGCCGCCGTCAGCCCCCCGGGTGTGGCCTGGCCGCCGGCGAGCCAGAAGGGAAGTCCGAGCGCGGCGACCTTGGCGACGTCGATCGCGTCGCGCGGTCCGTACACCGGCTCGCCCTCCTCGCTGAGCCCGTTCCGGCGCCGTGGCGGGGCGCTGTGGCCGCCGGCCCGGTGGGTCTCCAGGACGAACCCGTCGGGCCGGGTGGTCGGGGAACGGTGCAGGTACTGGGCGAGCACCGTGGAGGCGATGATCGCCAGGAAACGCGGTCGAAGGAGCCGCTCGGGTGCGGGACCGGCCAACCCGGTCGGGTCGAAGGTCACGGTGTGCCGCTCCTGCGAGCCCTCCACGGCGACCGCCAGTTCGGTCGCCGAGTGCGCGCTCAGGGCGTCGAGCAGCCCCGGGATCTCGCCGGGGATGCCCGCGCCCATCAGGACGTGGTCGACCCCCGCCAGCATCGCCCCGTAGGCGGCGGGCTGGGTGGCGAGCTGGATCTTCTCCATGTAGTTGACACCGACGGGTCCGTCGTGGCCCTCCTTGGCCAGCCACACCTCGACGAAGTTGCCCGCGACCGTGAGTTCGTCGCGGGCCCGGTGGGGGCGCAGTCCGAGTCGGGGCACCGGGCGGAACGGGCTGCCGTCCGGTATCCCGCCGGGCACGAAGTACCGGTCGAGGATCCGGGAGACCACCCCTTGGTCGGGGAAGCGGGCCAGTGCCCGGCGCATGTCCCCGTCCGGGTCGCCGAGTTGGAGTCGGCGGGCGAGCTGGGCGTCGAGGGCGACCCCCGAGACCACGCCGAGCTGGCCGGTCCGCGCGACGGCGCGGGCGAGCCGCCATCCGGACACCCCGACCCCCATGCCGCCCTGGATGACGGCGGGAAGTACGCCGGTGGTGGAACCGGTGGGCATGGTGGACACTCCTGCGGGTGGGAACGGGCGGTCCGACCAGCTTCGTCCCGGGACGGCTCGGAGGCGAGGGGCCCTCCGTCCCCACCGCCGGCGCGGAAGGTCCCCTCATGCGTGGGTCACCTCTCCCCCGCGGGCTCCCTCCGCACGCTCAGCAGGAAGACGCTGTCCTCCAGGGCCGTCACGGAGTGGCGTTCGGGCGGGATCGGCACGATCTCCCCAGCGGTGAGCTCCCACTCACGGCCCTTCCCGAACAGTCGGATCCTGCCCTCCAGCACCTGCAGCGTCGCCTCCGGTGGGCTGTCGTGCTCGGCCAGCTCGGCGTCCTTGAGCAGCGCCAACGCGGTCTGGCGCAGCAGGGAGTCCCGGTCGCCGTACACCGTGGTCGCGGCGCGATTGGCGTGCGCCTCGCGTGCCTTGCCCAGCAGGTCGCCGGCCAGGGTCCTCAGGTCGATCGTGCCGTTCGGTCGCGCGTGGTCGCTCATCGTGTTCTCTCCTCGGGCACCGCTCCGCGGCGCCCCGTGGTCACTCTCGGTTCGCGATAGGAGTTTATACAACTGGGGTTGGAAAAAATAGGACCCGTTCCACCACCCACGGAGATTCCGTCAGGTGTCGGCACCGGTGAACTCTGCGGCCCGCTCCCGCACGAGACCGCGGACGATGAGCGCCGCCGGCGAGGGCCGACCTTGGGAGCGCTGTACGAGACAGATCCGGACGGGTTCCGCGCCACGGATCGGGATCCAGCGCAGTCCGGGCACGTCGCCGGAGGTGTCGAAGCGCGCGAGCACGCCGATGCCCGCCCCGTGACCCACCATGACCTTGACCGACCGGGCCGACATCGTCTGCACGACGACGTCGGGGTCGGCGACGTTGTCGCGCAGCCGCTCCCACATCACCGTTCCGGCGCGCATCGTGACGATGGGCCACGTGGCGAGGTCGTCCCAGGCCAGTTCCTCGCGCCGGGCCAACAGGTGGTCCGTGCGCACCACCAACCCCAGGGGCGCGGACAGCAGCGTCGAGCGGCGCAGCCCCGCCGCGGCCGGTGCGGCCGGGGCCGAGATCACCCCGAAGTCCAAGTCGCCGTGCAGCACACGGCCCTCGATGTCGCCGGAGGAGGTCTCGGTGACACCGAAGCGCAGGTCGGTGTGTTCGGCGCGCAGGCGGGCGACCACCGGCGCGATGAGGGTCTCGACGACGACGGAGATCGCCCCGATCGCCACCCGCCCCTGGTAGGACCCACCCGATTCCGTGGCGGCCCGCAGGGCGGCGTCCTCGGCGGCCACCAGGCGCGCCAGGGGTTCGATCATCGCCTGCCCGGCGTCGGTGGGGCGCACGCCCTGGCGGCTGCGGGTCAGCAGCACCACGTCGAGTTCCTCCTCCAGGAGGCCGACCTGCTCTCCGAGCGTGGGCTGACTGACTCCACAGCGCGAGGCGGCCGACCGCAGGGAACCGGTCTCGACCGCCGCCAGAAAGTATCGTGCACGCTCGACTCGCATCGCGCCACCCTAACGGGTTCACCTATCACCCGTCGAAGGTGCTCCCGTCTTCCATGCAGGTACCCCCAAGGTTCATGATCGACGCACGTCATCGCATGAACCAGATCACACCCCAGGTGGAAGGAAATCCCTCATGGCCTCCCAGCCACTCGCCGGGATCACCGTGCTCGACCTGTCCACCATCCTGGCCGGTCCGCTCGCCGCGACACTGCTCGGCGAATTCGGAGCCGAGGTGATCAAGGTCGAACAACCCGGTACCGGCGACCCGGCCCGCCGCTACCCGCCACTGGACGGCGACACCTCGGCGAGCTGGACCCTGCTCGGGCGCGGCAGGCGCAGTGTCACGCTCGACCTGCACCGCCCCGGAGCGGCCGAGATCGTCGGACGTCTGGCGCGCGAGGTCGACGTGGTGGTCACCAATTTCCGTCCGGCGACGCTGCGGCGGTTCGGCGTCGACTTCGACGACCTGCGCGCCTACCGTCAGGACCTCGTGATGGTGCACGTCAGTGCCTTCGGCCGGACGGGACCGTACGCGGACCGCCCCGGTTTCGCCCGGGTCGCCGAGGGTTTCGCCGGTCTGACCCATCGGACCGGGTCCCCCGACGGTCCACCGACCTTCACCGGGTACCCGGTGGCCGACGGTGTCACGGGGATCTACGCCGCGTTCGCCACGCTGTTGGCCCTACGCCAACGCGACCAGACGGGAGAGGCACAGCTCGCCGACATCCCGCTCTACGAACCGTTGCTCCGGATGATGGAGGACTTCGTCGTGGACTACAGCGTGACCGGGCACAGCGTCCAGCGCCAAGGCAACCGGAACCCGCACATCAGCCCCAACGACATGTACCGCACCCGCGACGACCGTTGGATCGCCCTGCCGGCCTCGACCGACCGCATGTGGGAGCGGCTCGTCCAGGTGATGGGAGCCCGGGACCTGGCCGTCCACTCGACGATGGCGGCCAGGGTCGAACACCGGGACGAGATCGAGGGGCGGGTGGCGGCGTTCGTCGCCGAGCACGACGCCGCGGAGCTGCTGGCCCGGCTGGACGAGGCCGGCATCGCCGCCGGACCCGTCAACTCCGCCGAGCAGGTGTGCGCGGATCCGCACATCCGGGAGCGCGGCTCGATCGTCGAGGTCCAGGACGCTCACGGGCGCGACCGGCTGGTCCAAGCCCCCGCCGGGCGCTTCTCCGGATTCGAGGGAAGCATCGGCCGCCCCGCGCCGGAGCTGGGCGAGCACACCACCGAGGTCCTGAGCGACCTGCTCGGTATGACCGGAAGCGAGATCGACGACCTGCGCCACCGCGGCGTCGTCTGAGCGAAAGGGACCTCCCCCCGTGACCATCGCCGACCTCTCCATCGTCGTCCTACTCCTCCTCTTCGCCGCCACCGCGTTGCGCGGCTTCAACCTCGGATTGGGCGCCTTCGCCGCCGCGTTCCTCATCGGCACCGCCACGGGGATCCCCTCCGAAGAGGTCACGGGGTTCTTCCCCGCCGACTTCTTCATCCTGATCGTCGGTGTGACCGCGCTGTTCACCGTCGCCAAGATCAACGGCACACTCGACTGGATGCTGGACGGGCTGCTGCGACTGGTCAGGGGCAAAGTCCTGCTCGTGGCCCTGGTCCCGTTCGTCTCCGGGGCGCTCCTGGCGGCCTTCGGGACACTTCCCGCGGCGGCCACCGCGATCGTCGCGCCCATCGCCCTCGGGCTGTCGGCGCGCTACGGTCTTCCCCCGTTGATGATGGCCGTCCTGGGCATCATGGGCATCCTCAGCGGCCTGTTGTCGCCCCTGGCCGTGTACGGCGTGACGGCCCACCAGCAGAGCGCCTCGATGGGGCTCGGCATGCCCGACCACGCACCGGTCACCCTCCTGGCCGGTTCCCTGCTCGCCGGCGTGGTCGTCTGCGCGGGAGTACTGACCGTGACCCGTCTCCTCGGCGCACTGCCCACGAGCCGGAGCCTGGCACCGGCCGGCGGCCACGCGGGGCCCGCCGGTGGCGGTGTCGGCGGCTCGGCCGGCACCGGCCCGGACCCGGCCCAGGTGCCCGACCCACTGGTGCGCGTGGTCACCCTCGGTGGCATGGCCGCCGTCCTCGTCCTGTCGGTGGGCTTCGACATGAACATCGGCTACCTGGGCGTCACGGCGGCCTGCCTCCAGCTCGTGATCCTGCGCATCGACCCCACCCCGGCCGTGGCCCGCATGCCGTGGGGCATCGTCCTGCTGATCGGCGGGCTGCTGACCTACATCGGTGTGATGCAGGACCTCGGCGCGTTCGAGCGCATCAGTGACCTGCTCACGATCGAGGGTTCGGCGATGCTGACCCTGCTCCTGCTGTGCTACATCGCGGGGATCACCTCGTTCGCCGCGAGCTCGATCGCCGTCTTCGTCACGGCGATGCCCCTGTTGCCCGCGGTCGTCGAAGCGGGGGTCTCCCCCATCGGTGCCATCCTGGCGGTGGCGTTGTCCTCGGTGATCGTCGACATCAACCCGCTCGGCATCACGGGCGGGCTGATCCTCGGCGCGGCCCCGGAGGACACACGACCGGCCCTGTTCCGTCAGCTGCTGCTGTACGGACTGGTGTCGGTCGCGGTCGGTCCGTTGATCGTCTGGGCGGTCTTCGGCTGGTGGTGAGCCCTACCCGGTCAGGAGGTGGGTATCGGGTCCAGGAGCTACGAAAGTCCTGGCCCGCCGCCGATCGGACCGGTCTCCGTCTCCTCCTCGGTGAACAGCAGGGCCCGTAGGCGCCATCCGCCGTCGGGGCAGGGACCCGCGCTGACCTCACCACCGGCCAGAG
>NZ_FRFF01000040.1 GCF_900143625.1 Nocardiopsis sp. JB363
GTGGGGAGGTGCGTCGGGGGGAGCGGTGGCGTGCCGCATCCGTCCTCGCTTTCCGGGGGTCGTACGAAATAGGGAATGAAAACGGTTTTCATTCTAAGCATAGTTTCGCCCCGCTCCGCCCCGATCGCCGCCGCGTACCCTGGTGAGGTGCCCGTATCCGACCCCCGCATCGACCCTCGCTCCGCCCGGCGCGCCAGTTCCGACAGCCGTAGGCTGCCCAGTTACGCCGCCGGTGAGATCGACGTGCCCTTCGTGATGCGGGGCAGCGTCGAGGTCATCGCGCAGGACACCTTCTGGGAGGAGCACTCCCATCCCACCCACGAACTCCTCTGGAACGAACGGGGTGCCTCCTCGGCCACCGTGGGCGCGCGCCTGTGGTCCATCACCCCTTCGGTGGGGCTGTGGATCCCGGCGGGCGTGCCGCACTCGGGATGGACCCCCTCGGGAACCTGGCACCGCGCCGCCCACTTCAGCGTCCGCGAGGTCGCGCCGCTGTCCGACCGCCCGGTCGCGGTCGAGGTCACCCCGCTGCTCAAGCTGCTGCTCGGCCGGCTGGGGGATGAGGAGCTCACCCCCCAATCGCGCGCCAAGGCCGAGTCGATGGTGCTGGACGTGCTCGCCCCGGCCGAACGCGAATTCCTGCTGCGCTTTCCGGAATCCGACGTGCTGCGGCCGATCATCGACACCCTGCGCGAGGACCCGGCCGACACCACCACCCTGGCCGCCTGGGCCACACGTCTGGGAGTGAGCTCGCGGACCCTCACTCGGGCCTTCCACGCCGAGACCGGGATGGGTTTCGCCCAGTGGAGCGCGACCGCCCGCGCCCAGCACGCGATCGTGATGCTGGCCCGGGGAGAGGGCATCGAGGAGGTCGCCGAACGCGTGGGCTTCCGCTCGGCCAGTTCGTTCAGCACGGCCTTCCGGAGGGTCACCGGGATGAGCCCGGGACGCTTCCGGTCCCAGTAGCGCTCATGGTGGGGGTCGGTTCCGGGGGTTCACTTCGCCAAAGCCCGGTCGTTCCGTAGTCGGCTCCGAATACGTGAGACGAACCAGGCCACGGTGATCGACGCCAGCAGGCAGTAGGCACCCAGGGCCGCGATCTGGGTCGGGTACGCCACTCCGGCGTCGATCAGCAGCCCGGCGACACCGGGACCCGCCGCGGAGGCCAGGACGAGGACCGCCACGATGACCGACCGGATGGACCCCAGGTGCTCGACCCCGTACACCTCGGGCCACACCGCACCGAACAGACTCAGGGACAGTCCGTTCGTGATCCCGTACAGCAGCATGAACACGACGATGCTCCACGGCCCCTCCACCGCAGCCAGGACGAGTAGACCGAGGCCGAGGGGAACCAGGTAGACGGGCACGAGCCGCAGCGCGGTGAGGCGGTCCACGAGGAAACCGCCCACCAGGTTGAACACCACCGTCGTCACGGCGTACACCGAGAAGGCCGAGGCGAACAGGGCGGGTTCCCAACCACGCAGTTCGGTCAAGTGCGCCTGGTGGAAGAACACGGTGTTGCCGATGAGGGCGGGCGCGGCCATGGCGGTGAGCAGCAGGTAGAAGTAGGGGTCGCGGAGGGTCTGGCGCCGCGTCCAGCCGCGAACCGTGGCCACCGCCGGGTCATCGTCCACGCCGGCCGGTGCGCGCTCCCGGCGCATGAGGGCGGACATCGGCCAGGCCAGCAGGAGGAGAAGGGCGACCACGACCCACCACGTCTCCTTCCACCCGACCACGGCCAAGACGGCGATGACCACGAGCGGAAGCACGGCCTCCCCGCTGTTCAGCCCCAGGGTGGCCACCGAGGTGGCGCGACCGCGATCCCGGACGAACCACCGCCCGGTGAGGGTGAAGGACGTGTGGGTCATCATCCCCTGACCGAACAGCCGTAGGGCGAACAGGGCCAGGAAGAGGATCCATACGTGGGTCGCCAGCGCCATCATCGCCGCACCCAGAGCCAGCATCAGCATGAGCACGGGGATGACCCGCCCGGCGCCGTACCGGTCCACCACCTTGCCCAACTGGGTCATCACCAGGGCTCCGGCCAGGGTCGCGATCATGAACAGGGAGCCGAACTGCCCGTGGGTGAGGTCGAGGTCCTGGCGGATGGCGGTGGAGAACAGGGAGACGAAGAAGGTCTGCCCGAACGAGGAGAACAGGAAGAGCGCGAAACAGCCCAGCAGCCAGCGCCGGTTGGTACCCAGGAAGGTGAGGTAGGCGCGCATGTCAGCCCGGGATCCGATCGTTCGACGCCGCGGCGAACGTTTCCGACCGGCTCCTCACGTTTCCCCATTCGACATCAGAATCAGGTCCGATGACATCGGTGTGCGAGAGGACGATCATTGGTGAATCCCAGATTCCTTGAGGGTAGGAGATCTCTGATGAAGCGCAGTCGGTCGGACTCTACACAGTGCTGTTCCCAGAGGGAAGAGATGTCTCGGAATGCGGGAAGTGCGAGGTCGGAGAGGCGGGAAATTTCGGGGCTGTTAATATTTTGGAGAGGGCGCCCTCGTGTTGTTGTCTTATGGTAATCAATGTAAATTCTTGGTGGCTGTTCGGATTTCGTTGGCCGGCTGACCGGTTTGCCGCAGACTCGAAGGCCACCGAACCGTATGATCGCTGAGAAGGCCGCCCCGGGCGCCGCCCACACCTGGTGGAACTCCCTGAGCAAGGCCGAGCAGGAGACCGCCATGGAGGTGCACCCCGACCTCCTGCGCGACCTGGACGGCATCCCGTCGACTTTGCGGGGCGTGTGCAGCATGGGAGAACAGACGTGGAGAGGTACCACCATTCCGGATACTTCCACGAGGAATCGTCCCTCGACTACATGGGCGGCGTGGCCGGAGGAGAGTGGGAGATATTCGATGTTCGATGTGATGGGCCGCGGTGACCGGAGTGGATGACAACCGCATCGCCCTGATCTCACGGTTCTGGGCCGCGATGACCGTGACCGTGCACGGGACGTTCGGGGCTCTCCTCTTCTACGCGCTGTTCAGGTCCCTGGACGAAATCGCGTCGGCCCCCAACGTCGTGGCCGCGGTGATCCTCGCAGGATCGGCCGCCTCCGCCGGCTGGGGACTGCACCGGTCGAAGAGGAGTCGAAGGTCGATCTTCGTCCCTCTCACGTGTGCTCCGATACCGATCGCCGTCCTCCTGCACTGGCTGATGGTGCCCTTCTCCCTGCCGGCTTCTCTGGCTCACGCCCCGTGGGCCCTGTATGCGATATGGGTCGCGCCGAGCCTCCTGGCCGCACTTTCAGGCCTGTTGGCCGCGCTTTCCGAGAAGAACGTCGATCGTCCGAAGGAGCCGTACGAACCAGGGGATACCGCAGTCCCCCTGCCGATCGTGTCGAGCGCCGGAGCGATCCTCGTTTACGCGATCCTCGGAGTTCTCGTATTCGCTCTCACCGCAGGGTTCTCAAGAGCCTACGTGCCCGGATCGGTGGTCACGGGAGCGATCTTCCTGTGTTCGCCTTTCATCTTCCTGGCTGTCGGCCTCTCTTTCGCACTCGCAAGACACATAGAGAGAGCCCGACCCATTCTTGTCGCCGGTCTGCTTTCCCTGGCCGTCATGTGCCCTGCCCTGTTGTTCACGGCCGGCGGGTTCGGCCTTCTCTTGTACCTCGTTATCGCCCTTCCACTGATCTGGCCGACCGTACGTGCGTGGCAGATCGTTCGGGCAGAAATGACAGAGAGGGGTTCCCGTTCGACCCTGGTGTAAGAGCTCATCTCAAAAGTTCTGCGAGATAGCTCTGACCCTGACATGAGCACCTTCGGTGAGTGATGTGTTGCCCGTCGGGCTCTGGGAAATCGTCCGGCCGCTGCTGGCCCACCACCCAGGACCGGCCGCCCCCGCGTGGAGCGGGGGCGGGTCGGACCCGGGACGGGAACACCATCGTTACCGTCCCGGGCCACGAAGGACCGATCGCCCGAAGGCGGGGGTCGACCTCAGTTGTTCGGCGGCGCGCCGGCGTAGGTCTCGAACTCGGCCACGCGCGGTGTGCCGTTCGAGTCGGTGATCTCGAAGTTGATCTTTCGCAGCGTCGTCGGGGTGAAGGTGATGACCCCCGCTCCGCTGCCGGTGCTCAGGACGGCGCCGGTGTCGTGGTCGACGACCCGCCAGGAACCGATGTCGCCTTCGGCTCCGGCCGCCTCGCGAATGGCGATCGTGGACACCGTGGTGTCGGAACCCCACTTGACCGAGATGCGACCGGTCGAGCCGCTCGGCGACCAGTAGGTGTTCATGTCACCGTCGATGACGTTCCCGTAACTGGTCCCGCCGGCCTTGCCGGAGCCGTCGGCCCCGGACCCGGCCCCGAGGCTGAGGTTGGTCCCAGCGGGAGGATCGGTCGGGTCAGGGTCGGTGGGATCGGGATCGGGGTCGGTCGGGTCCGGGTCCGTGGGGTCCGGGTCGGTCGGATCGGGATCGGTGGGCTCACTCGCTTCGCAGTCACCGTCCGAGACCCGATTGCCCTTGTCCGCGCCCGCGGTCTGGTTCAGCACCTCCGACAGGCAGCCGGCGTCGTCGAGCTCGTAGGGGTAGGGAATGCTCACCGACGTGGTGGACTGCGGGTCGGGCCCGGCGGGGTAGTTCTCGTCGCCCTGGCTGGACCAGGTCACGTTGTCGAAGACGTTGCCGCCGACGTCCCAGGAGCCCCTCTCGTTGGTGTAGAAGGTGCCCAGGACGTCCTTGGAGTCCTTGAAGTAGTTGTTCTCCACCTTCGCGCTGGCCCCGGCACGGGAGTTGATGCCGGACTTCTGCAGTCCCTCGTAGTGGTTGTTGTACATGTGTCCGACGCCGCCGCGCAGGAGGGGAGCGCGCGAGTCGATGTTCTCGTACAGGTTGTGGTTGTACGTGACGTAGCCGTTGGAGAGGTCGCTCTCGCTGGACCCGACCAGGCCGCCACGGCCGGAGTTGCGCAGAATGCTGTAGGAGAGGGTGACGTACTGGGTGTTGTTCTTCATGTCGAAGAGGGCGTCGTAGCCCTCCGATTCCCCACCCGACGCCTCCAGGGTGACGTGGTCGACCCAGATGTTGCGGACGTCCTTTTCCATCCCGATGGCGTCACCGCCGTTGGACGTGGGCGAGCCGGACTTCTTGACGTTCCGGACGGTCACGTTCTGGATGATGATGTTGTGGGACTCCCGGATGTGGATACCCAGCTGGTCGAACACGGCTCCGCTGCCGGTGCCGACGATCGTGACGTTGCTGATCTTCTTGAGCTCGATCACGTCGTCGGCGGTGTCACAGCCGTCCCCCGACACCTTGGAGGTGTTGCCGTGGTCGATGGTGCCCTCTACCTCGATGATGATCGGAGTGCTGGTGTCGGGCCGATCGCACAGGGCTTGGTGGAGCTGGGTTCCGGTCGTGGCCCGTACGGTCTGCCCGCCCGCGCCGCCGGTGGTCCCGCCGTTCTGAGTCGCGAAACCCGTGGCGCTTCCGGTCTGTGCCGATGCGGGGGACATGGGCAGGGACAGAACGGCTCCCAGCAGGGCCGCGGTGGCCAGCGTCGACACGAGTCGTCGCGTGATTGATCGTCTCACTGATGACCCACCTTTCAGCTTGAAGAATGAGCGTTGACTAGGGGGTGAACATTCATCTGCCGTACTCCCCGAGAGTAGAGAAAGCGCTTTCCATGTCAAGGGGTGTATTGCAAGCGCTTGCAAAGGAGAAGAAGAGTCCGACCGTCCAGAACCTCTGTGTCCTGCGGGTTCGCCGGCATCCGAGAAGGAAATCGGGAGTGAGTACCTCAAGAGGTGCAAGCGTTTGGAATCGCGTCGTCATACGAGTGGCGCCGGGCCGGGCCTGCGAGGAGGTGGCAAGCCCGGCCCGCGCGGGCCTCATCTCGAAGGGTCGGAGACCTTCCCGTAGCCGAGTGCCTCCCAGAAGTCGCCACGCACGTAGCGCTGCTCGGGCTCGGGATCGAAGTCCCAACGGCGCACCCGCCCGTTCCGCAGCGCCTCGGCGACGAGACGACGACTCGCCTGGCTCGCGAGCACATCGGATTCCAGGCGGGGGACGTCGTATCGCGCATGGAGCGCTGCCCGCATCTGGCGAACGGTCTCCGCGTACTCGGGCGCCCCGGCGCGGTTGCGCAGTTCGTCCGGGTCCACCGAGAGGTCGAAGAGCTGCTCCGGATCGCCGGGGCACAGCACGTATTTCAGGTGCCCTCGCACCAGCGTCAACTGGGGACGCAACGTGCCCTCCGCGAGGTACTCGATCACGATGTCGCGATCCTGCGGGGTCTCTTCGCCCGAGCGCTCCCGACGTGCGGTCTCCAGCAGCGACCGCCCGTCCTGCTCACCTGCCGCAGGAGCCCCCGAGAGCTCCAGCAGGGTGGGCATCAGATCGAGTAGGCAGACCGTGTTGGCGAAACGGCCCTTGGGCACCAGGTGTTCGGGTCCGTGCACGATCATCGGTACCCGCGAGGACTGCTCGTACGGTGACATCTTGTACCAGAGGCCCTTCTCGCCCAGCATGTCACCGTGGTCGCTCGTGACGATGATGACGGTGTCGTCGGCCAGCCCGAGCTCCTCGACGCGCTCGCGAATACGGCCGACATGGTCATCGATATAGTTCACCGCGGCGTAGTACGCGCGGCGGGCCCTGCGTACCTCGCCGATGCCGGGCTCCCGTACGTCGAACCCGCTCATCGTTCGCAGGCGGTGGCTGTGCGGATCCTGCTCGGGGTCGGGAACCTCGGGGTGGGCCGGATCAGGGATCTCGACGTCGGCGAACCGGTCCCAGTGCTCGCGTGGCGGCTCGTACGGATCATGCGGATGAATGAACGAGGTGACCATCAGGAAGGGCAGGTTCTCCCCCGCGGCCTGGTTGACACGGACCCTGTCGTTGAGGTGCCGTAGGGTCCGGAAACCGACCTCGTCGTCGAAGTCCTGCTGCACCGTCGCCTTGGAGACTCCGGCGGTGAACACCGCGTCGGCGTCGTGATACCACTGAAGCCGATCCGCCAGTGGGCGATTCCAATCGGGCACCATGTCGAGGTCGGCCGGGTAGACATCGGTGGTCAGCCTCTCCTCGAAGCCGTGTTGCTGATCCGGTCCGATGAAGTGCATCCTCCCGATCAGCGCCGTGTGGTAGCCGATCGCCCGCAGCCGGTGGGCGAAGGTCGGTTCGGACGCCGCGAAATCATCTCCGTTGTCGTGGCAGCCGATCGCCGAGGGCATGCGGCCGGTCATCATCGACGCACGCGAGGGCGCGCACAACGGAGTGTTGCAGTACGCGCGATCGAACACAGCTCCCTCGTCGGCGAGCGCGTCGATGTTCGGGGTCTTCGCGGCCTGATCACCGTAGGCGCCGAGAGCCTGCGCTGCCATCTGGTCAGCCTGGATCACGATGATGTTCGGCCGATTCCGAGTCATGGGTCTTCCCTTCAGTGAGACGGAACAAAGGGGTTCGAATGAGTTGCTGTGGTCCCGAACGGGACACGACCCGCCGACGGCCGGAGGGCCTGGCGGGCGCCGACGTGAAGACGCTGGAGCGCCTTACCGCCACCGCGAACGACGAGCTGCGGATGATCGGCCTCGCGGGAGGCGCGTTCCTCATGGGCAGCACGGATCGGTTCGCCTACCCCGAGGACGGAGAGGGACCTGTTCGCGAGGAGCGGGTGGAGCCGTTCGCCATCGCCCCGACGACGGTGACGGTGGCCGAGTTCGCCGCCTTCGTGCTCGACACCGGGTACCGCAGTGAGGCAGAGCGGCTGGGGGACTCGCTCGTGTTCCAGGGCCTGCTGCCTGAGAGGTTGCGCGACGGTGCGCCGGCGGTCGCGAGGACTCCTTGGTGGCGTCGGGTCGAGGGAGCGTGCTGGTACCGGCCCGAGGGCCCCGGGTCCTCGGCGGAGTCCCGCGGCGCACACCCGGTCACCCACGTGTCGCAGCGGGACGCGATGGCCTATGCCGAGTGGGTCGGTGCCCGGCTTCCGTCGGAGGCCGAGTGGGAGTTCGCGTCGCGCGGTGGGCTCGAACAGCGGTCTTTCCCTTGGGGTGCGGTACGAGAACCCGACGGAGTGCCTCGCATGAACACCTTCCCCGGTGACTTCCCGGACGGCCCGACCGGAGTGGTCGGCACCGTGCCCGCCGCGTCGTTCGTACCCAACGCCTACGGTCTGTACAACACCACGGGCAATGTCTGGGAGTGGACCAGCGGCGTCTTCGGCGAGACCGATGGACGACCCGTGCTGCGCGGCGGATCGTACATGTGCCACGCGTCGTACTGCCGTCGATATCGCACCTCCGCGCGTACCGCGGTGACCGCGGACACGACCCTCGGACATACGGGCTTTCGCCTGGCCCTCGACGTCGGCTGATCGGCGGGGGCCGAGGGCGAGGAGGTCAGCGGTCCCCATGGTCTTCCCCGGTCTCCGACGCCTCGGCACGAAGAACGTCCTGTGCCGTCGCGAACTGTTCGGGCGTGGTCTTGGAGGTCTCACCGGTGGCCGCGTCGTAGCCGTCGGCCCACTCCCCGGTCTCGAAGTCGTAGCCGACCGGTTCGCCTTCCTCATTGGTGCGCTGGTACCACTCGGTGTAACTCTCATCGGTGGAGTCGATGTCGGCCCCCGCTCCGCCCCCGGGCGGGGATTCGACGACCTTCAGTGAGAAGTCGTCGCCGTACCGGTCCACTCCCTCGGTCACGGCGTTGTTCACCGCCGTCTTGACATAGCGCATGCGCAGGGCGAGGGGATCGGTGCGCAATTCCTTGAACCACGCGATGATGGCGACGATCAGCACGAGTGCGAACGGCACCGCCGTGACGATCACGAGTTGCTGCAATCCTTCCAATGCCATCGCATCGCCGAGAAGGAGCATCACGATCGCGATTCCCGACATGACCAGGCCCCAGAAGACGACCACCCAACGGCGGGGTTGTTGATCTCCCTGCGTGGTGAGCATGCCCATCACGACCGAAGCGGAATCGGCGGCGGTGATGAAGAAGATCGCGAGCACCAGGATCACGACATAGGGCAGCCATTCGACGTACGGCAGGTTTCCGATGAGGGCGAAGAGCACCTCGGGCGCGGGCATGTCATCGGTGAATCCGTTCGCGCCTTCCCGGTACATCCAGATGGAGGTTCCACCCATCACCCCGTAGGCGATGAAGAGCAGCGAAGACGGGATGAGGATCGTTCCGAGAATGAACTGACGGATACTGCGACCACGGGAGATGCGTGCGATAAAGATGCCCACGAAGGGCGACCAGGAGATCCACCATGCCCAGTAGTAGACGGTCCACACCGATTGGAATTCTTGTGTGTCCGCACCCCACGAGAGCGATCGACCCATCATATCGAACATGGAGCCGAAATACTCCATGATCGCCGAGGGAAGCAGGTTCAGGAGGAACAGGGTGGGGCCGAGGAAGAGCACGATCGCGATCATGCCGATCGTGAGTACGATGTTGATGTTCGACAGGTACCGAATGCCCCGGGAGACCCCTGAGACGGCCGAAACAACAAAACCGATGGTCAAAATCGCGATGATGACGACCAGAGTATCGTTTGTGAGATCCCCGGCACCCGAGATGATGCTGACACCGGAGCCGATCTGCATGGCCGCGATACCGAGAGCGGCGGCGGTGCCGAAGAGTGTCGCGATGATCGCGAAGATGTCGACGAGTTTTCCGGCGAAACCCTCGGTGAGCCGCTGCCCGAACAACGCGCGGAAGATCGAGGACATGAGCAGGGAGCGCCCGCGGCGATATGCGGCGTAGGCGACGGAGCCGCCGACCAGTGCGTAGATGGCCCACGCGTGAAAGCCCCAGTGATAATACATCTGGGCAAGAGCCGTGTGCAGGGCTTCGACCGACTCGGCTTCGCTGGTCAGCGGAGGCGGTGAGATGAAGTAGCCGAGGGGTTCCGAGGGTCCCCAGAAGAGGACCGCCACGCCCAGTCCGGCGGCGAACAGCATCGCCGTCCAGGAGAACGTACTGAACTCGGGTTTCTCGCCGTCCGTTCCGAGCGGGATCCTTCCGTAGGGCGAGAACGCTATGCCCAGGAGAGCGACGAGCACGACGATGGCCACGACATTGAACATCCACCCGAGGTTGTCGGTCGACCAGTAGAAGGCCGTCTCGGCGACCCCGGCGACGCTTTCCGGTGACAAGATGCCCCAGACGACGAAAGCGACCGTCAGCGAGCCGGCGACCGCGAACACGAGCCAGTCGACCCGGTAGCGGCGGCGTTGTTCGTCGATGGCGATGCCTGGAACAAGGACCGGGTGTGTGTCGTGGGGGTAATGGGGATGCTTATAGTCCAGGCTTCCGAGTGCTGTGGTGCTCGGCCGATTCCGTGGGCTCAAGGATTCATCATTATCTTTGTCATCCTTTCGACCTTTTCGGTGGTAGCTTGGTTCATCTCTTCCTGGGTTCGGGTTTTCGGGCATGACGAACACAGCCTCCTCGTGAATATTCGGACAGAGACACGGGTCGGGTCTCAGAATACGCGAGTGCGCGTTGGGAAAGTGAATCAGGGAGAGGGGAAAGACAGGGCTGATTCCGACGAATTACGGCGAAAACAGCAGACCCTACTTACGAGGGTGCCGCAGAATGATATGCGTGCGGCTCGGCACGCATGTCGATGTCGATTCGATGCCCCGGAGTGCGCCCGGTTAGGGATCGCCGCCCCACCAGCCGATCGCTACGCCTGCCCACGAGTCGTTCTCGTGACCGATCGTGTCAGTCGAGGCGTGCGAGTCGGCCGGGTCGCGAAGTACGGCTCGGGTCGTGGAGTACGACCTGAGCCCGCGCCCGGATCGGCGCTGCGCCGACAATGCAAATTCCGACATATGCAACATAGAGTAACTGTGTCGCACGCCACTGTCAACTCTTCGGGCTGGAGTCCGAAGGTTGAGTTGTTTTGTATTGTTTCCTCGATGTTAACGGAATAATTGTGCTTATTGTTCTGGGGGCAGACTTTCCCTGTGGCGTTGAATTCAGCGGGGAGAGCGGCGGCGCCCCGAACACCGATGGTGGCCGGCTTTCGTCCATCACCGAGGCCGACGACCAGGACGAGCGCCCAGGGGCGTCGGTCCTTCGGCCCCTGGGCGCTCGTGCTGCCACCCGCTATGTTGCTCGCCCCGCCGTTCTCCCGGGCTTTTCCGATCGCACGAGCTCGTCCCGATGGGAGAGCCCCGTGCCGGAAGGTCCTTCGAGGTGTCGCGTTCGTGTCGCCACACCAGGGTTCGTCGTCAGCACGCTCCGAACCGGTCGTCCGAGGCCCAACCGGTGTCGGCCCACTCCTCGGGCGCCGCCGGGGTGAGGCCGGGGAAACGCGTTTCCAACTGGTCGAGCATCCAGTGCGTCAACCGGGCGGCGCCCTGTGGGCACAGATGGATGCCGTCGGGGTTGCGGTCGGGTTCACCGTCCCTGCTCGCTTGGTAGTCGTCTCCCCACACCTCACCGGCCTCCAGGACCTCCGCTCGGCCATCGGAGTCCGCCGCCACCGAGCGCGCCACCTCCGGGGCCCGCTCCAAGTCCTCCATGTGGGGTTCGTAGAACTCGTCGGGCTCGATCGGTGGCATGGTGACGAAGAGCAGCGTCGCGTCGACGTCGGTGACGGTGTCCACCAACTTCTCGTAGCCCTCCCGCTGTTCCTCCTCGGTGCCCCAGTCGTAACCGGTGATCTGGTAGATCACCAGGCCGGGTTCGGCGGTCTCGACCTCCTCGGGCAACGTCTCCCACCGTTCCTCGGAGAACGGCCCGACGACGTTGCCCCCGCCCTCGGAGGCGAGCGACTCGAACTCGACCCCGCTCGCTTCGAAGGCCGCGTCCAGGGCGAGCGCGACGTCCTGGCCAACGGAGTCGCCGAGCAGGAGGACCTTGGGCGGTGCCGTGGTGGTCGGTGCGTCCGAGGCCGGGGGCGTGGACGGGGCGTCCGCTTCGGAGGAGCCGGTACAGGCGGTCAACGCCAGAGCCAGCGAAGTCAGGGCGGCGGTCGTGGCCAGGGCCGTTCGGCCGCGGGGAGAGGTGGAGGCGGGCCCGGTGAGCGACCCGGTCCGCGTGGGCGACATCGTGTCGGGGTTCTGTGTCGTGGTCATGGCGCCGATCGTCTCCGGGCCGTGTCCCGGCGCCTGCGCCGTCATGTCGCGGATGTGTCGCAGAACCTCCGCCGCCCCGCCCGGGAAGGTCACGACGACCCATACTGGACGTGTGACGGAGATCCTGCTCATCGAAGATGATCCGCTGCTACAACGCGGACTACAGCTCGCCCTGTCCAGGCACGGCCACGAGGTCCGTACGGCGGACACGGGCGAGGAGGGGTTGCGCGAGTTCCGCGAGAGGTCACCGGGCATCGTGGTGCTCGACTTGATGCTGCCGGGCATGGACGGGTTCCAGGTCTGCCGTCGCATCCGGGCTGAGAGCGAGGTGCCCGTGATCATGCTGACCGCCCGAGGCGACGACTTCGACGTCATCGGTGGCCTGGAGGCGGGCGCCGACGACTACGTGGTCAAACCGGTGCAACCCACCGTGCTCGACGCGCGCGTCCGCGCCGTGCTGCGGCGCACGGTCGACGTGCCGAACGAGGTGCGGGTCCACCGCGACCTGCGCGTCGACACGGTGTCGCTGACGGTGACGGTGGGCGAGGCGCCCGTCATGCTGACCCCGACCGAGATGCGCCTGTTGCTCACCCTGTCCCGGTCACCCGAGCGGGTGTACAGCAGGCAGCGACTGCTGGAGGAGGTCTGGGAGCACGACTATCTCGGTGACTCCCGGCTCGTGGACAACTGTGTGCAGCGGCTGAGGGCGAAGATCGAGGCCGACCCCGCCGCACCGGTGTACGTCCAGACCGTGCGCGGGTTCGGCTACCGGTTCGGGCCGGTGTGATGGGTCGTTGGTGGCCCCGTGGTCTGCGCCCTCGCCTGTTGGCGGGCTTCGCGCTGGTGACGGTACTGGGGTCGCTGGCCGCGACCTGGGCCATCACCGAATCGGCCGGCGAGGCGCTGGTGGCCTCGAACCAGCGGCGAATCTCAGAGACCGTCTCCGGGCAGATCGGCGCGGTCACCCACGAGGTCTCCCATCCGCCCGACCAGGCCGCGCTCGACCGTCTACGCGACAGCGTGGGCACCGACACCCTGGTGGTCTTCGAGGACCTGCGATCGGTCGACGGGACGGAGACCGACCTGATCACCGACGGGTTGCGCGAGGCGGTGCGGGCGGGGGACCGCGTCGTCACCCAACGCGTCGTCGACGCGGACCGACCATGGCTCCTGGTGGGCGCCCCCGTCATGATCACCGCGCCGGACGGTGAGCGCACCCCGTCCGGGATCGAGGTGTACACCGTGCGGGATCTGTCGGCGGTGCAGGAGGAGGTCGACGCTCTGGTGAGGGCGGCGGCCGTCGCGGGCGCGGCGGTGCTTCTCCTGGCCACCCTTTTGGCCCTTTTCACCGCACGTGGGGTGCTCCGCCCGGTCCGCGAGCTCCGAGACACCGCGCGGAGACTGGCCGCCGGTGACCTGGACGCGCGGACCGAACCGCAGGGGGTGGACGAGCTGGCCGAACTCACCGTCACGATCAACGAGATGGCGGAGTCGGTCCAGGGCTCCATGGAGAGCATGGAGAGGATGCGGGCCGACGCCAGGAGGTTCGCCGCGGACGTCTCCCACGAGCTGCGCACCCCGCTGAGCACGTTGACGGCGGTGACCGAGGTCCTGGCGGCCTCAACGGAGGACATGGCGGAGGACGCCAGGGAATCGGCGCGGATGGCCATCAGCGAGACCCAACGGCTGGTCCGATTGGTCGAGGACCTGATGGAGGTCTCCCGATTCGACGCGGGATCGGCCCGCCTGCGAGAGGAGGAGGTGGACATGGTCTCGGCGGTCCGCGACACCCTGCGAGCCCGAGACCGGCTCGACCAGGTCGAAATCCACGCTCCGGAGGAGTTGCCCGTGCGCGTGGATCGTCGACGGCTGGACGTGATCGTGGCCAACCTGGTCGGCAATGCCCTGCGGCACGGGGAACCTCCTGTGCGGGTGAGCGTCTTCGCCGACCGGACCCATGTGAACCTCGTGGTGACCGACGGCGGACCGGGCTTGTCCGAACACGTGGTGCCGCACGTGTTCGACCGGTTCTTCAAGGCCGACGCCGCACGTACCCGCACCCCGGGCAGCGGGCTCGGACTGGCCATCGCGCTGGAGAACGCCCGCCTGCACGACGGTGACCTCACCGCCGGTAACGGTGACGATGGTGGTGCGCGTTTCGTGCTGCGGCTGCCCAGAGCATCCGGGGATATCGATCCGGGGCGGGAACGGGGGGTGCGGGGGTGAGATCGGACTTTTCTTCGACGGTGGTGTGTGCGCTGGTGTCGGTGCTCCTGGTCGCCGTGGTGGGCTGCGGGGTCCGGCCCTCCGGTGTCTCCGACGCGGGTGAGGCGCCCACCGGTGTGGCCCCCGGGGTGACGTTGTACTTCGTGGACGACAACGATGAACTCCGGCCCCAATTTCGGCGCACCGAGCGCCTGGGCACGGTTTCCGACGCGGTGTCGTTGCTGTTGAGCGGCCCGGGCGATTCCGAGGTGCGAACGGAGATCGCGTCGACGTCGGTCACCAACGTCGAGGTGACGACCCACTCGGAGGCGATCGAGTTGCGGGTGCCCCTGGACATCGGCGACGTGACCCCGATGGGCATCGACCAGATCGTGTGCACCGCGCGGACCTCTCATGTGCAGAACGGCGGATCCGAGCGAACGCGTGTACGGATCCGCTTCGTGCAGTTCACCCCCGAGTCGGAAGTGCGCCGCACCTGCCCCCTGTACGAGTGACGCCGGTTCGGAGCGTCAATCCAGTTTGGTCACATCCACCGTGGCCGGTGGGGGAACGGGGAGGACCACCCACAGCAGGGCGAGAGCGACCATGACGGCCGCGAACGCCACCAGGCCCCCGCGTCCTCTGGCCCATCTCGCGTGGAACCGGATCGGATCCTCGACGAGGTACTTCGACAGGGCGGCAGCCCCGATGGACACGGCGCTCACGACCAGGGTCCAGGTCCATCCGTGGAGCCCGATCACCTCGGGGGAGAGCAGCACGATGACCGGCCAGTGCCACAGGTACAGGCTGTAGGAGATCAGTCCCGTCCACCGCAACGGCCCCCAGGCCAGGATCCGCGCGACGATGGTCCGCGGCGCGTGCGCGGTCACGGCGATCAGCAGGGCGGTCGCCATCGAGTGCGCGAACAGGCCGCCGGTGAACAACCATGGCGAGGTCGTGCCGTCGACCAGGACCCAGGACACACCGAGTCCGAGCGCCGATACGACCAGTGCGGCTCCCGCCCATCGATCGATCCCTCGGGCCAGAGCGTCACGGACGGTCGGTGTGGCGACCAACGCGCCCAGCAGAACGGAAAAGGCCCTGGTGTCGGTGCCGACGTACACACGGGTGGGGTCCGCCGGGTCGACCAGACAGATCATCAGGACGAGGGCGAGGGCCGAGCCCGCGGCGGCGACCCCCATGACCCAACGGCCCGGGCTGCCGACACGTCGCGCCAGGACCAGCAGCAACACCGGCCACACCAGGTAGAACTGTTCCTCGACCGCGATGCTCCACAGATGCTCGAACACGCGGGCCGAGCCGAAGGCGTCCCAGTACCCCGCCGACTCCGCGATCAGATGCCAGTTGAGGACGTTGAGCTGTACCCATGGTCCGTCCGCGAGCGTCGTGCGCACCATGTCGGGCGGCCCGAAGGACCAGACCAGCAGGGTGACCGCGGTGAGCATGACGGCCAGGGCCGGTAGCAGTCGGCGGATCCTCCGCCCCAGGAACGCTCCGAGCGACACGTTCGCGCTCGCCCGGATCTCGCACAGCAGCAGGTCCGTGATGAGGTATCCGGAAAGGACGAAGAACAGGTCGACCCCGAGGAAGCCACCGGACAGGTGGCCGGTGTGGAACAGCAGCACCCCGATGACCGCCACGCCCCTGAGCCCGTCCAACGCGGGTACGTGCGTTCTGTGCGTGGGAGGGGGCAGGGAGCGCGCGGTGGTCGGGTTCCGAGTCATGAGGTGAAGGGTGTCCGGCGACGGTGGCCGCCCCGTCCCCGGAATGTCCCGGCTCTGTCGCAGAACCGTCGGGTGGTGAGACGACGACGGGCGACGGATCGGAATATCGCCGTCCGGGCCGTCCTTGGGTACTCGTGTGCGCTCGGATCGGGTGCCGGGGTCCCTGAGACCCTGGGGTGTCCAGGGCGGGGCCGTGCATCGGGTCCGCCTTGGTCGCGCACGCACAGAACCCGTAGTGAGGACATGACATGGACGCCCCTGCCAGTGACATCGTGGTCGATCACCACTACGACCTGGTCATCATCGGCACCGGGTCCGGGAACTCGATCCCCGGGCCCGAGTTCGAGGACAGGTCGATCGCGATCATCGAGAAGGGGACGTTCGGCGGTACCTGCCTCAACGTCGGCTGCATCCCGACGAAGATGTACGTCCACGCCGCCGACACCGCGCTGGAGACCGCTCGGTCCGGGCGGCTGGGCCTGGACGCCCGGGTCGAATCCGTGGACTGGAAGGGCATCGTCAGCCGCGTCTTCGAGGACCGCGTCGACCCGATCTCCGCCGGGGGCGAGGAGTACCGTCGCGGCCCGAAGACCCCCAACATCGACGTCTACGACCAGCACGCCGTCTTCGTCGGCGAACGCACCCTGCGCACCGGCCAAGGCGATGAGCAGAAGATCATCTCCGGTGACCAGGTGGTCATCGCCGCGGGCTCCCGCCCGTTCATCCCCAACGCCATCGAGGCCTCGGGGGTGCATTACCACACCAACGAGGACATCATGCGGCTGCCGGAGCTGCCGAAGTCCCTGCTCATCGTGGGTGGGGGTTTCATCGCCATGGAGTTCGCCCATGTCTTCGACGCGCTGGGATCCGACGTCACGATCGTCTCCCGCTCCGCGCTGATGCGCGGACTGGACACGGACCTGAACGAGCGGTTCAACGAGCTCGCCGCGGACCGCTACCGGCTCATCTGCGGTCCGACCGTGATCGGTGCCGACCAGACCGAGGACGGGGTGACCGTCCGTCTCGACGACGGCTCGTCGGTCTCCGGGGACGTGCTGTTGGTGGCCACTGGACGTGTACCCAACGGTGATCGGTTGGACCTGGCCTCGGGTGGGATCGAGATGTCCGAGACGGGGAGCGTGGTGGTCGACGAGTACGGCCGCTCGACCTCCGCGGAGGGGGTCTGGGCCCTCGGTGATGTCTCCTCGCCCTACATGCTCAAGCACGTCGCCAACGCGGAGATGCGCGCCGTGCGCCACAACCTGCTCCACCCGGACGATCTACGGAAGATGCCGCACGACCACGTTCCCGCGGCCACCTTCACCCACCCACAGATCGCCACCGTCGGACTGACCGAGGACCAGGCCCGCGAACGGGGCCACGACGTGACGGTCAAGGTGCAGAAGTACGGGGACGTCGCCTACGGCTGGGCCATGGAGGACACCACCGGCATCTGCAAGCTGATCGCCGACCGCGACACCGGCAAGTTGCTCGGCGCGCACTACATGGGCCCTCAGGCGGCCACCCTGATCCAGCAGATGATCACCGTCCTGGCCTTCGACCTGGACGTGCGCCGGGTCGCGACGGAGCAGTACTGGATCCACCCGGCGCTGCCGGAGGTCACCGAGAACGCCCTGCTCGGCTTGGAGTTCGACTGACAGAACGTTCGGACGGGTCGCGGGAACGGGTACCGCGGCCCGTCGGGCACGTGACGAAAGCACCGACTGCGGGTGAAACCCGGATACGGGGGGCTTGTTCGGGGATCGCCCGATAGCGATGGGAACGCGGCGTGTTCGCAGGTCGGATCCTCGCGTGGCGGGCCCTGTCCGGGGACGAACAGAATCCGGGGTGTGTTGGCTTCCTACCCAAGAGGTCCTCTCGGTGGTAGGAAGTCAACGCAAAGGGTTCCCCCCGTACATCCCCCGCCCGGAGGCTTCCCATGGATCGCCGGTGGCCGATTCCCTCACGCACGCGTGCCCTCGTGGCCGCGGGCTCCGCTCTGGCCCTCACCTTCACCCTCACCCCGGCCGCGAGCGCGGACACCGACGATCCGCGCGAGCGCACCGGGTTCAGCGAGACCGTCGAGATCCCACCGACCGGATCGACCACCCGGGCCGACGACCCCGAGCCACGGCTGGAGACCTTCGACACCGAACGCCCGGTCGCCCCCGGTGTCACGCTGACCTCGTTCGACGCCTACGGGCCCGACGCCTACACCGGGACGCCCAACTGGTTGCAGGGCGACCTGTTGACCACCGACCTCACCGGCGGAGTCAGCGTGGACTACCTGTTCCCCGGACAGGTGACCGAAACCGCGCCGGTGAGCGAGCAGGCGGACGAGGTCGAAGCGGTCGCCGCGGTGAACGGCGACTTCTTCGACATCAACGCCTCCGGTGCCTCGCAGGGCGTGGCCGTGCGGGACGGTGAACTGATCCAGTCGCCGATCGCCGGCGACTACCGGGAGTCCGCCGCGATCTTCACCCCCGACGGGCTCGGCTCGATCGGCGAGGTGTTCTTCGAGGGCACCGTGGAGCTGCCCACCGGCGAGACACCGTCGCTGGACGCGATCAACAAGCCGGCGCTGGGCACGGGCGAGATCGCCGCGTTCACCCCGATGTGGGGGAGCTACTGCCGCTGCCGGGTCACCGAGGACGCGACGCGGGCGCTGGAGGTCGTGGTCACCGACGGCGTGGTCACCGAGATCGTGGACGAGCCGCGCGAAGGAGAGATCGCCGACGACGCCTTCGTCCTGGTCGGCCGGGAGGACGG
This sequence comes from Nocardiopsis sp. JB363, assembly GCF_900143625.1. GTDB lineage: Bacteria > Actinomycetota > Actinomycetes > Streptosporangiales > Streptosporangiaceae > Nocardiopsis. The sequence continues at coordinate 18,770 of NZ_FRFF01000040.1, forward strand.
CGCCCAGACCCTGTCCGAACTGGAAGTGGGCGACGCGGTCGGTATCGACTACGACGCGAGGGCCGCCGAGGACCAAGAGATCCACGCCGCGCTGAACGGCCGTCAGATGCTCGTCGTCGACGGGCAGGCCCAGGACGCGAGCGAGAACGACAACACCCCGGGCGCCCCGCGCATGGCCATCGGCTTCTCCGAGGACGGCTCACAGATGTACCTGCTCAGCGTCGACGGGCGGCAGCCCTCCTTCGCCGAGGGGGTGGGCCTGGACGAGTTGGGTCAGATGATGGTCGAGGCCGGCGCGCACACCGCGGTCAACCTCGACGGCGGCGGCTCGGCCACCATGGTCGCGCGCACCCCGGGTGGGGACCGTGTCCAGGTCGAGAACCGGCCCTCCGACGGGGAGGAGCGCGCCGTGCCCAACGGGCTCGCCCTGTTCGCCCCCGAGGGCAGCGGTCGGCTCGACGGGTTCTGGGTGCGGACCCAGGTCGAACCCGAACGTGCCGAGGGCTCCGGCCACGTCGCGCCCGGCCGGCCCGACCGTGTCTTCCCCGGCCTGACCCGGACGCTCACCGCGGCCGGCCATGACGAGACCTACGCGCCGGTGGAGAGCGACCCGATCTGGCGTTCCGACGACAACGGGGTCGGCTCGGTGGATCGGGAGGGCGTGTTCACCGCGCACGCGGCCGGCACCGCCACCGTCACCGCCAGGGAACGCGGCGCCACGAGCGACATCGACCTGACCGTGCTGGGCGAGCTCACCCGGATCGAGACCACACCCGAACGGGTGGGACTCAGCGACTCCGAGGCCGCCACCGTGATCGAGGTCATCGGCTACGACTCCCACGGATTCACCGCGCCGATCGAGGCCGCCGACGTCGAAACGAGCATCGACGAGTCCGTCGCGGAGGTATCGGTGACCGAGGACGGGCGGTTCGAGATCCGGGCCGCCACCGACAGCGGCGCCACGCTCGCCACGATCCGGGTCGGTGAGGTCGAGACGACCCTCGCGGTCACCGTCGGCCTGGACGAGGTCGTCGTCGCCGACTTCGAGGACGCGGCCGACTGGTCCTACTTCGGTGAGCGCGCCGAAGGGGAGGTCGCGGTGGCCGAGGGCCGAGAGGGTGACGGGGTCGGTCTGACCTACGACTTCACCGCCGAGACCGGAACCCGTACCGGCGGTGCCCTGCCACCCGGTGAGGAACTACAGATCCCCGGCCGGCCGCGGGAGCTGCGTGCCTGGGTGCACTCCGAGGGCAACGGGGAGTGGGCGAGCATGCAGGTCTGGGACGGCACCGGCCAGTTGCTGCCCGCGATGCGCGCCGGATACCTCGACGAACCGGGCTGGCAGCAGGTGGCCTTCGAAGTGCCACCGGGCACGCAATACCCGATTTCGCTGCGCCGGATCTACTTCGCCGAGACCGAACCCGACGCGAGCTATCACGGCGAGGTGATCGTCGACGACCTGACCGCGATGGTTCCGCCGCCGTTGGACGTGCCGCCCACCGAACCGGTCGTCGACCCTGTGGTGACGTCCGGTGAGACCGTGGCCGGGCAGGACTGGCGGTTCGCCGTCCTGTCCGACGCCCAGTTCGTCGCCCGGGACCCCGACAGCGAGATCGTCGCCAACACCCGGCGCGCGCTCCGCGCGATCCGAGAGAGCGACGCCGAGTTCCTCATCATCAACGGCGACCTCGTGGACGAGGCCGCACCGGAGGACTTCGCGCTGGCTCGACGCATCCTCGACGAGGAGCTGGAGGGTGAGCTGCCCTACTACTACGTGCCGGGCAACCACGAGGTGTCCGAGGGGACGCTGGAGAACTTCCGGGACGCGTTCGGGGAGACCCGGCAGGTGGTCGATCACCACGGCACCAGGTTCATCCTCCTGGACACGGCGCGGTTCTCCTACCGGGCCGGAGACTGGTCGCAGCTGCCATTGCTGCGCGAAGAACTCAACGACGCGGCCGACGACCCCGCCGTGACCTCGGTCGTGGTGTCCCAGCACGTGCCCTTCCGTGATCCGTTGCCCTCCAAGGCCAGCGAGCTGTCGGACCGCAAGGAGGCGGACACCGTCGAGGACTGGCTGGCCGACTTCCAGAGCGACACCGGCAAGGGGGTGGCGTTCATCGGCGCGCACGTCGGTGTGTTCCACGCCGACCGGGTGGACGGTGTGCCCTACGTCATCAACGGCAACGTCGGCAAGAACCCTTCGGCCGGTCCCACCGACGGTGGCTTCACCGGCTGGTCGATGTGGGGGATCGACACCGGTGGTGACCCCACGGAGGACTGGGTGTCGACCCAAACGCGCCCCCACGTGGACGGGCTGGAACTGGACGCGCCGACCTCGGTCGAGGTCGGTGAACAGGTCGAGGTCACCGCGACGGTGGACAACGACGGCACCGCCCTGCCGGTCGCCTACCCGGTGAGCGCGGACTGGTCCGGTTCCGACGACGTCCACATCGGACCGGCCGACGAGGCCGAGGCCGACCACGTCGCCGCGTTCGACCCGGAGACGGGCCGGTTGAGCGCGTTGGCGGCGGCCACGATCGACCTCGGCGTCACCGTGAACGGCGTCACCGAAGAAGTCACCATCGAACTGACGCCCTGACCTCGGGCTTGCACGGGAGTGCCTCAGGGCCGTCCGCCGGTAGGAGGAGACCCTGAGGCCCCCGGTCTCGGTTCGGCACCTGTCGATACCCAGGGAAAACGCATACCCGCCAGGAAAGCGCACGTCATCCCCCGCAGCGGGGAGAAAGCGCTTACCTTGGTCGGTCTCACATCGAGACGGGTTGTCGGCGCAAGGCTCTAGTCTCCCGCCATGACGCGATTGGTGTGCACCGACGAGACGATGTCCGGGGGTCGTGAAGAGGCGCTGATACACGACTTCGACGGGTTCTACGAGTTCGAGACCGCGTTGGCGGCCGCGGTCGAAAGTGGTGACGTGGTGGCAGCGTGCGAAATGGTCCTCGCGGACAAGGAGGGGATCGGCACCTCGGAGAATCTGAAGAGTCTTCCCGAGAACATCCGACTCCCGATGCTCGAAGCCTTCACGGACCTGTACGAATCGGCTGGTTCGACGGCCCGACGCGAGTCCATTCTCCTCACGCACGCGTTGCTGTCGTTTTCCTTGGGCAGGCCGGATGATCGTTTGGCGAGCGCACGCCAGGAGGCCTTGAAGGCCGTTCCGAGAAGACGCTACGGTATCCACTTCGCAGTGGAAATGGCATGGGTCGAGCTGGCCTCCGGGCGGGGTGTCCCGGTGGACTTCGGCGCGGAGATGCGACGCGCGGATGCCGCCGGCAACTCCTTCAAGGTGAAGGAGCTGAAGAAGACCGTGCCGATGCTGGACGATCACCACCCGCCGCTCAACGAGGGCCAACCGTGGACGGATCGCGCGCTCGCCGAACTCGTGGAGTTGCCGGCCGCATGGACCGATCTGGTCGGGCACGCGGTCACCGCGAGGGCCTCTCGTCCCAGCGCGGCGTGGGAGAGGAAGGGCCGGGCGCTGCTCGCCGAGCTCGACGCGGAGGCGTTCCGGGACCGGTCCCTGGGCTGGCTGTCCTTGGCGAGCGATCCGCGCACGGTCGAGAATTTCGACGACCACAACTACTTCGCGACCCGTGGCCTGGTGTGGCTGCTGTCGTTCCTGCCGGAAGACCCACGGACGGTTCGCGGTCTGGGATCGATGCTGGAGGAGTCCTTGCGAAAGGCGCCGGGCATCGGGCCGGCCCTGCCCAAGCTCGCCAATGCCTGCGCGAACGCCCTGGGAGCGATGGAGGGACAGGCCGCTCTGGCCGAGCTCGCCCGGCTCACCACCCGGGTGACCTACAAGTCGACCCTCAGGCTCCTCGAAAAGGCTGTGGACGCGCGGGCCCAGGCGCTGAACGTGAGCCGCGAGGAGCTCGGGGAACCGGCCGTGCCGGCCTGCGCCGGTACAACGCCACCGGCAAGAGGATGACATCGGTTTCGGCTCCGGTCCGTGGTCGTGAGCGCCGTCACGGTCACGGACTCGGCTGACCGGAACGTCGGCTGGAGCCGGTGTTCCGGGGGCCGATCTCTGTGATTTGTCCGTTTCGCGAAGGCGCTTGTCACATCTGCGTGATTGCGCGGTCGGGCCTCGCGCTCTAAGTTCGGTTAGGCAACCCTTACCTTCTTGGGGGTGGTCTTCGGTGTGCTCACCGAGGGGCCTCCCTCGGCGTATCCCCATGACCTCACCGAGCGTCGCCGTATCGAACCGCTGAGTCATGCGCCTGAGGGCGGGTTGCGTGGATTCGGGGCACCCCGCCCCACAACCGAAAGGACACCATGCGCCACGTGACAAGGTCGGTCGCCCTCTCCACGGCCGCGCTGCTGGCGGTCGGACTCGTGGCGTGCTCGTCGGACACCCCCGACGAGGAGGCCCAGGCCTCCGGGGACTGGACGCCGATCACCATCGAGCACGCCCTGGGCACCACCACCATCGAATCCCAGCCCGAGCGGGTCGCCACCGTCGCCTGGGCCAACCACGAGGTCCCCCTCGCCCTGGGCGTCGTCCCCGTCGGTATGGCCGCCGCCAACTTCGGCGACGACAACGACGACGGCGTCCTGCCCTGGGTGGAGGAGAAGCTCGACGAACTCGACGCCGAAGCCCCCGTGCTGTTCGACGAGACCGACGGCATCGATTTCGAGGCCGTGGCCGACACCGCCCCCGACGTCATCCTGGCCGCCTACTCCGGACTGACCCAGGAGGAGTACGACACCCTCAGCGAGATCGCCCCCGTCGTCGCCTACCCCGAGACCCCGTGGGGCACCGCCTGGCGGGAGATGATCGAGTTCAACAGCAAGGCCCTGGGCCTGGAGGACGAGGGCCAGGAGCTCATCGGCGAGCTGGAGACCGAGATCGAGGCCACCGCGGCCGAGTACTCGCAGATCGAGGGACGCTCCACCATGTTCCTCACCCACGTGGACACCACCGACCTCAGCGAGGTCAGCTTCTACACCGCCCACGACACCCGGGCGATGTTCTTCGAAGACCTGGGCATGAGCACCCCCGGCAGCATCGCCGACGCCACCGCCGAGACCGACCAGTTCGCGCTGACCCGCACCGCTGAGCAGGCCGACGTCTTCGACGACGTCGACATCATCGTCACCTACGGCGGTGACGACCTGATCGACTCCCTGGAGGGCGACGAACTGCTGTCCCAGATCCCGGCCGTGGAGAACGGCGCCGTGGTGAACCTGCCCGGCGACGACCCCCTGGGCACCGCCGCCAACCCCACCCCGCTGTCCATCTCCTGGGTCCTGGACGACTACGTGTCCCTGCTGGCCGATGCCGCGGACGGGGCGCAGTGACCTCGACCCTCACCCCGCCGGCCGCCGGGGACGTCGCCGCCGTGCGACGCCCCCGGCGGCTGCGGGTCCTGTGGCTGCCGGCCCTGATCCTGGTCCTGGTCGCCCTGATGTTCACCTCCGTGGCCGTGGGCTCGCGCGAGGTCGGCTGGGCCGACATCGTGGCCGCCCTCGGCGGTTCGGCGGAGGGCTTCGACGAGGCCGCCGTGGCCAAGCGCATCCCCCGCACCCTGCTCGCGGTGCTCGCCGGTGCCGCCCTGGGCGTCGCCGGTACCGTCATGCAGGGCGTGACCCGCAACCCCATCGCCGACCCCGGCATCCTCGGCGTGAACATGGGCGCCTCCCTGGCCGTGGTCGTGGGCATGGCCACCTTCGGGCTGAGTTCGGCCGCCTCCTACGTGTGGGTGGCGATCGTCGGCGCCGGGGCCAGCGCCGTGTTCGTCTACGTGATCGGCTCCCTGGGCCGGGGCGGGGCCACCCCGCTCAAACTGGCCCTGGCCGGAACGGCGACCTCCGCCGCCCTGGCCTCCTTCATCAGCGCCGTCGTGCTGCCGCGCAACGACATGGCCGGCGGGGTGCGCTCCTGGCAGATCGGCGGGGTGGGCGGTGGCACCTACGACAGCCTGAACCAGATCCTGCCGTTCGTCGCCGCGGGCTTCGTCCTGTGCCTGTTCTGCGCGCGCGGGCTCAACATGCTCGCGCTGGGCGACGACCTGGCCGCCGGGCTCGGCGAACGTGTCGCCGTGGCCCGCGGGACCGCGGCCCTGGGCGCCGTCGTGCTGTGCGGGGCGACGACCGCGGTCACCGGCCCCATCGGTTTCGTCGGACTGGTGGTGCCGCACGTGTGCCGGTTGCTGGTGGGTCCCGACCACCGGTGGCTCGTCCCCTTCTCCGCCCTGGGCGGGGCCGCCCTGCTCACCGCCGCCGACATCGTCGGCCGGATCGTGGCCCGGCCCGCCCAGATCGACGTGGGCATCGTGACCGCGCTGGTCGGCGCCCCGTTCTTCATCTACATCGTCCGCCGTCAGAAGGTCCGTGCCCTGTGATCCCGTCCCTGACCACCGCCGGGTCCACCCTGGAGACCGTGACCCGGGGCCGCCTGCGCCGCGCACGCAGGCGCGGCACGGTCATCGCGGTCCTGGCCGTGCTCATCGTCGTCGTGTTCGCCCTGACCCTGATGGTCGGGCAGACCTTCTACCCGCTCGGTGACGTGTGGCGGGTCGTCCTGGGCCAGGACGTACCCGGCGCCTCCTTCACGGTCGGTCGTCTGCGGCTGCCGCGCGCGATGCTCGCCGTGGTGGCGGGGATGTGCTTCGGCCTGGCGGGTGTCACCTTCCAGACCATGCTGCGCAACCCCCTGGCCAGCCCCGACATCATCGGAATCAGCTCCGGGGCCAGCGCCGCCGCGGTGTTCGCGATCGTCGTGCTCGGGCTGAGCGGCACCGCGGTGTCGGTGATGGCGATCGTCGCCGCGTTGGCGGTGTCCACCCTCGTGTACACGCTGTCGTTCAAGGGAGGGGTGGCCGGGACCCGGCTCATCCTCATCGGCATCGGTGTGGCCGCCATGCTCGACAGCGTCGTCTCCTACGTCCTGGACCAGGCACCCGACTGGGACCTGCAGGAGGCCATGCGCTGGCTCACCGGCAGCCTCAACGGCACCGACTGGAACCAGGTCCTGCCGGTGGTCGTCGCCCTGGTCCTCATCGGCCCCGTGCTGTTGTCCCAGGCCGACGACCTGGCCCTGTTCCAACTGGGCGACGACACCGCCTCGGCCCTGGGCGTGCGGGTGAACCGCACCCGTCTGCTGGCGGTCACCGCGGCCGTGGGGCTCATCGCCTTCGCCACCGCCGCCGCCGGACCCATCGCGTTCGTGGCGTTCCTGTGCGGTCCCATCGCCGCACGCCTGGTGGGGCCCAACGGATCCCTGCTGTTGCCCTCGGCCCTGGTCGGGGCGTTGCTGGTGCTGGTCGCCGACCTGGTCGGCCAGTTCCTGTTGGGCACGCGCTTCCCGGTCGGTGTGGTCACCGGCGTGCTCGGCGCCCCCTACCTCGTCTACCTCATCGTCCGCACCAACCGCGCCGGAGGATCCCTGTGACCACGGACCACTCGCTGCTCGTCCAGGATCTGACCCTGGGATACCAGGATCGCGTCGTCATCGACACCCTGGACCTGGCCATCCCGCCGGGGCGGATCACCGCGATCGTGGGCGCCAACGCCTGTGGCAAGTCGACCCTGCTGCGATCGATGTCGCGGCTGCTGGTGCCCAAGGGAGGGCGGGTGCTGTTGGACGGCAAGCAGGTCCACCGGATGCCCTCCAAAGAGGTCGCCCGCACGCTCGGCCTGCTTCCGCAGTCCCCGATCGCCCCGGAGGGCATCACCGTCGGCGACCTGGTCGGACGAGGCCGCCACCCCCACCAACGGGTGCTGACCCGGTGGAGCCGTGAGGACGACGAGGCCGTCGCCGAGGCGTTGGACGCCACCGGGATCACCGACCTGGTCGATCGGCCCGTGGACGAGCTCTCCGGGGGGCAGCGTCAGCGCGTGTGGATCGCCATGGCCCTGGCCCAGCACACCGATCTCCTGTTGCTGGACGAGCCCACCACGTTCCTGGACGTCAGCCACCAGGTGGAGGTGCTGGACCTGCTCACCGACCTCAACCGGTCGCTGGGCACCACGATCGTGCTGGTGCTGCACGACCTCAACCTGGCGGCACGCTACGCCGACCACCTGGTCGCCCTGGCCGAGGGCCGGCTGCACGCGGAAGGGCCACCCGAGCGGGTGCTCACCCCCGAGACGGTGGAATCGGTGTTCGGGCTGCGCAGTCGCATCATCACCGACCCCACCTCGGGCAAACCCCTGATGCTGCCCATCGGCAGACACCACGAGGTCGTGGAGGCGGGCTGACTCCGCACGGACAAAAAGAGGGGGGGCTCCCGCCGCGCGGCGGGAGCCCCCCCTTTTTTGTCCGTGCGTGGGGGATCTCAGCCCTCCAGGGTCTCCTGGATCATCGGGACGATCTCGTCCAGGGCGTGGTGGATGCCCAGGGTCGAACCGCTGGAGAAGGAGTCGGCGAGCACCGGGTCGTCCAGGACGAGCAACCGGTCGTCCTCGGCGGCGGGGATGCCCTGCAGGACCGGGTCCTCGTTGAGGAAGTCGGCGGTGTCACCGATGGGGAAGACCACGGTCAGGTCGGCGTCCAGCTCTTCCACGAGCTCGGAGCTCAGGTCGACGTAGAACGCCCCGTCGGCCATCTCCTCCAGCTCGGGCTTGTACTCGAAGCCCAGCTCGGTGAGCACGTCCACGCGGGTGTCGCCGGGCACGTAGGCGCCGTACTGGCCGTCGAAGTAGGCGCCCACCGCGATGGTCATGTCCGCGAAGTCCGGGTTCTCCTCGCGCAGCTGCGCGAACCGGTCCTCCAGCTCGGTGACGAGCTCCTCGCCCCGCGGCTCCTCACCGAGGACCTGGGCGACCTGGCGGGTCTGCCCCTGCCAGGTGGTGCCGTAGGTGACCTCCACGTCGGCGGGCGGGCCGACCACGGGAGCGATCGGGGAGAGCAGGTCGTGGCGCTCCTGGGAGTTGTCGGAGCGGGTGTCGAGGATGACGTCCGGCTCCATGGTGGCGATGGCCTCCAGGTTCGGTTCCATGGTGCCGACCTCGGTCGGCTCGGAGTCGAACAGCTCGGCGGCCCAGGGGCCCACGTAGGGCGCCCCGTAGGCCTGCCAGTCGGCCACGCCCACCGGCTGCACCCCCAGGGCCAGCGCGGTCTCGGCGTCCGACCAACCCATCGCGACGACGTTCTCGGGGTGGTCCTCGATCTCCACGTCACCGAACAGGGTCTCGACGGTGACGGGGTAGCCCTCGGCGGTCGGGCCGGAGGACTCGGAGGAGTCGGTGCCCCCGCCACCACAGGCGGCGAGCAGCACGGTGGACAGGGCGCCGGCGGCGATCATGCCGAGACGGGTGGGCGGACCGGGGATCAATGGGACCTCACTGAATGGCTTTTAGCTTAGCCTTGCCTTGCCTAAGCTTGATTTGCCCAGATTAGCGTGATCCCGGGACCGATGTGAACACGGGGGCGCGGCCCTCTCAGAACCCCAGGCCGCGCAGCCACGCGATCAGGTCGTCCTCGCGCTCGGACGCCCGCTCCGGGCGCCACGCCCCCATCTCACGGGAGTCCACCAACGACCCGTCGCGAAGGTAGACCACGCGGTCCGCCCGGGCCGCGCAGCCCGGGTCGTGCGTGACCATGACCAGTGTCGTCCCCTCCCGGTGCACGTCGGTGAGCGCGTCCATCACCTCCAAGGTCATACTGCTGTTCAGCGACCCGGTGGGTTCGTCGGCGAACAGCAGGGACGGCTCGCACACCAGGGCACGGCAGATCGAGGCCCGCTGCAATTGGCCGCCGGAGACCTGGGTGATGCCGTGCCGACGCACGTGAGCGATCCCGAACCGTTCCAGCAGTGCGTCCACGCGGGCGATGGCCCCCTTCTTGTCCTTGGGCGCGGCCTGGAGGGCGGGCAGCAGGATGTTGTCGCCGATGTTCAGATTGGCGAGGAAGTGCGCCTGCTGGAAGACGAACCCCATCCGTGTCAACCGGACCCGGCTCATCTCCCGATCGTCCAGCGACGTCAGGTCCCGTCCCTCCAACAGCACGCTCCCCTCGGTGGGCCGGTCCATGCCGCTGATCGTGTAGAGCAGCGTCGACTTTCCCGAACCCGAGGCGCCCATCACGACGAGGAACTCGCCGCTCGCCACGGACAGATCGACGCCGTCGATGACCCGGGTGGGCGGGTCTGTGGAGTGGAAGGTCTTGGTCAGGCCCCGCGAGGCCAGCGCGATCCGCGCCCGCTCCGTCACGGGCTCTGTGGTGGGCTGTGTCATGGAAGGGCCTCTCATCCTCGGAGCCACGTGCTCTTGTCCACACGGCGGAGCGGCGCGGTGAGCGCCACGGCGATCAGATGTCCGGTGGTGATCAGGGCCAGGGGATAGGCCACGTACACCAGCCACGGGTTCGGCAGGAACTCCAGGTGCGCGATCCCCAGCCCCGCCACGGACAGCAGCGAACCGATCATGGGTTCCCCGGCCGTGGCCGCGAACACCGTGCCCAGGACGGTGCCGACCACCACGGCGAGGAAGGTCTTGCCGCGCACCTGGGCGATGATCTCCCCGGTGGAGAAGCCGATCGCGGACAGTACGCCCATCCGCGTGCGCTCCCGGGCCAGACGCAGTCGCAGGAACAGCCCGGTGATCAGCGCCGCGACCCCGACCGCGAAGACGAAGGAGACCAGGGTGGCGCTCTGCAGGGCCCCGGTCACGTACGCCAGGGTCTGGCGCACGTACTCGCGCATGGGGATCACCGTGGCGGTGTCGAAACGTTCGTCGTACTCCGTAGCGATCATGGCGGCGTCGGTGCCCGGGGCCGTGTTCGCGTAGACCATGTGGCCGGCCGCTCCGGTGACCTCCTCGCCATGGGCCTTGGCGGTGAACCCACCGCTGGTGACGTCCTGGTAGATGCCGCTGACGGTGAGCGTGGTCTCCTCTCCGCCTCGGCGCACGGCCAACCCGTCACCCACGGAGAGCCCGTACTCGTCCGCGTTCAGCACCGACAGGGCGATCTCGCCGGGCCCGGGGCTCCCGCCGTGCGCGTACGCGATCGCGTCGGGGTCGTGTTCGCCCACCTCCACTCGTAGGGTCTCCCACCCCTCCTCGCCCTCGGCTTCGTACAGCAGGGCGGAGAAGGCGCGCACGTCGGTCAGTCGTTCGTCATCGCGCATGCTCCTCAGTAGTTCGTCGCGGGCCTCGTCGAGGTCCTCGGAGAAGAGCAGGTCGGCGCGCACGTCGCTCTCCGCGTCGCCCATGTAGGTGACGAAGCGGGGACTCTCGAAGGTGCCGAGCAGGTTGGCGGGCAGGGCCATCAGCACGGCGGCCAGGAAGAACACGAGGGGTAGCAGCACCCACTGGCCGGCCTCGGCGCGCAGGTCCAGCATGGCCAGACGGCCGTTCACTCCCAGGCCGCGGGTCGAGGCCAGGGCGGTGCCGCGCACCCGTCGCGCCCGCCTCCGGTTCCGGCGCGCGGCCCGTTTCTCGTCCAGGACACTGCCGTGGACCAGGGCGCCCACGACCTCGATCCGGCGCACCCGGCGCAGGACGGCACGGCACAGCAGGAGGACGAACGCGTACACCAGGGCGAGCGCGGTCACCGGCACCACGAACGCGGCGATGCCCAGCGGGGCGTCGACGTAGTTCACCTGCACGCTCCGTGTGAGCAGACCCGTGGCGACGATCGCCGCCAGACCCCCGAGGACACACGCCAGTGCGGTCATGACGCTGTACTTGGTCAGGTACAGCCCGGAGATCGAACGGTCGGGCAGACCGATGGCCTTCATCGCGCCGATCTCGCGGACCTCGTCCTCCAGGGTCCCGCGGATCACGAAGCGCACGTTGAGCAGCGCGATCACGATGAGCAGCAGACTCACGAACACCAGAGCCATCGCGACCAGGCCGTCGCCGAATGCGTTGACCAGGCGGATCATCTGATAGGTGACGGCCTGCCCGTTCTTGGGCAGCGCCTCGTCGGCCTCGTAGGCGCGCTGGAGGTCGACGGCCGAACCGGCATCGTCGAGTCGGTACTCGACGATGCTCTCGGGAGCGCCGCCACCGGCGCCCTCCAAGGTCTGGAAGTCGGCCTCGGAGACCACGAATCGGGTCGCCGAGGACAATGACGAGGCCATCTGCGCGTCGCGCACGAACCCGGCCACGCGCAGCTCCAGGGGGCCGGAGTCGGTGGCGATCCTGAGTTCGTCGCCGACCCGCAGGTCGAAGGCGATGCGGTGGGCCACCGGGAGGTAGGTCTCGCCGGGGGAGGGGTCCGGGGCGGCGTCGGTCTCGTCCAGGAGGAGGTCGAACTCCTCGTTCTGGGTCGTGAAGAGCTGGTCGATGAGGCTGTCGGAGAGGTCACCGGACTCACCGGTGTGGGAACGCTCCCAGGACAGGGTCGCGCCGTCGAATCCGACCATCTCGACGACGTGCCAGTCCTCGATCTCCGGGTGCTCGGCGGCGAATCCCGCCAGGGCGTCGGCGTCGATGTCGCCGACGTGCATCTGTAGGAAGTGGGGTGGCTTCGCCTGCTCGAAGAGTTCGTCGACCGACCCCAGCATGCGTTCCATCACCATCGCCCCGGTGGCCATGAGGAACGCGCTGAGTGTCAGGACCACCAGGAGCGCCACGTGCACGCCCTTGTTCCTGATCAGGTCGTTGCAGGCGTAGCGCAGATATAAGAAGCCCCTCGTTTCCACCGCGATCTCCCTACCTCGTCGGGCCGTTCGAGTGACGGTCCGTGGGTTCCGGGAACGGAACCGGTCCGATCAACGTAGGCCGATGCGAGGGGCGAGCACATCGGGGAAGGACCCCGTTCGACAACGGAGAGAACCCCGATCATACCGGGGGTCTGTGCCCCGTAGAGGGTCAGGGACGAAGAGGGTTCGGGGTACGTCGACACCCACGGCGAGTGAGGTTAGGCTCACCAATGGTCTGCCAAGGAAAGCGGGCATACGGCGTCGAATCGCACATCCCATGGTCGGGTGTACCGCGCGACCTGGCTAACCTGGCGCAGAGCCACCGAAGACGGCCACCGAGACAACGACGATCAGGGACGACGGACCACATGACCACAACCGAGGGACGGGCCGCCCCGGAACCCGCATCCCCGACCACCCCCGAACCCGTCCCCACCAGCGCCGCGGCCCTACGTTCGCGCTCCCTGCGCCGCCACCGCCGCCCCATCACCCTCGGCGTCACCCTGCTGTCCACGCACCAGCTGTGCGAAGCGCTCGTCCCCGTCGCCATCGGCCTCACCATCGACTTGGCCGTCGCCACCGGCGACATCACCGCCCTGCTGTGGTGCGTGGCCGGACTCATCCTCCTCTTCACCTGTCTGGCCCTGGCCTACCGCACCGGCGCCCGCCTCACCCTCGGCGTCGTCGAACGCGAAGCCCACCTGCTGCGCCTGGAATCGGCCCATCGGGTCCTGCACCCCCGAGGACAACGCAGCGGCCTGCGCTCGGGCGAACTGCTGTCCGTGGCCACCTCCGACGCCGAACAGGCCGCCACCTACGCCCGCGCCTGGGCCGTGGGAATCGCCCAGGTCACCGCCATCGTGGTCACCACCATCGTCCTGCTCACCATCAACATCCCCCTCGGGATCGGCGTACTCCTGGGCCTGCCCCTGATGCTCCTGCTGCTGCGCGTGCCCGCCGCCCGCATCGCCCGACGCACCGAGACCAAGCAGGCCACCGCCGCCCGCGCCACCGCCATGGCCACCGACCTGGTCGGCGGCCTGCGCGTGCTCATGGGCATCGGTGCCCGCCACAACGCCTCCCTGCGCTACGGACAGGCCAGCGACCACGCCCTGACCGCCTCGGTCGGAGCCGCCGCCAGCAACGGCGTCTACAAGGGGTTGGTCACCGCCGCCGGCGCCGTCTTCCTGGCCTGCGTGGCCGGCACCGCCGGATGGATGGCCCTGCGAGGCCACCTCACCGTCGGCGAACTCGTCATCGTCGTCGGCCTCGCCCAGTTCCTCGCCGAACCCGTCCAAGGGCTGGGGATGGTTGGCCAGATGTTCGCCATCGCCCGAGCCTCCGCCCGACGCCTGGTGCGCCTGCTCACCGCCCCCGACGCCGTCACCCCCGGCGAGCTCTCCCTGCCCGAACCCCTGTCCGAGCGCGTGCCCCTCGTCGAACTCCGCGAGGTCGGACACCGCACCCTGGAAGGCGTCGACCTCACCCTGCGCCCCGGAGAGTTCCTCGGCGTGCTCGCCACCGACCCCCGAGACGCCGAGGCGCTCGTCGACCTCCTCGCCGGACGCGCCGCCGACGCCCGCGGCACCACCCTGATCGCCGGGGTTCCTCTCCCCGACCTCGACCTGGTCTCCCTGCGCGGCACCGTCCTGGTCGAGGAACACGGCAGCCACCTGTTCGAGGGCACCCTGCGCTCCAACCTGACCACCGACACAGACACCGGCACCGACCTCGACGACGAGCGCCTGCTCACCGCGCTCGACGCGGCCGCCGCCGGCGAACTCGTCACCGGCCACCCCGACGGCCTCGACCGGCCCGTGACCGACCGCGCCGCCAACCTCTCCGGCGGCCAACGTCAACGCGTCGCCCTGGCCCGCGCGCTCGCCGCCGCCCCACCCGCGCTCGTCCTGCACGACCCCACCACCGCGGTCGACGCCGTCACCGAGGAGGCCATCGCCCAGGGCACCGCGGCACTGCGCGTCGCCCACGGCGGCGGCACGCTCGCCATCGCGAGCAGCCCCGCGCTCCTGGCCCGCGCCGACCGCGTCCTGGTCCTGCGGGAGGGTCGGGTGTGCGCGGAGGGCACCCACACCCGACTGGCCGAGGACGACACCTACTACCGCGAGGCGGTCCTGCGTTGAGCACCGACACCATCCAGCACGAGGTCGCCCTCCCCACCGGCGGCCCCGAACTGCTGCCCACCGCCACCGCCCGCCGCACCTGGGCGGTACTCCTCGAAGGACTGCGCGCCCGCCCCGGCACCTCCGTTCTGGCCCTGCTCACCGTCCTGGCCGGCAGCGCCGCCGGACTCGTCGCCCCCTGGGTGCTCGGCGGCATGGTCGACGACATCACCGACGGCGCCGGACCGGAGGCCATCCTGCGCTCGGCCGCGCTCATCGCCGGCGCGGCGGCAGTCGGCGGCGTCTTCGTCGGTCTGGGTGCCTGGCAGGTCAGCCGGTTGGGCGAGACCATCCTGGCCCGCCTGCGTGAACGCGTCATGCGCCGCGTCCTGCACATGCCCGCCGCCCGACTGGAACGCGTGCGCATCGGCGACCTGCTCTCCCGCGTGGGCGACGACGTCGCCGTGGTCACCAACGCCATCGCCCGCAACGGCCCCGAGGTCGTCACGGCCCTGGCCACCGTCGTGCTCACCACGGCGGGCATGGCCGCCCTGGACTGGCGCCTGGGCCTGGCAGGTCTGGCCGCCATGCCGTTCTACGTGTGGGCGATCCGCTGGTACATGCCGCTCTCGGGCCCCTACTACGCCCGCGAACGCGTCGCCATGGGCGAGCGCTCCCACGCCATGATGGGGGCCCTGCGCGGCCGGGACACCGTGCGCGCCTACCGGATGGAGGCCGAACACGAGGAGCGCATCGCCGACCGTTCGCTGAGCGCCATGCAGCTCACGCTCGACGTGTTCCGCCTGTTCACCAGGCTCGGCGCCCGCATGAACGGCTCCGAACTGGTCGGACTGGGCACCGTGCTCGTCGTCGGGTTCTGGCTGGTGCGCGGTGACCTGGCCACCGTCGGTATGGTCACCGCCGCCGCCCTGTACTTCCACCGGCTGTTCGGCCCCGTCGGATTCCTGGTGATGACCTTCAACGACGTCCAGCAGGCGGGGGCGAGCCTGGCCCGCCTGGCCGGGGTGGTGGACCTGCCCGAGGCGAAGGACCCCGGAGCCCAGGAGGGCCCGGCCGGGTCGTCCCTGCGCGTGGAGTCGGTGAGCCACGCCTACGCCTCCGACGCCCCCAAGGCCCTGGACCGGGTCTCGCTCACCGTCGCCCCCGGCGAACGCGTCGCCCTCGTGGGGGCCAGCGGCGCCGGCAAGACCACCCTGGCAGCGGTGATCAGCGGCCTGCGCACCCCCACCTCCGGCATCGTGTACCTGGGCGGGGTCTCCCTGGAGGAGATGGGCGAGCAGCGGGTGCGCGAACACGTGTTCCTGGTCAGCCAGGAGACCCACGTGTTCGCCGGAACCCTCTTGGAGGACCTGCGTCTGGCCCGCGCCGAGGCCACGGCCACCGAGGTCGAGGGGGCCCTGGAGACCGTGGGCGCCCTGGACTGGGTGCGAGCCCTGCCCGAGGGGGTCGACACCGTGGTGGGCGAGGGCGGGCACACCCTCACCGCCGAACAGGCCCAGCACCTGGCCCTGGCCAGGTTGGCGCTGGCCGACCCGGACCTGGCGGTACTGGACGAGGCCACGGCCGAGGCCGGCAGCTCCGGCGCCCGCCGGCTGGAGGAGGCCGCCGCTGCCGCCACCAAGGGCCGCACCACCCTGGTGGTCGCCCACCGGCTCACCCAGGCGGCCACCGCCGACCGGGTGGTCGTCATGGACGAGGGCCGGATCGTGGAGGAGGGGCCGCACGAGGAACTGGTCGCCGCCGACGGTCGTTACGCCCGCCTCTGGCGCAGCTGGCAACGCTGACGCGGGACGGAGCCGTCCGCGCCAGGCACCTCCACGGTGCTCGTCCCGGTCCCGCACGGGACCGGGACGAGCACCGTGGAGCGTGACCTCGGCCGACGCGGTATTAGTGCTGTGGCCGGAAACGTTCGCCCGGGTCGGCTCATGGGTTCTCATCCCCCGTGATCTTGCTACCAGAAGCAAGGAAAGCCCTTTCCTTGCTTCTGGTAGCAAGATCACGGGGACGGGTCGAGCCGGTGAACCTTCCCGGTCACCGCACTAGGCGGCGTTGGCGCGGCGCAGGCGACGGCGGCGTTCGGAGGTGCGTTCGACCTCGTTCAGGCCACCCCAGGTGCCGTACTTCTCCGGACGTGAGACCGCGTCGTCCAGACAGGTGGTACGTACCGGGCAGCCCGCGCAGACCTGCTTGGCCCTGCGCTCGCGCATCTCTCGCTGCGGCCAGGACTCGTCTTCGGGGCCGAAGAAGAGTGCGAGGTCCTCTCCTCGGCAGGCGGCGGCTTCCTGCCACCCCCGGCTCGGGATCGGGAGCAACTCGGTACGACGACGGGACCGGGACATGGTGGAACCACCTTTTCGAACATCACAGGCCAAGAGGGCGATTTCGGTCACCGATGACTGATCGCTGTTCGCGATCACCAATACGCCGAATAGGCGCCTACGGCGCGGCTATCGTGCGATGTGAGTGTGCGGAGAAAAGTGGCCGCGCAGACGTGTGCGGCCGACCCAGGTTTCTCACGCGAATCGGCGGCGGAATCGGTGACGGCTTCCGCCCGCCTTGTGCCCGTCATCATGCCACCATTGCTTCCGGCTGTCCGGGCATTGCGCGACGGGTCGACCGAACGTTATGGAAATCTGACCTCGCGCGTGGAACGTGCGGTGACATGCCGCATTCGGGCGCCCGCCCGCGGTCGCCGGCGCTCAGGCGTTGACGGCCTCGCCCGTCGGATCGCTCCCGTCCTGATTCAGCAGGTGGGCGCCGCCGATCGGTCCGCTGCTCCAACCGAGCAGACGCCAACCCGAGTCGGGGTCGCCCTCGATCTCGACCATGCCGGTGTTGGCCAGCGGGGTGCGCGCGACCGAGGCGACGTCGACCCCGGTGACACGGGCGCAGGCCCAGGAACGGATCGCGGCGCCGTGGGAGACCACGACGACGTCCTCCCAACCCTGTTCGGCGATCCGGCCGACGGCGTCGTCGAACCGGTCGAAGAAGGCACGCCCGTCCGACCCACCCGGCATGCACAGGTCCACCTGGCCGCGAGACCAGGCGAACACCGTGTCCACGTAGGTCCGGTGCTGCGTCGGATCGGCGCCCATCTCCAGGGCGCCGGCCTCGACCTCGCGCACCCCCTCCATGACCACCGGTTCCTTTCCGAACGTGGTGACCAGGGGAGCGGCGGTGAGGTGGGTGCGGAGCAGGGGCGAGACCACGAGCGCGTCGATCGGGCGCTCCTGGAGAGCGGTCGGCACCGCCGCCGCCTGGCGGTGGCCCAGAGGCGTCAGCCCCGGGCCCGGGGCGAGGGTGTCGAGAAGACCGGCGACGTTCGAAGGGGTCTGACCGTGGCGAAGTAGGGACAGGCGCATGTCCTCATGGTCGGCCATCCGCGCCACGGAAACCGGGTGGAGGAAGGTGTGTTTGGTCTCAACCGAAGACGTTCGGGTGCTTTTCGCGCCGACACTCACCAGTCGCAGTGGGCTCGGAGATCACGGATGCTGTCGGCGAGCTCGGTCGGCCGGTTCGGCCACCCCGCCGTGTGCCAGTGCGCGATGCGCCAGGCGAGGCGCCGCGGCCAGAGCGGAGTGGTGGGCAGCCGGTCCACCGGGACCCACAGGGGGATGCCGCTGATGTCGAGGTCCTCCAGAGCCCCGACCTCACCCTCGGCCTCCAAAAGGAAGTAGTGCTCGCGGCGGCCGTCCTTCCACACCTGGGCGACCTCCCTGACAACGCTTCCCTCCAGGCGGGTCTCCTCCCACAATTCCCGCAGCACCGCGGTCCGGGGCGTCTCACCCTCCTCGACCCCGCCGCCGGGGATCTCGTAGAACGTTTCCCCACCATCCTCACCATCCTCGCGCTCGATGAGCAACATGCGGTCGTATCGGATCACGACCGCACCGGCCCGGACCCGGACCGGGTCGGCGGCCGCGGGGTCGTCCCAGGGCACCGTCGTACGTACCGGGCCGCCCCGAACCCACGCCCGGAGCACGGCTTCGGCACTTCCCACCGGCCTGATGCGGGCGTGCAGCGCTTCGGGCAGGGACAGAGAACACCACATGTCGCCCGGGGTGTGGTGGCCGGGTCGGGGGAGTCGGTAGGTTCCGTCTTCTCCGTCCTCCCCTGGTGCTTCCGTAGCGACGAGTCCGGTGTCGTCGAAGCGCACGTCGACCATCGGTTCCACGGTCATCCTTCTCCTTCGGTGGCCCGCACGGCCGGAGCTCGGCCGCCTCCGGGTACTTCCTGCCCTTCGCCGCCCGGATGTCACCGTGTCGGGGTCGTATCGGTGAGGAGGGACACGATGGCGGGCATCTGGTGTGCAACTAGTATCTATGTTGTATCCAACTAGGGAGGTCCTGTGAATGTGAGCGGTGTCGGAGGGCAAGGCCCGGTGGTCGGGGCGGCCACCACCCCGGAGTCGGCGGCGGGACGGGCCTACACCCTGGTCCGGAACCGGATCCTCGACGGGGAGTTCGAGGACGGCAGCATGCTCAGCGAAGGACAGATCGCCACGGAGCTGGGGATGAGTCGGACCCCGGTGCGCGAGGCCTTCCTCCAGCTCCAGGCCGAGGGCTGGATGCGCCTGTACCCCAAACGCGGGGCCATGGTCCGGCCGGTGCCGCCGCACGAGTTCCGCGAAGTGCTCCAGGCACGCCAGATCATCGAGTCCGCCGCGGTCCGGAGCGTGTGCGCGTCCAAGAACGGTTCCGAACGGCTGGTGCGACGCCTGCGCGAGGTGACCGAAGAGCAAAGGCGTGCCTGGGAGTCGGACGACCTCGCGGCCTTCACCCGCGCCGACGTCGAGTTCCACCGGGAAGTGGTCGCCGCGGGCGGAAATTCGCTCCTCCAAGGCTTCTACCAGCTCCTCCAGGACCGCCACCGGCGGATGACCACGCAGTCGATCAGTGACGACGCCGACCAGGCAGAACTCGTGCTCGCCCAGCACACCGGACTGACCCGGCTCATAGAAGAGGGCGACGCCGAAGGGTTCGCCCAGGCTACCGCCGAGCACCTCAACGACATCCACGGCTCCACCGTGTGACCCCTACTCCCTGAACCTTCGGACACGAATCCGACCCGACCCCCTCCCTGACCCCGAAACGCAGGAGGAAGCACCGACCATGGCCACGATCGAGGCCCACAGATCCCAGCCCGCACGCGACCGAAAGAACGTGGACGGGGCCGCGCGACGCCGTCTCCCCGGGTGGCTCGCCGTCTGCGGGATGCTCTTCGCCGTCGCCTGGGGCGGCAACGAGTTCACGCCGCTCCTGGTCATGTACCGCCTCGAAAGCGGTATGAGCGTCCAGGTCGTGAACATCCTGCTCGGCGCCTACGTGCTGGGGATCGTGCCCGCGCTGCTGGTCGGTGGTCCACTCTCCGACCGTTACGGGCGCCGACCCCTCATGATCCCGGCGCCGATCCTGTGCGTTGTCGGCAGCGGCCTATTGGCCCTGGGCTCGAACTCGGTCGCCTTGCTGTTCGCCGGACGTGTGTTCTCGGGATTGGCACTCGGCCTGGTGATGGCGGTGGGCACGAGCTGGGTCAAGGAGCTGTCCCAGGCGCCGTTCGACCCCGAGGCGTCGGCGGGGGCCGGGGCCGTCCGGGCCTCGCTCTCGTTGACCCTCGGGTTCCTGCTGGGGGCCGTGGTCGCCGCCGCCCTCGCCCAGTTCTCCCCGCTGTCCGCCGTCCTGCCGTACGCGGTCAACATCGCGCTCACTCTGGTACTGGCGGTGGCCATGCTGCGCGCCCCCGAAACCCACTCTCGGCGGACTCGTGGAGACGGTGCCGCTTCGGGGCGTCTCCTGGGCGACCTGTTGGTTCCGGCCGCGCTGCACCGCCGGTTCCTCCTGGTGGTCGTGCCCATGGCACCGTGGGTCTTCGGCACCTCGGCCACCGCCTACGCGATCCTGCCCAACCTGATCGCCCACCGGGTGCCCGGCTACGAGGTCGGGTTCTCCGGCCTGCTGTGCCTGGTGGCGCTGGCCTTCGGTGTCCTCAGCCAGCAGGCGGCCAAATGGGTGGACAGCCCGCACTCCTCCCGGGCGGTCGTGGTCGCCCTGGGCCTGGCCGCAGTCGGCATGGCCCTGGCCGTTTGGACGGCGAGCACCCTGACCGTCCCGATGGCGCTGGTGGCCGCCGCGGTGCTCGGCGCCGCCTACGGGCTACTGCTGGTCTCCGGCCTCCAAGAGGTGCAGCGCATCGCGGGCCCCGACCGGTTGGCCGGGCTCACCGCCGTCTACTACTCGCTCGCCTACCTGGGCTTCTTCGTCCCCGCGGCGTTGGCGGGGCTGACCCGCTGGCTCGACTACCCGACCATGTTCGCGATCGGGGCCGTGCTCGCGTTCCTGAGCGTGGTGGTGGTGGCGCTGTCGTGGCGCCGCCACCTGCCCACCGCGGTAGACCCGGTCGATCCCTGGGCGTCCCGGGTCTCTCACGGTCGGGTGTAGACGGCACGAGGCCCCGACCCGACGGACACGTGGTCGCGTCCGGGGGCCGGGGCGGGTGGTTCAGGAGGTGCGGACGGGCAGGATGGACCAGCCGCTGGCGACGATGGAGGGCTCGTGCACGGCTTCCCCGGCCAAGGACAGGTCGGGGAAACGCTCGAAGAGCATCTCCAGGGCGGTGGTCCCCTCCAGACGGGCCAGGCCGGCACCCAGGCAGAAGTGCGGACCGTACGAGAACGCCAGGTGTCCGCGCTGCTCGCGGGTCAGGTCGAACTCCTCGGCGTCGTCCCCGTGCTGCTCCGGGTCGCGTCCGGCCGGTCCGAAACCCATGAGCAGTGCCTCACCGGCCGGCACGGTGGCGCCGCCCAGGGTGACCTCCTCGGCGGTGTAGCGCAGTGGCAGGTACTGGATGCTCGCGTCCCAGCGCAGGGTCTCCTCCACCACGTCGGACCACGAGGCCCGGCCGGAGCGGACCATTTCCAGCTGGTCGGGGTGGGTGAGAAGCGCGTGCACGGAGTTGCCGATGAGGTTCATCGTCGTCTCGTAACCGGCGCCGATCATCAGGATGAGCGTCCACACCAGTTCGCTCTGCGACAGCCGCTCCTCACCCTCGGACCGTGCCTCCAACAGGGCGCTGGTCAGGTCGTCACCGGGGTCCTTCGCCTTGGCCTCGGCCAGGTCGGCCAGGAACGTCTGCATCTCGCCGTGGAGACGGGCGGCGTCCTCGGGGGTGGTGCTCGCGTCGAAGACGGTATGCATCATCCGGTGCAGGACGTCTCGGTGCTCGGGGGCCACCCCGAACAGCTCGGAGATGACGGTGATGGGCAGTGGCAGGGCCAGCGCCTCCTTCAGGTCCACCGTCTCCGTTCCGGCCGCCGCGATCTCGTCCAGCAACTCGGAGGTGATCTCCCGGACCCGGGGCCGCAGCGCCTCCACCCGGCGCGGAGTGAACGCCTGCGAGACCAGAGTGCGCAACCGACGGTGCCGGTCACCGTCGGCGGTGAGCATGTTGTCGGGCGCCACCCACGACACCAGCGGCCAGTCCATGGGGATCTCGCCGTCGTTCCACGCGCGCCAGTGCCGCAATTCCTTGCGCACCCCGGGGTGGGCGAGCGCCTCGGTCAACACCGCGTGGTCGGTCACCGCCCGAACAACCACGCCACCAACGATCTCCACCTCGACGAGGGGTCCGAGTTCACGGAGGCGGGCGGACTGTCGGTGGAGGTCCTGGGGGAGGAGGACGGGTCGCTGTTCTGCCATGACGGGGTTCCCTTCGAAAGGCCGGGTGTGAAGGTGACGGGCAGGGTGGACAGGGCACGGGCGAACGGCGAGACCCGCCAGCGCGGGGTCGGGTCGCTCGTCCGGAGACGGGGCAGGCGGCGGACCAGGGACTGGACGGCGACCTCGGCGATGGCCTGGCCGAACCCGCGCGCGGGACAGCGGTGCGGTCCCACACCGAAGGCCAGGTGGGCACGGTTGTGCTGTTCGACGTCATCGGCGGCGCCGGCCATCGCGTGGTGCGCCGCGGCGTAACCGAGCAGGATCGGTTCTCCGGCCTTGATCACCCCGCCGCGTTCGACGGGAACGTCCCGGGTCGGGTACAGCACGGGGTAGTTGGTGATCGGTGGTTCGCGCCACAGCACCTGGTCCACGAGCTCGGCCACACCGACCCGGCTGCCGCTGAGGGCGCTCGCGGTCTCGGGGTCGGTGAGCAGGACGTGCACGCTGGAGGCGACGAGGTTGGCGGTGGGTTCGGCGCCCGCACCGAAGGTCACCACCATCTGGTGCAGGATCTCCTCGTCGGAGAGCCCCGCCCGGTGCTGGAGCAGCCACGTGGTGATGTCCTCGCCGGGTTCGGCGTGCTTGGCGGAGACGGCGTCGGACAGGGCCCGCTCGTACTCCTGGTTGGCGCGCAGGACGTCGGTCCCGTCCCACAGTTCGCTGATGGAGGTGAGGACCCGTTCGGCCACGTCCCTGGAGAAACCGAACAGGTCGGCCATCACCATGAGGGGCAGCATCCGGGTGTACTCGGCGACCAGGTCGGTCTCACCCCGTTCGACGAAGGCGTCGATGAGCGCGTCGGCGTGTCGTCGCGTGACGTCACCGACTCGGCTCTCGGGCACACGGCCCAGGGAGTCCACCACGACCCGCTTGAGCCTGCTGTGCTCCTCGCCGTCGGCGTACAGCAGGTTGGGGCGGTGGGCCATCATCGCGGCGACGGGGGAGTCGTCGGGGACGCGGCCTTCTTTCCAGTCGCGCCAGAGCCGTGAGTCGCGGCGGAAGGTCCGGGTGTCGCGGCACCAGGCCGTGATGGTGGCGTAGTCGGTGACGATCCAGGCGTTGACGCCGGGGGCGATCTCCGCGGGGTGAACGCTGCCGTGCTCAGCGGTCAGGTGTCGGTGGATCGTGTGGGGGGCGGCGTGGTAGTCGGGGTCGAACAACCGGGCGGGGGGGCAGGTGGTCACACGTGTCCTGAACTACGTGGGCGGCTGGTGGGCGGGACAAGTGTAAAGGGCGTTTCGGGATTTTTGTCCCATTCCGTGGGTGGTCCCGGAACCCGACACCACCCGTTCCGTTCGATGCGTTGGAATCCCTTGCACCGTAGGGGTTTCCGTGTGATCCAGGGTCCGTAGGATCGGAACCTCCATGGCACGCCGATCGACGACGGGACGCGATGAACGAGAAGGACACGGCCATCGACACCACGGTGCCGCATTCGGCCCGGGTGTGGAACTACTGGCTCGGCGGCAAGGACAACTACCCGGTCGATCGAGAGGCGGGGGAGCAGTTCCTGAAGGTCTTCCCCGGCATCGCCCGGATGGCTCGCTCCTCACGGGCCTTTCAGGGCCGCGCCGTCCACCACCTCGCCGGTGAGTGCGGCATCCGCCAGTTCTTGGACGTGGGCACCGGACTTCCCACCGCTGAGAACACCCACCAGGTGGCCCAGTCGGTGGCTCCCGACAGTCGAATCGTCTACGTGGACAACGATCCGCTCGTCCTTACCCACGCGCGTGCGCTGTTGACCAGCACGCCCGAGGGGAGGACCTGGTACGTGCACGAGGACCTCTACGATCCCGAGGCCGTCCTGGAACAGGCCGGACGGTTTCTGGACCTGGAACAGCCCGTGGGCCTGATGCTGCTGGGGGTCCTGGGGCACGTTCAGGAGTACGACGAGGCCGTCTCCATCGTGCGCCGACTCTTGGCGGGCCTGCCTCCGGGCAGCCACCTCACCATCAGCGAGGGCAGCAACGTGCACAGCGAGGAGAACGTCCAGGCCCAGGACGAGTACAACGAGAGCGGTGCGGTCCCCTACATCCCGCGCAGCCCCGAACAGATCGCCGGGTACCTGGAAGGTCTCGAACTCGTCGACCCGGGTGTGGTCTCGGTGACCCGCTGGCGGCCCACTCTCACCGGCGAACAGGAGCCGGTCGAGGTCGACCAGTACGGCGGTGTCGGCCGCAAGGTCTGACCACTGTTTGGGGAGTGGGCCGTCCCAGCGGTGGCCTTAGGGAGGGGGCGAGGGGCGGGGTGGAACGACGGGGGGTGGTCGACAGGGGTTCCTGTCGGCCACCCCGGAGCGGTGGCGTCGGGCCGGGTCAGGCCTGAGGGGTTCGGGCGGTGGTGAGGAAGGCGTCCCATTCGGAGGAGGGGAAGGGGATGTGGCCGTTGGTGGGGTGCTTGGAGTCCCGGATCGCCGCGCCGCAGGGGAGTTCGGCGACCTCTACGCAGTTCGGCTCTTGGCCGCTGTGGGTGCTCTTCCGGAAGTCGGTGGGGATGTGCGCGACCTCCACGCAGTTCGGTGCTTGTCCGCTGTAGCTGCTCTTGTGGAAGTCGGTGGGGATGTGCGCGACCTCTACACAGTCGCCGTTGACTCCGCTGTAGCTGCTCTTATGCCACATCATCTCGTCGATCACTGCGCTCACTCTTCTAGATCTTGAAGTAGGCGATTAATGACGTTCAGAGACTGAGCTGGCGTCATCGCGCAACTCTGAGTGCTGCCGAACATGTCAGTAAAAAGCCTGACTTCATGCTCCTCTTCCAAATACATGCTAGTAACCGGGGTCTCCAGGTAAGCGATGCTGGCATCGCGGGGATCCATGAAGTCCATGATCACGTAGCTTCCCTCGGTTGACGGGTGGGCCCCTGCGGTGAAGGGGAGCACATAGATGCTGATGTTGTGCCGTGACGCCATGTGTGTCAGGTGTCGCAGCTGCTCACCCATCACCTGAGGCGACCCGACGACACGGCGCAACGCTGCTTCGTCGATGAGGGCCATGAGCTTGGGGGGCTCCACACGGTGCAGAACACCTTGTCGTGTAATGCGGGCGGCTACACGCTGAGCAACCTCGTCATCATCTCTGACCTCGTTCGCGCGGAAGATGGCGTCTGCGTACTGATGTGTTTGTAGTAGGCCGGGGATCACTTGAGCCTGGTAGGTCCGTAGCGCACATGCTTCAGCCTCAAAGTCGGCCAGCATCTGGGGCATGAGGTTCTTATAGTGCGCCCACCACCCCTTCTTGCCTGCCAACTTCGATAGCTCGTGAAGGGTTGTTCGGGTCGCATCTTCGACTTGGTAGAGGTCGAGGAGCTTGTTCAGCGTCAGGGCAGGAACTGTTCTGGACTCGGCCTGTTCGATTTTGCTCAGGTTCGACTTGCCCATCCCGGCCTGCTTTGCTGCCTCGAAAAGTGTCAGTCCGGCCTCTGCGCGAAGACGGCGAAGTTCAGCGGAGAGGCGACGGCGGCGGACGCTGGGGCTGTAGGGAGCTGCCATGTGAGCACTCTAGCGGATTCTTCGGTCATATTGCGGAGTTCGCTTGACTTGAGTGGAGTCCACTCGCACCATGGAACCTGTAGCCAGTGACTGGGCTCTCACTCAGGGTTCATGTGGCCAGGCTATGCCGTGCCCCTTTCCCTCCTCCGGGAAATCGTGAAGGCCGTCGGTCTTGCGGGTGCGTCGGATTGTCCATTTCCCTCACCTTTGTGACAGGAGTTCTGTTCGTCATGCCCGTAAACGCCCCTTTGGCCGGTCTGCCCGACGTCACCCTCCCTCTCGGTGAACTGGTCCCGCGGTTCCAGCGGCACTACTTCACCGGGCCGGCCGACATCCGCTTCTTCAAGTCGCGCTGCTTCACCTTCGGCCGTTCGGTCCAGTATATGCCGCTGGTCCGCGCCTTCCTGGACACCTGCGCGGCCGAACGCGACACCGACTACCGGTACCTGTTCACCCTGCTCGGCAGCGAGCTCGCCAACAATGCTCTGACGCACTCCCGTTCGGGGGAGCCGTACGGCTTCTACACCCTCAAATGCGAACGCCGCGACAACGGCCTGCGCCTGACCTGCCGGGACCAGGGAAGCAAGCACACCGACCAGGCGAGCCGGCCGAATCGGTTCGAGCACCTGACCACCTGCGCCTCACGCCTGACCAGCGACGCCGAGTCCGGGCGCGGCCTGGCGATGATCGACTCCCTAGCCAGTAGCTGGGGCGACAACGGGTTCACCGGCACCCGGCAGGTCTGGTTCTTCCTGGCCGGAGACCTGTCCGGCAGTAGCTGGAACAGCCTGCTCTGACCAGCAGGCTCCCTCAAGCACAGCACCACATCGCGACGTAGACGCGAAACGGGCCCAGAAAGCGCACCAACGCCTTCCGGGCCCTCAACCCTAAATTCCGCACAGTCTCACGTGTTCAGAAAGCAGGATCAGTGACGCATCCTATCCCCGCACCCCGCCCGTCCAGCGACCCGCTCTATCGCACCCGCCCGGGTCTGCCCCAGTGTGGCCTGATCGTCGGCCCGGTCTGCCCCTCCTGCGCACACCCTTCCTGCCGCAGGATCCGCGCCGAATGCCTGCCTCGACTGGGCGGTCACCTGGCCGAGTACCGCGACGAACACGCCTTCGCCGCCTCCCTCCAGGCCCGCAACCGGCACCTGATCATCTGGTATGGGGAGAAAACCGGCTCCTACTGGGTGGCTTCCTCCACCGGCCTGGCCGAAGTCCCCGACGCGCAGACCCTCACCCGACTTCTGACCCCGGAACCGCCTCCCGCGCCGACACCTCCGTCACCGTTCCTGAGGCCGTACCTGAATCCGACGAACCCGAACCTGAACCCGGTCCTGATCTGATCCGATCCTCCCCACACCCGGGCCGGGTGGTGCCAGCGCGCATCACCCGGCCTGTGGACAACCCGGGGTATCCCGTTGTGCCGGCCACCATCTCGCGCCCTGAATCAGGGCGCCGTCAGAAGTAGCCCACGTATGGGCCGACCTCACGAGACCGACAGGGGAAGCCATGAGCGAAAAGCCCACGGAATCAGGGAGCGTTCCGGGCGTGGGACGTGATGTGACCGGATACGTGTTGGTCCCCGCGAGATGGGGCGAACACTACGAACAGCTCCTCGAAGAACACGACGACGCCGAGTCCGTGCGGATTCTGGAAGCCGTGCAGGAAGGGCGAGAGCAGGTCTTCACCCATGACGAGGCATGGGGAGACGAGGAGTGATGCGTCAGTGTTCCCTGCGTCGGGGCTACACGTCCCCTTCGATGGACGTCTCTCCCTTGGATGGCGGATGACTTCGATAGCACTGTTCGACATCAAGGGCAGAAGCAGTAAAACCACGCTCGTCTACCACCTGGCACACATGTACCAGCGGCAGGGCAAGTGTGTTCTGGCCATCGACCTGGATCCGCAGTCCAATCTCACTTCGTCGTTCCTGGACGAGGACGACCTCGCCTTCCTCTGGGATGAGTCCGACCCGACCTTCCCCAGACACCAGGAAGCGCTCTTCTCCCGCTTCGGACTCGAAGGAGCCCGCACGATGGCGCACGCGGTCGAACCGATCGTCAGGGGGACAGGGGACATCCAGACGGTCGACCCCATCGAGGTGACCGAGAACCTATGGCTTGTGTCGGGTGACCTGGGGCTGAGTCGGTTCGAGGACGATTTTTCCAACAGTTGGGCACCGGGGTTCAGCGGTGACGAGAAGGCTCTGCGCACCACCTCGGCCTTCCACCGCATCATCCAGGACGCGCAACGGCGTATCGATCCGGACATCACGCTGATCGACGTGGGGCCCAACCTGGGCGCGATCAATCGGGCGGCGCTGCTGTCCGCCGACACGGTTCTCATGCCCTTGGCGGCTGATCTGTTCTCGCTGCGTGGTCTGCGCAACCTGGGGCCCACACTCAGGGAATGGCGGCACAAGTGGCAGCGGGTGGTTCTTCCTTGGGCGCCGAAGGGACTCGATCTTCCAGTCGGGCACATGAAGCCACTCGGCTACGTCATCATGCAGCCGGAGATGCGCCTGGACCGGCCGGTTCAGGCCTACCGTCGTTGGCTGGATCGGATTCCGATGGTCTACGACCGCTTCGTCTTGGACGGAAGCGGAGACCCGGCAGGTACCGAGCACGAGATCGCCACCATCCGCAACTACCGCAGCCTCATGCCACTGGCCCATGACGCCCGAAAGCCCATGTTCGACCTACGTGCGGCCGATGGGGCCCTGGGCAGCACCCAGGCGTTCGTCCAGACCTGCTACCGGGACTTTCGGGACCTGATGGAGAAGATCGACGCCCGCCTCGCACAGACCGTGAACGATTGAGGAACCGGGTGGCTCCGGTCCCGGATCAGTGGCCGGTCTCGACTCGATGTAGCCGCAGGTCGAGTCGACCGGCCTCGATCTCGGCCGTCATGTAGGTGTGGTGGGGCTGCCTACGGCGGTCGGTGGGCGAACCCGGGTTGAGCAACCGCAGCCCGGTATCGGTGTGGGTGTCCCAGGGGATATGCGAGTGGCCGAAGACCAGTACGTCCACGTCGGGGAAGCGCTTCGCGCACCGTCTCTCCCGCCCCTGGGCCGCTCCTGTCTCGTGGACGACCGCGAAGCGTAGGTCGCCCAGGTCCGCACGCGCCACCTCGGGCAGCCGCTCGCGCAGCTCGGGTCCGTCGTTGTTGCCGTACACGCCGATGACCCGCTCGGCTCTCGCTTGAAGGGAGACCAGCGAATCGAGGTCGCACCAGTCGCCCGCGTGGATGACGACGTCCGCGCGGTCGACCTCCTCCCACACCTGAGCGGGAAGGTCGCGGGCACGTCGCGGCTGGTGGGTGTCGGAGATGATCAACAGACGCATGGCCCGCACAGTACTCGGCGACCAGGTCGGGCAGCGTCTTCTGGAGCCGAATTCCTGCCCGGCCCTCTCCCGCACCTGAGCAGCACAGGTCACACCCGGTAGCCGTGGTGGGCCAGGGTGATCTCCTCGCGTTCAGCGAAGGTGAATATCCATCGTTTTTGCATGATTAACCCCTGTGACCTGCGGTGTTGCTGCGACGGTATGACACCGCCCGTCACAGATTTCCTTGAACCGAAGCAGTGACAACAGTTGGTACCGACCACATCGGCTACCTGACGCTGGTGGTCGGTCCGGGTGTTACCGACCAGTGCATGTGCTTCCCGGGACACTGCCGTGCCCTACTGTGCCGGTGTGAGTGCGCAATGGATGATCCACGGCGAGAAGCTCGTAGACGAGAACCGGCACATCCGGCTGTCCACGGTCGACATCACCCTCCCGGATGGGGTGTCCTTCAGGCAGTACGTCGTGGTGATGCCCCCGGCCGCGATGACGCTGGTGGTCAACGACCAGCGCGAAGTGCTCCTGATGCGGCGGCACCGGTTCATCATCGACCGCTGGGTGTGGGAGCTGCCGGGCGGATACGTGGACGGCGCCGAGGACATCGAGGGCGCGGCGGCGCGTGAGGTCGAGGAGGAGACCGGGTGGCGTCCCCGCTCGATGGAGCACATGGTGACCTTCCAACCCGCGATCGGGTCGGTGGACCAACCCCAGATCCTCTATCTGGCTCGCGGCGCTGATCTGACCGACACCCCTCCCGACATCAACGAGGCACAGGAGATCCGCTGGTGGCCTCTGGAGGAGGCAGCGAAGATGATCGACCGCGGAGAGATCGTCGGTGCGTCCACCGTTGTGGCGGTGTACCGGGCGCTCACTCTGATGTGACGGCTTCTCCGGCGCGCACCGTGAATGAAGTTGCTTCAGTTCGGTAGACACCTGTGAGCTGGGGTTTTACGCAGCCTGTGGCAACACCGCAGGCTGGCCTTGGGGAGCGGCCAGAGCCAGCGGACGGTAGGCGCGGTGGTCACGGGCGCGACTGGGCGAACCAGGCCAGGACCGACCGCTTGTAGCCCTCGGGCATCGGCAGACCGGGCACCTCCGCCTCGGTGAACAGCCCGGCCTCCTTGTGTTCGCTGGAGACCACGACCGGGGCCTGGGAGTCGACGCGGCACCCGTAGGTGACGATGAAGACGTGCCGGTCGACCTGGGTGATGTGGTAGATCCACGAGTCGAGGATGTCGGCTACCTGAACGGGCCAGCCCGTCTCCTCCTCGATTTCCCGGGCCAGGCACTCCTCAGGGGTCTCGTCGATCTCGATCTTGCCGCCGGGAAGTTCCCACTCGTCGCGTTCGTTGCGCAATAGCAGCACCCTGTCATCGCGGATGACGATGCCCTTGACCGAGATGGGGAACATGTGCGGGACGTAGGGAGTGTCGGACACGGGAGGGCTCGCTTTCGAAGGCGTGCAGGATCGACACCGGCGAAGCTAGCAGGGAACCGCCTGTCCTTGGGCGGATCGTGCCTTGACAGGGGGTACCCACCCTGTTGATCCAACCTGACCCCTACCGGGGCCTGCAACGCTCCCATATTGACGGGGTGTGGACCTGAGCCTAGCCGTCTCACGGAATGCACGCATGAGCGGAGACCGAGATGACGTCGTCGCCCACGCTCCATCCTTGGCGGTACTGCGCACACCTCAGGGAGTGACGGTCCCGATCAACGAAGACTTGGTGCCGCTCATCCCCCGGCTCTGGGACTTCGGTATTCGCACCCGGTCGAACTGTCAGGACTACAGGGCCATGTTGGCCGCTTCATCTCCTGGACTGGCGGCGGGGGACCGCCGGTGCATCGACTTCTACGTCGACCGGATGTGGCTGGAACTGGAGGCGGAGGACGCCAAGGAGTTGGTGGGCTTGCTCAGCCGTGCCCCGCGCTCCGCCTGGCCCTGTCCTAGTGGGGCCTCACCGAGTCTTGGTGGTGTGTACGCCCGCTTCTGCCCGATCTAATCGGAATTCGAGGGAAGACGGCGCCCAACGCGCAACTTTGGAGTGATGAGATTACCGGTTCGGTTCCTGGTCATCCCAGATCCATGGGTCTGCAGGAGATCCGTCAAGATCGCGACCGTAAGGCAGAAATGGACTGGGGAGTTCGAAGAAAGAACCGGAATCCATGGACTCGCGATCCATTTCTTCCACTAGCGATTCCCATTCGCTTGAACGCAAATGGATAATCAGGGGATCTTTGTCCAGATTTGATGAAGTGGTGCTATTGGCTATCTCTTTGATTTTCTCAAGGAGGATAAACGCCTTGTAGGAATTTGCAGGAGTGGCATCTAGGGCGTGGATTCCAAGTTTGAGGGCTGAATCGTGCTCTCCGATTCTGGCTAAGGTGTCCATTAGAAGGCCTGTCTGGTGTGTATTCCTCAAATCTGCGCTCCTGGATGCGCGCCGGGCGAGTTTTAGGGCATCTTCATTTTCGCCGATGTAATGCAGTAAACTGACTAGTTCAGATGCCCTTCCAGCATCTGAAATGTCGATGTGATGGATTGCTTTCTTTGCGACTTGGAGGGCGAACCTAGGTTCCCCGAGCTTATACATTGCTCGTGCCAAGAAGGAAGCTCCGACTGAGTCTGACGGGTCTAATCTATTGCTGGCCTGGAAGGCGAGCTTGGCAGCAGCGTGACTTTCTCCAGCCTCATTCAGGCTCATTGCTAATGCCGCAGATGTAAACGTGTCATTAAGGTCGTTTTGTGGGGTTGCCCGGGTGGTGATTATTGCTGCAGATTCGACTTCCCCAAGGACTGTTAGTGTATCCGCTAGGCTAATTGCCCCGTGAATGTCTGCAGTATCCAAATATTCGATGGCTTGTGAAGCAATTTGAACGGCTGATTCGTGTTGTCCTGCTTCCTTTAGCTCTTCCGCTAGTATCGTAATGAAGTTTGTGTCGGCGGGGTTTGCGTGCTCAATGAACCACTTTAAGCCTCGTCGGTTTGGATCGACTTCTGGAGAAAGGGCCATCATTAGATGAATGGGAGAGGTTAACTCACGGGCGGGAGGAAGCATTAAGCACAGCCTGACTGTATGTCTCAAGAATCCACGTTCGCAAGCAGATTTAGCAATCTTGGCTAAATCATCGGGATCTGTGAGGTGGTTTTCTGTAGCCCTCCAGAATGACGGTGGGGGGCATAGTTCTACCCGCTCTTCTCGTCCAAATTGTTCCAGATAATCCGCTAGTCGGTAATTGATTCCTCTGGTTTCAGGGGCGGATTTGCGTCGTTGGTGGCGGCGTGGTCGTGCTTGTCGCAAGGGAGACAGTCCGCCGTGCACGGGTTGGCTAGTTTCAACCAAGGCGTGTTCGACCCAGTCATCCTCAAGGGAATCGTATTCATCGTCGCAAATGTAGTCTTCGGAGCCCTCGTCCAAAAATCCTAAGGGAAGGTTCAGTCCAATTCCGAGACGGCGAGCATCCATTGCTGTATGCAATACGGCTTTTGCGCCAGGGGAAGCGGTTTGATAGCGACGAAGAAGTTCAGGTGCTCCTGCTAGGGTTTGTGCTAAGCGACCATTTCTGGTGTGTGCAAGTGCGTGGGCAAGTTGGCTGTCACCGTCCTCGGCTAACTTTTTTGCGGTCTCGATTTCGGATTCCTCGAAGCCGGAAGGCACCGGAAGTTGGCGGCCTTCCAAGAGCATTCTTACCTGGGCATGCTGATCTGCTGTGCCTGGTTTGGGTGGAGAGGTGTAGATGCGGGCGTAGCTCTCCCATAGCGTGCCCAGAACTAGAACTGGGGTACGGTCAGGAGTTGTGAGTAGAGTGTGTAGAGCCGCAGCTATGCGTTCTCCGAGGCCACCACTAGCACCGAGATAGTACTGAGCCTCATTGAGCCAGATCACGGTGTGCGGACTGATGTTCTCCAGGTCAGCTAACGCTGCCTCGGCACGACTTGGGTCGAACGGATGCCATAACCGCCAACCGAGGTCTGCCAGCGGTTGGACAGCTTCCCAACAGGCGCGGGTCTTGCCGGTAGAGGAGGAACCGATCAGGACCACCATCCCGCTGCGCCCTTCACCCGCGGCTTCGACAATGTGTGTCAGTTCCTCATCGTGAGGTCGGCGCACGTAGGTGGGCAGGGTGACGGTTGAGCGCTGCGGCAGAGACCCACTACTGCCTGAACCGGATTGGGCATCGACTGCTGGGTGAACCTCGAGATTATGGGGATCCCAGTCCGAGATGGGAAGACCTAGCGAGTCAGACCGTGTGTCGGCAGGCGGTGCTTCGTCTGTCTTCACAGGGTGCAAGTTCACCGTGACTTGCTCCCCCTGTATGAGAGTGGACTCCTGAACATCTCGGGCCAGATTGCGAGTTTCGTGGGAGCGTGGGTTGGGGGTGCTCATACCTCTCCTGGAGCGAAACGGTGTGTGCCCACGGTAGAGGAAGCCACCGTCTGCCGCTCTGCTTTGTTCGCTGCTGTGGTCATCGCCTGAGCTTCAGGGCGGCTCGGAAGCGAAAATTGAATAGGCAAGCGAGGCGCTGCCGCTGGGCACTAAGGCATGCTGCTCGGTGTCTTGACCACAGTTCGTGCACTCCCATGCGCCCGCAGAACCATGTTCATGGTGGGAGCTGGACACGGCATCGGGGCTCCGCGTAACCGTTGGTGCACCCTCGACGCGAAGATGGCTGTTGGTGTGCGAGCGATGTCCGCTAGTCAGGGGCTTGAGCTTCTGGGGTGAGTGACGGTAATCGAACCCGTCCGTCCAGTGGGAAAGAGCTCAGTCCTCCGGGTCGGCGGAGTATTCGCCGACCCATTCCAGGAGGGGGATGAGCAGCTTCGTCACGTCCTCGCCCGGGACGGTCAGCCCGTACTCCACGTAGGGCGGGACGACCGGGCGGGAATCACGATAGACCAGGCCGTCCGCTTCCAGGACGCGCAGCGTCTGGGCGAGCATCTTCTCGCTGATGACGGCGATGCCGTGGCGCAGCTCGCTCCACCGACGCGGCCCCTCGGACAAGGCGACTAGAACCAGGATCCCCCACTTGCCGGTGATGTCGCGCATCAGGGCACGGGAGGGGCAGTCGCTGCTCAGGATGCGACCCCCGATCAGGGGGAGTTCGCGCCGGCCTTCCGACTCTTCGGTTCCAGGTTCGCTCATGGCACCACCTTACCTAAAGGTGGGTACCCCACCAAAGGAATGTGTTGCTGAACGGCGCGGTTGCCCATGGACAGGACACACCGTCCACTCCCGTCACAGAACTGAGGAACAGCATGTCCGTCGTCGTCACCGGTGCCACCGGCCACCTGGGCCGCCTCGTCGTCGAATCCCTCCTGGAGCGCGGCCTGCCCGCCGAGGAGATCACCGCGACCGGCCGCGACACCGCCAAGCTGGCCGACCTGGCCGAACGCGGCGTCACCACCGCACGGGCCGACTTCGATGACCCCGCCTCCCTGCGCGCCGCCTTCGCCGGGGCCGAGACCCTCCTTCTCGTCTCGGGCAGCGAGGTCGGCAAGCGCACCCCTCAGCACCGCAACGCCATCGAGGCCGCCAAGGAGGCCGGCGTCGGTCATCTCGTCTACACCAGCGTTCTCCGGGCCGACCGGA
Source organism: Nocardiopsis sp. JB363 (assembly GCF_900143625.1). Classification (GTDB taxonomy): domain Bacteria; phylum Actinomycetota; class Actinomycetes; order Streptosporangiales; family Streptosporangiaceae; genus Nocardiopsis. Next base: position 53,673 of record NZ_FRFF01000040.1, read on the forward strand.
GCACCCTCTCCCTGGCCCCCGAACACAAGGCGACCGAAGAGATGCTGGCCGACTCCGGCCTGCCCCACACCCTGCTGCGCAACGGCTTCTACAGTGAGGTCTTCTCGACCCAAATGGAGCAGGCCCGAGAGCAGGGAGTCTTCGTCGGCAGCGCGGGGGAGGGACGCGTGTCCAGCGCCTCGCGCCCGGACTACGCCGAGGCCGCCGCCGTGGTCCTGCTCGACCCCGCCGCGCACACCGGTGCCGTGTACGAGTTGGCCGGCGACCAGGCCTGGACCTACGCCGACCTGGCCGCCGCCATCGGACAGGTCCTGGGTCGGGAGGTGGCCTACGAGGACCTGAGCGAGGACGACCACCGGGCGGCGCTCATCGGAGCGGGCCTGGACGAGGGCACCGCGGGGTTCGTCGTCGGTATCGACACCGGCATCCGCGAGGATGAGCTGTACGAGGAGTCGGGCGTGCTGTCCAAGCTGATCGGTCGCCCCACCACCCCGATCGTCGACACCCTGCGTGCCGGTGTCTGACCGGGCCGACCTGTGAGGGGCGCCGACCCATGACGCCGGAAGGGGCGGTGCGCGTCGTTCGACGCGCACCGCCCCTTCCCCATGCGAGCTTCGACGATCCGCTCAGGACTGCTGGGGCGTGACCTCCGAGTCATCCTTGTCGACGTCGGGGGAGGCGTCCTCCCCGCGCCACCCCTTGCCGAAGATCGCGTTGTTCAGGGCGTCCGTGGTGAATACGGTCACGGCGGTCAGCACGCAACCGTACGCGAAGATACCGACCAGCCAGAGCAGCGTCAGCCGGGGTGCGTCCTCGCCGATCATCGGCATGACCAGCATGACCACCAATCCCTGCACCACCCCCAGGAGCGCGGCGGGCACGACCGCGAAGGGCGTGTTCGCCAGGAAGACCCTGTGCACGAACAGCACCAGGAAGATCACCACCGTGACGCCCACGCTCAGTAGGGCGGGCTGCGGCACGTTCGGCAGTAGCCCGGCCACCAGTGTGAACAACCAGAACCAAACGACCCCGACGGTGAAGCTGAGGAACATCGCGACCAGCCCGCCCACCGGCATGCGCAGGGCGAAGAACAGCACGATCGGCAGGATCACGAACGGTGTGTAGGCGACCATCGGGGTGAGCGCCTGGAACGGCAAGAGCAACAGGGTGATCAGGATCGGAGCCGCGATCGATTCCAGGAGGATCGCGGAGGTGGCCTTGGACATTGTGTGGTCTCCAAGAGGTGACGTCGGGGGATGCGGGGAGGGCCGTGGACGGGGCTCGGCGCCGCTTCGGGAACGCGGAGGTCTCATCGAAGACCTGGCCGGTCCGCCACCGTGCGGATGTGATCTGGACTACATATTGATATGTTGTTATACCAAAGTCAAGTACATGTCTCTCGGCTTCTCGAAGCGTCACACACCGGTGACCACCGGTTTCACCGACGACCCGAGGGCGAGGGCACGGCCGCGAGCACCACCACGACCGATGCCCACCGGTGACTCACTGGTTCGTGACGAACCGGTACTTGAACTCCTCGGCGCGGTGCACCGCCGAACGCCACCCCGCGGGCAGCCCCCCGACCGCGTAGAAGATCGTCTCGATGGCCAGCAACGGGCTTCCCTCCGGAACCCCCAGGGTCGCCGCGTGCCCGGTATCGGCGGAGGTCGCCCAGGCCTCGTGCTCGGCCCGGTCCAGCGCGATACCGAACTCTGCCTCCAACAGTTCGAACGCCGAACCCGTGCTCGCCAGTTCTTCGGCGGTCGGGTCGAACCCCTCGGGCGCCCGGATGTAGACGTCGGCCTCCACCAACGGCTCGTCCTCCACCAGGATCAACCGCACGAAGTGCAGCAGCCGCTCGTGCGGCTCCGCGCCCAAGCGGTCCCGGATCGGGTCCGGTGGCTCCACGCGTTCGACACCGGACACCTTCGACGCCGGGTGCAGGCCGCTCTCGAACAGGTATTGGTACAGCGCCCCCGGCCTGACGTCGGCCGGTCGATGCACCCGCGCACCCGGAACCGGGAAGGTGCCCTTTCCCTGACGTCGGTAGACGTACCCCTCGATGGTCAGTTCCTTGAGCGCCTGACGGATGGGCGCCCGGCTCACGGTGAACCGGTCGATCAACTGCGCCTCGGTCATCGGCGTCTGTGGGTCCGCGGACCCCCCGGAGATCTCCGAACGCAGGAGGTCCTTGATCTGTCGGTACAGGGGAACCCCGGATGAATGATCGAGTTCGCCGGTCGCCATGGTTGTTCGGGTCCTTCACGTCTTCGGTCGCCGATAGTGTCCGTGTCCTTCCGGAAGTCAAGCACAGAGCGGCCACGCCACGAGCCACGTGCGGGTCCGGGCCGTACGGCGACGCCCGCACCGGCGAGGTCAGGCGGGAGAGGGGGACTCGTCGCGGGAACGGTGGAGTTCCAGGAGGAGTCGGGTGGTGTCGGCATCACGTTCGACCCCCGTGTGTCCCCGCCCCCGCAACAGCTCGATGGCCTCCTCCACCCGTCCCGACTCGGCCAGGTGGCGGGCCAGCCGCCGCCTGGCCCTGACGTCGTCCCGCGCCAGGCGCCGCAGGCGGCGCACCCTGCCCAAGCGCGCGTAGGAGTCCGCCAGCGCCTCGCCGATCTCCTCGGCACGGGGATCGAAGCCCAGCTCCAGGGTGCGCAATGCCCGCTCCGGGTGTCCCTCGGCGACCTGGGCGTCGGCCAGGGTCAACGCCGCGCCCGCGTCACCCTGCCGGGCGCGCTGCTCCAGCTCCTGCCACCGGCCCAGGTCGAGCAGGACCACGGCGAGCCGACGCCCGGCCCACTCGCGCCCGCGGTCGGCCTGACGGCGCAGCTCCGGCAACGCCGCCTCCGGCCGTCCGTCGCCCAGGTGCAGGTCGATGATCTTGGCGTCGATGCTCCACAGGTGCGTGCCGACCTGTTCGCGGTGCCGGTCCTTGATCTCCTCCAGCACCTGGACGGCCTTCTCGGTGTCGCCCGCCCGGGTGCACAGGTCGGCCTGGCCCAGGAACGCCCAGCAGTGCTCCCTGACCTGGTAGGACTCCAGGATCCGGGCGGCGCCGGCCAGGTCGCCGTGGGCGATGAGGGCCGGGGCCAAGCGCTGGGCCGACCACCAGTCGCCGCGCTCCGCGCGGGCGGTCAACGCCGACAGGTTCCCCTCCTCGGCGAGCAGCGACGCCAACCGTTCCGCACTCCACCAGTCGCCCTCCGCCGAACGGGCGGACAACCCTTCGAGATCCCCGCGCTCGGCCAACGACGTCGCGAGGTTGTGCGCGGCGTGCCAGCGGGGCGCGTCGGCCAGGGCCGAGGTCCCCAAACGCTCCAGCGCTTGGGCGGCGGTCCACAGGGCCCCGTCCGGCACGTAGTGCAGGGTCGGAAGCCGCTCCACCTGGGCGGCCGGCCCCTCCCATCCGCCGCGATCGGCCATGGCGGCCAACTCCACGGTGTCGCCCTGGGCGGCCAGGGCGTCGGCCAGCCGTTCGGTGACGGCGTGGTCGCCGGTGGCCGCCAGCAGGCGCAACTGGTCGAGTTCGCCGCGTTCGACGAGGACGTCGGCCCATCTGAGGCGCGCCGGGCGACTGCCGCCGCGCGCCAGTTCGCGCAGCCGTTCGTGGTCGCCGCGTTCGGTGAGCACGTCGGCCAACCTGATCTCGGCGGTGGAACTCTCCCGTTCGGTGACCAGTCGGTGCAGCGCGTCCACGTCACCGCGTTCGGCGTACAGCTCGACGAGGTTGTGCAGCTCCACGCTCTCGTCCAGGCGCCGCCCCTGGGGGTCCCCGCCCTGCCCCGCCGCCCCGTACAGGCTCTGGACCTGCGAGGTGAGTCGGGCGATCTCGACGTCGTCGGCCAGGTGGTCGCGGATCAGGGGGTGATGGAACCGCCAGGTCGGCCCGTGTCCGCGCACCAGACCGGCCTCGCGCAGTCGGTCGACGAAGAGGTCCAGCCGTCGGGGCAGTCGTCCCCTCGCGGCCAGGAGCAGGTGGGTCACCCGGAAGCGAAACCAGGGCCACAGCCCGAACGGGTGGGCGGAGGTGAGCGCGCACACCAGGAACGCCGACCCGGCGGCCGACAGGGACCCGCCCGCCTGCGGAACGGCCCAGCCGGCGAGGGCGAAGCAGAGCGCACCGAACAGACCGAACCCGAACCCGAGCGCCATGGCGGCGGACAGGGCGTCGGCGGGCCCGACGTCGACCGGGGGACCGTTGCGCGGTCGGTTCAGCCACACCTGGGCGAACGCGAGCACGACACCGAACAGCCCGCCCAGGAGCAGGCCCGTCACCCCGCCGGTCACCGCCACCCCGACGAGGGTTCCGTACAGCAGCGCCGACAGCGCGTGCGCGGGACGGTCCCACTCCATCCCGCGGGTGTTGTCCCTGGGGTGCCCTTCGGTGGACAGGTCGGTGTTGCGCCACAGCGGGGAGAACACGCCCAGGGAACCCAGGACGAGGAGGGTGGCCAGCGCGAGGGGGGACTCGGGGGAGGCGGCGACGCCGCCGGTGCCCAGGATCGGGGTGGCGAGCACGGCGACCACCACCGCGAGCAGGGCGGGCAGCAGGCCGTGGGTGAACCATCGGGGGAGCAGCCCCCCGTGCAGCCGCCACCAGTGGAAGCGCTGTCGCCCGGTGAAGTACAGGTGGTAGGCCAGGTGCGCCGCCCACCTTCGTGCCCGTTCCGGGTCGGTGCCATCGGCGTCGAAGGCCTGCCGGACGCGTTCGTGGACCAGGTGGCGCAGTGTGGAGGAGCGTTCGGCGACCTCCACCAGCTCGGCCGGTTCGGCGCCCGGGGGACAGTGGACGATCCGGGCCAGGTCCAGGGCCAGGGGCGAGCGCGAGGCGCGTGCGAGGGGACCGGAGCGGCGGTGTTCGATCCGCTCCACCACCGGCGCCCACCGGGGTTCGACGTCGGCGGGCCCCGGGGCGGGTTCGGTGTCGGTGAGCAGGTCCAGCGCGTCGGTGGGGCCGACCGGGCCGAGCAGGATCCTGGCGCAGTCGGGCAGGGCGTGGGGGGAGAGTCGTTCGAGGGCCGCGAACTCCTGTGTGCGACAGGTGACGAGGAGGGGGGCTCCGAGGGTGCGTAACCCCTCGATCGCGGCCAGGGCCGTGGGTCGCCAGGCCGGTCGGACCTGGTCCAAGCCGTCCAGTACGAGAAGGACGCGTCCCTCGTGGATGAGCGCGTGGAGCTCCCGCTCCGAGGGTGGATCGGTTCCGGGGTGGAGCGCGAGACGACTGACCCGGGCGGCGTGCAGGGCCACGTCCTCGTTGGCCTCGGGGTTCCAGGTGCCCAGGTCGAGGACGAGCGCGTGCCGTTCGGGATCGTCCCGGGTGAGCCGCCGGGCCAGGGTCGCGGCCAGGTACGACTTACCTGACGCGGGTTCGCCCAGCACGAGCAGGCGGGGATGTGCGAGGCCTTCGAAGACGGTGTGCACGTCGTGGAGGGAACCCTCGGGCGCCGATCCGTCGGGTGAGGTGAAGACGGTCCGCAATGGATGTTCCGGGGCGGGACCCGGGTGGTGCGGGCCGATTTCCTCTCGCTCTCGGGGGCGGTCGGTGTCGGAACCGGGTCGCGGTGATCGGCGAAGGGACATGGCGATCCAGGCCGTGTAGGTCGCCACCATGGCCGCGGTGACCCATACGGCGGGTTCGGTACCGGGTGTGACCGCCTCCCCGTCCAGGACGAGGGGACCGGCCGTGAGGGCACCCGTGAGGATCGCGCCCAGGGCGATCCGGGTCTTCTTCCCCGCTTCGCGCATGGGGCACATTATGTACCGAGCGGGGTGTCCCTATTGGTGCGGATCGAGATATTGGTCGCGCGATCGCGACAAAGGGCGGTGCCGGGGTTGTCGGTGGGGCCCGTGTGACGCGAGGCCCCTTTTTCGTTCGGGCTCAGCACTCCGGTGGGAACTCGTCGGGGCCGATGAGCGTGCCCTCGTCGCTCTGGTGAGTGCCCAGGAGCACCCCGTCCTCGGCGGCGAGGGTGTCGGTGTCGAAGCGCAGGGAGGCGATGTCGTTCTCCCTGTCGTCCTCGGTTCCCCGCACCGAGGTCACGCCCAGGGTGTACTCGGTGTCCGCGCTCTCGGGGACGACCCGGTAGGCGGGGGCTCCCGCGTCGTCGGTGATGTCCCACTCCTCACCGGGTGCGGCCAGGTCCACCTCCATCGGGCTCTCCGAGAACTCCTCGTTGGCGGTCAGTCGCCACTGGTGCTCCTCCGATACCAGGTCGATCCGGGCGGGAGGGCTGTCCCCGCACCAGTCGATCATGATGACGGGGAAGTGGTGACGGGCGGAGAAGTGGCCGGTGGCCACGGCTCCCACGGCACCACCATCGGCGCCGCACGAGGACAGCAGCAGGGCGGTCAGTGGCAGGGCGGCCAGTCGTACCGAGGTGGCTCTGTCGATGGCGGACATGCCGTGATTGTGCCAAGGTCCGTGCCCCCATGGTGGGCCGCTTCGGGCTCTCGGAGGCCCGGACGCGGCGAAGAGCACAGGTCACGATGGGCCTCGGTGTCGTTCGCGGTGCGGGGTCGGCCTCGGCGTGTCTTCCGGCCGTCCGGAAGATCCGGAGAGCTGTCAGGTCACGCCTCGGATTCGGATTCGTCCGCCTCTTGACCTTGATCGACCTGGGTGCGAAAGATGGCACGGCAATCAACTTCTGTGATGTGGGACACGAGGGGCAGGTCGCGGTCGTGGGACGGATCTGCCTCTACGAGAGGACAACTCATGCGTGCACGACGGTGGTCGGTCGCGGCGGGGGCACTGGGTCTGGTGCTCATGGCTTCGGCGTGTGGAGACGGAGGCGATGGCGGCGGCGGTGAGCAGGTCGAGGTCTTCTCCTGGTGGACCGGCGGCGGTGAAGAGGCCGGCCTGAACGCCCTCATCGAGCAGTACGAGGAGGACAACCCCGACGTCGAGTTCGTCAACGCGGCGGTGGCCGGCGGTTCGGGCACCAACGCTCAGGCGGTCCTGGAGGGCCGCCTGCAGAGCCAGGACCCGCCGGACTCCTTCCAGGGGCACGCCGGGGCCGAACTCCAGGACTACATCGAGGCCGGGTACCTGGCCCCGCTGGACGACTTCTTCGACGAACAGGGGCTGCACGACGCGCTACCCGACCAGCTCGTCGAACAGATCACCTACGACGGGTCCGTCTACTCCGTCCCGGTGAACATCCACCGCTCCAACGTCATGTGGTCCAACCCGACGGTGTTGGAGGAGGCCGGGGTCGACGCCCCGCCCGAGACCCTGGACGAACTCCTCGAAGCCCTGGAGGCGGTCTCGGAGGAGACCGACGCCATCCCCATGGCCGTGGGCGCGCAGTGGACCGTCTCCCACCTGTTGGAGTCGGTGCTGCTGGGATCGTTGGGTCCCGAGGGCTACAACGAGCTCTGGGAGCCCGGCGCCTCCTGGGACACCCCCGAGGTCGCCGACGCCCTGGGCACCTTCGAAGAGATCATGGAGTACACCCAGGAGGAGTCGGCCGCGGAGGACTGGCAGGAGGCGGCGCGCCGGGTCTCCGACGGCGAGGCGGCCTTCAACATCATGGGGGACTGGGCGGCCGGTTACTTCGACGAACTGGGAGCGCTCCCCGGCGAGGACTACGACTGGTCCGCGTCCCCGGGTACCGACGGCACCTACATGTGGCTCTCCGACAGCTTCACCCTGCCCGAGGGGGCGCCCAACGAGGAAGCGGCGATGACCTGGCTGGAACTGGTCGCGAGCCAGGAGGGCCAGGACACCTTCAACCCGCTCAAGGGCTCGATCCCCGCACGTGAGGACGCCGACCCGGCCCGCTACGCCGACAGCCCCTACCTGGAGTCGACGCTGGAGGAATGGCAGTCCGGCCCCGAACTCGCGGGCTCCTTCTGGCACGGCGTGACCGTCGGCAACCGCTGGAAGAACGACATCGACACCGCCGTCGGCCTGTACCTCGGCGACGGTGACACCGAGGCGCTCAACGCCGCTCTGAACGAGGCCGCGCAGTCCGAATGAGCAACTCGCACAACCCGTCCGGGGTCGCGCACCGCGACCCCGGACGCACCACCGCGCCCGCGCGCCCGAACCGGTTCCGTCGGGCGCTGAACCGTGCCCGCACCTGGCTGCCGGGACTGTTGCTGGTCTCCCCGTCGATCCTGCTCATCGGGGTGTTCGTCTACGGCATGATCGGGTGGAACACCCGGTTGGCGCTCAGTGACAAGCACGCGCCCGTCCAGGACGGGGACTTCGTCGGCCTCGTCAACTTCGTGGCCCTGTGGCAGGAGGCCCGCTGGCCCGCGGCCGTGGGCAACGCGATCGTCTTCACCGTGGTCTTCGTCGGCGGTGCGCTGTTCATGGGCTGGCTCCTGGGGCTGCTCCTGGACAAGGGCGTCCGCGGCGAGGCGGTCTTTCGCACCCTGTTCCTGGCACCGATGGCGGTGTCCTTCATCGCCACCGGTGTGGTGTGGCGCTGGCTGATGAACCCGGCGCCCGCCGAACGCGCCACCGGACTCAACGCCCTGTTCGTCCACTTCAACCTGGACTTCCTGGTCAACGACTGGTGGACCGCTCCCGACCTGGGCATGGCGGCCATGGCGCTGCCCGCGATCTGGCAGTTGGCCGGGTACATCATGGCGCTGTTCCTGGCCGGGTTCCGCGGCGTGCCGGAGGACCTGCGCGAGGCGGCCCGCGTCGACGGATGTTCCGAATGGGGCGTGTACCGGCACGTGGTCATGCCACAGCTGCGGCCGGTCCTGCTCAGCGCGATCATCATCCTGGGCCACATGTCGTTGAAGGTGTTCGACCTGATCATCGCGATCGCCGGGCAACAGATCATCGCTGACGTCCCGGCCGTGTACATGTGGGCGATGGTCTTCGAGGTCCGAGATCCGGCCAAGGGCGCCACCATCGCCTCCTATCTGTTGTTCGCGGTAGCGGTGTTCGTCATCCCCTACCTGGTGTGGACCGTGCGCAAGGAACGGAGCGAGGGCCGATGACCCAGAGCGCGCCCGAACGGGTGATCGCCCCCGGCGGCGGGGTCGCCGGCACCACACGGCGCGGACAGGCGGTCAAGTTCACCGTCCTGTTCGCCCTCGCGGTGCTGTTCCTGCTGCCGATGTACGTACTGATAGTGACCGGGTTCAAGCCCTTCGCGGAGGCGACCGCGGCCGGGGCCTGGTCACTGCCTCAGGTGTGGAGTGTCGAGGGATGGGTCACGGCCTGGGAGGCCCTGGCCCCGGGGATGTACAACAGCGTCATGGTGGCGGTGCCCAGCGCCGTCATCTCGGCGACGTTGGGCTCCATGAACGGGTTCGTGATGGCGCGCTGGCGATTCCCCGGCGCGGACACCGTCTTCACGCTGTTCCTGTTCGGGATGTTCATCCCCTACCAGGCGGTGATGATCCCGCTCCAGCAGATGCTGGTGAGCGCGAACCTCATGGGCGGGGTGTTGCCGCTGATCCTGGCGCACACCGTCTACGGCATCCCGATCTGCACGCTCATCTTCCGTAACTACTACGCGAGCATCCCGCAGACACTCATCGAGGCGGCCAGGGTGGACGGTGCGGGCATGCTGCGCACCTACGCCTCGGTGGTGCTGCCGGTGTCGGCCCCGGCCTTCGCGGTCACGCTGATCTGGCAGTTCACCTCCGCCTGGAACGACTTCCTGTTCGCGGTGTTCCTCACCGGCCCCAACAGCTGGCCGGTGACGGTGCAGCTGAACAACGTGGCCGGGTCGATGGTGGTGCCCTACAACCAACAGATGGCGGCGGCGATCCTGGCGTCGCTGCCGACCCTGATCGTCTACCTGGTCCTGGGCCGCTACTTCATGCGCGGTCTGATGGCCGGGGCGCTCAAGGGATGAGACCCGCGCCCGGGCGTCGCCTTCGCTACGAGGGGCGACGCCCGGGTGTCCTTTTCATAAGGACAAAAGGGAAATATGAATTCTCGCGGACGCGCGGCTCTGGTTTTATTCATCGCCGATCGGTGGGCCGAAACCTGATTCCCGGGTATTTGCCTTGCGCGGAACCCCCGCTTTGGAGAGGATCGACCCGATCGCCCTCCGTGTCATGCGTGAGTGAGGGGATCATTTCCGTGAAACGTGCATTAAATGCGAAAGGAAGGTGGAATGAGGATTCCTTCCGCCGTGGCCGCTCTGGTCCTGGGGACCCTCTTCCTGGGTGCGGCCCCTGCTCACGCGGCGACCGGTGAGGTCGTGGTCTTCACGACCGAGTTCGAGGACCTGGTGCGCTACTCCGACCCCGAGTCGGGAAGTTGCGTACGCCTTCCCGCCACCGCGCACGTCCTGGTCAACCTGACCGACACGGACGTGAGCCTGCACGCCGGAACCCGGTGCGCCGGTCCCGGGGTGACCGTGGAGCCGGACCGGGGATGGCACGCGCCGCCCAGCGGCCTGTTCAGTTTCTCGGTGGCGTGACCTCAGAAATCGGAAAAAAGGTGCGGAATGCGCTATCGGTGCATCACGCATCCTTCCCCCTTTTTCTTGACTGATTAGGTATGCGTTCCTCGGGGTTCGGGACATGACGATCCGTTCCCGTTTTGACGGTCTTTCTCGCAGTGCGCCAAACTGGGTCACCGTTCGATGGTTCCGTTCGCCTGGAAAGGGCAACGGGCCTACGGGAACGGAGAACGGAAAGGTGCCCTCCCTTCATGCTGCACACCCTCATCGTGGGTCTGGGGAGAGCGGGACGAGGACTGCACGCGCCGTCGCTCGCCAAGGTGCGGGCGGCGGCCCCCGCCCTCTTCGCGCCGGGGCCGGTGATGGGCCACGACCCCCATGTCGGCGAGGTCGACGGAATCCTCCCGTTCCCCTCCCTGGAGGACGCCGCCCGACACCGACCGCCCCGGGACACCGTGGTCCACCTGTGCACACCACCCGGTCTGCGGGCACGGTCACTGGAGCGGCTGGCCCGACTCGGTTACCGCTGGATCATCGTGGAGAAACCACTGGCCCCGGACCTGGTGGAACTGGCCGCGATCGCTCGACTGCGCCGCCGTTGGGACCTGGACCTGACCGTCACCACCCCTTGGTCGGCCAGTGCCCTGAGCGGACGGCTGTTGGAGGTCCGTCGCTCGCACGCCTTCGGGGCCTTGCGCGCCATCACGGTCTTCCAGCACAAACCCCGCTTCACCCGGACCCTGGAAGCCCCCTCGCATCCCACGGCGTTCGACATCGAGGTCCCCCACGCCCTGGCCATGGCCGTCACCCTGGCGGGCGGAGCCGACGTGACGGCCGCCGAACTGGACGACATGGTCCTGGGTCGCACTCGAATACCCGGCCTGGGCGGAGCGCGGCTGACCCTGGCGCACCACACCGGGGTGCTGACCCGTATCGAATCCGACCTGACCGCGCCCCTGCGCGAGCGGCGCATCGTGCTGGAGTTCGACGAGGCCGTACTGACCGGTCACTACCCGTGCAGCGAGGCCGACCACACCGCACAACTGATGGTGGCCGTGCCCGGCCGCGAACCCACCCGTTCGATCTTCGTCGACGACGCCCTCACCGCTCTCCTGCACTCCTGTTACGCCCGCTACCGCGAACCCCGACGGGAGCGCGGCGACCTGCCGGTCCACGTGGAGGCCGTCCGACTGCTGGCCGAGGCCAAGAGACGGTGTTCCCCGCAACCGCACCCCTCGCTCCCCACACGTTGGGAGGTGGCCGATGCCGTCGGTGCCTGAACCGCCCCGCCTGGCCGGAATCGGCGACGAGGCCGCCCCCGGGCTCGTGGACCAGCTCGCCGCCGTGCGCGAACTCCGGTGGAACCGGTTGGAGCTGCGCTCCCTGGACCACGTCCCGCTCGCCGCGCTGCCCGAGGCCGACTTCGCACGGGCCGCGGAGCACATCTGTGCGGCCGGAGTGGAGGTCGTCGCCATCGCCGCCAAGATCGGTGACTGGTCCCGGCCCGCCACCGGCGACTTCGCCCTGGACACGGCCGAACTGGACATCCTGGCCCGTCGCTGCGCCGTCCTCGGCACGCGCACGGTGCGGATCATGTCCTATCCCTCCGGTGGTCTGGCCGAACCCGAGTGGCGGCGCACGGTGTACACCCGGATGCGTGAACTGACCCGTCGGGCCGAGGACGCCGGTCTGATCCTGGCGCACGAGAACTGCGCCGGCTGGGCCGGGGAGGACGCCGACCGCGCCCTGGACCTCATCTCCCACGTCGACAGTCCGGCGCTGCGCGTGTTGTTCGACATCGGCAACGGGGTCGCCCACGGCTACGACGCCGCCGCGATGCTGCGCCCACTCGTGGAGTACGTGACCCACGTCCACGTCAAGGACGCCGTCACCGGACCCGACGGGGACATCGCCTACGTGCTGCCCGGCGAGGGCCGGGCCGGTGTGGCGGAGTGCCTGCGCATCCTGGCCGACCACGGTTACCGGGGCGCCCTGTCCATCGAACCCCACCTGCACCTGCGCCCCCACCTGGGGGCCGAGGGCGTCGACCCCGGCCGAGGGGACCGGGCCGCGTTCGTCCGATACGGGCGGGCCCTGGAGCGGACGGTGGACCGGATCCGGCACCCGGAGGAGGTCCGATGACGCTGACCGAACGGGACCACGCCCTCCTGCTGCACCTGATGGCCACCCCCACCGCCGGACCCCTGGAGGTCGGCGCCACCGGACCTTCGCCCCGGTTGTGGCAGGCCCAGCGCGACTACGCCGAGGCGGCGGCGCGGATCGGCTTCCACGTGGTGCGCCACGCCCCCGCCGACCCCGCCGACCTGACGGCGCCCGGTGTGCCCGAGACGGTGCGCGCCGCCTCGGCGGACCCCGCCTTCCTGGCCTGCCAACCCAGCCTGGTCCTGCGGCTGGGACCCGACACCGTGCCACGCGAGCGCACCGTGATGTTCAACGTGCACCTGGACACCGTCGCCGGCGGGCCACCGGCCGGCTTCGACGGGGAGGTCTTCCACGGCCGGGGCGCCATCGACGCCAAGGGGCCCGCCGTGGCGCTGCTCGCCGGTGTGCGCTCCGCCCGGGAACGTTCGGTCGATGTGGGCCGGGACAGCGCGGTGATCATCCAGGCGGTCGCGGGTGAGGAGGGCGGCGCCATGGGTGTGCTGGGCACCCGCCCCCTGGTGGAACGCGGACACATCGGCCGCGTCAACGTGTTCTGCGAACCCACCTCCGGACGCTTCCTCACCCGTTCGACGGCGTCGATGACCGCACGGGTGTCGGTGCGCGGAGACGACGCCATCGACGATCGCCCCCACACCGGGCACAACGCCTCGGTCCTACTGGGCTTCCTCGCCCAGAGCATGGGCCGTTCCCTGGACGAGCGCGCCCACGACGGGGCGGTGTGCGTGGCGGGGCTACGCACCGGCGACCTGCACAACCGGGTCTACGGCACCGGTGACCTGCTGTTCAACCTGTCCTACGCCGACGCCGAGACCGGCCGCGCCTTGGAGGGGGCGGTCACCGAGGCGTTCGAGGCGGCCCTGACCGAGTTCACCGAACTCTTCGGCGACACCACCCTGTTCGCCCGGACCGCGGCCGACGCCCGGCACATCACCCGACTGGACTGGCTCAAACGGGGGCTGCCGGTCCTGGACGATCACGACCGCTGGGGACACGAGTTGTTGCGGGGGATCGGTGTGCCCGCCTGGCCGACCGATGAGGCCGCCTTCACCTGCGACGCCATCTGGATGTCGGGGGTCTCGGACACCTGCACGGTCGTGCTGGGCCCGGGGGACCTGGCCGCGGACGGAGCCCACGGAGACCACGAGCGCGCCCACCGCACCGACCTCGACGGCTTCGCCGCCATGGTGGCCCGGCTCCTGACCACCTTCACCGACCGGACGAACAAGACCGACGAGACCGACGGAGGATCGTGACCACCCTTCCCGCACCGCCGGAACCCTCTCCGACCCGGGAGAGGGTCCTGGTCGACCACGACGCGCTACTGGAATTCCTCACGGAGATCCTCGTGGGGCGGGGGCTGCCCCGAGACCGCGCGAGGGAGGCGGCGCGCGCCCTGTGCCACGGCGACCTGACCGGGATGGACTCCCACGGCGTGGCCAACCTGACCCGTCTCTACCTGCCCCTGCTCGACGAGGGGCGGGCCGACCCCCGCGCCGAACCCCGCGTCGTCACCGACCTGGGCGCGGCCGTGCTGCTCGACGCCCGCCGCGCCCTCGGACTGTGGTCGGCCTCGGAGGCGATGGACCTGGCCGCCGCACGGGCCGAACGCCACGGGATCGGACTGGTGGCGGTACGCGACGCCACCCACCTGGGATGCGCCGGACACCACGCGTTGCGCGCGGTCGAACGCGGCATGGTCGGCGTGGTGACGAGCAACTGCGGGGGTCAGCGCATCGCCCGACCACCCGGCGGGACCGTGGCGCTCCTGGGCACCAACCCGCTCAGCGCGGCGGCCCCGGCCGGTGCGCTCCCACCCTTCCTGTTGGACATGAGCACCACGGCCGCGCCCACCGGGCGCATCCGGCAGGCCGCTCGGGAGGGCCGGTCGGTTCCGGAGGGGCTGCTGTGCGATGACCGGGAAGCCCCGGTCACCGACCCGTCCGAGTTCGACGCCGGCCGGGCGCACCTGACCTGGCTCGGTGATCGGGTGGGCCGGTTCAAGGGGTTCGGGCTCGGCGTGCTGGTGGAGGTACTGTCCGCCGTCGTCTCCGGCTCGGGCCGCGGGCCCCGCCCGGACGCCCTGACGGGGGACGGCGGGCCCACCGGACGGGACGACGACATCGGTTTCCTGATGCTGGCCATCGCTCCGGACGCGTTGCGCGAAGGCGCCCGGACCGACGCCGAGGAGCTGTTCGGGGTGCTGACGGACTGCCCGCCCGTCGACCCGGAGCACCCCGTGCGCTATCCGGGCTGGCACGAGTACCACTTGGCGGCCGAGCGACGCGTGCGCGGTGTGCCCCTGTCCGTCGACCTGTACGAGGAACTGGTGGAGACCGCCCGCGGGGCGGGGATCTGCGCCCCGCGATCGGTGGTGGAGGAACGATGAAGGCGTTGCGCGTGGGAGTGGTCGGCCTGGGGGTGATCTCCCGCTTCCACCTGGCGGCCCTGACCGCGTCCTCGGACTGGAACCTGGTGGCGGTGTGCGACCTGGACCCGGAGAAGGTCGCCGTGCCCGCGCTCGGCACGATCGGATACACCGACCACGTGCGGATGTTGGCGGAGGCGGACCTGGACGCGGTCGTGGTCACCGCGCCCAACGACGCGCACGCCCGGATCTGCGCGGACGCGCTCTCCGCCGGAGTCGCGGTGTGCGTGGAGAAACCGTTGGCCCTGGACCTGATGGAAGGGGAGGTGTTGAGCGCCCTGGCCCGGGAGCGGGGCGTGCCCCTCTTCACGGCCTTCCACCGCCGGTACAACTCCGAGTTCGCGACGTTGCGTGCACGGGTCCGGGAAGACACGGTGACGGAGGTGACCGTGCGCTACCTGGAACGGATCGAGGAGCACGCGGGGGAGGACACCTGGTACCTGGACCCGGCGCGGTGCGGGGGCGGCTGCGTGGCCGACAACGGCCCCAACGCCTTCGACCTCGTGGAGGACCTGCTGGGCCGGGCCGAGGTGTCCGAGGCCCGGGTGGTGTGCGACGAAGCGGGCGTGGACCGGTGGGCGGACATCTCCTTGACCGCGGGAAGCACCCGGGTCCGGGTGCTCCTGGACTGGTCCCACCAGGGGGAGCGCAAGGACGTTCGGGTGCGCACGGCCGACGGACGGGTGTGGACGGCCGACATGTTGGCGGACCGACCCGCCTTCAAGGAGTCGTTGTGGCACGAGTACGAGGGCGTCGCCGCCGACTTCGCCCGACGGGTCCGCGTGGGCCGGGTCGAGGACGGGGCCGGGACGTCGGCGCTGCGCCTGGTGGGCCAGGCCTACCGGGCGGTGGCCGAGGGAGAGAGCGTGGGCCGGTGAATCCGCGCGAGGACGGGGCCAAACGAGAGGTGACCGCGTCCCTGGTCAAGGTGTTGACGCATCGTAGGACCGAACGGGGGATGCGGTTGGAGCCGTTCGCGAGTCGGTGCGTGCGGGTGGGCGAGGTTCACGAACTGGTCGCCACCGAGCACACCGGGACCGCCGAGGGCACCCGGATCGACCGCGTCGGTTTCCTGGGGTTCGCCGAGATCACCGCGGCCGGGGTCGTGGACCGGGGGGACCAGGTGTGGATCGGTTCGCGCAGGGTGGGCGTGGTGCTGGGGTTCGACGCCTGCCACACCCCCAACCACTACAACGTGCTGATCCACGCCGTCCCGATGCCCACCGGAGGTGAGCTGGGACTGTGCCCGGAGGAGCCCGTGGTGTTCCGGCAGGGGAGCGCGGGAATCGTCGCCGAACTTTTCTCCATCCAATACGTAAACAATGTCGATGAATGTCCGATGTAAAATTCACTGAGCTTTGGGTTTCTCCTCCGTGAGGTCTTTATGGGGGGCTCTCTATTGGTAGTCTTCGGCGTGGGGAGAGCGATTCTTTGATCGTCCTGAGATTCCTTCTCTGGGAACCCCTTTCTTTTTGCGTATTTCTTTCGAAGGAGAGCAGATGACGACTGCCGTCAAGGCCAACGACCGTCTCGAAGAGCGCTTCCGTCTGTGGGACCACAACGGCAACGGTGTGATCGAGCGTTCGGACTTCGAGGTGGAGTTCGAGGGCATCATCGAGCGCTTCGGCGTCGACGCCTCGGCCCCCGGGGCCGCCGCCCTCCGGGCCGCCTACCAGGGCCTGTTCGACCGGCTCGCGCAGGCCGCGGGCACCGAGGAGATGTCCAAGGAGGACTTCATCCGGGCCGCCGAGAGCGAGATCGTCAGCAGGGGGGACGCCGGTTTCTCGGAGGTGCTCCAGCCGACCATCCAGGCGGTCGCGACCATCGTCGACACCGACGGTGACGGTCAGATCAGCCCGACGGAGATGCAGCGGTGGTTCGCCGCGATCGGTCTGGCCCCCGAGCAGTCCGACGAGGCCTTCCGGGAGATCGACGCCGACGGCGACGGCTCCCTCACGGTCACCGAACTGGTCGCCGCGGTCCGCGACTACCACCTCGGCAAGAACGACATCCCCCTCCTGGGCGTCTGACACCTCCCTTCGGTGTCGACCCCCTCCGGTCCGGCCGCGCCCCCGCGCGTGGCCGGGCCCCCGTCCCAAGGAACAAAATAAATGAAGACGACATTCTCCTCCCCGGCAGCCGGAGAACGGGACGGGGAGAACACGGGTGTGCCCTTCTTCGGCCAGTCGGAGACCTTTCGAAGACTGTGGCCGGAGATCGAACAAAATTGTGTTCGCGTCATGGACGACGGTAAGTTCTCCCACGGTTCCATGGTCGCCGAATTCGAGCGCGCCCTGGAAGATTTCACCGGCGCCCGCCACGTCGTCGGCGTCAACTCCGGAACCGACGCCCTCGTGCTGTTGCTGCGGGCCGCCGGGCTGCGCCCCGGTGACGAGGTGATCGTCCCCGCCTACACGTTCGTCGCCACCGCCACCGCCGTCGTGCACGCCGGCGGCGTACCCGTCTTCGCCGACATCGAGGAACACGGATACGGCATCGACCCCGACTCCGTCGAGGCCGCCGTCACCGAACGCACCCGCATGGTCATGCCGGTCCACCTCTTCGACCGGCTCGCCGACATGGACGGGGTGGGCCGGGTCGCCCGCGCCCACGGTCTCACCGTGGTGGAGGACAGCGCCGAGGCCATCGGTATGCGCGCGAACGACGTGCACGCCGGCCTGTTCGGCGCCGGTGGTGTGCTCTCCTTCTTCCCCGCCAAGACACTGGGGGCCGTCGGCGACGCCGGCGCGCTGCTCACCGACGACGACGCCATCGCCGACACCGCGCGGATGCTGCGCCACCACGGCCGCTCCGGACGCACCCTGGCGGAGTTCCCGGGCATCTCCAACCCGACGGTCGTCACCGGCGGCAACAGCAAGATGGACGACCTCCAGGCCGCGGTGCTGCTGGCCAAGCTCGCCCACCTGGACGCCGACATCGAACACCGCGCCGCGCTCTCCCGCCGCTACGACGCCCGGTTGCGCGAACTGCCCGGGGTGCGGGTCGTCCCCGGCGACGTCCCCACCCGCTCGGGTGAGGAACGCGTGGTCTACGTCCACCTCATCGAGGTGGACGACCGCGACGGCCTCGTCGCCCACCTGACGGCGGCGCGTATCGGCACCGAGGTCTACTATCCGGGCCCCCTGCACCTGCAACGGTGCTTCACCCATCTGGGGTACCGGCCGGGCGACGCGCCACGGGCCGAGTCCGTGTGCCGATCGACCGTGGCGCTACCGCTCTACGCCGACCTGACCGAGGACCACGTCGACCGGGTCTGCGACGAGATCGAACACTTCCTCACCGGAAGGGGACCCCGATGACCGTCACCGCCGAACGGGCGATCCCGTTCTTCGCGCCCGACCTGTTCGAGGCCGACCGCGACGCCCTCCTGGGGGCCCTGTACGAGGTCGGTACCGACCCCGAACAGAAGTTCATCCTGGGCCGGCGCACCGCACGGCTGGAGGACGCGCTGCGCACCCGCCTGGACGCCTCCGACGTCGTGGCCTGCTCCAGCGGGACCTCCGCCCTCACCCTGATCCTCTCCGCCATGGACATC
The DNA here is from genome assembly GCF_900143625.1 of Nocardiopsis sp. JB363. Classification (GTDB taxonomy): domain Bacteria; phylum Actinomycetota; class Actinomycetes; order Streptosporangiales; family Streptosporangiaceae; genus Nocardiopsis. Next base: position 72,223 of record NZ_FRFF01000040.1, read on the forward strand.
GGACCCGGTGACGAGGTCATCGTCCCGGCCTTCGGGTGCGCCCCGCTGGCGAGCACGGTCCTGTCCCAGGGCGCGACCCCGGTGTTCGCCGACGTCGACCCGCGCGCGTTGACCATGGACCCCGAGCACGCCGAGGCCCTGGTCACCGAGCGGACACGGGCGTTGATGCCCGCGCACATGTTCTCCGTCATGGCCGACATGCCGCGTTTGCGCGCCCTGGCCTCCCGAGCGGGGGTGCGACTCGTGGAGGACTCCGCGCTCGCCCAGGGCGGTGTGCTCGCGGGCCGCCCCGCCGGCCGGTGGGGCGACGCGGGCGTGTACTCCTTCGTGCAGGTCAAGATCTTCGGGATGCCGGGTGAGGGAGGCGTGGTCCTCACCGACGACACCGACCTCGCCGAGCGGGTGCGGATGCTGCGCAACCACGGCCAGGACGGGCGCAATCGCTTCCTGCACCACCACGTCGGCCACAACAGCCGCTTCGACGAGGTGATGGCCGCCTTCCAGCTGCACCGTATGGCCGGCCTCACCGAGCGCGTCGACCGCCGTACCGAGATCTGTTCGTACTACTCCGAGCGTCTCGCCGATCTGGCCGACGCCGGTGTCGTCGCGCCACCTGTGGGCGGGGACGGTCGATTCCCCTACGTCTACACGCTCCTGTGCGAGGACCGCGAGGGCCTGCGCGACCACTTGGCCGCCCAGGGGATCGCCACCCACGTCTACTACCCGCGGATCCTGCCCGAACAACCGGCCTTCAGCGAGCACGCCTGCCCCGGCGGGCACTGGCCCCGGGCGTCGGAAGCCGCCCGCCGCAACATCTCCCTGCCCCTGTATCCGCACCTGAGCGACGCCCGCGTCGAACACGTGGCCGATGCCGTCCGCTCGTTCGTCCACGGGAGTACACGTTGACCGAACATGTGACCGCGCCCTCCGCGTCGCCCGCCCCCGGCCCGTCCTCCACCTCCTCGGCCCCGCCACGGCCCACTCTGGGAACCTACGCCCGGCTGGCCAAGCTCGACATCGTCGACTACTACATCGGCCTGCCCCTGGTGTTCGCCCTGACGCTGCCTCTGCTGGGCATGCGCGTGGACACGGTCGGACTCCTCCTGCTCATCCTGGTCGCCGAGATCGCGGTGGTGGCCGCCATGGTCGCCTTCGACGACGTCACCGGATACCGGGACGGATCCGACGCCGCCAACTACGGATCCGACGCCGCCCGCCGCCGATTGGCCCGCAAACCCCTGGTCGCCGGGACCCTCACCGAACCCCAGGCACTGCGCTTCGGTCGGTCCGCGACCATCGCGAGCGTCGTCCTGTGGACCCTGGTGGTGGCGCTGGCCCCGCACCGGCCGCTGTGGGCCGTCATCGGCGCCGCCCTGTGCCTGGTCGCGTCGGTCCAGTACTCCTGGGGGCTGAAGATCAGCTACCGGGGCTTCCAGGAGATCTTCCTCGTCGGCCTGGGCGTGGGCTGGGTGCTGGTGCCCTACGGACTGCTCGTCGGGCACGTCGACGGGTTCGTCGTCGTCCAGGCGTTGATCTTCGGCGGCGGCCCGATGATCTTCGGTCTGTACTCCAACACCAACGACGCCGACGGGGACCGGGCCGCCGGGCGCATCACCGTCGCCACGAAGGTCTCCCCGCGCGTCAACTCGATCTTCATCATCGCGCTCACCGCCGTGGAGACCCTACTGGTCACCGGCTCGCACCTGTTCGGCATCGCCCCGTGGTGGTTCCCCGTGGTGCTGCTGCCCGTCATCGCGATGCGGATGATGCAACTCTTCATCGGGTTCGTCCGCGGCGACATCCTGCGGGCCCGGCGGATGGCCATCCACACCCACCGCGTCGCGGTGGTCCTGCTCATCGGCGCCAACCTGGCCGTCGCGTTCCTGACGGGAGCGGCGTGAGCACACCGATCGACGTGGCGGTGGTGGGCGCCGGCCCCGCCGGACTGGCGACGGCGCATCTGCTGACCGCCGCCGGGTGCACGGTCCGGGTCCTGGAGTCCGCCGAAGAAGTGGGCGGACGCATGCGCACCCTGCGCACCGACGGCCACCTCATCGACACCGGCGCCGAGATGATCCCCTCGGCCGACGCCTATCCGGCGACCTGGCGGCTCATCCGCGCCATGGGACTGGACCACGATCCCGAAGCGATCCCTCTGGTGCGCGACGCCCTGTCGGTGTGGTGGAAGGGACGATCCCACCGTCACGCGGGGCGTCCCCTGGGTTTGCTCACCGGGATGGGTCTGTCCCCGAGCGCCCGCCTGGACCTGGCACGCCTGCAACTGGACCTGGGTCGGTCCGATCCGGACCCTGAACACCCCGAGAGGGCGGGGACAGGGGAGGCGACCATCGCCGACCTCCTGCGCACCCACCACCCGCAGTTGCGCGAACGGCTGCTGGGTCCACTGGCGGCGGGGTTCTTCGGCTGGCCCGCGGAACGGGCCGCCGCCGCCCCCTTCGCCGCCCACCTGGCCTCCGCCGGCAGCACCGCGACCTGGCGCACCTACCGGGACGGGATGGACACCCTGCCGCGGGCCCTGGCCGCCCGGCTCGACGTGCGCACCGGCCACCCGGTCACGGCGCTCGCCCCCGGCCCGGACGGGGTACGCCTGGACTCACCGAGAGGCGCGCTCACCGCCCGGACGGCCGTCCTGGCCGTGCCGGCCCCCGTCGCGGCGGGCCTGTACCCCGACGCCCCGGCGGCCGAACGCGCCTACCTGGCGGCCTGTGGATACGCGCCGATGCTCCGGCTGTCCCTGATGCTGGACGCGCCACTGTCCCCGCGCGGGGCACGCCGAGGCTTCGCCCACCTGGTGCCCGACGACCCCCGGATCGGGGTGGTCACCATCGACCACGCCAAACACCCCGGCCGAGCGCCGAGGGGTCGAGGCCTGATCTCCCTGATCGCCACCCCCACGGCGGCGCGGGACCTGATGGACGCCCCTGACGACGAGGTGGACCGGCGGTTGCTGGAGAGGGTCGAGCGTTACCTGCCCGGAGCGACGGCGCGCGTGCGCGGGACGGTCACGCACCGTTTCCGGCACGGCCTGCCCCTGCCCGAAGCGCACACGATGTCCGCGCGTCCCGCCTTCGTCGACCGCCCGCCGGCGGCCGTCGACTACGCGGGGGACTGGATCTCCTCACGTCCCTGTAGCGAGGGGGCGGTGGCCTCGGCCTACACGGCGGCCGAACGCGTCTTCGCCTTCCTCACCGCGACCCGCGCACCCACTCCGATCGAGGCACTGTGATACCGAGCAAACCCATCCACCTGGGCACCCTCTTCGATGACCTGACCGTGCGCGGATCCACCACCGCCGTGCGCCTGAGCCGGCCCCTGGACATCGCTCCGGAGGCGGGCGTCGAACTCGACGTACCGGGTGCTCGGAGCCTGGTCCTTCGGATCTGTGGCTGGTTCGCCCAGGCCGGCGTCCGGTCGGGTGACCGTGTGGCCATCGCCAAGCGCAACCACTGGGACTACGTGCTGCTCGCGTGCGCCGCCGCGCGCATGGGAGCGGTGCCCGTCTCGCTGTCGGCCCACCTGGCGCCGTCGACCCTGGCGATCCTGCTGCGCAGGTCGGACCCGGCGTTGTTGGTCACCGACACCGCCCTGCTCCGTGGGGCGCGAGACGCCGGACACGACCCCTCGCTCCACGCGGCCCGGACCCTGGTGGTGGACGGGACGGTCGAGGGCGCGCTCACCCTCGACGACGTGCGCGGTGGAAACGCGCCTCCACCGCGCCGTCCGCACCTGGACGCCCCACTGGCGATCATGCACACCTCCGGCACCACCGGGGTGCCGAAACTGGCCGTGCACTCCACCCGGACCCTCATGCGCAGACTGGCCGGGTTCGAATCACACCGGTGGCCGATCCTGGGCAGTCGCCGCGACGACACCGTCACCTCCTCGTTCTCCTTCGCCCACGGCCGTGCCCTGGCCTGGACCGCCGGGGTGCTGTGGCTGTCCCCCGACGCGCTCTCGGTGATCACCTCATCCGACCGGGCGGAGGCCGAACCCGCGCTGCGTCTGCATCGCCCCACCGTTCTGGAGGCCCAGCCCGCCACCCTGGCGCGTTGGCAGCACCACCTCGACGAGGACCGGCGATGGGAGGGGCTCCAACGCGTGCGACTGTTCGTCAGCACCTTCGACGCCGTACATCCCTCCACCGTCCGCACGTTCCTGAACGCCAGCGAACGCCGCGCCCCGGTGTGGATGCAGGGCTGGGGCCAGAGCGAGACGGGACCGCTGACCTTCCGCTTCTTCACGCGCCGCTCGCTCTCGCGGAGCCAGGGGGTCGGAGCCACCACCCGCGACCTGGGCCGTCCGATCCCGGGTCGGACCCGGCTCCGAGCCGTGGACCCGCGGACCCTGCGCCCCCTCCCGCCGGGCACGCCCGGCCTGTTGTTCTGCCGTACCGAAGCCCTGTGCCTGGGCTACGTCGGTGAGGAGGGTCGCTGGCGGGACAAGCTCGTCGGCCCCTGGTGGGGCACCGGCGACATCGGCTCCATCGACCGCACCGGCGCGGTCCGCTTGGTGGACCGCGAGGTGGACGCCCTGACCGAGGGCGGGTGCCTGGAGATCGAGGACGTCGTCGACGAACGACTCCCCCGGGCACTGGAATGCCTCGTGTTGGGTGTGACCGACGGGCCGCCCGTCCCGGTGGTGGCCACCGAGGACGGCACCCTGGACCTGGGGGATTGGAAAGTGGCGGTCGAGGACCTGCCGACCATGGCCGACCCGATGGTCGTGACCTGGGACGAACTGCCGCGCACCGGAACCGGGAAGGTCCGGCGGAGCGCGTTGCGGGAGAAGCTGGGTCTGCCCGCCGACGGTCGTGGGACGGGTCGGTGGACGTGATAACGACGCGGGTCCGCGCGGCCCCGTTGGCGGGGACCCCGGCGTGGGCCGTGGGCGACACCGTGCCGGTGCGTGTGGCGGCGTCCCGGTTGCGGGAACTGGGCTGTGCGATCGAACGGGTGGGGGAGACCTCGCTCGCGCCCGGATCCGCCGGACGGATCGACCTGCTCACCGATCCCGCGGGACCGACCCTGGGGTGCGACATCGGGTGGTCGACCCCTTCGGTGCCCCTGAGGGACGAACGCGACGTGCAGGCCGCGTGCGGCCTGGCGCACCTGCACGGCCGGTCCCGGGGCGAGGACCGGTTCCTGCCGATCGACTACGCGTCGGTGTGCGCGGGTGTGCTGGCGGCCCAGGCGGTGATGGCGACGGTGCTGACCCTGGAACGCGGTGGTCCGGCGCTGCGCGGATCGGTGTCGGTGGCCGGGGCGGCGTTGACGGCGATCGCCCACTACGTCGCCCCGGCCACCGCGACACCGGGGACACCGTTCGTCGCGCACGCGGGGCAGGCGCCGCCGTTCGGTTCCTCGGACGGGGTCCGCTTCGAGATCGAGACCCTGGACCCCGAGGCGTGGCTACGGTTCTGGGAGACGTTGGGTGCGCCCATGGAGGTGATCGCCACCGGATGGGCGCCGTTCCAACGACGCTTCGCCACCGCCGTGTGCCCGCTGCCCCGAGCGCTGTTCGACATCCTCGCCGCGCGACCGTTCGCGCTCGTGCGCGACGTCGCCCGCGAGTGCGCGGTGGGGGTCGTCCCCGTGCGCGCGCCCGAGGACAACACCGACGAGGGACCGACCTCGCCCTGGCGGCTGCGAGGTCTGGACGCCACACCGGGTGAGCCCCTTCCCCCCTGGCCCGACACCGGAACGGGGCCGCTGGCCGGACTGCGTCTGGTGGAGGCCACCAACCGGGTCCAAGGCCCCCTGGCGGGGCTGCTGCTGACACTGATGGGCGCCGACACGGTCCGGATCGAACCGCCAGGCGGTGACCCCATGCGCGGGGTACCGCCCCTGGCCGGTGGGGTCTCGGCCCGCTTCGCCGCGTTCAACCGGGGCAAGGACGCCATCGAGTGCGACCTGAGGACCGCCGAGGGCCGTGGCGCGGCGGGCGACCTGGCCGCGCGAGGGCACGTCCTGCTCTACAACTGGCCGCCCGGCCGGGCCGAACGGTTCGGGTTGGGCGTGGACGACCTCACCGCTCGCGCCCCGGGCCTGGTGCACGTCCACGCCGACGGCTGGGCCGGTGAGGAACCCGACCCCGGTGCGCCGGCCACCGACTTCTCGGTCCAGGCCCACGGCGGGATCGCCGACCTGCTGGTCGACGGCGACGCGGAGCCCGCGCCGTCCCTGATCACCCTCACCGACGTGCTCGGCGCCTTCCTGGCGGCCGAGGCCGCTCTGGCCGGTCTGTTGCTGCGTACCCGCACGGGTGTCGGGGTCGCCGGCCGTACGGCGTTGGTCGACGCGGCCCGCCTGCTTCGGCGGGCCGGACGCGGCACCGCCCACCTGGCCAAGGGCGGGACACCAGCGGTCGCGCGGCCGGAAACGGTCGCCGGAACCTTCCCCGAGGCGTTCACGAGGGAGCACGGGGTCGCCCTGCCCCGCGCGCCATGGACGTTCACGCCCCTGGAAGGCCCCCCGGGTGGGGAGGCGCGGCGATGACCTGGACGTCCTCGGCGGGCCTGGCCCTGCCCGACCTCGTGCCCGCCGAACCGCGTGCGCGATGGGTGCGGGAGGGGGTGTGCCCGGGACGGGACCTGTACTCCCTGTTCCTGGACACCGTGCGCGAGGACCCCGCGCGCGAAGCGATCGTGGACGCCCACGGTGGCCTGGACCGCGCCGGGCTGGCCGCGTGGGTCGGACGGGCCGCCGCCGCCCTGACCGCTCACGGACGCGGTGAGCGCGACGTCATCGCGGTGCTGCTTCCCGATGGCCGGGACGCGATCGCCGTCGAACTCGCCATCGCCGCCCTGGGCGCGGTCGCCCTTCCGATCCCCTATGGGCGCTCCCGGCCCGACGTGCTCTCCCTGGTGGATCGGTCCCGTGCCGCGCTCGTGGTCACCGATCCCGGACGGGCCGACGAACTGGGGGAGAGGCCCCTGTGGTGCGTGGGGGCGGGGGATCTGATTCCCGAGGGGCCGCTCGCCCGCGCGGGGGTCCCCGAACCGGCACGGCCCGATTCCGCCTCGCCCGCCCGCATCCTCGTCTCCTCGGGGTCGGAGGGCGCACCGGGCATGGTGGCCTACTCCCACGACGCCATGGCCGGGGGGCGGGGCAACTACGCACGGGCGCTGTTGGGCACCGACCCCGTCCGCGCGCTGATCCCGGTTCCCCTGGCCTCCTCCTTCGGCTCGTTGGGCCTGGTGTCCCTGATCCGGCTGGGGGCGACCCTCATCGTTCCGGGACGGTTCGATCCCACGGAGGTCCTGCGCTCCATCGAACGCCACCGGCCCACCCATCTGATCGGCGTGCCCACCATGTTGCGGCGCGTGGCCCTGGTGGCGGAGACCGTCGACGCCTCGTCGCTGCGCGCCCTGGTGGCCAGCGGGGCGCCCCTGCACCAGGACGTGCGGGACCTGTGCAGGCGGCGCTTCGACCGACCCGTGATCAACGTCTACGGATCCACCGACGGGGTGAACTGCCACACCGCGCACGACCCCGACGGATGGGAACCGGGCATGGCCGGCCGGCCCGCCCCGGAAGTCGCCCGGATCCGGGTGTGCGACCGGGCGGGGAACCCGGTGCCGACGGGGGAGGTCGGCGAGATCCTGGCCAGGGGACCGATGACGCCCCTGTGTCACGTCGCGGACCCCGCACTCGACGCGCGCGGACGAACCGCCCAGGGATGGGTGCGCACCGGTGACGCCGGCCGTCTGGACGCCGACGGCACCCTGTGGGTCGTGGACCGGTTGCGTCGCACGGTGATCCGGGGCGGTGTCACCCTCTTCCCCTCGGAGGTGGAGCGCGCCTTGGCGGCCCACCCCGCGCTGGCCGAGGCGCAGTGCGTTCCCGTGCCCGACCCCGACCTGGGCGAACGCATGTGCGCCTGTGTCTGCCCGCTGCCCGGCGTGGACCCGCCCACGTCCCGCGACCTGCTCCTCCACCTGCGCGACCGGCAGGGGATGGACGTTCGGGCCCTGCCCGAACACGTGGTGTTCCTGCCCGCGCTACCGCTCGGCCCGACCGGGAAGACGTGCACCTCCACGCTGACCCGGATGGCGGCCGACGCGGTCCGAGACCGACCGACCGTACTCTCAGGAGAAACCCGATGACGAGCACCGTCCCCGCCGAAGCCGGTTACGTCTTCGACAACCACAACGAGAACGCCGACGACCAGCACCGGTTCCTGGCCGCCGCCTACGACCCCTTGAGCACCCGCAGGCTCGCCGAGACCGGGGTCGGCCCCGGATGGCGTTGCCTGGAGGTGGGCGCCGGGGGCGGCGGAGTCGCCCACTGGTTGGCGCGACGGGTCGCCCCCGGCGGCGAGGTCGTGGCCACCGACATCAAGCCCGACCACATCACCCCCGTGGAGGGGATGTCGGTGTGGCGACACGACGTCACCCGCGACCCGCTGCCGGAAGCCTCCTTCGACCTGATCCACTCGCGTCTGGTGCTGCTGCACCTGCCCGAACGCCTGGAGGTACTGGACCGGTTGGTGCGCGCCCTCAAACCGGGCGGGGTGCTGCAACTGGACGAGTTCGACATCACCTACGGGCCGTCCCTGCTCATGCCCGACCCCGAGGCCCGCGCACTGTACGAGGAGTTCCTGGCGGCGAAGATCGCCCTGATGCGCCGGGCCGGCGCCGACCCCGCCTGGGGGCGCGACGCCGGTGAGGCGATGCGCCGGGCCGGGCTGGTCGACGTCGATCCGCGCCCGCACGTGGAGCTGTGGGACGCCGACTCCCCGGGCGTCCACCTCATCTCCCACCACACCCGGCACCTACGTGACGCCTTCGTGCGCGAGGGCATGACGGACGAACGGCTCGCCGACGTGCGCGCACTGTTGGCCGACCCCTCGTTCCGGGCCTGTTCCTGCCTGATCTACTCCGTACGAGGGCGCCGTCCCTAGCGCTGGAAGGTGGGATCAGCCCACGGGCGGGGTCAGCCCGGTGCCCACCCCCAACCGGTTGTAGAGGTTGATCAAGCCGACGGCGCTGATGAGGGCGACCATCTCCCGCTCCGACAGGTGCTCGGCGGCCCGCGCGTAGACCTCATCCGGCAGACCGTTCTCGCCGAGCCGGGTGAGGGCGTCCACGACCCCCAGGACGGCACGTTCGACCTCGGTGAAATGGGCGCCGGCCTCGCGCCAGGCGGCCACCAGGGACACGTGTTGCGCGGACATGCCCGCCTTCAGCGCCGCGTCGGTGTGCAGGTCGACGCAGAAGGCGCAGCCGTTGAGCAGGGAGGCCCGCAGGTCGACGAGAGCGTGCAGGTCCTCGTCGAGGGCGGCGGCCACGATCGCGCGGAGCCGTGTCAGTTCGGTGTGGACCTCGGGCAGGTGTTGTGCCGACTGTGCGCGGGGCGTGCCCATGGGATCGTCCTCTCCTCGGTGTGCCCGGGCGAAGGTGCGCCGAGCAGGGGAAAACTACCAAGGGTGATGCCTTCGGTGCCGTGGGTTCGCGAAAAGATCAGGTCCGTCGGTCTTCGCGCGTGGCCGAGTACACGCTCAGGTGCGTGTGGGCCAAGGAGAGCAGCGGTGTGGGAACCCCCGACTCCCGACCGCGTCCGACCAGGTCACCGACGATGTGGTCGCCCTCCACCGGGTTGCCGTGGGTCAGGTCCCAGTGCATGGACGTGGAGGTGTCGCGTTCGGTGTCGCCGATGGCCTTGTCGGCGAAGGTCCGGATGCGTTCACTCGGTGGGAACCCGGAGGCGGTGGCCACCGCCATCGCCTCGGCGAACATCCCGGCGCTGAACTCCGAGCCGCCCGGGGCCCGGTTGACCCGGCCGATGGGGGCGCGCATCAGACAGGTGGCGGCGCCCAGGCTGGCCAGGAACACCCACTTGTCCCACATCTGCTGCCGGATGTCCTCGGCCGCCCGAGCGGTGAAACCGGCGCCGTCCAGGGCCTTGTGCACCCGGTCGAGCTCCACCACGGGGCTCGGCCCCAACGGCCCGTAGATCAGCTCGCCCATCTTGCCGACCTCGACGATCTCCCCGGCCTCTCCCAGACGGGCCATCACCATGCTCACCCCGCCGTAGACGCGGTCCTCGCCGAAGCGCGCGGTGAGCACGTCCAGGTGTCGCATGCCGTTGAGGAAGGGCACCACGACGGTCCGTGGGCCCACCGCCCCGGCCAGGTCGGCCACGGCCTCCTCCAGCCCGTAGGACTTGACCGCCAGCAGGACCACGTCGTACTCGGGGGTGAGCTCGCCCGCGGTGACCGCACGTACGGGCACGCTCTCGGTCTCTCCCTCCAGCGTGCGCAGCACCAGCCCCTGGTCGCGAAGCCGCTCGGCTCGGGCCGGTCGCACCAGGAAGTCGACGTCCCGCCCGGCCTTGACCAGCCGCGCACCGAAGTACCCACCGACCGCCCCGGCGCCCACCACAAGAATCCTCATGCCGCTCCCACTCCGTCGAACCCGCTGAACCAGGCAAAAAGGTATGACGATGGGACACCCCGCCGCAAGAGCGATCCGCCTACCCGGTCAGTCCACCCCGAGACGGTCGGCCAGATCTTCCAGACCCTCGGCGTGCAGGTCGAACCGGTCCGCCGAGGTGGGCGGGTCGCCCACCGGACGGGCCACGTACGCCGTCCGCATTCCCAGCTTCTGCGCCCCGCGCAGGTCCCAGGCGTGCGCGGCCACCATGAGCAGCCTCTCGGCCGGCCGCCCGGAGGCCGTCACCGCCAGCCGGTAGACCTCCGGATCCGGCTTGTAGGTCCGCGCCTCCTCGGCCGAGAGCGCCTGGTGCCAGCGCAATCCCGCGTGGGCGTTGATTCTCAGGAACGCCGCCCGGCCCGCGTTGGACAACCCGATCAACGGGTACCGCCCGGCCAGCCGCTCCAGTCCGGCCACACTGTCCGGCCACGGTGGGACCCGTCGCCCCGCCGACGCCAGGGTCGTCACGTGGGCGCCCGCGACCCCGGCGGCCTCGGCCACGACCCCGGCCGCCTCCCGGTCCAGGACGTCGCCGACCTCGTAGGGGCGTTCCCCGTCGAGGATCCGCCGTTCCTCGCACGCCACGTGCCGCTGCCACAGGTCTCGCAGCCCGTCGACCTCCTCGGGGCCGAGGGAGGGATCGAGCCCGGCGATGCCGGCGCGCAGCCCCGCGGGCTCGTCGACGAGCGTGCCCAATACGTCGAACACCAGGGCGTCGACCTCCGGAACGGACATGTGACCTCCAGGGCGGGGTGGTGGAACCCCACCTTCCGCCACCGCCCCACCCCGCCGCAAGAGCGAATTTCGAGCCTGTGGACAACTCGGCTCCGGCCTCAGCCCATCCACATTCCGCCGTTGACGTCGATCACGGTTCCCGTCACCGACGCGGCGGCCGGTGAGCACAGCCAGGACACGGTGCCGGCGATCTCCTCGGGCTCGCTGACCCTGTTCAACGGGATCGAGGAGAGGAGGTCGTCCCACTCCGTCTCGGTCAGTCGGTCCACCATCGGAGTGCGCACGGGGCCCGGGGCCACGGCGTTGACGCGCACCCCGCGCGGTGCGAGGTCCTTGGCCAGGTGGCGGGCCAGGCCGAGGAGGCCGGCCTTGGCCGACGCGTAGGCGGGGCCGGAGAGCCTGTTACCGCCATGTCGTCCGTTCACCGAGCTGAACAGCACCATGGAGGCCTCCTCTCGCAGGGAGGGGATCACCGCCTGGGACACCGCCAGCGCCGACACCAGATTGTCGTCGAGTACGGTGCGCCACTGCTCGGGGCCCTCCTTCTCGATGCCCCCCGAACCCACGGACCCCGCGGCGTGCACCACGTTGTCCAGGGCTTCCACTCCCTCGATCAGACCCAGGATCACCTCCGGGTCGCAGGCGTCGTGTCCCAGGGCGCGATCGGCCACCACCACGCGGTGGCCCAGCCGTTCGAACTCCTCGACACAGGCCCTGCCGATACCGCCGAGCCCGCCCACCACCAGCGTCGTTCGTTCCATGGGCGCTCATTAATCCATGAGCCGCGCCGCTTTGGCAAGAGGAGGCCCCGGTGGTCCGCCGTTGCCCTATTGTCGTGTGACACGAGCGGCCACCCCTCCACCCACGATGATCCGAGGTGCCCCATGAGTTCGTCGTCGGCTTCCCACGACCCCTCCGAGCGCGCGGACGATCGTCAGGGCGCGAGCGGGGTGCGTCGTGCGTTGCAGATCATCTTCGCCGTCGCCGAGTCCGAGAGTCCCGACGTGGGGGTCTCCGAGCTCGCGCGTTCGCTGGACCTGAGCAAGACGGTCGTGCACCGGGTGGTGCGGGCCCTGGTGGCCGACGGTTTCTTCCAGATGGACGAGAGGACCCGGCGTTATCGCCTGGGTCCGGCCGCCGTGAGCGTGGGCCTGTCCGCCCTCGCCCGCATGGAGGTGCCCGAGATCGTGCGTCCACACCTGGAAGCGCTGGTCGAGTACAGCTCCGAGACCGCCACCTTCTCGGTCCGTTACGGGGACAAGCGCATGTACCTCTCCCAGGTGCTCTCCCCACAGGAGATCCGGATGGCGGTCCCGCTGGGAAAGCTCCTGCCCCTGCACACGGGAGGGTCGTCCCGGGCCATCCTGTCCGGCATGACCTCGCAGGAGCTCGATCGCTACCTGGAGCGGTCCTTCGCCGGTCCCGAGAACGCCCAGGTCCGGGAACGCATCTCCGCCGACCGGGACGCGGTGCGTGAAAGCGGGTTCGCGGTCAGCTCGGGGGAGCGCCGGGCCGACGCCGGTTCGGTGGCCGCGCCCGTCTTCGACGCCAGGGGCCATGTCTACGGCTCTCTGTCGATCTGTGGTCCCTTGAACCGTATGCGTGGGGAGGCCGCCGAAGCCTTGGGGCCGGTGGTCGTCGAGGCGGCCAAGGCGGTCTCCAACGGATTGGGGTTCCGCTCAGCGGTCTGATCGTCGAGCGCGGTTTCTGTTTTTCTCTGACGAGCGCCCTTCGGCGCTCTCGACGCATGCCCATCCAAGCTGTTCCCGCTAGCGGAACAGAAAGTAATGCGTGCAATTTTCCCTCTTTTGTGCTCTTCTGGCCTCCTGCTGTCTTGGCTGGTCAAGTCACCCTTCGTGTTGGCCCTGTGCTCTTTCGCGAAGAATCCCCCAGGGGAACATGGACTTAACGACGAAAGGCAGAAAGGGGTGGTCGTTCTCTTGACCGTCTCCTTGGTTCGGCCTAGCCTTTGTTTTAAGAGGAACACCGTTCCTCTGAGCGGAACATTTGGTTGGTCCCCTGGGAGGTATGTATGGCGGCTGTGTCCGAGGTAGCACGAGCGGACCTGCGTCGGTTGCGTCGCCGCCGCCTGATGGAATCGCGCTGGATACTCTGGGTCACCACCCCGGTCCTGCTTCTGCTCCTGCTCGGAGCCTGGAAGCTCTACACCGTGATTTCCGGGGTCGGAGCCCTGACGGTTCCCCCACCCGAGGCCGTCGGTGGGGCCCTGTTCGAACTCCTGGGGCGCGACATGCTCTACGAGGCCGCCTACTACACCTTCTACTCGACGGTGATGGGCTTCATCATCGCCGTGGTGGTCGGCGTGGGGCTGGGCATCGTCCTCGGGAAGATGCACCTTCTGGAAAAGATCTCCGCGCCCTTCCTGGTGGCGACCCAGGTGGTACCCAAGGTCGCCATCGTTCCCCTGGTCCTGCTGTGGTTCGGTTTCGGGATCGCCTCCAAAATCTTCATGGCCGCGATCATCTCCTTCTTCGTGGTCATGCAGAACACGATTCTGGGAATCCGCTCGATCGATCCCGGCCACCGCGACCTGATGAAGGTCATCAGAGCGCCCTGGTGGAAAAGAATCATCTCTCTTGACATCCCATCATCCCTTCCCTTTGTGCTGACCGGGGTCGAACTGGGGGTCGTCTTCGCCATCACCGGCGCCATCGTGGGCGAATTCCTCGGCGGCGACGACGGCCTGGGGGCTCTGGCGGTCGTCATGCTCGCCGGAATGCGCACGGACCAGCTCTTCGCCACGGTGATCGTGATGACCCTCATGGGGTTCGTCCTCTACGCCGTCGTCTCTGCGATCCGCAGGGTCGCCATCCCCTGGCACGAATCATCGGGGCGAGTCACCTCGCTCTGACCCATCCGAGGAGAACACACCATGGAACGTCGTCGTTTTCTCGCTGGAGCCGGTTACTTCAGCGTCATGGCAGCAGGAGGCTCCTTCCTGGTCGGGTGCGCCCCCGGCAGCGGCTCCCCGGAGTCGAACCCCGACCTGGCCGGGCTGACCTTCATCACTCCCTTCCAGCACCTCATCAGCTACGCGGACGTCTACGTCGCCATCAGCCAGGGCTACTTCGAGGAAGAGGGCCTGAGCATCGAGGCCGTGGGCGGCAACGGCACCGCCACGTCCGTCACCCAGGTCACCGCCGACCAGGGGCAGATCGGCAAGGCGGCCAGTGTCATCACCTGCCCCCTCATCGCCGACGAGGGCGCCGACATCATCACCTTCGCCCAGGGCGACCAGCGCAGCCAGTACAGCGTCGCCTCCATCCCCGGCAGCCCCCTGGTCCACCCCTCCGAATGGCAGGGCAAGACGATCGGCGTGATCTCCAAGGGAGGGACCACCGAACTCCTCTTGGACGCCATGGCGGTCGCCGAGGGCCTGGACCCCACCAAGGTCGAAAAGGTCGTCACCGGCGGAGACATCAGCTCCCTGGAATTCCTCCGCAACGGAGAGGTGGACGGCTTCATCACCTTCCTGGGCTCCGAGTCCACCCTCCGCCAACTCGGGGAGGAGCTCCACTACCTCAACACCGACGAGTTCGCCCCGATGCCGGGAGACTCCTACTTCGCCAAGCGCGCCGTCCTCCAGGAGAGGGAGGAGGAGCTGGCCGGATTCGTGCGCGCCTGCCGCAAGGGCTTCGAGTTCATGGCCGACGCCGCCAACTCCGACGCGGTCCTGGACGCGGTGGCCGAGTTCAACGAGGTCGAGGTGGACGACAGGGAACTCGCCGAGCGCAAACTACGCGCCCAGGTGGAGCTGTGCACCCCCGAATCCGGCCAGTTCCTCGACCTCGACATGGCCGCCTGGGAGAGCGCGGTCGACCTGATGCGCGACGCGGAGATCATCACCGACCAGGACACGCCCCTGGAGGACATGGTCAGCACGGCGATCATGGACCGCCTGTGAGTACCGAGCGGACGAGTGACCCGATCGACCTTCTGGTCGTGGGCGGTGGCACGGCGGGTCTTCCCACCGCGATCGAGGCCGCGGAGAACGGTCTGAGCGTTCTCCTGGTCGAGAAGTCGGGCCATCTGGGAGGCACCCTCTGGCGCTCTTGGGCGCAGATGGCCGCCGCGGGCACCGAACTCCAGAGCCGGCACGGGATCCATGACGATCCCGACCTGCACTACGACGACGTGATGCGCATCAGCCGGGGCACCGCGAACCCGGAGTTGGTACGCCTGGCCGTGGACCACGGGGCCGAGACCATCGACTGGCTCATGTCCCGAGGGTTCGACATGGACCCCGACGCTCCGGCCATCCTCTACTTCCACGAGCCCTACTCGGTGGCCAGGACCTACTGGGGGCGGAACGCCGGGCGGTCCGTGCTCGACGTCCTCCTCCCCGAGGTCCAGCGCCACATCGACCAGGGCCGGATCCGGGTCCGCACCGGGACCGACCTGGTCGGACTGCGCGGCGGTGAGGGCCCGAGCGTCGACGCCGCGGTGCTCCGGAGCGCGGCGGGCGCGGTGGAAGAGGTCGAGGCCCATGCCGTGGTGCTTGCCACGGGCGGGTACGCGGGAAATCCCCGACTGTTCCCCCTGTTGACGGACGGAGCCCCCTTGCGGGGGCCCGCGGCGCCGACCTCCGCGGGTGACGGCATCATCGCCGCACTGGCCCTGGGCGCCCGACTGCGTGGACGCGACATGTTCCTGCCCACCTACGGCGGGACCCTGAAGCCCGACAGTGACTGGGTGACGTCGCACCTGGACGACTATCCCCTGCTCACGCCCCAGTCGCGTCTTCCCTGGGAGATCCACGTCAATCGCTCGGGACGGCGTTTCGTCGCCGAGGACGACGAGAGCGTCGACAAGCGGGAGAACGCGCTGACCCGCCAGAGCGGGCTGGAGTTCTGGATCGTGTACGACCAGGGGGCGGCCGAAGAGGCGTCACCGCTCTTCCCCGCCTGGGAGAAGGAGGACCTGGAGAAGGCCTTCAGCGAGCACCCGTCCTTCGCCCGTGCCGACGACCTGGACGAACTGGCCGCGCTCACGGGGGTCGATCCGCAAGGGCTGCGGACCACCGTGGAGGAGTACAACGCGGCCGTGGCCACCGGTACCGATCCGTGGGGCCGGACCCACCTGCCGGCCCCCATCGACAGGGCGCCCTTCTACGCGGTGCGCAACCACGGCACCGCCCTCAAGAGCCCGGCGGGACTGGCGGTGGACGGGCGGTTGCGAGTCCTCGGAGGGGACGACCGGCCCTTCACCAACCTGTACGCCGTCGGCGAGGCACTGGGGGGATCGAGCATGTCCGGACGATCGTTCGTCAGCGGCATGAGCGTCACCCCGGCTCTCTCATTCGGACGCCTGATCGGCCGTGCGGTCGCGGGCGCAGACCATCACCGGAGGACCTGATGTGGGACAGACACGACGTCGACTTCGTCGACACGCACCTTCTTCCCTGGGAGAAGGTTCCGGCCGGGGAATTCGGCTCGGCCGGCAGCGGGGTACGGCGGGTGCTCAGCTCCTCGCTGGGCTCCAAGGCGAGCACCACGGTCCTGCGGGTGCGGGAGCACCAGAAGGGGACGCTCGCCGCCGACCTCGACCTCTACGTGCTGGCGGGAGAGGGAACCCTGAACGGAACCGCCCTGGGGCAGGCCGACTACCTCTACCTTCCCGCCGGAACCGCCATCGACCTCGTCCCCTCCGTCGTGGGGCTCACGCTCTACTGCGGGTTCTGGGGTGACGCCGCTCTTCTCTCGGAGGCGGGGACCACCGAGGGGGTCACGCATCTGCGCACGGAGGAGATGGAGTGGAGCTCTCCCGGCTGGAACGGTGACGTGCCTCTGCGTACCGGGGCCCTCGTCAAGACCCTGCGTGAGGACGACCGGGTCCAGATCTATCTCGCCGCCATGGTGCCCGGCTGGCGCAGCGAGATGGAGGAGGCCCACCCCGTCTACGAAGAGTCCTACAAGGTCTACGGCGACATGCTCATGGGCGCGCGCGGGGTGATGCGGGAGGCGTCCTATTTCTTCCGTTCGCCGGGCGTCTACCACGGACCCCTGTACTCACGCGGCGGAACGATGTCCTTCATCCGTTCCAACGCCCCCACCACGACCGACTACCGAACCCCGCAGAGCGGAGGGAACTGGGATGAGCTCGCGCACCGAGCCTACGGCTACTGAAAGTTCGGCCGTCTCCGAGGAGGGGGCGCCCTCCGGGAGCGCCATCGAGATCGAGGGTGTCTCCAAGACCTACGCCGCGGACGCGGGCCCCGTACACGCCCTCACCCCCACCGACCTCCGGGTCGGACCGGGAGAGTTCGTCGTCCTGTTGGGGCCGAGCGGTTGCGGCAAGACCACCCTGCTGAGGATGCTCGCCGGCCTGGAGGTGCCCACCCAGGGCTCCGTGCGGATCGGGGACCGGACCCTGTTCGCGCCCGGTGCCCTGACGCCCCAGTCCGAGGCCCTGGGATCGCTCGGATTCGTTTTCCAGGCGCCCACCCTTCTGCCCTGGCGACGGATCGCCAAGAACATCGAGCTGCCCTTGGAGGGCAAGGGCCCCGGTCGCCGTGAACGCCGTGAACGCGCGACTCGGATGGCGGAGAAGGTGGGACTGGAGGACTTCCTCGGCCACTACCCACGTCAGCTCTCCGGTGGGATGCAGCAACGCGCGGCCATCGCGCGCGCCCTCGTCCACGACCCCGACATCCTGCTCATGGACGAGCCCTTCGGCGCGTTGGACGCGATGACGCGCGACCAGATGAACATCCTGCTGCAACAGCTGTGGCTGGACACGGGGAAAACGGTGGTCCTCGTCACCCACTCGATCTCCGAGGCCGTCTTCCTGGCCGACCGGATCGTGCTGCTCTCACCGCGTCCGGGTCGGGTCCAGGACATCGTGGAGGTCGGCTTCCCCCGGCCCCGGCCCCTGAGCGTGTCCGCCGATCCGAAGTTCGGTGAGCTCGTCGCCTACCTCCGCTCCCAGCTGGGGGAACAACCATGACCGACACCTCGGCCCGTGCGTTCGCCTCCTTCGCGCACCGACTCGGCCACGACGATCCACCCGATCGGGTGCGGGCGTACGCGCGGCGGCTCCTGTTGGACTTCCTCGGTACCGCCGTGGGCGGTCGTTCGAGCGCCGAGGTCCGCGCCCTGACCGGACCCGGACAAATGGGGGAGGCCCCCGCACAGGCCGGCGTCCTGGGCACCGACCGTCGGGTGCCGGCCGCCGACGCGGCCTTCGCCAACGGTTGTGCCTCCGATGCCTACGAGCACCAGGACGGCTACCGGTTCGGCGGCTTCCACCCCTCCCACCTGATACCCGCGGTCCTGGCCCTGGCCGAGGGCGAACGGGTGGGAGTGGAGGAACTCGTCACCGCCGTCATCGCCGGATACGAGGTGGCGAACCGCATCGGCGAGGCCCTGCACCCCGAGGCGACACTGCGGGGATGGTTCCCCACGGCCGCCGCCTACGGGGGCGCGGCCGCGGCGGCTCGCGTCGCCGGATACGGAGCCGACCGGATCGAGCAGGCGATCGGGCTGGTCGCCTTCCACGTTCCGGCCGTCACCTTGGAGTCGATCTTCGCGGGAGTGACCGGCAAACCCGCCTTCGCCGGCCAGATCGCCCGCACGGGCGTCTGGGCGGCGAAGGCCGCCGGGGTGGGCCTGGGCGGTTGGGGCCAGTCCCTGGACCACCCCCGGGGCCATCTCTCCCTCGTCTCCGAGGGTCCCCGGGACCTGGACACCCATGACCTGGGGGAGCGCTGGAGCCTGATGGAGGTGCACCAGAAGCGATTCGCGGCCTGTCGCCACACCCACGCCGCCGCCCAGGCGGGCGTCGAACTGGTCGCCGCCCACGGGCTCGACCCCGAAGACCTTCGCTCGATCGAAGTCGAGGTCTACGACGTGGCCGCGCAACTGGTCGACCGCCCGGTTCGCACCGCGCCCACGGCCGCGGCGGCCACGCTCAGCCTTCAATACGTCCTCGCCTGCGCCGCCCATCACGGTGTGGTGGACGGAACCCACTACACGCCCGAGCGGTTGGCCGACCCTCGTGTCCTCGCCCTGGCCTCGCGGGTGCGCGTCACGACCGCGTCCGACCTCCAAGAGGTCTACCCGGCGAAGACCCCGACCCGGATCACCGCCACCACCCACGAGGGAACGACGTTCACCCATCGCGTGGACGTCCCCGTCGGCGACGGCAGAGCCCCCTTGGCGGAGGGGGAGATCGAGGCCAAGTTCCGCACCTACGCGGAGCCGGTCGTGGGGGCGAAGCGGGCCGCGGTCGTGATCGAGGCGGTCCTGTCCGGTGAGGACGTCCCCGTCACCGAGGTCATCGCCGCGCTGACCCCCGAGAGGAGCAACAGTGAGCAGTGAATCCGAGTCCATGATCATCGACCCGATCCCTGTCGAAGGACAGGACTTCTCGCCCTTCGGCGAGGTGATCTCCCTGGAGACCACGCCGCGTCTGCCGATCGACCTCTACTCGGGGCGCAACGCCGTTCACGGCCCCGTGGTGTTGGAGTCGGACGAGACCCCGGAGTTCATCCTCTTCCGGGTGGGCCACCGGGGCGGTGAGATCCGTTACCTGGAACGGCACGGCGGTATGACCCAGACCTTCATCCCCCTGGGAGGGGACCCCTTCGTGTGCGTGGTCGCCGCCCCCGACGCACCGCTGGTGGACGGTTTTCCCGACCCCGACCACGTGCGGGCCTTCTCGGTTCCCGGAAACGTCTGCGTCAACCTGCGCAGGGGGACCTGGCACGAACCGCCCTTCCCCACCAAGGACGGGCAGATGTTCCTCATCAGCAGCCAGCCCAGCGTCACGCGGGGACTCCAGACCAGTCCCGACCAGGACGGGGAAGTGCACCTGATGGACGTGGACAAACGGAACACCCGCCACCGCACCGGACGCGTCCTCACGGTGAGAATGCCATGAACACCTCCGTGCCGTCGAAGGGAACGGGCCGCGTCGGTGAAGCCGCGAAGAAACGGGATGGGAAGGCGCTCCTCACCGGCGGCGCCCGGTACGTCGACGACGTGCGACTTCCCGGGACGCTGTACGCGGCGGTGGTGCGCAGCACCGTGGCCCACGCGCGTATTCGCCGGGTCCACACTGAGGAGGCCCTGAGCCTGCCGGGGGTCGAACTGGTCCTGACCGGTGAGCGCGCCCGTGAGCTCACCGAACCGATTCCCTATTTCATCGACCCCGTGGTCCGTGGGGCGCGCCGGGTGGACATCCACTGCCTGGAGTCCGAACGGGTCGTCTTCGTCGGCCAGCCCGTCGCGGCCGTGGTGGCCGACACCTGGGAGGGGGCGCAGCGGGCCGCACGGCTGGTGCGGGTCGACTACGACGTCCTCCCGCACGTCTTGGACGCCGAACAGGCCATGTCCGACGACGCCCCGCGCGTGTACGAGGAATGGGCCGACAACGTCGTGCTCTCCAAGAGTTACGGCACGGGCGACCCTGACGGGGCCCTGTCCTCGGCGGACGTGGTGGTCACCGGTTCCTTCCGTAGCGAACGCACCACGACCGCGCCCATCGAACCACGGGGCTTCCTCGCGCGCTGGGACGCCCGCGAAGAGACCCTGACGATGCACGGTTCCTGCCAGAACCCCCATCAACTGCGGTGGATGCTCTCCACCACGTTGGGGATTCCGGAGAACCGCGTTCGTGTGATCACCGAGAAGGTGGGAGGCAGCTTCGGGCTCAAGATGCAGGGCCAACCAGAGGAGACCCTGGTGGCGCTGTTGAGCGTCCTGACCGGCTCCCCGGTCAAGTGGATCGAGGACCGGCGCGAGTCGTTCCTGGCCGGCTCCCGCCAACAGGTCCACCGCTTCACCGTCGGAGCACGCTCCGACGGGCGCATCGTCGCCCTGGTCAACGAGATCGTCGCCGACGCCGGGGCCATGACGGCGCAGGCCGGGTGGGCCATGCCCAACATGTCCGCGACCACGTTCCCGTCCGGGTACCGGATCCCCGACTGCCGGATCGACCTGTCCATCGTCGCCACCAACAAACCCCCGCTGAGCGCGGCGCGCGGTTTCGGCAAGGACTCGGCGCACCTGGTGATGGAACGCGTGGTGGACCTGGTCGCGCGCAGGCTCGGGCTGGACCCGGCCCTGGTCCGCGAACGGAACTTCATCTCCTCGGACGAGTTCCCCTACCGAACGAGCACCGGTCTCAACATCGACAGCGGAGACTTCCACGGCCTGCTCGACAAGGCCACCAAGAGCCTGGACTACGAGGGGTGGCGCGCACGCCAGGCCAAGGCCCGGGGCGCAGGTGAACACATCGGTCTGGGACTGGCCCTGGAACTCACCCCCGAATCCTCCGACTCCCCGGGCAGCTTCGTCTCGGGTTTCGACACCACCACCGTCCGCATGTCCGTGACCGGCTCGGTCACGGTCCTGACCGGGGTCACCTCCCCGGGAGGGGGGAACGACACCGGCATCGCGCAGATCGTCGCGACCGAACTCGGAATTCCCCTGGAATGGGTGCGCGTCGTCCAAGGGGATACCGATCAGTGCCCCAACGGGTTCGGTAACTTCAGTGGACGCAGCATGGTGGTGGGCGGCGGTTCGGCGGCCCTGGCCTCGCGGGACGTGCTGAGGACCCTGACCACGGTGGGGGCCCGCATGCTCGGCGTCGAACGGGTCGAGGTGCGTGAGGGCGCGGTCGTCGACCCGGAGGGAAGCGATTCGGTGCCGGTGCCGGACGTCGCCCGGGCCGTGCTCACCCGCTCCTTCGAGATCGCCTCCGAGGTGGAGCCGATCCTGGAGTCCACCCGGGCCTACAAACCCGGCAACATCGACCACCGGCCCGACGAGCACGGACGCATCCAGCCCTACCCCACCTACTCCAGTTGTCTCCACGCCACCGCCGTACGGGTGGACGCCGAGACCGGGAAGGTGGAGATCGCGGACTACGCCATGGCCCACGACTGCGGCACGATGATCAACCCCGCGCTGGTGGAGGGGCAGGCCTGGGGCGCCGTGGTCATGGGTCTGGGAGCTGCCCTGTCCGAACGTCTGGTCTTCGACGAGGCCGGACACACGGTCAGTGACCGCTTCAAGTCCTATCTGCTGCCCCGCGCCTCCGACGTGCCCATGATCCGCATGGAGCACCAGGTCACGCCCAGCCCGTTCACCATGCACGGGAACAAGGGCGCGGGCGAGGCCGGGGTCGGCGGCGCCCAGGCGGCGATCGCCAACGCGGTGGAGGACGCGCTGTCCCCGCTCGGGGTCCTGGTGGACCGTCTCCCGCTGTCACCCCCGACCGTCCTGGAACTCATTCGTCGCGCGAAGGAAGGGCGGATGTGATGACCGGCCGCGATGACGCACCCCGCTACTTCGCCCCCACGGACCTGGACGGCGTGCTCCGCGCGCTCGACGGGGCGGACGAGAGCACGGTCGTGGTGGGGGGAGGGACCATGGTGGTCCCCACCATGACCCACGGCCACCTGGTGCCGACCGTGATCGTCGACCTGGTCCGCTCCGGTCTGGAGGGGATCCGGGAGGAGGACGGCGCCACCGTGATCGGCGCCATGACCACCTACTCCTCCCTCCTGGCAGGGGAACGGGAACGGCTGAGGGAACCGGGCCACCCGCTGAACCTGCTGGTGCGGGCCGCCTCGGGGATCACCGGTGGTCCACAGATCCGGAACAAGGGCACGCTGGGCGGATCGGCCGCCTACGCCAACCCCTCCTCGGACGTCCCCGGGTGCCTGGTGGCGCTCGACGCCCGAGTGCGCCTGGCCTCGCCGCGCGGAGTCAGGGAGGTCCCGGCGGCGGAGTTCTACCTCGGCGCCTTCCGGACCGCGCGGCGGCCCGACGAGGTGCTGTCCGCGCTGGTGCTCCCACGCGGCACCGCCACGGCCTGGGGTTACGTCAAGTTCAAGTTGGTGGAGAGCAGTTGGCCCGTGGTCACCAGCGCCGCGGCCGTTCTACCGGACGGGGGACTGAGGGTGGGGGTGGGAGGCGCCGCGGACCGCCCGGTGCCTCTGGACCTTCCCACCCCTTCGGAGGGTACGGACGACCCCGCTTGGCGCGCGTTGGTCGCCGACGAATTCGCCCGAGCGCTGGACACCCATGGAGCCGTCCCGGTGGACGACGTCCTGGCCGACGCGCGCTACCGGACCGACATCACCCCGGTGATCGTGGCGCGCTCGGTGGCCGGCGCCCTTGAGAGGAGGCAGGGATGAGGAACATCCGTCTGAACGTCAACGGTGAGGACCACGAGGTCGAGGTGGACCCGCGTCGGCTTCTCGTGCACGTGGTGCGGGAGGAGGTGGGGCTGACCGGGACGCACGTCGGTTGTCTGACGGGTGACTGCGGCGCCTGCACCGTGATGGTCGACGACCGCAGCGTCAAGTCGTGCTCGGTCCTGGCGGCCGGCGCCGACGGGGCGTGCGTGCGGACCATCGAGTACCTGGGGACCGAGGAAGACCTCGACCCCGTACAACAGGCGTTCCTGGACGAGTTCGCCTTCCAGTGCGGATACTGCCTGCCGGGGATGCTCCTCACGGTGCGCGAACTCCTCGACGCCGAACCCGACCCCGACGACGCGGCCATCCTGCAGGCCATCAGCGGAAACCTGTGCCGTTGTACCGGCTACGGCCCCATCGTGCGCGCGGTGCGCGCGGCCGTGCGCTCGACCCGGGGCGGTGAGGGATCATGAGTTCCCTGGAGGAGTCCGTCGCCGTGGTGGAGGACTTCCTCGCCCTGGTGGGCATCGGCCGTCTGCGGGAGGCCGCCGCGTACTTGGCGCCCGGGGCCCGCATGATGTTCCCCGGCGACGTGGTCCACACGGACCTGGAGTCCCTTCGCGCCGACGGTCTGCGCCGATACCGCTTCGTGGACAAGCACCGGGACACCTATGACGGAGCCGAGGACGGCACCCACGTCCTGTCCACGGGCCGCCTGTTCGGGGTGAACCTGCACGGCGTGGCCTTCGACAACGTCCGCTACGCCGACCACTTCCGTCTGACCGACGGGCTCATCAGCGAACAACGGGTGTGGAACGACCTCGCCGTCACCGGGGTCCTGCGGGTGCGCTCCACCCACGAGCTGGATCCGCGCCGGCGACCCGGAGAGGGAGCGAAGGAGGCGCGGCCGTGAACACCACCTCCGTTCCCGAACACCGTGGACGTGCCCTTTCGCCCGTTCGCCTGGGCGATCTGGAACTGCGCAACCGGATCTTCGTGTCCGCGCACACCACCAACTTCGCCCGGGACTTCCTCCCCACCGACCGCCACGTGGAGTACCACCGGGAGCGCGCCAGGGGAGGGGCGGGCCTCATCATCACCGAGCCACTGCGCGTGCACGAGACCAGCCTGGGCCGGGTGGGCGGACTCCACGCCTCTTCCGAGGCGCGCGAGGGCCTCGAACGGATCACCGAGGCGGTCCGGTCGGAGGGGGCCGCGGTCTTCAGCCAGATCACCCACGCGGGGCGGCACAGCGAGAACCTCTTCCACCGGCGTGAGGCCTGGGGGCCGTCGGCGCACCGATGGCACCTGGCCGGCCAAGTGCCCCATGCCATGACCCGAGCGGAGATGCGGACCGTTCGCGAGGCCTACCGCGCCGCGGCCCGACTGGCCGTGGACGCGGGGTTCCAGGGAGTGGAGGTGCATCTCGGCCACGGGCACCTGCTGCACCAGTTCATCTCACCGGCCTCCAACGATCGATCGGATGCCTACGGCGGAGGGGAGGAGGAAAGATGGCGCTTCCCCCTGGAGGTGTTGGACGCGGTCCTGGACGAGGTGGGATCGGACGCGCTGGTGGGTGTGCGACTGAGCGCCGACGAGCTGGTTCCGGGCGGACAGGACCTCGACCAGGCGGTCCGTCTCGCCTCTCGACTGGACACCACCCGTGACCTCGGGTTCCTGAACGTGTCCCTGGCCTCCTACACCGTGCCCTCCATCGGACACCACGTCGCCGACATGAGCGAGGGACGCACCCCCTACCTGGAACAGGCCTTGGAGGTCGCCCGTGCCTGCACCCGTACGCCCGTCATGGCGGCCTGCCGGGTGGTGGACCTCGACGACGCCGAGCGTGCCCTGGCCGGAGACCACCTGAGCATGGTCGCCATGACGCGGGCGCACATCGCCGACCCGCATCTGATCGACAAGGCGCTCCGCGGGCGCGAGGACGAGATCCGGCCCTGTGTGTCCTGCAACTTCTGCATCGGCGAGATCGGTGCTCACCGGCCGCTGACCTGCATGATGAACCCCGAGGTCGGCCACGAGGGCGAACGATCCCGGCCGGCGACCGAGGCCCTGGACGTCTGCGTCGTGGGCGCGGGACCCGCGGGGATGGAGGCCGCCGCGACGGCCGCCGAGCGGGGGCACCGGGTCACCCTGTGGGAGCGCGAGGCCGATCTGGGCGGTCGCACCGTCACGGCGCGGCGGGGACGCGGGCGGGAGGAACTCGACCTGCTCCGCGTCTACCAGGAGGCCAGGTTGAGCCGTCTCGGGGTCCGTGTGCGCGCCGGTGAGTCCGTGGACGCGGAGGTGCTGGCGAAGGAACGCCCGGACACGCTCGTGGTCGCCTGTGGCGCCGAGCCCGAGGAAGCGCTCGTGCCCGGATGGGGCGCCGCTCTGACCGCGGAACAGGCGTTGGACGATCCCGCGCGGTGGGAGGGGCGGTGTGTCGTCGTCCTCGACGAGGAGGGCTCCTGGGCCTCGGCCTCGGCGGTGGAGACCCTGGCGGGAGCCGGAGCCGGCGTCCACCTGGTGACCCCGGGGGCGACACCCCTGTGGGGCGTGAACGACTACAGCCGTATGACGTTGCTCGAACGACTGGCCCGGGTGGGCGTCTCGGTGTGGCCCTCCAGCGAGGTCCGCTGCCTGCGTCCCCGCGTCACCGTCCGCTCGCCCCTGCATCCCGGACGGCACACCCTGCCCGAGGTCGCCGCCCTGTTCCTGGTGCGGCCCCCGTCGGCGAGAGACGGTCTCGCGTCCCATGCGCAGGATCAAGGAATCCGGGTTCGCATGGTGGGAGACGCGTTAGCGCCCCGATCCCTTCTTCAAGCCATCCACGAAGGGCGCAAGGCCGGGCTTGCGCTTTGACGATATCGCTTACTGTCCCGGCGTGAGAACAGGGAGAAACAATGGCACGGAAACTGGTCATGCTCACCTACAACGTTCGCCCCGGAGTCCCCAGGGAGGAGTACGAGGAGTTCACGAGAACCGTCGACTACCCGATCTTCCGGCAGAACCCCCACATCATGGAGTACTCCAACTACATCGTCGCGGGGCAAGGGCGCGGCACAGGGGAGTGGTTCCAGCACTTCGACCTGATGTTCGTCGATGACCTGGAGGGATTCGACGCCGGAGGCAAGCTGCACTTCGGGGACGCCGTGATCCTCGAACACGCCCAGAAGTGGCGCGACCGTTGGGGAAAGGACCCCGAGACCGGCTGGAGAAGTGACGTCAACATCACGTATGCCAATGAGATCTGGGGATGATCTTCGAGGGTTCATCGCGCTGATGTAAAACGTCGTTCGAATTCCATGGTGATGACAGGCCCCCGGCCGGTACGGCCGGGGGCCTATACCCCTATGCGTTTTTTATCGGATGCCGGAAAAATTGACGATTGACTTATGGATCGCTCATTGCCTAACCTCTAAGCGGACCGGCGTTCCCGCCAAGGGAACGAAATGAAAGGGAGTGGAAGTCGATGCCAAGAGCACCGCTCGAAGGACTGCGGGTCCTGGACGTGTCCACCATCCTCGCGGGTCCACTGTGCTGCCAGATCCTCGGCGACCAGGGCGCCGACGTGATCAAGGTCGAGCACCCGGTACTGGCGGACGGGATGCGCGGGCACGGGCCGGCCAAGGAGGGCGTCCCCCTCTGGTGGAAGGAGATCTCCCGGAACAAGCGCGCCCTGGCACTGGACCTGTCCACCCCCGAAGGCGCGCGCATCCTCCGGACCCTGGTGCGCGAGGCCGACGTACTCGTGGAGAACTTCCGCCCCGGAACACTGGAGAGATGGGGACTCGACCCCGAGACGCTCCACCGGGACAACCCCGCCCTGGTCCTGCTCCGGGTGACCGGGTTCGGACAGAAGGGCCCCTACGCGAGCCGTCCCGGCTTCGGCACCCTCGCCGAGGCGATGAGCGGCTTCGCGCACCTGACGGGCCCCGCGGACGGGCCACCCACCCTTCCGGCCTTCGGACTCGCCGACAGCATCTGTGGCCTCGCCGCCGCGTCGGCGGCCCTGACCGCCCTGTACGCGCGCGAACACAACGGCGGCAAGGGAGAGGTGATCGACATCAACCTCCTGGAACCCATCATGGCCGCGGTGGGGCCCGGCCCCACCGTCTACGACCAACTGGGCACGGTCGGCCACCGCAACGGCAACCGATCGCACAACAACTCCCCCCGCAACACCTACCGGACCAAGGAGGGGAAGTGGGTCGTGGTCTCCTCCAGCGCCCAGCGCATCGCCGAGAGGCTGCTGGAACTCGTCGGTCACCCGGAGGTCGTCGAGGAGGAGTGGTTCCGCACGGGAGCCGGCCGAGCCGCCCACGCGGACCTGCTCGACGGTCACGTCGGTGACTGGATCGCTCAGCGCACCCTCCCCGAACTGGAGACGGCCTTCGCCGAGGCGGGCGTCGCCCTGGCCCCCGTGTACGACGCGCGGGACCTGACCGAGGACCCGCACGTTCGCGAGACGGACATGCTGACCCGGGTCGAGGACGACGAGCTCGGCAGCGTCCTCATGCACAACGTCATGTGGCGAGCGCTCAACGCGCCCGGGGGCATCCGCTTCACCGGGCGTCCTCTGGGAGCCGACACCGAGACCATCCTCGACGAACTCGGGATGGACACAGACGAGATCGAGAACCTACGTGAACGGCGGATCATCGCGTGACCACCACGAACCCGCACACCGGCACCGCTGCCACCGCTCCTGACGGCGACACCCTCTTGCGGGCGGTCTCCGAGGGGGTGGCCGTGTACGACCTGGGCCGACCACTGAAGGTCGGCATGCCCCAATCACCGAACCACCCCGCCTACTGGCACACCCTTCCACGCCGCCACGGCGACATGGTGCGGGAGGACGGAGGCTCGGCGGCCAACGACATGATCACCATGGGCACCCACGTGGGCACCCACGTGGACGCACTCGCCCACGTCTCCCACGAGGGTCTCCTCCACGGTGGAGCCGACGCGGTCGAAGCGGGCCGTGGTGGACGCTACCTGGAACACGGGGTCCACACCATCGCCCCGATGGTCGGCCGTGGCGTACTCCTGGACGTGCCCGCGGCACAGGGGACACCGGAGGGCTGCCCTCCCGGATACGAGATCACCCCGGCCGACCTCGAACACGCCGAGAGCGTGCAGGGGACCCCCGTCCGTGAAGGCGACGTGGTCCTGGTGCGCAGCGGTTGGGGGCGCCACTTCGACGCGGACCCGACCCGCTACACCGGACGCGAGAGCGGGGTGCCCGGGGTCGGCGCGCGAGGAGCGTCGTGGATCGCCCGACGCGGCGCGCGTGCGACGGGGGCCGACACCATCGCCTTCGAACGGTTGGCCCCCGGGGCGGGGCACGCGGTCCTGCCCGCGCACCGCATCCTGCTGGTGGAACACGGCGTGTACATCATCGAGGCGATGGATCTGGAGGAGGTGGCGGCCGAGGGGATCCACGAGTTCACCTTCGTCATGGCGCCCCTGCCCCTGGTCGGCGCCACCGGATCCCCCGTCCGTCCGCTCGCGGTGGTGAACCGATGACCGACACCGTCGCCCGTTCCCTCGCCCACTTCGCCTGGGGCCTCACCGACCAGGGCGTACCCGACGAGGTGGCCGGCAGCGTTCGCCACCGCGTGCTGGACACCCTGGGTCTGTGCGTGGCCGCCCACCGGCTCCCCACCAGTACCGCGGTGATCGAACACGTCATCGACCAGGGAGGACGTCCCCAGGCGGGGATCATCGGGACGTCGGAACGTGTTCCGGCCCCCCTGGCGGCGCTGGCCAACGGGGTGCTCGCCCACTCCCTCGACTACGACGACACGCACCTGCCCTCGATCCTGCACCCGAGCGCCGTCGTCGTCCCCGCCGCCCTGGCCGCCGCCGAACACGTCCAGGCCCGGGGCAGGGACGTCGAACGCGCCATCGCCGCCGGTCTGGAGGTCACCGTTCGCCTGGGCATGGCCGGATACGACCGGAAGCTGGGCAACTCCGTGTTCTTCGAACACGGGCAGCACGCCACCTCCATCTGCGGTGCCATGGGCGCCGCCGTGGCCGCGTCGATGCTGCTCGGTGAGGGGCCCGAGGACATCGTCCACGCCCTGGGGCTGACCGCCTCCTTCGCCTCCGGGCTGATCGAGGCCAACCGCACCGGAGGAACCGTCAAGCGCCTGCACTGTGGTTGGGCGGCCCAGTCCGCGCTCAACGCCGCGCAGCTCGTGGCGCGCGGGTTCACCGGACCGCCCACGGTCATCGAGGGGCGGTTCGGATTCCTCCGGGCCTTCCTTCGAGAGGACTCCGACGTGGACACCATCACCGACGGGTTGGGCGAGGACTGGGAAGTGCCCGGGATCTTCTTCAAGCCCTATCCGGCCAACCACTTCACCCACACCGTCATCGACGCCGGCATCCGCTTGCGCGGTCGTGTCGACGCCGAGGACATCGTCGGTGTGGAGGTCGGGGTCCCCGCCGCGGTGATCCGGACCATCGGTGAGCCCATCGACGTCAAGCGCACACCGGAGACCGGTTACCAGGCCCAGTTCAGCGCGCCCTACGCCCTGGTGGCGGGGTTGCTGGGTGGAGGAGGCCTGGGCGTGGGCACCGACGACTTCACCGACGACCTCGCCCGCGACCCGCGCAGGCGGGACCTCATGGCCCTGGTCGACGTCGTACCGGACGCCCTCTGCGACAGCCTCTACCCGTACCAGTTCCCGGCGGTGGTCACCGTGCGGACCCGGGACGGACGGCGGTTGCGCGAGGAGGTCCTGGAGAACCGTGGTGGTCCCGCTCGTCCGCTCAGCGACGACGAGATCACCCGCAAGTTCCTCGACAACACCTCCCAACGGCTGCCCGACGCCCAGGCCATGGCCGCTCGGGAACTGGCCCTGAACCTGGGCGACCTGGAGGAGACGGGGCGGCTCGTGCGCGCGCTCGAACCTCCGGTCTCGCACACCGCAACGCAGTGATCCCCACCCGGCCGTAGAAGAAGCAACAGAAAAGGTCCGCGCCATGTCCTTCGACCTCATCGTCACCAACGCAGCCGTCGTGCACCACTCCGCCCCCGAGCCCACCATCGCCGACATCGGCGTGATCGGGGGCCGCGTCGCCGAGGTCGCCCCCGGCCTCGACCGGACCGGAGCGGGCAAGATCGTGGACGCCGGTGGCAGACTCGCCTTCCCCGGCCTCGTCGACGCCCACCAGCACTGGGGCATCTACAACCCCCTCTCCGTGGACGCGGAGAAGGAGAGCCGGGCCTGCGCCCAGGGGGGCGTCACCACGGCCCTGAACTACATGCGCACCGGTCAGTACTACATGAACAGCGGTGGCAGCTACGAGGAGGTCTTCCCCCAGGTCCTGAAGGCCGTCGAGTCGCGTTCCCACGTCGACTACACCTTCCACCTCGCACCGATGATGGGGGAGCACATCCGTGAGATCCCGCGTCTGGTGGAGGAACACGGGGTCACCTCGTTCAAGATCTTCATGTTCTACGGCAGCCACGGGCTGCACGGCCGATCCAGCGACCAGAACTCCTTCCTCATGATCCCGGAGGGGGAGCGCTACGACCTGGCCCACTTCGAGTTCGTCATGCGCGGTGTCCAGGAGGCCCGCCGACGCTTCCCCGACCTGGCCGACGAGATCTCGCTGTCGCTGCACTGCGAGACGGCCGAGATCATGACCGCCTACACCCGGATGGTCGAGGAGGAGGGCGAACTGTCCGGGCTGGAGGCCTACAGCGCTTCCCGTCCGCCCCACTCCGAGGGCCTGGCCGTGACCATCGCCTCCTACCTGGCGCACGAGACCGAACTGCCCACCATCAACCTGCTCCACCTCACCTCCGCGAAGGCCATGGAAGCCGCCATGACCATGGCGCGCGCCTTCCCGCACATCGACTTCCGCCGCGAGGTCACGGTGGGCCACCTGCTCGCCGACTACACCACCGCCTCGGGTGTCGGCGGCAAGGTCAACCCGCCCCTGCGCAGCCGTGACGACGTGGAGGCGCTCTGGGGGCACGTGCTCCGGGGCGAGGTCGACTGGGTCGTCAGCGACCACGCCTGCTGCCGTGAGGAGGACAAGTTCGGCGACCCGGCCGAGGACGTCTTCCTGGCCAAGTCCGGATTCGGGGGCGCGGAATACCTGCTGCCGGGCATGGTGACCGAGGCCTCCCGGCGCGGGCTGCCCCTGGGCGAGGTCGCCCGACTGACCTCCTGGAACCCCGCGCAGCGCTTCGGCCTGCGCACCAAGGGCGCCATCGAGGCCGGATTCGACGCCGACTTCACCCTCGTGGACCCGGAGAGGACGTGGACGGTGCGGGCCGAGGACTCGGAGTCCGCACAGGAGTACACCCCCTTCGAGGGCTTCGAACTCAACGCGGCCGTCACCGACACCTTCCTGCGCGGGCGGCACGTGCTGGTCGACGGCGTGGTGACCGGTGAACCCGGCGGGGAGTACCAGGCCCGTCCCACGGGTCGAGGCCGATGAATCCCCGGACCTACCTCTACGTGCCCGCCGACCAGGAGGACAAGCTCCTCAAGGCCGGCGGGACGCGGGTGGACGCGCTCATCCTCGACCTGGAGGACGCGGTGGCGCCCGACCGGAAGGACACGGCGAGGTCGAACCTGCGCACCTGGTTCGAACGGACCACCGACCGGTCGGCCCACGAACTCTGGGTCAGGGTCGACGCCGGCTCCGTGGAGGAGGACCTCGCGGTACTACCGGGCCACGGTCGTGTCGGTGTGGTCCTCCCCAAGGCCGAGCCCGAGACGCTCCACCGTCTGGACGACCTGCTCGGCCGGTGGGAGGAGGGCGCTGCGGTGCCGCGCGGAAGCGTTCGGGTACTGGCGTTGCTGGAGACCGCTCCGGGCATGGCGTCGGTCGATCAGGTGGCCCGGGCCCCACGGGTCCATCGGTTGGGCCTGGGGGAGGCGGACCTGGCGGCCGATCTCGGCCTGGTGCCCGGCCCCGAGCGGGACGAGTTCGCCCCGTTGCGGATGTCGGTCGTGCTCGCCTCGGCCGTGGCCCGATTGCCTGCCCCCATCGGTCCGGTGGAGACGGCGGTGCGCGACGTCGAACGGTTGCGCGAGGGCACGCGGAAGCTGCTCCGCCAGGGATTTCGGGCTCGGACCCTGCTCTCACCCCGCCAGATCCCCGTGGTCGAGGAGGTGTTCACCCCCTCCGAAGAGGAGGTGCGTCGAGCCGAAGCGGTGCTGTCCGCGCTGGAGGGGGAGGGGACCGGGGCCACGACGGACGAGCGCGGAGGCTTCGTCGACGAGGCCGTGGCCCGCGCGGCCCGCGAAGTGCTCTTGCGAACGGGGGCGGGGGGACAACAGGATGGGGTCCGTGCCGACTGACCTTGGAAGGGCAGGTGCCATGACCACTTCGACCACCTCCAGCCGCGTGGACGACATCCTCCACCGCAGCGCCGCGAGGACCCCCGACCGCACCGCCCTGGTCTTCGCGGACCGCACCTGGACCTACGCCGAACTCGACGACGCGGTCACCCGCGCCGCCGCCCGCCTCCTGGGACTGGGCGCGACCAAGGGCGACCGGATCGCCGCCTACGGACGCAACTCCGACGCCTACCTCATCGGCTACCTGGCCTGTGCCCGCGCCGGGCTGGTGCACGTGCCCGTCAACTTCGCCCTCCAAGGCGAGGAACTGGCCTATCTGCTCGAACAGTCCGGCAGCAGTATGGTGCTGACCGACCCGGCGCTGCGGTCCGCGGTCGACGGGCTGCGTTCGCGTACCGGGATCGAACAGGTGCTGGAATTGCGTGGTGGCGCCGGTTCGCTGCTGACCGACGCCTCCGAGGGGCCGGTACCGGAATTGGACGTGGAGGTCGTCGACACCGACCTGGTGCAGCTGCTCTACACCTCCGGGACCACCTCCCGACCCAAGGGCGCCATGATGACGCACCGCGCCCTGGTCCACGAGTACCTGTCCTCCCTGGTGGCCCTGGACCTGAGCGCCGACGACGATCCGCTGCACGCGATGCCGCTGTACCACAGCGCCCAGATGCACGTCTTCCTCATGCCCTGGCTGGCCGTGGGCGCCACCAACACCCTCGTGGAGACGCCCGACCCCACCGACCTGCTGCGTCGGATCGAGACCGACCGCCACGGCGCGTTCTTCGCCGCACCGACCCTGTGGGTCGCGTTGGCCGGCCACCCCGAGTTCGCCGACCGGGACCTCTCCAGCCTGCGCAAGGCCTACTACGGGGCCTCGATCATGCCCGGACCGGTCCTGGAGAGACTCCGCACGACCCTTCCCGAGCTGGGGTTCTACAACTGCTTCGGGCAGAGCGAGATCGGCCCGCTGGCCGCCGTGCTGCGACCCGAGGAGCACGACGACCGTCCCTCGTCCGCCGGACGGGCCGTCCTGTTCGTGGAGCTGCGGGTGGTCGACGGAGAGGGCCACGACGTGGCCCCGGGGGAGCCGGGCGAGCTGGTCTTCCGATCCCCGCAGCTGTGCGAGGGCTACTGGGACAAACCGGAGGACACCGCCGAGGCGTTCCGGGGCGGCTGGTTCCACTCCGGGGACCTGGTGCGCGCCGACGCCGAGGGCTACATCGAGATCGTGGATCGGATCAAGGACGTCATCAACACCGGCGGCGTGATGGTGGCCTCCCGGGAGATCGAGGACGTGCTCTTCGCCCACGACCAGGTGGCCGAGGCCGCGGTGGTGGGGATGCCCGACGAGAAGTGGATCGAGGCGGTGACCGCCTTCGTGGTGCCCGCGCCCGGCGCCGACACCGACAAGCTCCCCGAAGCGCTGATCGAGCACGTGCGGGAGCGGTTGGCCCCGTTCAAGGTGCCCAAGGCGGTGCGGGTGGTGACGGAGCTGCCCCGCAACGCCTCGGGCAAGATCCTCAAGCGCGAACTGCGCGATTGAGGTCCTCGGCCCCGTAGCGGCGGGCCAGGGCGTGGAAGCCCTCCTTGGGTTCCCAGTGGCCGTCGTCGGGGGACAGGCCCGACTCCAGGGAGGGCGGTCGCACGATCCCGAAGCTCGCCATGTCGCTGTCCCGCGTGGGGTCGGGGGAGTAGCGGCAGTCGCCCTCGACGAACATGCACAGGAATGCGCCGTGCACGTCCTCGGTCTCGTACACGTCGATGAGTTTCTCGATCATGTCGGCCTGGACGCCCTCGTCGCGGACCGGGTTTCCCCGCACTCGCCGGTCGTCCAGGTCGCGCCAGTCCAGGGGGTCGCCGCCCGAGCCGCCCAGGGTCTCGGCGCCCCGGTAGGAGCAGCAGCCGAACTCGGTGACCACCACCGGTTTGCCCAGCCGGTTCAGGGCCCGCAACCCCTGCCGGTAGGAGCCGCGGGTGAGCTCGTCGAGGTAGTAGTCCACTCCGATGATGTCGAAGGGCGTCCAGTCCACGGTCTCCCAGGTGCCCGAACCGTAGGTGAGCGGCCCCGGGAACCGCTCCCGGGCGACCTCGGCCAGCCTGCGCAGCACTCTGTTCAGCCGGCGATTGTAGTAGAAGGGGAGCATCCCGAACACGTACAGGGCCATCGTCCGGCGCCTCATGTCGCGGCCGGGGATGATGTCACGGTTGAGGATGGTGAGCTCGCAGCCCACGTTGAGCACCACCCGGTCGGGGTATTCCTCGATGAGCCGCCCCGCGAGTTCGGCGGCCCGGCCCACGTGTTCGACGAGTTCGTCGTGGCGGGCGTCCAGGGAACGGGGTTGCAGCCACACGTCCAGCCCTTGGGCCAGGGCGAAGCGGGCGGCCTGCTCCAGGCGGTCCAGGTCCTGGCCGAACAGGGACACGGTGGTGCAGTGCAGGTCCTCGTGGATGACCCGCATCTCCTCGCGGACCGCCTCGGGGTTCCAGCGTTCGCGTGAGTTCTGCCCGGGCACGTAGCTGGAGCCGACGTCGTACATGATGCCGCGCACGGGGATCCGGCGGCGTGGCAGGGCGTCCTGATCCGCCGGCACCCGAGTGAGCTCGGGGCGGGCGGCGAACAGGAAGCGGATCGCCAGGTAGGCGGCGAAGGCACCGCCCATGCTCACCCCCAGGTTCCAGGCCCCGGAGCCGGCGCCGAAGGAGAGGTCGACGCCGTGCAGCACGATGACGGTGGCGGTCAGGGCCAGACGCACGCCCACCCCGGCCCAGACCCCGCCGGTGGTCATGCGCAACAGGCCGGTGAGGACACCGAGGAGGACGAGGTCGAGGAGTGCGTCGGTGGATCCCATGGCCAAGGACACCGCGCCCGCGAACAGCACGGTCTGGACGAGGAGCACGGCGACCTGGGAGAGATGGAACCCGAGCAGGTGCTGGACGTAGCCGCGAAAGACCAGTTCCTCGGGCAGGATCTGCGCGAGCGTCATCAGCGGGGCGAGCAGCAGGGCCCAGAGGAGGGCCGGGAGCAGGGCGGCGGAGTCGAGGGTGGCGTTGTCGGTGATCAGCGCGGCGCCCACGACGAGGGCGGACACGGACCAGGCGCTCAGGGCGGCGGTCGCCAGTGGTGGCCAGGCCCGCCCAGGGGTGCTCAGGCCGATCGAGGACAGGGTGCGCCCGGCCGTACGGCACAGCGCCCACACCAGCGGCAGGATCACCAGGGCGAACGCGGCCGAACGTACGCCCAGCCCCAGGGGGCCGTCGGGTTCGGCGGAGAGCAGGCCGATGAGCGCGTACGCGGCCACGCCGGTCAGGGTGAACACGACGACCAGTGAGCCGATCCGGATCAGGTCGCCTCGTAGGCGGGGGGTTGCCGGTGGGGGCATGAGTGCTCCAAAGAACTCCGTACACTGTTCGGCTAATGTAGAACAGTGTACGGAGTTTTGGCAAAGGGGTTCGGTGAAGGGGATGTCGAGTGGGCACCACACGCAAGAGCATCGAGGCCACCCTGGACCTGTTGTGGACCGGTCTCGGTCGGCCCAAGCGCGGCCCCCGTCACCGGCTCACCGTCCAGCGCGTGGTGGAGGCTGCCATGAGCGTCGCCGCGTCCGATGGCGTCGACGCGCTGTCGATGCGCAAGGTCGCCGCCCACTTGGACGTCGGCGCCGCCACCCTGTACACCTACGTGCCCGACAAGGCCGCCCTGTTGGCCCTGATGGTCGACGAGATGACCGGTCAGGCGCCGCTCCCGCACACCCGCCCGGGCGCCTGGCGGGAGAAGGTCCAGGCCTGGGCCCGTGAGGACCTGGCCTCCTTTCGTGCGCACCCTTGGCTGGTCGAGATCACCTCCGGCCCGTTCATCGGCCCCCACGCCTTCGCCTGGACCGACTCGGCCATCCGCGTGTTCGACGGCACGGGGCTCACCGCCGAGGAGGCACTCGCCGTGGTGGAGGCCGTCGACGGGCTCGTCCAAGGACACGTGGCCAAGACGATCGCGGCCGACCGGGCCCGGGTCTGGGTCGACCCCGAGGGTCGATCGTTCGCCACGGTCCAGGAGGGCTACCTGGCCACTCGGCGGATCGAGGCGGGCCGTTTCGAGGCCATCGAGCGCCTCCGGGAGCCCTACGACCCCGTGCAGGTCTTCGAGCAAGCCCTGGCCTGGCTGTTGGACGGGGTGGAGCGACGCATCGCCGAGCTCGTGTGACTTGACGCACCAACCGACTAAGTGATTTAGTCACTATATGAACAAGCATGCGCCCTCCCTGTCCGAGCGGCTCGCCGACGACATCGTGGAGATCATCCGTCAGGAGAGCCTGTCTCCCGGGGATCTCATGGCGTCCTCCCGTGAACTCGCCCAGCGCTTCGAGGTCACCACCCCGACCGTGCGCGAGGCCCTGCGTCGTCTGGAGGCCACCGGGGTCGTGGAGTTCCGCCACGGATCGGGCACCTACGTGGGCGCGGGCTTCAGCCGGACCCTCCTGGTCAACCCGCACCTGCCCCGGGAGAGCGAGGACTCGGTCCTCGAACTCGCCGAGGCCCGTCTGGTCCTGGAACCGCCGATCGTCGCCACGGCCGCACGCGTGCGCGACGACCTGAACCTGGCCCAGATCCACCGCTCCACCGACAACGCCCTGCACCCGCCCCGCTTCGACGGCGACGCACCCGTGCACTTCCACGTCGCGCTCGCCGCAGCCACCGGCAACACCCTGCTGCGGGAGACCGTCGAGGCACTGCTCTACGTGCGTTCGCGCGAACAGGTCGAGATCAGGCACCGCTACCACGACCGCGAACGGGACCACGCCGAGCACATGGAGATCTACACCGCGGTCAAGGACCGTGACGCCGAGGCCGCCGAACGGCTCACCCGCGAACACCTGACCGCGATCAGGGACGCCGTGGCCGCCGCCTCGCGTGAGGAGGCCGGACGATGAGCACGCCCCGTCCCCACCACCTCGCCGACATGACCACCGAGCAGGCGGCCGAGGCCGTCACCGCGAGCCCGGTCGTCCTCCTGCCCGCGGGCGCCTTCGAGCAACACGGCCCCGCCCTGCCACTGGCCACCGACCTGGTCAGAGCCGAAGCGGTGACCGAACGCGTGGCCGAACGTCTGTCCGGGCGAGCCGTGATCGGCCCGAGCCTGCCGGTGGGCGTCTCACCCCACCACGTCGCCTTTCCCGGCACCCTCAGCCTGTCCGTCAACACCTTCCGCACGGTGCTGCGCGAGTACCTGGACGGGCTGTACCGGCACGGATGGCGCAGGGTCCTGGTCATCACCGGCCACGGCGGCAACAACGCCTCCCTCACCACCCTGGCCCAGGACCTGCTCGCGGACCTGCCCGACCTCCAGTTCGCCTGGTCCCCCCTGACCACCGTCGCCGCCGACGTCGTGGCCCGGATGCCCAAGAGCGAGGTCCACGGCCACAGCGGTGAGGCCGAGACCGCGCAGATGCTCCACCTGGCACCCGACATGGTCCACACCGACCGCTTCGTCCCCGGCACCAGGGACCTGACCGAGCTCGACGCCCTGTCCCGACTCGCCCGCCGCCCCGGCCACCCCACCCTCCAAGTGCGCTACGACAGACTCAGCGCCAACGGCGTCCTGGGCGATCCCGCCAGGGCAACGGCCGAGGACGGCGCGGCCATCGTCGATCGCGTCGTCGCCGAGGTCACCGACTTCGTCGAAGAGTGGCTCAAGGCCTGACCCCACCCACCTGACCAGCCCCCGGCCACGTCCGCCGAGGGTTCATCAGCCGTACCCGAAAACGCCCCCCGACGGAAGAGGACACCATGAGTCGCCCGTACCGACGACCCCTCGCCCGCCTGACGATCGCACTCGCCCTACCGGTCCTGCTCCTGTCGAGCACGGCCACGGCCACGGCCACGGCCGCCGCCCCGGCCCCCGAGGCCGCCCCGCACCGCTCCGACGGTTGCGAGAGCGCACCGCCCCAAGAACCCGGGCAGAGCGCGCAGCACCCTCTCACCAGCGGCGGACTCGAACGCTCCTACCGTCTCCACCTGCCCGACGACTACGACGAGCATCGCGCCTGGCCCGTCGTCCTCGCCTACCACGGGCGGGGCAACACCGGCGCCGGCACTGAGGAGTTCTCCGGACTCTCCGAACTGCCCGCCGTCGTCGTCTACCCCGAAGGGGTGATCGGCCAGGGCGACGGTGACCGGCAGGCCTGGCAGGGCGCCCCCTACTCCGCGCCCGGCGTGGACGACGTCACCTTCACCCACGACGTCCTCGACACCGTCGAATCCGAGCTGTGCGTGGACCGCGGTCGCGTCTACGCCACCGGCAAGTCCAACGGCGGCGGCTTCACCGCGATCCTCGCCTGCGCCGCCTCCGAACGCGTCACCGCGATCGCACCCGTCGCCGCGGCGCTGTACCCCAACGACCTGGACTGCGCTCCGGAACGCCGGGTCCCGACCCTGTCCTTCCACGGGACCGAGGACGCCACGATCCCCTACGCCGGAGACCCCGAGCGGGGCCTGCCCGACGTCCTGACCTGGACCACCGAACGGGCCGAGACCAACGACTGCCGCCCCGACCCGCGCACGCGCAGGGTCGAGCCCGACATCACCGAGTACCGCTGGAGCGGCTGTTCCCCGAACGCCCCGGTACGTCACGTCGCCGTCGAGGGCGGCGGACACACCTGGCCCGGCGCCGACTCCTACAGCGGCGGCGGGCACACCACCCAGACCATCGAGGCCCACGAGGAGATGTGGCGGTTCATGAGCCGCTTCCGCCTGCCCCTCGTATGAGACCCGATCCTCACAGCCCAGGAGTACCCATGTCCGATTCCACCACCGATCCGACCAGGGAAAAAGACGTCCCGCTGCCGCGCATCATCCGCGCCATGGCGGTGATCGAACGGGTCGGCAACGCACTCCCGCACCCGTTCTGGTTGTTCTGGATCCTCGCCGCGATCCTGGCGGTGGCCAGCGCGATCATGGCGGGGCTCGACGTCTCCGTGGTCTCCCCGAGCGACGGGGAGACCGTGGTGGTCCGCAGCCTGCTCAGCGGCGAGGGCATGGCGATGGCCTTGTCGACGATGATCGACAACTTCGCCGCGTTCCCGCCCATGGCGACCATCGTCGCGGTCATCATGGGTGTGGCGGTCGCCGAACGCAGCGGTTTCCTGGCCTCGCTCATGCGGGTCAGCGTCTCCCGCGTTCCCACCGGCTGGGTGGTGTTCGCGGTCGCCTTCGCCGGGACGATGTCGCACGTGGCCTCGGCCGCCGCCTACATCATCCTCGTGCCCCTGGGCGGGCTGGCCTTCCGCGCGGTCGGACGTTCGCCGATCCTCGGCGTGGTCGTCGCCTACACCGCCATCGCCTCCGGTTACGACGCCAGCCCGATCCCCACCCCCAACGACGCCATCTTCGCGGGCATCACCACGGCTGCCGCCCAGGTCGTGGACCCGGGGGCCTTCGTCTCGCCGCTGAGCAACTGGTACTTCAACATCGCCTCCTCGGTGGTACTGGCCACGGTCATCACCGTGATCACCAAGTTCGTCCTGGCCAAGCGGCCCGACCTGGACCCCGACCCGGACGCGGACCTGGAGGACATCGGTTCGCTGAAACTGAGCGACGCCGAACGATCCGGCCTGCGTCGCGCCCTGGTCGCGCTGGTGCTCGCCCTGATCGCTCTGACCGCCATCGTCATCCCGGCGGGCTCCCCACTGCGCGGCGAGGACGGCGGACTGGCCGAGTCCCCGCTGCTCACCGGGGTCGGCGCGCTCGTGGCACTGCTGTTCGGACTGGTCGGCATCATCTACGGCCACCGCGTCGGCACCATCGAGAAGCCCGGCGACGTGCCCGCGCTCATGGTTCAGGGCATCAAGCAGATGGCACCCGTCCTGGTGCTGTTCTTCGCCATCGCCCAGTTCCTGGCCTACTTCGACTGGACCCACATCGGCGACGTGATCGCGGTGCGCGCGGCCGAGGCCCTGGAGACCAGCGGGATCCCGGTGGTCGTGCTGTTCCTGTTCATCCTGGTGCTGCTGAGCCTGATCAACATCATCATCACCAGCGGTTCGGCGATGTGGGCGATCTGCGCACCCGTCCTGGTGCCGATGCTCATGCTCATCGAGGTGCCGGCCGAGACCACCCAGGCGCTGTTCCGGATCGCCGACTCCGGGTCGACCGCCATCACCCCGATGAGCCCCTACTTCGTGATGGCGCTCGGCTTCCTGCAGCAGTACCGCAAGAGCGCCGGGATCGGCACCCTGGCCTCCTACACGCTGCCGCTGGCGATCGGTATGACGACGGTCTGGACCCTGCTGTTCCTGGCCTGGTGGGCCCTGGGTATCCCGCTCGGCCCCGGCGCGCCGGTGCGCTGACCCGCGTTCAGTGGTCCATGGGCAGATCCTCGGGTGCCGTCGCCCACGCGGTGTCGGCGTCGGCACCCAGATCGAACTCCAGGTGTCCGCCCTCCGCCAGGAAGGATTCCGGCAGCCACGAACGCGAGTGCTCGTCCCCGTCCAGGCGCACCCCG
Organism: Nocardiopsis sp. JB363; assembly: GCF_900143625.1. Taxonomy (GTDB): domain Bacteria; phylum Actinomycetota; class Actinomycetes; order Streptosporangiales; family Streptosporangiaceae; genus Nocardiopsis. Next base: position 113,403 of record NZ_FRFF01000040.1, read on the forward strand.
TGCACGTACACCGACTCCGCCCCGGCGGCCGGGGCGCTGATCGTGATCGGCTCACGTCCCGGAGGGGTCAGCCGCGCGTGGGTGAAGACCGGGCTCGACAACAGCATCTCCCCGCGCCCGGGCGCCTGCGGGAACAAGCCCAACGACGCGAACACGTACCAGGCCGACATGGTGCCCAGGTCGTCGTTGCCCGGCAGACCCGCCGGACCCGTCCCGTACTGGGACGCGATGATCTCCCGCACCGTCTCCTGGGTCTTCCAGGGCTGTCCCAACCCGTTGTACAACCAGGGCGTGTGCAACCCCGGCTGGTTGGTGGGGTCGTAACGCAACGGGTCGCCGCCGCCCACCGACCACTCACCGTCGGGGGTGCGGAAGAACCCGTCCAGCCGTTCGGCGGCCACGTCACGGCCGCCCATCGCCTCGGCCAGACCGCCGACGTCGTGCGGCACCATCCACGTGTACGTCGCCGCCGTACCCTGCGCGAACCCGGTCCCCGACGCCGGGTCGAAGGGCGCCACCCAGGAACCGTCGCCGTCACGTGCCCGCATGTACCCCGCGTCCTCGGTGGCGTCGGGGTCGAAGACGTTGTGCCAGTAGCCGCCCCGGTCGGCGAACATCCGGGCGTCCTCCTCAAGGCCCAGACGCCCCGCCCACTGCCCCAGGGAATGGTCGGCCACGGACCCCTCCAAGGTCTCGGCCGCCCCGCCCCAGCAGTGGCAGTCGTCGTGCGGTGCGTACTCCAGTTCCAGGTAGCGCTCCAGGTTCGGGCGCTGCCCCTCGCACTGACCCGGGCAACCGGCGTCGGACAGCCCGTCCGGGTGAGGTTCGGTGGCCTGGGCGCGCAACGACGCGTAGGCGGCCTCGGTGTCGAAGCCGTCCACCCCCATCGCGGCGAACGTGGCCAGGGTGACCGCCGACGGATCACCGGTCATCACGTGCGTGGGGCCGTTGACGTGCACCCACCGGTCCCACACGTCGCCGTTCTGCTCGGAGAAGTTCAGCAGTGACTGCGCGAAGTCCCCGGTCACCTCCGGTTCCAACAGCGCCGACAGCTGGATCTGTGCGCGGTACTGGTCCCACCCGGAGAAGTTGGAGTACTGGGCGCCCTGCCCGTCCACGATCCGGTGCGGCTCGCCGTCCATGCCCGGGTACCGCCCGTCCACGTCGCTGACCAGGTTGGGTTGGAGCAGCGCGTGGTACATCGACGTGTAGAACTCGGTGTACAGGTCCTCGTTCCCGCCACCGACGGCGACCGCGCCCAGCCGCTCGTGCCAGGCCTCGCTCGCCCGCGCGGCCACGGTGTCGACGGTGGCGTCGTCTTCGACCTCGGCCTCCAGGTTCGCCCGGGCGCCCTCGGCGCTCACGTAGGAGACCCCCACGCGCATCCGCACGTCCGAACCCTCGGGGAAGGACACGTAGCCGCCCGAACCGCTGCCCCTGCGGGCGTCGCGGTCGTAGCCCTCGCCCCCGGAGGCGGTGGTGGCCCCGGGCATGAGTTCGTCGTCCTCCCAGGTGCCCACCTCGCCGAAATCGGTGTCGAAGCGCGCGGTGAAGTGCAGCCGGTAGTAGGAGTTGCGGTTGTTCTCCCCGCCGTTGGCGCGTTGGCCACAAAAGGAGCCGGTGAGCACCGAGCCCGAGACCGTCCGGGTCTCCTCGTCGATGCTGATCTCGGCTTCCTCGCTGCCGTTGAGCGAGTTGGAGGTGCGCAGCAACAGGGTGGCCGGGTCGCCCTCGGGGAAGGAGAACTCGCCCACCCCGGCCCGGTCGGTCACGCTCAGGTCGGTGTCCACCCCATTGGCCAGGGTCACCGTGTAGCGGCCGGGCTCGGCGGACTCGTTCTCGTGGTCGAAGTCGCTCGCGTAGATCTCGTCGGTGGTGTCGGCGCTGGGGGAGGAGTCCACCGGGACGGTCACCGGCATGATCGGCAGGTCTCCGGCCGCGCCGGGGTGGCAGCCGGCCCCGTTGACGTGGGTGAGGGCGAAGCCGCGCACCCTGGTGGTGTCGTAGTGGTAGCCGTTGGCCGCGCCGGTGTCGGTCTGGTCGCCGGGGGTGGTCGTGGGGCTCCACGAGACCATCCCGAACGGGCGTACCGCTCCGGGGTAGGTGTTGCCGCCGCCCGCGGTACCGATGAACGGGTCCACGTACCCGACCGGGTCGGTGACCAGAGCGGGGTCGGCGTCGCTGTTCGTGGGGGAGGAGGGCGCGATCAGGGTGAGGGCGAGCAGCGGCGCGCACAGCCCGGCGAGCAGGGCGCGGCGGGTGCGGGCGGGGACGGAGGTGCCAGAGGCGAGGGGCATCGAGAATCCTCTGCGGGGTAGCGGGTCCGGGAAGTGTCTCCCATTCCGCGGCCCGCGCCCAGACCCCCGAGCCGGTACGGGGCGGGATTTCCCCGACCCTTCCACGCCCGGACACCCCGGCGCCTAGGCGGCGACGGTGAACATCCGCCTCGGGTGGGCGCCGGCCTCCACCTCATCCACCATCGCGACCGCGTAGTCGGCGTTGCTGATCCGACTGCGGCCCTGCTCGTCGGTGAGGAGGACGTCGCCGCCCGCCCGGTAGTGACCGGTGCGTTCACCATCGCCGACCAGCTCGATCGGCGGCGCCAGGTAGGTCCAGAGCACGTCTCGGTTGATCTTGTAGAGGAAGTAGACCCGCTCCATCGCGCGACCGGCGTCCCTTCGCGGACCGCGGATGACGCTCTGCTGCCAGTAGATGGAGGTGCGGGAGGCGTCGGCGAACAGGGTGCCGGGGTCGCCGACGGTGATGAGACGGACCGAAGAACGGGCCAATAACCACAAGAGGTGGCGGTTGACGGCGAGGTGGTCGCGTTCACGGCCGGTGGGTACCTGGTAGGCGTTGATCAGGACGTCGAACTCCGCCAGATCGGCTCGGGTGAGGTCCCGAGGGCCGCGTCGGACGGCGGTTCCGGGAGCCGACCACCGTTCGGAGTCGTCCACGAACGCGGTCACCCGGTGGCCGCGTGCCTCGGCCTCGGTCGCGATGTGTTCGGCGAGCCCACCGGCGACGCCGATGATGCCGATCGTGCTGGTCATGGGATCTTCGTGCATGGGAGCCCCCTGCGAATAGATGTGCGCTCCAGTCGTGTCATGCGGGGCCGGTACGGGTGGGGGTCGAGGCCGACCTCGTGGCGGAGATGTCTCCGCCACGTATGACAACTTATCCGGAGAACCCTCCGTCAAACAAGTGCGGTTGTGTGAACACCCGGCTCCGAACCCCCGAAAACCCCGCTCTGAACAGGACACACATCGGATAAGCTGAGCCGGAGAAGTCTCCGTGACACCGGCCCGTAGGAAGGTCGTCCATGTCGACCAAGCGTGTCGAACAACTCCACGCGCAGGGGCTTCGAACGCGTGCCAGCCTGCTGGAGGTCGCGCGAGAAGCCTTCGAGGAGTGTCGGGACGTCTCCCTCAACTCCATCGCCAAGAGGGCCGGTGTGGGCATCGGCACCCTGTACCGGCATTTCCCCACCCGTGAGGACCTGGTCTTCGAGCTCTACCGAGTCCAGGTGCAACGGCTCACCCGAGCCGCCGGCGAACTCCTCGACGAGCACCCGCCACAAGAGGCCTTCCGGCTGTGGCTGGAACGCTTCGCCCGTTACGCCATGACCAAGGCCGGGCTCTTGGAGGTCCTGCGCACCGCCACCGCACACGGCCGGTTCGCCCAGGTGGGGCGGGGCCCCGTGGCCGACGCCGTCGAACACCTGCTCGTCGCCAACCAGGAGGCGGGCACCCTGCGCGCCGACCTGACCGCCGACGACGTCCTGCTGGCCGTGGCCGGTCTGTACCAGCTCGACCCCTCCGCCGAGGACTGGGAACGACGCGCCCATCGTCTCTTGGACCTGGTCCTGGCGGGCCTGCGCCCCCGCGACTGAACCTGGTGGCTGGGGCTGGTGGCTGAACCCGGGGGCAGGAACCGGTGACTGGGGCCGGTGGCTGGGTCCGGAAGGTGAGTTCGGAAGTTGGGTCCGGAGGCTTGATCCGGAGGCTGAACCTGGTGGCTGAACCCCGAGGTCGGTGGAAGGTATGGCCGGTGGTGTGGGTTTCCGGGGCGGGCGTGCCTAAGTGAACTGAGCTGAGTTGAGTTGAGCTGATCGAAGCGGTACCCGTGGTGGTGTCGGGTGGGTGTGTGGGGCGCCTGGGGTTGTGTTCCTTGGGGTTGTCGGGCGTCTCGTAGGTCTGTGGTGGTGCGCCTGGGGTGGGGTTCCTTGGGG
>NZ_FRFF01000039.1 GCF_900143625.1 Nocardiopsis sp. JB363
GTCGGGGTGGCCGTGGTGGATGGAGGCGCGGGCCATGTCGGTGAGCAGACTGGTCATCACCTGGTGGTCGGCGGCGCGGCGGGCCATGGACAGCCCCAGGATCCAGCAGCGGCGGGAGACGTCCTGGTCGCCGCCGTCGAAAGCGCTCCAGGCGGCGACTTTGCACAGGCGGGCCAGGGCGCTTTCCAGGGCGGTGCGCACAGCGGGGCTGCATGAGGTGTGCCGGTACAGCTCACAGGCGTGCCGGAGTTGTCCGATCAGGGCGTAGTAGCCCATGCCGCCACCGTGGAGAAAATCGGTGCGTTCCATCATGTCGGTGATGGTCTCCAGGTGGGCCACGTCCTGGGCACCGAGCCGGGCCGGTGTGGTGGCCACCGGGTCCATCCGATCGACCAGCCCTAGGGCGGGGCCGCCCAGGTCTCCAAAGGCCGCCATTGCGGTGACCTCACCAAATGCGGAATCCAGGTCGGTTTCGGTGACCGTGATGGGGGCCGGTCCTGCGGGTGGTGGAGCGTAATCGGGTGGTGCGAAGCGGGCGAGGACGACCCTTTTTCGGTCCTCTTCCTTGATCGTTCGCTGTCCGGACAGCACGCGAGAGACAAATCCTTGGGACAGACCGCACAGGTGGGCCACCTCGGCTTGGGATAGGCCCAGGTTGCGTCCGGCGAGGTAGACCAGTGCGGTGGCGTCGCCTCGGTGGTGGGCGGCGCGCACCTGGGCGTCTTCGCTGAACTCGGCGATGAGGTCGCACCGGCATCGACCCGCGCAGGTGGTGCACACTGTCACGCCAACCCCCGAAATCCTCTTTGTCCTCATTCATCCCGAATATGCCTGGGCATACTTTCGGCATAACTCAGCAATTCCCGATTATGCCAGCCCGGCATAGGTGGCATAAACCGAAACCGGTCACGGTAATGGCATGAAGGTTTCCCTCCCTGTACACGAACATCCACCTGAGCCGGATTGGGGTCGCATCACCGCGGTGCTGACCGGCATCGGCGCCCCGGTGACCGTGGCCACCCACGACGGGCTCGCGCTCACCTACCACGACATGGCCCAAGAGATGGCCGAAGGGCTGGCCTCGGCGACCCCGAGCCTGCTGAACCAATCGCTGACACTCGGCGGCCTGCTGGGCAAGGGCAAGCCCGAGGACGTCCTGATCCGCTTGGCCGCTCGACAAGGGTGGCTGATTTTCAGCCCGGCCACCGCGTGCACCGCGCTGGTCACCCTGGTGGGCCCCGGCCAGGGAGTGGACCAGGCCAACGCCCGCATCTCCAAGGCCGTCGACGCCTTGGAGGGCTTGTTGCCCTCGTCCCTACCCGACCGGGTGGGTCGGATGCGCGTGTACCGGTCGGTGGCCTGATGACGGACACCGCTGTTGTCACCCGGTCGATGGGCCTGCGCCGGACCTCACAGATCGCCGATCACACCCTGGTGCAGGGCCGCTCACCCCTGCCCACACCGTCCTCCTTGCCGGGGTTGCATGAGCAGTCCTGGACCGTGGCCCGCCTACTGACAGACGAGGCCGGGGCGGAGCCGATGACGCTGTTGGAGATCAGCTCCCGCCTGCAACTGCCGCGGGCGGTCACCGCCCTGGTGTTGGTCGAACTCCACGCACACCACCTGGTGACCATCAGCCCGCTGAGCACCGGCCCGCAGTTCGTCCGCGGGGTCGCCAAGCACCTGAGCAGCGGCGGCAGTAAACGCCCCCATTGGAGGCCCGGCCTGGTGTCGCTGAAGATCGTGGTCACCGGCCCCACCGGCGCAGGGGCCTCCACCCTGGTGGGAGCGTCCGCCAGCACCGCCCCCCTGCACGTGGGCCAACAACACCCCGACCAGCAGGGGTTGCAGAACGAAAGCCTGGAGCTGGGGTGCATCCCCCTGGACCGGGACGCACGCCTGCACCTGCTGGCCGCCCCACAACCGTCCGCGTTCGACGCCCTGTGGCTCGATGTGGTGCGGGGCGCCTCCGGGGTAGTGGTGATGGCCCACCCCGACCGCATCAAGGAGACCCTGCCCTGTTTGGAAGCGGTACGTGAGACCGGGCTGCCCCATCTGGTCGTGGTCAACGACCAGGGACGCAGCGAACCGGACCTGGAACAGATCCGCGCCCTTTTGAAACTGGACGAGGTGCACCTGGCCGACGCCGGCTCCCGTCCCTCGACCCGGGCGGCCCTGGCCCGCCTGCTGCACATCAACCAGGAGGCCCTGCGATGAGCCGCAACATCATGATCGTGGGGGCCAGCGCCTCCGGACTCCAACTGGCCCACCAACTCCTGACCGACGGCTACCGGGTCACCCTCATCACCGGCCACTCCAGTACTGAGATCCGCTCCAGCCACCTGCCCTTGTTCAGCTTCACCCTGGCGGGCGCCCGCGCCCACGAACGGGAGTTGGAGCTGGCGATGTGGGAAGCCCGGGCGCCCCGAATCCAGGGTGTGGAGCTGCAACTGCACCCCCCTCACGGGGATCCGGCCACGGTCCTGGGCGCCTTCCAGGCCCCGGGCACGTCGGTGGATCGCAGAGTGCAGATGGCCGACTGGCTGGAGTACTTCGAGGATCGGGGCGGCAAGGCCGTCATCCACGGCGTCACCGTCACCGACCTGGACTACTTCTCGCGAATGTTCGACCTGATCGTGGTCGCGGTCGGCGATGGCGAACTCGGTCAGCTCTTCGACCGTGCCCAGAACGGTGCCCCCACTCGTGATCGGGTCGTGGCCCAGGTCCTGCTCGAAGAGGTGCACGACAGCGGCCACGGTCGCCTGGGCGGGGACGTGGCCTCGGTGGGCTCAACCCAGGAGATGCGTGCCATCCTCGCCCCGGTCCTGACCAAAGAAGGTCCGGGCCACATCCTGCAGCTGGTCTCCTCCACCGGCGGGCCCACGGACGCCTGGCCCGACCGGCCCGGCCCCCAGGAGCAGCTCCGTCGTAGCCAAGACCTGCTGCGTAGGTATTTCCCGGTGCTAGCCGAGCGGGTCCAGCACGCGGAACTGCTGGGTGAGCGCAGCACCAGTGTGCACCGCATCAGCCCGCACGCCCGTCACCCAGTCGGCGTGCTGCCCTCCGGCGGTCACGTACTGGGGATGGGCAATGGGCTGGTCAGGACCGACCCCATGGCCGCCCAAGGCGGCAACGTGTCCTCCCACGGCGCCCAGCACTACCGGGCCCGCATCCTGGCCCACGGCGACGCCGCCTTCGATCCGGCCTGGATGCAGGACACCTTCGACGGGTTCTGGGGCGGCTTGCCCTTCAAGCACGGGCCGCACGCCGGGATGGGGCAAGCCGCCGCGGGCCTGTCGGAGATGCTCGACGCGATGTGGGAACCGCACGCCCCCGCCCACGTGGGCCAGGTCTTCGACGCGGCCACCACCCACCCCGAGATCGCCGAGCGCATCGTGGCCGGGCTGGTGGATCCGCGCACCTACGCCGACTGGCTCCTGGACCCCGAA